>NZ_JBHSIU010000041.1:0-851419 GCF_042653625.1 Dactylosporangium cerinum | reverse complement strand
CAGCCCCGTCGAAGCCTCCTCCGGCAAAACCAGCCGACGACGGCTCAACCGCGGCGGCGACCGCCGCGCCAACGCCGCCCTCTACCACATCGCGCTCACCAGAACCCGCACCGACCAACGCACCCGCGACTACCTCGACCGACGCACCGCCCAAGGCAACACCCGCCGCGAAGCCATCCGCTGCCTCAAGCGCTACATCGCCCGCGAGGTCTACCACCTCATCCAACAGCGCAACCCAGCAGGCCAAACCCCACGAACCGCTTGACAAACATAGGGGCATCAGCGCCCCCGAACCGGCGCCCCTACGTGCCAGAGCGTCCTTACTCTGGCAAGACCGTTCTCGACGTTTCTCCCACCACCCGCGTCCTGGCGCTGGCGCTGACGTCCGTGGCGGTCGCTATGCCCGTGTCGACCCGATCAAGCCGATCTAGGCTTAGGTCCCAACGTTGGATGGGTAGCTCGGCTCGTATGTGGGTACCTTGACCGGCAGGGCTGCTGATCGTGATGGTTCCGCCCAGTGCTTCGACCCGGTCGACGAGTCCGATGAGGCCGGACCCGCGGGCCGGGTCGACATCGCCCACGCCGTCGTCATCGATGGACAAGTTCAGCCGACCCGCGCAGGTTGCGGCCTCTACGTGTACCAGCGAGGCGTCAGCGTGTTTGATGGCGTTCGCGAGTGCTTCCGCGACGACGTAGTACGCCGCTACCTCGACGGGCTCGGGAAGTCGCTCGTCGAGGTGGACGCTGAGGTCCACCGCGACGCAGCTCCGGCGGGCCAGCGTGCGCAGTGCGGGTCGGAGGCCGCCTTCGGACAGGATCGCTGGATGGATGCCGCGCGAGATCTCTCGCACGTCGTCGAACGTGCCCGTGAGCCCGCTCGTCACCGCGGACAGTCGCTCCCGCAGTTCGGACATCTCAGGTGGGACGCTCGCCTGGGTCTCACGTATCTGGAGGGCAAGCGCGAGCAGCTGCTGCTGGACGCCGTCGTGCAGGTTGCGTTCGATGCGGCGCCGGGCCTGGTCGGCGGCGATTACCGTGCGCGCCCGGGAGGCCGCCAGGTCGGCGCGGGCTTGGGCGTTGGCGATGGCGATGGTGACCAGGTGGGTGTAGTCGGCGAGACGCGTCTCGGCGTGGGGTGCCAACAACTCGTTCCGCATCATGGAGGCGGTCACCAGTCCCCAGAGGCGTCCCTCGACGTAGATCGGGGCGCCGACCGTCGAGCGGATGCCGTGCTCGCGTATGAGCGCGGCGAGCGCGCCGGGGGCGTCCGCGAAGTTGTCTATCCGAGTGGAACGGCCGCTGCGCAGCACGAGCGCCGCAACATTGCGTCCCTCCAGCGGCATGTTCGTCCCGGCGGGGATTGCTGCGCCGGACCGACTCCAGGCTGCGACCGCGGTCGCCGTGCCGTCGGTCTCATAGCGGATGATGTTTGCCGCGTCGGCGCCGACGAGCTGCCCTAGCTCCTTGGCGACCGCGTTGAAGACCGCAGCTTCGGTGGCGCCACACGCGACGAGCACGGCGATTCGCTGCAGCGCGGTCTGCGCCGCGGTGAGCTGTTGGTGTAGGGAGATAACCCGGGTCGCCTCGGAGCGTCCGGCGGCGGGCGCCGTCACGTGTGCAGTCGCAACGGACCTAGGTGGGTATGGCCGGTTACGCCTCCGTTCCGTCAGCTTCGCGTTGACGTTGGCTGGCTTCGCGCAGTCACCGCCCGCCTCGGGGGCTGGTTCGCCGCGGCCGAGCGCGAGCAGGGGAGAGGCGACGGCGAAGGTGACGGCGGCGGAGATGGCGATGCCGAGCAGGACGGCGACGTAGCCGCCGTGTGGGGTGACGGCCATGTAGGCGAAGATGCTGCCGGGCGAGGGGGTGGCGACGAGGCCGGCGCCGGTGATCATGAACGTGCCGACGCCGGAGGCGCCACCGGCGATCATGGCGAGGATCAGCTTGGGCTTCATCAGTACGTACGGGAAGTAGATCTCGTGGATGCCGCCGAGGAACTGCACGATGATCGCGGCGGGGACGCTGGGGCGCAGGGCGCGGGGGCCGAAGAGGAGGAACGCGAGCAGCAGGCCGAGGCCGGGGCCGGGGTTCGTCTCGATCATGAACAGGATGGACTTGCCCTTGTCGGCCGCCTCCGCCACACCCAGCGGCCCGAGCACGCCGTGGTTGATGGCGTTGTTGAGGAACAGCACCTTCGCGGGCTCCACGAGGACCGAGGTGAGTGGCAGCAGGTCGTGGCTGACGAGCCAGTCGGCGCCGTGGCCGGCCTGCTTGGTGAGCCACTGCGCGACCGGTCCGATGCCGTAGAGGCCGCCGATGGCCATGGCGCCGCCGATGATGCCGGCGCTGAAGTTGTCCACGAGCATCTCGAAGCCGGGCCGGATCCGGTTCTCCGTCAGCCGGTCCCACAGCTTCAGCACGTACGCGGTCAGCGGGCCGATGAGCATGGCGCCGAGGAGCACCGGCACGTCGGCGCCGACGATGATGCCCATCGTGGCGACGGCGCCGACGACCGCGCCGCGCTGGCCGTGCACGAGCCGGCCGCCGGTGTAGCCGATGAGCAGCGGCAGCAGGATCTTGATCATCGGGCCGACGATTTGCGCGATGTACGCGTTGGGCAGCCAGCCGGTCGGGATGAACAGCGCGGTGATGAGACCCCAGGCGATGAACGCGCCGAGGTTCGGCATGACCATTGCGGCGAGGTAGCCGCCGACGCGTTGCACGGAGGCCCGCAACCCGGTGCCGGTGATTTCAGGTGTGTAGATCGGCACGGGGTGCCTCCTTCAGGAGGGCCGGCCAGCGGTGGATCGTGGCCCTGTGGCGATCCAGGTCGGCGGGGCCCGGCATGCGGCTGCCCGGCAGGCTGACGGCGGCGGCGCCCCAGGCCAGGCCCTCGGCCAGCGCGGCGGCGCCGCGCGCGCCGGCGGCCAGGAACCCGGCCAGCAGCGCGTCGCCGGCGCCGACGGTGCTGCGCGCCCGGGTGATCGGGCACGTGCCGGACAGCACACCGTCGGCGTCGACGAGCACGGCGCCGTCGGCGCCCAGGCTGGCCAGCACCGCGCCGGCGCCCCAGGCCCGCAGCCGCTGCGCCGCGGCGACGACCGAGGCGAGGTCGGTCAGCGGCCCGGTGACGACCTCCGCGAGCTCGTCCCGGTTGGGCTTGAGCAGCGTCGCGCCGGCATTCGCCGCCTTGCGCAGCGCCGGACCGCTGCCGTCGACCGCGACCCGGATGCCGACGGCGCGCAGCTGGCGGCACAGCTGGGCGTAGGCGTCCGCCGGCAGTCCCGGCGGGACGCTGCCGCACAGTGCGACCCAGTCGGCGCTTCCGGCCCGGGTCAGGACTCGGTCGATCACCTCGTCGAGGTCGGCGCGGTGCATCGTCGGCCCGGGCTCGTTGACCTTGGTAACGGTGCCGTCGGGCTCGGCGAGGGTGATGTTGGAGCGGGTCCGGCCGGTGATCGGCACCGCGAGGGCCTCGACGCCCTCGGCCTTGAGCAGCCGCACGAGCTGGCCGCCCTCGTCGCCGCCGCACGGCAGCACGGCCACCGACGGCACGCCGTTGGCCAGCAGCGCGCGTGAGACATTGACGCCCTTGCCAGCCGGGTCGAGGTGCGCCGCGGTGGCCCGGATGACCTCGCCGCGCGCCAGTGCTTGGATCTCGACGGCCATGTCGAGGCTGGGGTTCAGGGTAACGGTGACGATCATGCCAGCACCACCCGAACACCGGCGGCCTCGATGTCGCCCACGAGGTCGTGGTCGGCCCGGCTGTCGGTGATGAGCAGGTCGAGGTCGGCCAGCTCGCCGAAGCGGGCCAGGTAGTCGTTGCCGAGCTTGGTGTGGTCGGCCAGCACGACGGTGCGGCGGGCGGCGTGGATCATCGCCCGCTTGACCGCGGCCTCGGCGGGGTCGGGCGTGGTGAGGCCGCGCTCGACCGAGATGCCGTTGGTGCCGAGAAAGGCGACGTCAACGTAAAGCTCGGCGAGGGGCCGCAGCGACCAGTCGTCGACCGCGGCGAGCGTCTTGCCGCGGATCCGGCCGCCCAGCACGAGGACGTTGAGATTCTTACGCGTGCCGATCGTCGTGGCGATCACCGGGGAGTTCACCACGACCGTCAGCTCGCGGTCGCCGGGCAGGATCTGCGCCAGCCGCGCGGTGGTGGTGCCCGCGTCGACGATGATGGCGCCCTCGTCGGGCACCTCGCTGAGTGCCAGCTTCGCGATGCGCTCCTTCTCGTCGATGTAGACGGTGTCGCGCATCGCCAGGGCGGGCTCGAAGCCGATTCGTTCGATCGGGATCGCCCCGCCGTGCACCCGCCGGAGCTCGCCGGCCCGCTCCAGGGTGGTGAGGTCGCGCCGGATGGTCTCGGCGGTGACGTTGAGCTCGTCGGACAGGGCCGCCACCTCGACCCGGCCCCTGGCCTGGGCGATGCGGAGGATCTCGTGCTGTCGCTCTTCGGCGTACATGTCTGTTTCACTGTTGTTTTGCCTTGTTTAATCCAGCTTTACACCCGATTGTGTGGGTGTCAAGGGTTCGCGCCGCAGAAAAATCCACACGACCTAGTTGCGGCTCCAGACCGCAACAAACGAGGGGTCGACGGGCTCCCGGCGTGGCCGCATGAGCAGGTCGTGGGCTGAGGCCATGCGATACGGACGATCTCCCGCCCCGGGCCAACACCCGTCCAGGCCGTTGTTTCGCCCCCGTTTCACCCTGGCCGAACCACATTTGCGCCCGATCGGGTTTGGTAATCGGACGGCCATACCAACACAAACCAACACAGACAGCGGTGCAGCTCCCTGCGGAACCAACCCAGATTCCCGCTAGGCAGACCGAAACCTGGACTTCGTCCAAACCCTTGCACCGCACTGCCCAAAACGCCTTGATGCAGGGTAAGTGCCTGGTAAGGGTGAAGAACGCGGCGAGGACTTCAGCGCCGGCATCATCGGCGGCGCGATGGCCATCGGCGGCCTCTACGGCATCGGACCGGTCGCGCAGTGGCTCACCAAGCAGGCCGGCCACGGCGTGGACTGGCTCATCGCCAAGGACCTGCTGCCACTGACCTCGGTCCTCGTGGAGCCCGCGAAGGTGCTGTTCCTCAACAACGCCATCAACCACGGTGTCTTCGGGCCGCTGGGCGTCGCGGAGGCGGCCGACAAGGGCAAGTCCATCCTGTTCATGATCGAATCGAACCCCGGCCCCGGCCTCGGCCTGCTGCTCGCGTTCTTCCTGTTCGGCCCCCGCTCGCTGCGCCCCAGCGTGCCGGCCGCGATCATCGTGCAGTTCCTCGGCGGCATCCACGAGATCTACTTCCCGTACGTACTGATGAAGCCCAAGCTGATCCTTGCCATGATCGCCGGTGGCGCATCTGGCGTCGGCACCTTCATGGTCACCGGGGCCGGGCTGGTCGCCACCCCGTCGCCGGGCAGCATCTTCGCCTACATGGCCGTCACACCCAAAGGTGACCACATCTGGGTCATCCTCGGCATCGTCATTGCCGCCGGCGTGACCTTCGCAGTCGCCTCGGTCCTGCTCCGGTTCGGCCGCGGCGAACCGGCCGAGGAGACGGGCACGGGCCCGCGGATTTAGTCCCCTGTGACTCTGTCGTGACGCCCGTGCCGTGCGCGACGACGAGGCCGAGCAGGACGGACTGAACGGCCGCCCGCTCGGTGGTTAGGCGACGCTGTGTGTCAACGAGTTGCCGCACAGCGAGCGCAGAAACCGGCTTCCTCCACGTCAAGAGCGAAGAGCGCGCCGTCGAGCGGGCCGGGCGGTGCGAGCCCATAGCTGGCGGTCGTGATGAAAAGGCGGCGCAGGCCAGGACCGCCGAGGCAGACGCTCGTCGGTTGTGCGGCGGGCAGGCGGACCTCCCGGTCGAGGACGCCGTCCGGGCGGTACCGGCGGACCGCTGAGCCGCCCCACAGCGCCATCCAGAGGTGGCCGGCGGCGTCGACCGTCATCCCGTCCGGCTTACCCTCGCCGGGCGCGAGCCGCAGGAACGGTTCTCGTCCGCTGAGCTCGCCGGTGTTCGGGTCGACGATGAACCGGTCGACCTGCCCGAGCGGGGTGTCGGCGAGGTACATGGTGGTGCCGTCGGCGTCGAACGCCGGGCCGTTCGGGATCGTGAGGCCGGTGACGGCCGGGACCGGCGCCGCACCCGGGGCGATCCGGAAGAGCGCGCCGGCGCCGGGGACTGCGGCGTAGGTCATGATGCCGACCCAGAAGCGGCCGTGCGGGTCGGCGACCGCGTCGTTGACCCGAGCCGGCTCGGGCGAGTCGCTGGCCAGATCTGCGACCGGCGTGCGCCTGCCGTCGCCGTCGTGCAGTTCGACGCCGGCACCCGCGGCTGCGAGAAAGTCGCCGGGCCGCCCGCTGACGGGTGCTACGGCGCCGAGCGGGACGTCCAGCCGGCGCAGCTCGCGCAACGGTTCTGGCGCGTCGCCGGTGGTCTCCAGCAGCCGCCCGGCGAGCAGGTCGACGAGGACGAGGCGGTCGCCGACCCAGCGCGCGCCTTCGCCAAGCTCCAGCCGGTCTTCGCTCCAGGGGATCAGTTCCATCGATCGCTCCTTCACCTGACGGCCGTGCCTGGTTCATGGTCCAGCAGGGTCAGCTCCCCGCGGGTGGGCAGGCCCTCCCAGTCGCCGCGGGTGGCGACGGCGAAGGCGCCGGTGGTGACTGCCCGGTCGAGCCTTTCGGCGACGTGCAGGCCGTCGAGGAGCGCGGACAGCAGGCCGGCGACGAAGGCGTCACCTGCGCCGACGGTGTCGATGACCGGCACCCTCCTGGCCGCCCGGTGCACGGTGCCGAGGTCGCTGTGGCTGGTCGCACCGCTTGCGCCGTGCTTCACCACGACCTCGCCCACGCCTGCTGCTCGCAGCGCGGCGACCGGGTCGGCGGCGTCGGTGAGCACGCCGAGTTCGTCGTCGGAGGCGATCACGAGGTCGGCGGATGCCAGCAGCGGGCGTAGTGCGGCAGCGGCCTCCGCCATTGACCACAGCCGCCGCCGATGGTTGACGTCGAGGCAGACGAGCGCACCCACGGCACGGGCCCGCTCCACCGCGGTCCGTACCGCCTCATATGGGCCGGCGCCCAGCGCACAGGTGATCCCGGTGACGTGCAGTAACCGGGGCGGCGGCCCGACGGCGTCGAACGCCGCCGCGACGTCGGACGGCTTCAGCGCGGACCCCGCCGACCCCGCGCGGTGGTAGGTGACACGGTTGATGTCGCCGACGCGGGGCTCGAAGAGGATCAGCCCTGTCGGCCGGTCCGGGTCGATCCGTGCCCAGGTCAGGTCGACGCCCTCGGCCCGCAGGCTCCGGCGGACCAGTTCGCCCGGCTCGTCCGCGCCGGTGACACCGATCCACGCGGCGCGGTGCCCGAGGCGGGCGAGGCCGATCGCAACCGTCGACTCGGCGCCGGCGACGGAGAGTTGTGCGGTGCCGCCGAGCCGGAGCGGGCCGGCGGTCCGGAAGGACGCCATTGTCTCGCCGAGCGTGAGCACGTCGGTCACTGGCCGGCTCCGCCCGCGCCGGCGTCGGCTACGCCTGCCAGGAATGCGGCGACGCGGTCGCGCAGGGCGCCGAGGTCGCCGCCGCGGACCGCGTCGCCGAGCAGGGGGGAACCGACCCCGACCGCGACCGCCCCGTGCCGCAGGTACTGCCCCGCGCTCTGCGCGTCGACACCGCCGACCGGAACGAACGCCGTACCGGGAAAGGGATCCCGCAGCGCGGCGAGGTAGCCAGGGCCGCCGAGCGACGCCGGGAAGAGCTTCACCGCCGTGGCGCCGGCCGCCTCGGCCTGGACCACCTCGGTCGGGGTCAGCGCCCCGGCGAGCATCGGCAGCCCGAGCCGGCCGGCCTCGCCGAGCGAGGGCGTCAGGGCCGGGCTGACCAGGAACGCGGCGCCCGCGTCTGCGGCGGCCCGGGCGTCTTCGGCAGTGCGGACGGTGCCGGCGCCGAGCCCGAACCCGGCGCCGAGCTCGGCGCGCGCCCGGCGGATCGTGCCGAGGGCGCCGGTGCCGGTCAGCGAGACCTCGATGAGCGCGATGCCGCTGCCGGCCAGCGCCAGCACGGCGGCGAGGGCGGCGTCCGGATCGGGGCCGCGCACGATTGCCAGGAGCCGATGGGTCCGCAGTTCGTCAAGCAGATGCATCGCAGACTTCCTTCAACTTGTCCGGTCGGCGGAGACGGTGAGCCGCCAAAGCACTTCACCGGCGGCCGGGACCACGGCGGCGGGCACGTCCTCGGCCACGTCGAAGCCCCCGCCGAGCATGGGCTCAACCCCGATGCTGTGGTACGGCATGTGCGCCGGCCAGCCACGCAGGTTGCGCCACAGGGCGGTGGAGCGGGGCTGCCCGTCGCACTCCAGCCACAGCGTCAGCCGGTCGGCGCCGTCGACTACCGTGGCTCGGGGGCAGTCCAGCAGCACCGCGCCGATCGCGGTGCCGTCGTCCGGCCCGAGCCGGTCCAGCGGCACCCCGCCGGGCGAGGGCCACGGCCCGTCGAACGGCGGAGCGGGGTCGGGATAGAGCCGGGTCCGGGTGCCTGCCGGGGCGTCCAGCCGCGCGTCCGGCGACACGTCGAGCAGCGCGTGAGCGACCCACACGAACCGGTACCCGGGTTCGGCCCGGAGGCGGTAGTCCGCGACGACCACCCCGCCGCGCTCGGCGATCCGGCGGGTCAGCTCGAACTCCGGCCGTTCCACGGTGAGGGTGCCCGGCCCGGCGACGCGCCACGGGCGCGACCAGACCTCGCCGTGGTCGGGTGTGCCGCGCACGGTTGGCAGGCACTCTTCGAGGCCCCCGGCATCGACGAACGGATCACCGGGCCGCACAGTGTCGCGAGTGGGGGACGCGTGGTGCCACAGCCACTCGCGCCCGCCGCCGGACAGCGTGGTCCACCGCCCGCCGTGCGCCGCGTCGTACCCGACCGTCAGCGGAACCGGGTAGCTCACCATTCTGCGAATGAGCCGTCGTCGTGGTGCCAGATCGGGTTGCGCCAGGCGTGTGGTGTGCGGGCAGCGGACCGGACCGCTGCCTCGTCGACGGTGACGCCGAGTCCGGGCGCGTCGAACCGCACGATGTACCCGTCGACGAACCGCAGCGGCTCCGGGTCGACGAGGTAGTCGAGCAACTCGGATCCGCGGTGGTAATGGATGCCGATGCTTTGCTCCTGGATGAGGAAGTTGGGCGTCGCGAAGGCGACCTGCAGGCTCGCGGCGAGGGCGATCGGGCCGAGTGGGCAGTGCGGGGCGAGCACCGCCCCGTAGGTCTCGGCGAGCGCGGCGATCCGCCGGACCTCGGAGATCCCACCGGCGTGCGACAGGTCCGGCTGGACCACGGCGACCCCGGCCTGCAGCGGCCCCAGGAACTCGGATCGGCCGTAGAGGCGCTCGCCGGTGGCGATCGGGATGGGCGAGCAGTTGACGATGTCGCGCAGGTGGTGGACCTGGTCGGGCAGGACCGGCTCTTCCACGAACAACGGCCGCAGCGGCGCCAGTTCGGGCAGGATGCGGCGGACCGCGGCGGCGCTGGCCCGGCCGTGGAAGTCCAGCGCGATGTCGCGGTCGTCGCCCAGCACCGCGCGGGCGGCGGCGACACGCTCGACGATCGCATCCACCTCGGCCGGGGTCGGGATCGTCGACAGCCGGCCGAAGGCGTTCATCTTGACGCCGGTGAGCCCGGCGGCGGACTGCGCCGCGGCGGCCTCGGCGACCTCGCCCGGCTCGTCGCCGCCGATCCAGGAGTAGATCCGGACCCGCTCGCGCACCGGGCCGCCGAGGAGGGCGTGGACCGGCGCGCCGTACGCCTGGCCGGCGATGTCCCACAGGGCCTGGTCGAGACCGGCGACCGCGCTGGAGAGCACGGGACCGCCCCGATAGAAGCCGCCCTTGGTGAGGACCTGCCAGTGGTGCTCGATCCGCAGCGGGTCCTGGCCGACGAGGTATTCGGCAAGGACCTCGACCGCGCTGCGGACCACCTCGGCACGCCCCTCGACGACGGGCTCGCCCCAGCCGACCAGCCCCTCGTCGGTCTCGACGCGGCAGAAGAGCCAGCGGGGCGGGACGAGGAACGTCTCGATGCGGTCGATCTTCACCGGCTGTCCTTCTTCTGTGCGCGGACCTTCTCGACGTCGCGGACGGCCTTGGCCAGCAGTCCGCGCATCGCGGCCTCGGCCGCCGACTCGTTGCGCGAGCGGATCGCGTCGACCACCGCGCGGTGGCTGGGCACCGGGTCGTCATGCGCACCGCCGTGCACCAACCGGTCACGTTCGGCCAGGCCGGTCTCCATGACCACCTCCATCCGCTCGAGCAGCTCGTTGTGGGTCGCGGTGAGCAGAGCACGATGAAAGGACAGGTCGGCGGCCACGGACGCGGCCGGGTTGCCATGCGCCTCGACCATCTGCGCCAGTGCCTGCTCCAGGGCGCTGAAGTCCTCGTCGACGGCCCGGATCGCGGCCAGCCGGGCCGCGGCCGGCTCGATGATGCTGCGAACCTCGTGCAGCTTGTCGAGCAGCCGCGGGTCGGCGCCCTCCGCGAACTGCCAACGGATCACGTCGCCGTCGAGCAGGTGCCAGTCAGCGCGGGGCCGGACGAAGGTGCCCCGCTTCTGGCGGGCGTCGACGATGCCTTTCGCCGAGAGCACCTTGAGCGCCTCCCGCAGCGCGGTGAGGCTGACGTCGAGCTCCTCCTGGAGTGCCCCGAGGTTCAGCGTCTCGCCCTCGGCGATCTCTCCGGCCAGGATGCGACGGGCGAGGACCTCGACGGTCTGCCCGTGCACGCCGCGGCCCGCGTAGTTTGCCAATGCTCTCCGCACCCTCTCGTTCGTCGCTGCCGATCTGTCAGGCACTGTGTCAGGCTGACGTTTTTATCGCGGTCCAACCGCCGTCCACCACCAGGCTGGCCCCGGTGATGTACGCGGCGTCCGGTGAGGCGAGAAAGGCCACGGTGGCCGCCACCTCGTCCGGGGTGCCGAACCGTTTGGCGATCGTCTCGGCGACGCTGCGGCGACGGTCGTCCTCGGAGATGTCGTCCCAGGCGCCGGTGAGGATCGGCCCGGGCAGGACGGTGTTGACCCGGATCCCCGGGCCGTATTCGACGGCGAGCTGCCGGCCGAGCGCGACGAGGCCGCCCTTGGCCGCAGCATAGGCGGGCCGGCCCGGCAGCCCGACCAGCGCGTGCACCGACGAGACCAGCACGACCGCGCCCTGCCGGTCGCGCAGGTCGTCGAGGCAGGCCCGGATGCCCAGGAAGGTGCCGGTCAGGCTGACCGCGAGCTGATGGTCCCAGGACGCGCGACTGGTGCGGTGGGCCGGGGCGACCTCGACGGTGTAGGCGTTGCTGACCAGGATGTCGACCGGCCCGAGCGCGCTTCGCACCGCCGTCACCGCGCCGGCCCAGGCGTCCTCTTCAGCGACGTCGGCCACTACGGACAGTGCCCGGACGCCGGCTGCGGTCAGCTCTGCGGCGAGCGGCCCGGGATCCTCCACATCCATGAGGCCCACCGCGGCGCCCTCGGCGGCGAGCCGACGGGCGGTCGCCGCCCCTATGCCACCCGCCGCGCCTGTCACCAGCGCAGTCCTGCCCTCTAGCCGCCGCATATGCTGACCTGTCTCCCCACCGCAGTCCACGGTTTAACCATTAATTACGAATACATCTTGACAGCTACCAAGGCCCGCATGCAACCTTCTGGATACACCGTTCATATGACCGACACAGCGTGCAGTCACGCAGAGTGTCGTTGAGGAAGGGACACCCCGTGAGCGACTTCGACCCCGGTCGCCGCCGATTCCTTGGGCACCTCGGTCTCCTGGGCATGGGTGCGCTCGGCGGCGGCTCGTTGCTGAGCGCGTGCGCCAGCTCCGCCGGCGAATCGTCCGACAAGGCCTCTGGCGCGATCACCCTGCAGTCCAACCTCTCCTCCCCGCAGGCCAAGTCGGCCATGGAGAAGCTGGTGGCGGACTTCAACAAGCTGGGCAAGGGCACAGCGACGCTCAACACCATCGCGTCGGAGACCTTCCGCACCCAGCTGCCCACCTACCTCACCTCGGCGAACCCGCCGGACATCTACACGTGGTATGCCGGCTCCGTCGCCAACGACTACGCGAGCAAGAACCTGCTGCTCGACGTCTCCGACATCTGGCAGAGCCTCGGCGACTACCCGCAGGCGCTGCGCTCCCTGTCCACCGACGCCACCGGCAAGCAGGTCTTCGTGCCGATGAACAACTACTGGTGGGGCTTCTTCTACCGCAAGTCCAACTTCGCCAAGTGGGGCGTGCAGGAGCCGAAGACCTGGACCGAATTCCTGACCCTGTGCCAGACGTTGCAGGGCAAGGGCATCCCGCCGATCGGCATCGGCCTCGGCGACACCCCGTGGGTGGCCTCGGCCTGGTTCGATTACCTCAACATCAGGGTCAACGGCGCGCCGTTCCACCGCGAGTTGCTCGCCGGCAAGCAACGCTTCGACGACCCGAAGGTCAAGGCGGTATTCACGAAGTGGGCCGAGGTGCTTCCCTACTTCGACCCCAAGGGCAAGGCCTACCCGTTCCAGGAGGCAACCACCGCCCTGCTGGCGGGCAAGACCGGCATGTTCCTGATCGGCACGTTCTTCGCTGACGCCGCACCGAAGGACGCGCTCGGCGACCTCGACTTCTTCCGGTTCCCGATCATCGACCCAGCGGTGCCGGTCGCGGAGGAGGCGCCGACCGACGGCTTCTTCGCGAGCGCGAAGACCGCCAACAGGGCCGGCACGAAGGCCCTGCTGACCTACCTCGCGAGTGTCGAGGCGCAGGAGACCTACGTGAAGTCCAGCTCCGGCATCGTCCTGCCGGCCAACCCGAAGGCCAAGGCCGTCGACTCCCCGATGGTCGTCAAGGGCAAGGCGATGCTGGACGGGGCGAAGGAGCTGACCCAGTTCTTCAACCGCGACTCCAGCGACGCGCTGCAGCCCACCGCCGACGTCGCGCTGACGAAGTTCATCGACAAACCCGACCAGATCGACGCGATCCTGCGCGAGTGGCAGACCAGCGCCGAGAAGGTCTTCAAGGCCTGACGTGACGGCAATCGATACCACACCCCGGCGGCGACGGCCCCGGCTGTCGCCGCTGCTGGTGGCCTTCGTCCTGGTGCCCTTCGCGGTCGAGAGCGTCTGGGTGTTCTGGCCCGCGCTGCAAGGGTTCTGGTTCTCCTTCACCCGCTGGGACGGCATGACGCCGCCACGCTTCGTCGGCATCGACAACTACACCGAGCTGGCCGGTGACCCGACGTTCCGCGGCGCCCTGCTGAACACCGTCATCTGGCTGGTGCTCTTCGGCGGGCTGTCGGTCGCCGGCGGCTTCGGGATGGCGCTGCTCCTGCAACGCGACCGGCGCGGCGTCGGCTTCTACCGGGCGGCGCTCTTCACGCCGGTGGTGTTCTCACTGGTCGTCACCGCGCTCGTCTGGCGGGTCTTCTACCAACCCGACGGTCTCGCCGACACGATCCTGCGCGGCGTCGGGCTGGAGCAGCTGATCCGGCCGTGGCTCGCCGACCCGGACACCGCGCTCTACGCGGTGATCCTGCCGGCGCTGTGGCGGCAGATCGGCTACGTGATGGTGCTCTACCTGGCCGGCCTGAAGGCCATCGACCCGGCGCTGCACGAGGCCGCCCGGGTCGACGGCGCCACCGCCTGGCAGCGGTTGTGGAACGTGACCGTCCCGCAGCTCAAGGGCGTCAACGCGGTCGTGCTGTCGGTCATCGTGATCGACTCGCTGCGCTCCTTCGACATCGTCTGGTCGCTCACCCGCGGCGGCCCATACCACTCCTCCGAGCTGCTGAGCACCTACATGTACTCGACCGCGTTCCAGAGCCTGCGGCTGGGCTACGCGTCCGCGATCGCCGTGGTGATCTTCGTGCTCGCGCTGGCGGTCATCCTCGGCTACCTCGTGCGCGCGTTCAGGGAGGAGAACGCATGATCCGCATGCTGCGCACCGGGGCGTTCCACACAGGCATGGTGCTGCTCTCCCTGCTGTGGTTGGCCCCGATCCTCTGGGTCGTCGTCATGTCGACGCGGACCTTCGATGACATCGCCGCGAACGGGGTCGGCTCCCTGCCGCGCTCGTTCACGCTGGACACCTACCGCCAGGCGTGGACCGATGGCGGCGAACTGCGGGCCCTGATCAACAGCATGCTCGTGACCGTGCCCTCGGTCGCGCTCAGCCTGATCCTGGCCGCGGGCGCGGCGTTCGCGCTCAGCCGGTACCGAATCCCCGGCCGTCGCACGATCCTGCTGCTGATGCTCGCCGGTAACCTCCTCCCGCCGCAGATCCTGCTCATCCCGGTGGCCAAGTTCAGCGAGCTGACCGGCCTCTACGACACGCTCTACGCGCTGATCGCGGTGCAGGTCGGCTTCGGCCTCGGCTTCTACACGTTCGTGCTGCACGGCTTCATGCGCGATCTGCCGGGCGAGATCCAGGAGGCGGCCACCATCGACGGGGCCGGGCCGGGCCAGATCTTCGCCCGGGTGATCCTGCCGCTGACCCGCCCGGCGCTCGCCGCGCTCGGCGCGCTGTCGTTCACCTGGATCTTCAACGACCTGCTGTGGGCGATCACCGTGCTGCGTACCGACGACAAGATGCCGGTCACCCCGGCGCTACTGGGCCTGCAGGGCCAGTTCGTCTCGTCGTGGAGCGTCATCGCCGCCGGCACAGTCATCGCGGCGGTACCGACAGTCGCGGTCTTCCTGCGATTCCAGCGGCATTTCGTGTCCGGCCTCGCGATCGGAGCCGTCAAATGAGGGACGGTCACGTTACCCGGCGATGGACCCTGCGGGGCACCCGCACCGAATACACCGTGGCCGTGCCGGACCACGGCCGCTGGCTGGAACTGGTCGCGTGGGGCCCGCACGGAGTCTCCGACGGGCCGTCGCCGGTCGGATACGACGGCCCGGTGCCGTTCCTCACCAAGGGCGACGCCGCCCCGGTCGAATACGCCACCGAGACCGACCGGCCGTTCGCCGGCGCCGACCTCGTGGTGGAGACACGCTCCGCGTTCCAGTTCACCGAGGCCGCGGCCCATGGCCAGCAACTGGAGGTCACGTTCGCCGACCCGGTCAACGGGCTGCGGGCCGTGCTGCACTACCGGATCCCGGCCGGCACCGACGTGGTGGAGCGCTGGGTCGAGCTGACCAACGACGGCCCGGAGCCGCTGCGGCTGGCGCGGGCCGGCTCGGCAGGGTTCTGCGTGCCGACCCCGCATGGTGCCCGGATCAGCTACCAGTGGGGACAGTGGGCGCAGGAGTTCCAGCTCGACCGCGTCGACCTCGCCCACGGCGCGTTCGCCGTCGGCAGCGCGCAGGGCGTCCCCGGTCATCTGTACGTGCCGTGGCTCGCGATCACCGATCAGGCCGACGACGGCCCGGTCTGGGGCGTCGCCCTGGCCTGGACCGGATCGTGGCAGATCGAGGCGGAGCGCGACACCGGCGGCCTGACCCGGATCCGGGCCGGCCGGCGGCTTGTCGACGGCCCCCTGGAGCTCGCGCCCGGCCAGCGGCTGACGCTACCGGTCGCCGCCGGGGCATACAGCGCCGGCGGGCTGGGCGGGCTGGCCCAGGTCTGGCACCGGTACCAGCGCCTGCTCGCCGGCGACCGGCTCGCGCCACGGCCGGTGCTCTACAACTCGTGGGAGGCCACCTACTTCGCCGTCGACGCGGACAGCCAGCTCGCGCTGGCCCGGATCGCGGCCGAGATCGGGGTGGAGACGTTCGTCGTCGACGACGGCTGGTTCACCGGCCGCGGCGACGACACCGCCGGCCTCGGCGACTGGACGCCCGACCCGGCCAAGTTCCCCGCCGGGTTCGACGCGTTCATCGGCGACGTGCGGGCGCTGGGCCTCAAGTTCGGGCTGTGGGTCGAGCCGGAGTGCGTCAACCCGCGCTCCCGGCTGTATGCCGAACACCCGGACTGGGTGTATGCCGTCGGCGGCCGCCCGCTCACCGCGGTACGCAACCAGTACCTGCTCGACCTGGGCCGGCCGGAGGTGGCCGAATTCGTGCACTCCACTGTGGACGGACTGCTGCGCGAACATGACATCGACTACCTGAAATGGGACTTCAACCGGCCGCGGACCGAGCCGGGCCGGCCGGGCGCCACCGGCGTGCTCGATCTCGACGGCGCCCACGTGACCAACCTGTACCGCATCTACGAACGGCTGCGTCGCGACCACCCGCAGGTGCTGATCGAGGCGTGCGCCGGCGGCGGCGCGCGTACCGACCTCGGCATGGCGGCCCGCGCCGACGTGTTCTGGCCCAGCGACAACACCGGCCCGCTGGACCGCCTCGCCATTCAGCACGGCTTCCTGCACGCCAACGCACCACACCTGCTCAGCTCCTGGGTGACCGACGCGCCCGGGCTGTTCGACCCCCGCCCGCGCACGCTCGCGTTCCGGTTCGTGCTCGCGATGGCCGGCGTCCTCGGCATCGGCGCCGACATCCGGCACTGGACCGCCGAGCAGCGCGCCGAGGCGGCCCGCTGGATCGCCCGCTACAAGGAAATCCGCGACATCGTCATGCACGGCACTGTGCACCTCATCGGCGGACCGGACCGAGTCCGGTGCGCGGTGCAGTACCTCGCCCCGGACGAGCGCACCGTCGTGGTGCTCGCCTGGCACACCGGCCGCCTGGACGGCGCCGGCCTGCTACCGTCCCGGCCGGTCCGGCTGCCACTGCGCGGCCTGTCACCGCAAGCACGTTACCGGGCCGGTGAACATCTCTACTCGGGCAGCCACCTCGCCGCCGTGGGACTGCCCGTGCAGTGGACCGCGACGCACGACGCCGAGGTGGTCGTCCTGCGCCGCGCCTGACCACCAACCCCTTGTGAAGCAGGACAGGAGCACCGCTATGCGCCTGATCTGATCGATGACCCATGCCCTGACCGTCCTCGGCCCAGCGACGCACTCACCTGGCGTTCAGCACCGATCCCAAGTCCACGACACCGACTGGGACGCCTTCGTGCAGGATCTCGACGGCGCCGGCCTGAAGCGCTACCTGGAGCTGCGGCAGCAGGCCTCCGACAAGTACAAGCCCGGCAAGTAGCCCGTCACGGCGTCCGCCCAATTCCCCGGCAGCAAAGGAATTCGACGTGAAACGACACGTGCTCCCCGCCCTGCTCGCCCTCACGGCCGGTCTGCTGATCGTGCCCGCACCCGCCAACGCCGGCCCAGCGGCCGACACTGTCGCCGGCACTGTCGCCGGCACGGAGCCAGCACCTCAGCAGGTGCTCAGCCCGACGCCGTACCAAGGCTGGAACACCTACTTCGGCCTCGGCGGCGACTTCTCCGAGGAGTCGGTCAAGGGGGTCGCCGACGCCCTGGTCTCGCGCGGCCTGGCTCGGGCCGGCTATGACATCGTCTGGCTCGACGGCGGCTGGCAGGACCCGGAGCCGCGCACCGCCGCCGGCGAACTGCAGCCCGACCGGACCCGCTTCCCGAACGGGCTGAAGCCGCTGGTCGACTACATCCACGCCAAGGGCCTGAAGGCCGGCATCTACACCGACGCCGGACCGTACATCCCCGGCCGGTGCGGAATTGGCAGCGGCGGCTACTACCAGCGCGACGCGGACCAGTTCGCCGCCTGGGAGTTCGACGCGGTGAAGGTGGACTTCCTCTGCGGGATCGCCGCCAACCTGGACCCGAAGACCGTCTTCACCGAGTTCGCGCGGGCGCTGCGGAACAACGCCAGCCACCGGCCGATCATCTTCAACCTGTGTAACCCGGTGACCTCGCCGGACTGGGGCAACTACCCGCCGCAGCAGCAGTCGACGTACTCCTGGACCTATGCGCCGGCGATCGCGCAGTCCTGGCGGACCTACACCGACGTCGGCTTCGTGTATGACATCAAGTTCAAGGACGTGCTGCGCAACTACGACGCGAATGCGCGGCACCCCGAGGTCGCCGGACCCGGTCACTTCAACGACCCGGACTACCTGGGCCCTGAGCTCGGGATGACCGATGAGGAGTTCCGCACCCAGATGACGCTGTGGTCCATGGCCGCCGCGCCGCTGGTGATCGGCAGCGATGTCCGTAAGCTCAGCCAGACCTCCATCGACACGCTCTCCGACCCCGACGTGCTGGCAATCGACCAGGACCCCGCCGGTGTCCAGGCTGTCCGGGTCGGCCCCGCCGGCGCGACGGAGACGTGGGTGAAGCGGCTGGCCAACGGCGACCGGGCCGTGGTGCTGCTCAACCGCGGCGACGGCCCGAAGATCCTGACCACGACGGCTTCCTCGGTCGGCCTCTCCGGGTCGCGGTTCACCCTGAAGAACGCATGGACCAACCAGGTTACCGAGAGCGCCGGCACCGTCAGCGCGGCCGTCGCGGCCCACGGCGCGGCGCTGTTCCGGGTCGGCCCGGCCCGCGGCGTGCCCGGTATCCCGCACGTGACCGCCGGCCTCCCGCAGATCACGAAGGTTGACGCCGTCCCAACTCCGGACGGCACCGCGCCGGTGCTTGCCGGCGGTGACGAGGCGCGGGTCGAGGTCGCCGTACGCAACGACGGCACGCTGCCGGTCTTCGCGCCGAAGGTAAGGCTGGCCACCCCCGCCGGCTGGACGGTCAAACCACTCAGCGGCGCACCGACAGTCCTGCCGCGCGGCAGCGCCGCCACCTTCGCCTTCGCGGTGACGCCCCCGTCCACCGCGGCCACCGGCGAGGCCAGGATGACCGCCACCACGTCGTACGACGTGATGGGACACGGGCGGTTGACACAGACCACGGTCTCGGCGGTGGTGGTCGCGCCGGCGCCGCCCGACGGTGAGGCCGCGCTGTCGCACCACGCGTGGATCAGTGCCACCAGCGGCTGGATGAGCCCGACGATCGATCTCAGCGTCGGCGGCTGGTCGCCGCTGAGTGTGCTCGGCCAGGTGTACCCGACGGGCCTCGGGGTCGCGTCGCCCTCCACGGTCCGTTACTACCTGGGCAGTCAGTGCCGCCGGCTGACCGCGATGGTCGGCATCGACGACGCGGTCCGCAACGTTGGACCGGAGGGCGCGACCGCGACCTTCCAGGTGATCGGCGATGGCCGGGTCCTGTTCGACAGTGGGCTGCTGACCCGTGACGACACCCGCCAGATTGACGTCGATCTGACCAACGTCCGGGTGCTCGACCTGGTGGTGGGCGACGGAGGCGACGGCGGCTACAACGACCGTGCCAACTGGATCGGCCTGAACGCCAGCTGCTGAACCGGGACAGTCGCACCCAGGTGACGGTTCACCTGGGTGCGACCGTCCGGTTCGTTCACCGGCGAGCTCGACGAGGATCTTCATGACATCGGCGCGGCGGAGGGATTCGATCGCGGCGACGGCGTTGTGTAGTGGTACGACGCCGACTTCGCAGGCTGCCACGGATCAGGTCGGGTCGATGACTTCACTGCTCAGTCTGCCTGGATCTTGCCGACGCTCAATGCAACGGTGCCCTACCAGGCATCCTCAGGGCCATGACCGCCAACGTGGACACCAGACAACCGCCCACAGGGCGGCGGCGTACCGACTGAAGTTCGTTGATAGTCTCGGACGCGATCCAACCCGCTGTGTCGTACGCCCACGGGTCGCGACGAACACCCGCAAGGAGATGCCATGCTCAGACGACGGATGCTGCAGGCAGGAATCGCGGTCGGCATGCTCGCCGTTTCCGTATTCGGGTGGAGTTCCGCCGCCAACGCCTCCCCGACCAGCTTCGTCGCCAAGGCGGTGCATTCCGGCGGGGCGGGTGCTGTCGCCGTCCAGGCCACCGGAGGTCTCAGCTGGTACAGCCGGTCCGTCACGGTCACATCGCTGAAGTTCTATGTCAAGGCGGGCGAGTGCGGAAAGCTTTCGGTGATCGGATCGCAAGGGAACTTGGTCGTGGACGCCAAGGGTTGGGACCGCTGCGGCGGAACCACGGGTGGTTGGCAGACGATCGGCAACGTGACGCTGGACGGAAGCGCGGTCTCCGGCGGGATCACCGATGTCACGGTCTACGTGCGAGACGTTGACCACGAAATCGTCGGGTACGCCGATTGCTACCGAGTCAATTCGTCTTGTTACACCGGCCAATACTGATGCACGGCTGACGCCGCCGGCTCGCACCCGGCGAGGTGACCTTCGCCCGCATCAACGACGGCCCCGTAGAAGCCACCACAACCGCACCGCTGCTCCTGCCCGACGGGAACCGACCAGGCACCGGGGCACGCAGGACAACATGCCGAGACAACAGGATGTGGATGCAGTTCCACGACCCCCGCACCTGGTACATCATCGAGATCTGAATGGACCTCTCCGCCCAACAGCGCAACGCCCGACTGCCGCAACAAGCCACCAGCACCTCCCCACGGAGCCAACTATCGATCGCCATCAGGCCCCGTACCGGGCAACCGACGTCCGAACCATCCAGCCGCCACTCGGTCACCCACCGCCCCGGCCAACCCAGGTCCAGCACCAAACCATCCGAGCCGCCGGTGCCTCGATCAGATACGCACAGGTCTTCGAACCCCGCACAAGTGCGACCAGATGACCTGTGACGCCGACACCTGTGCTTCCACACCCAGCAGATCGAACACCAGCGAGACCGATGCCTTGGCGCCCGCGCCGTCCAGGATCGCGTCGACTGTGCGTCGGCCGGTGAGTTTCGCGAACTCGTCCTGGATTGCCTCGACGGACTTGTCCCTGGTGTTGATCCCGTGGTGTGCGCCGTTGTCCACCGCGACGTCCAGCTTGCTGTCAGTGCGACCGAGTGCGATCACCGTCGATCCGCCCGCGAACAGCCGGGCGTACTGGACCGCGTAGGTGCCCAGGCCGCCGATGCCGGTGATGGCGACCGTGCGGCCCGGCCCGAGCTTGCCCGCGTCCCGCAGCTTTTCAACCCGCGGTAGGGGCCCAAGCCAAGGGCGGCGACGTGCCGGACATCTCTCGGCTACGGACGGGCCAGTTCTATTCCGCGGTTGAAGGCGGCTCGTTCGAGAAGATCCGGACCCCGCTGTGCCTGAGCTACCACAAGAGCCCACTCACGACCGAGGAAGTGATCACCCGCGCAAGCCGCCGCGCCTCGTAAGGTGCAAGCCCTTCCGGGTGGATGTCGATCCGGCGGTGGCAGGTGGCAGGTGGCCTGGCTGCAGGATCCTTCCGGCGGTCGCCGAAGCCGCCGCGAACCTTGCATTGCGGATCGACGTCCATGTGGCGCTCGTGTGGGGCTCGATGGCGGCCCACCAGCTGGGTGTCCGGGTGTCCGATCGCCGTGCCGGAGACCCTGCGCGAGCGTTACCGTTCGGCGTCCGACGGGGCGCCCAGCGTCGGGTCGCACGATGGACCGAGCTTGCCGATGGAAGCGCTCAGCAGGTCACGTGGAACAGGCCGACCGCTGTACCGTTCGTTCGGTTCCACACGTTGATCACCTTGGGCGTGGGCAGCAGCACCACCCGGCATTTCCTTCGCTTCAGGTAGGCGGCCGCCTTGGGAGAGAGCTCCACGTTGCCATCCTGGCCGCTGCCCACGATCAAGCGGCGTACGCCGGCCGCCTGTTTGTACGCATATTTGGCCTCTTGCCGCGAGATCATGTGTGACGTGCCGTAGACGGCCTTCGAGAGCTTCTTCTTCCGCTTCTTTACCTGGCCGTCGGGCCGGATGATGACGTCGTGCCTGAAAACGGTTCCCCTGACCGTGATCGAACCGAACCTGGTCCCGTCGATGCGAGGCTTCATCATTCACCTCCACTGCGGCGCCGGAAGGCGGCTCGCCACTCGCGCCGCGTCCCTACCAGCGTACTTCCCTCAGTTCGACGAGTTGGTCAGCGAACGGTTCGTCATCACCGACCCGGTCGAGGCGATCCGCTACGCCGGGCGCACCGCCGAGCGCGCCTGTCAGCGGATTTGGCCGACGACGCCGGACAGCCTGTCGGTCCGTAGTACCCCCTGGTCGATCAGCCACTGCCGGCGGTTGACGGCCGACGGGTTGTAGCGCAACGACGACGCCGTGCAGCTCGCCGAGCGGCCGCCGGAGCGCCCCGTGCCCGACGCTGCGGACACCGTGACCACGGCGCTCGCGGTCCAGGCCGCGCTGGCGAAGCTGGCCCCCGGCAGCGGGCGGTGCTGGTGCTGCGGTACTTCGAGGACCTGACCGAGACGGCCACCGCCGAGGCGATGCGTTGCTCGGTGTCGACGGTGAAGAGCCAGACCCGCGACGCTCTGGCCGCGTTACGCGTCAGAGCGCCCGAGCCGGCCGACCTGGCCCAACCGACGCTGGTAACGTCCGCGTCGAACGGCCGCTGGACCGGGCCGACGTCAAGCCGCAACCACGTGGTCATTGGGGCGTCTGCCCACCGGTCAACGCGATCCTCGCCCAGCTCGCACCCCTCATCGCGCATCAGCCGCCCGGCGCGGAGCTCATCGTCGTGCACGGAGCAGGCCACGCGGCGCCGGCCGCGCTCGCCTATGCCTACCTCAGCGGCGCGCTGCCACTGGACGGTCGATCAGACGTCCCGTGGTCGCGGCAGAGCCTGACAACCCTCGTGACCGGATTTCCGGATCCCGACGGTTCGGCAGCGAGATCACCCCACTCATTCCGGGCGTTCGATACACCGGCGGTCAGTTTGGTCCCGCCCTCGCCGTCGCGCAGGGCATGGCCCTGGACGCCCCAACCAGGCTCGTCGTGCCGCTCATCGGCGACGGCGAATGCGAAACCGGTGCGACCGCCGCCGCGTGGCTCGCCCGCCGTGCCCTGATCGGCACGAGCGTGACCTTCCGGCCGGTCCGTGCCGCCACAGCACCGATCGCGGTCACGGCCGCCGAGAGATCCGCACCCTGAAAGATCCTGTCCGTCTCCACCGGCATCGACTTCCCCACGCAGCCCAGGCGATACAGATCCGGCGCCGCCGACGCCGGCTCGACGAACCTCGACGCTTCACCACCGAGACCGTCTACGCGATCGCCGATCTCCTTGCCCACCAAGCGAAACCGATGCACCTGGCCGACTGGATCCGCGGCCACTGGTCCATCGAGACCAAAACCCACCGGGTCCGCGACGTCACCCACGACAAAGACCGCTCCCAGATCCGAACCGGCACCGGCCGGCACGTCATGGCCGCCCTCCGCCTCGCCGGCGCCACCAACATCGCCGCCGCCAACCGCCACCACGCCCGCAACCCCGACAGGGCACTGGTCCTACTCGGCATCAACGAACGGCTTTGCCGGGGCCCTGCATAATGACTCCTTCGAGGATTTGATCGGGAATGCGGGACATTCTGGTCAGCTGGAGAACGGCTCGATGACGAAGCGGCCGTAGGCGACGAAGACGGCGATCGCGAAGTACGCGGCATCGCCCGCCACGAGCTTGACCTGGCCGAGCCGGCCGCGTGTGATCATCGCGCCGGTCAGGAGCAGGACCCAGCACACGGCGGTGACCGGCACCATGACCGGTGCGATGTCGAGCACTGCGGGCAGAATCAGGCCGACGACGGACAGCAGTTCCAGGCAACCGAGGGTCTTGAGGAACCCGGCGCTGACGCTGTGGGTCCATTCGCCGCCTGGCTGCGCGGCGAGCTTTTCCTTGGATAGGGTGCAACGATGCACGCCGCTGCTGGCCGACGCGGCCCGGTTCTGCCGGCATGCGCCCGGTGACAGATGGTTCGTCGACGAAACCTACGTCAAGGTCAACGGTGTCTGGCGGTACGTGTATCGCGCTGTCGACCAGGACGGCCAGGTCATCGACGTGCTCGTCTCCGCCCGCCGCGACGCCGCCGCGGCACGCCGGTTCTTCCGCCGGGCGCTGGCCACGCTGAAGGTCACACCGAGCGAGGTCGTCACCGACGCGGCACCGGTGTACCCCGGCCGTCCTCGACGAGCTGGTGCCGTCGGCGTGGCACCACGTCGAACGCCATGCCAACAACCGGATCGAGGCCGATCGCGGCCAGCTGAAGCACCGGCTAGACCGATGCGCGGCTTACGCACCGAACGGACCGCACAGACGATCGTCGCTGGACGCGTTCATGCAGAACCTCAGACGCGGGCCCTACGAACTCCGTCTCGACGCCCCGCGCGGGCTCCGCGTCGCCGCAGCGTTCACCGAGCTCGCCGGGGCCATCTGAGCCGGCAGAGAATCGGACTCGCCGCGTCATCCGATCGAACAACGCATCGGCGCCCACCAGTTGGCGGACGTTCCTGCGGGCCCAGGCATCCGGGCTGCTGGCGACCGACTTCTTCCACATCGACACCATCACATTGCGGCAGTTGTACGTGCTGCTTGTCGTGGAGATCAGCACGCGGCGGGTGCACATCCTCGGTGTTACCGCGCACCCGACCGCCGCCTGGACCAGCCAGCAGGCCGCAATCTGGTGCTGGACCCTGGTGACCGTATGACCCGGTTTCGGTTCCTGGTCCGTGACCGCAACGCGAAGTTCGCCCCCAGCGTTCGACGCCGTCTTCGCCGCGCAGGACATCGAGCTTCACCGTTCAAGCCTGCCCGACCTGGGCAACGCTCAACGCATCGGACCCGTTCGGGCCCGCCACATCGTCCTTCATGACCCACGCGGAGATTTGATACATTCCCATATGTCGCTTCCTGTAAGCCCGTGCTCGCACGGTCACCCCCGAGACAAGGACGGCACATGAGAATCATCCGTGGCGCACTGGCCGCCACCGCCGCGACACTCACGGCTCTCACCCTGTCCGCGGCGCCCGCCAGCGCCGATATCGCACCGCCCCAGCCCTTCTACGCCGACTCCACGAGCTCCTTCGACACCTGCCCCCACGGGAGCACCAAAGGAACCCTCCTGTGGCGCACGCCTGGACCCGTCGCGCCCTTCGCGGTTGATGTCAGCGGCGAGGTCGTCGACCGGCCAATCGTCGCCAGCTCCACACCGGGCTGCGCCCCCGACGACTACTCCAGCACGGCAATCTTCACCGCGTACAGCGGCAGCGCCGTCGTCGGCTCCAAGACGGTGACGGTCGACAACGGCGTCAAGAGATTCCAGTTCACCCTCGGCGGCACCAGCACCACCACCTCGGTCCTTACCCGACTGACGGTCCAGGTGTGCCGCAATCCGGTGCACACCCTGCCACCGAGCTACTGCGGCACGACCGTCACCTACCTGGGATAACAGACTTCGTCGATGCCGCCGGGCTGGTGCTCCGCCATCTGCCCGGCGGCATCTGTCGTGGTGTGGGGTCCGTCCCCGTTGTGCCATCCATCGTGGTTCACCGCGTCGGCGCCAGTTGGACCCGGCGCAGCAGCTGGGCGTTGAGTGCGACCACGATCGTCGAGACGGTGCGAGGGCGCCGTTGTGGGATCGACGGACGGCGTTGAACCGTATCGGGTCCGCGGTCAGATTGCGTGGGGGCTCCGTTGCATTGAGCGTTGGCACGCTTGACCGGTGAAGCTGTCGACCCCTCGTCGCCCGTGGCTGCCTCCGAAGTCGGCGTTCGCTGGGTTCCGGTTCCCACCGGAGGTGATCGTCGTGGCGGTGCGTTGGTATCTGCGGTTCAACGAACTCGCCCACGCGATCTGACCGATGACCCGGACACGGGTCAACCGCGTCCGCCGATCCCCGCAACGCAACGCCGCCTTTGCGAGCCCGACAGGTTCGGCAGGACGTTGCACGGGTTGGCATGACGGAAACCGATTCTCCGCCATTCCCCGACGAGGACCGCACGACGAGCGTCGTGCTGAGCAAGATCCTGCTCCCGGTCGAGGACGAGCACGGGCGTATCGGTGTCAGCGGGCGGCTGGGCTGGACGGTTGGCCGGTCGTTGGACGGTGGGTCCTGCTCCTGACCGGCGCGATGATCACACGCGGCCGGCTCGGCCAGGTCAAGCTCGTGGCGGGCGATGCCGCGTACTTCGCGATCGCCGTCTTCGTCGCCTACGGCCGCTTCGTCATCGAGCCGTTCTCCAGCTGACCAGAATGTCCCGCATTCCCGATCAAATCCTCGAAGGAGTCATTATGCAGGGCCCCGGCAAAGCCGTTCGTTGATGCCGAGTAGGACCAGTGCCCTGTCGGGGTTGCGGGCGTGGTGGCGGTTGGCGGCGGCGATGTTGGTGGCGCCGGCGAGGCGGAGGGCGGCCATGACGTGCGGGCCGGTGCCGGTTCGGATCTGGGAGCGGTCTTTGTCGTGGGTGACGTCGCGGACCCGGTGGATTTTGGTCTCGATGGACCAGTGGCCGCGGATCCAGTCGGCCAGGTGCATCGGTTTCGCTTGGTGGGCAAGGAGATCGGCGATCGCGTAGACGGTCTCGGTGGTGAAGCGTCGAGGTTCGTCGAGCCGGCGTCGGCGGCGCCGGATCTGTATCGCCTGGGCTGCGTGGGGAAGTCGATGCCGGTGGAGACGGACAGGATCTTTCAGGGTGCGGATCTCTCGGCGGCCGTGATCGCGATCGGTGGTGCGGTCGGCGACAGGAACGAGTCGCCAGGGCAGGCTGGCCAGTTGCTGCTGCAGGCTGGGCTGGTTGCCTCTGACGGTCAGGATCCAGTGGCAACAGCCGTCGATGGTGGGTGCTGTCGGGCGGTCATCGCGTCGGCCGCACGGTAAATGCCTGTCATGACCTTGGCGAGGCTCGATCCTCAGATGACATAGGGCGAGGTCAGCGACTCGGTTCCGTCCGAGCGCGTCTCCGTTCCTAAACCGTGTGCCGGACGGGGGACCAGTTGGGGACCACACGTGGTGCGCGTTCACGGACATCGCGCGCTCGGCTGCACAGCTTGATCGTGGGCATACCGTCCGGCCGCGATCCGGTGGCCCAGCCGAGCCAGTTCACCTTGCACGCGGCGATGGCCCCAGGTCGGGTTCTCCGCGGACAGACGCAGCACCAGATCCCGCAGTTCCCGGTCGACCGGGCGAACTCCGTACAAAAACCGCACGTCACGGCCGAGAACCGAGTGTACGAGCCAGACAGGGCGACGCTCTGTCTTTTCGTTGTACGCGTGACCGCCTTCATCCGCGAGCACGCCGCGGCCTTCACCCCGAAACAGGGCTGACCGTCGCAGGCGAGCGCGGGCCCGCCGATGATGCTGGCGGGCCCGCGCTCTGGGGGGGAGGAGGAAGGTCAGATGCCGGCGTAGCTGTTGGCGATCTCCCGATCGTTGAGCACGCCCTGATACACGTGGACGTCGTCGATCGTGCCGTGGAAGGTCCACAGTGGATTGGTCGACTTGTTGCCGATCAGCAGGCTGGCCGGGGTGGTGTCGCCGTAGGCGCCGTGCCCCGCGTAGGCCTGCCGCACGCCGTTGACGTACAGCTGGATGTCGCCGGTCGCCGCGTTGAACACGCCCGCCAGATGGACCCATTCGCCGGTGACGGAGGCGGTGTCGGAGTTGGACTCGATGCCGACGAATCCGCCGGACCCGTTGGGTTGGAACATGGTGAGGCCCCACCGGTGGTCCCACCCGCGGTACATCAGGATGAACGGCCCTTGGGTGACCACGCCCTGGTCGGCGTTGGTGATCGTGTCGAGCTTCGCCCAGGCGGTGAACGTCATCGAGTCGCCGGTGCGCAGCACCGGCCGGTCGACGTCGTCGGCGGTGCTCTGCGTGCCCTTGTCGTCACGGGTGGAGGAGAAGCCGCCGTTGAACCTGACACCGCCGTTGCCGTCGTGCGAATCGTTGGTGAGCCACCCCGGGGTGGTGGCCGGATCCCCGTTCCAGGCCGGGTCGAGGGTCCAGTTCGGCACCAGGGTCGACTTGCGGCTGAACACCGACCCGTCCGGGCTGTCGCCGCAGTAGCACTCGCCGTCGGGGAACTGCCACGAACCCACCTCCAGTGGCCGCGTCAGGCCGGCCCGCGCCGGGACACCCTTGGCCGCGTCGGCGTTCGTGCCGTTGATGTCGTCGGCGACCAGTACCCGGTTCCAGACCCTCGCGTCGGCGATCTCACCTTGGAAATAGCCGGCGGAGAGGTCTTGCCAGCGGTGCCGGCCCAGGACGACAGGACCGGTCGCGCGGGGGGTGGCGTCGTGCGCCGTCGCCCACGCGGGCGGCACGGCCGTGGTGCCGACCTGCACACCGTCGACCCACAGGCTGGTCTGGTTCTGCGCGTCGTCGTACGTGCCGACCAGCAGCGTCCATCGGCCCGGCACCGCAGAGTTGGCGGCCGACGTCACGTTGACGTGCGAGGGCGTCGGCACGTTCCGGTCGGCCACCTGCAAGCGGTACGCCTTGAGCTGGCAGTCGAAGTTGACCGCGAACGCGCTGGCGTGGTTGTCGGCGGCGACAGGGCTCGCGTCCATCGACATGACGCTGTAGTTCCCGGACGTACACCACGGCGGCGCCGTCTTGACCCACACCGCGATGCTGAACGAGCCGGACGTGTCCAGGGCCGGCACCTGCTGGGTGGCCTGGCTGCTGGTGCCGGCGAACGTCGCCGCGTTGGCGCCGACGTACCGTGCGCCGGGCGTCCAGCTCACGCCGGTCGTGGTCAGCGCCCCGCCGGAGACTTGATCGGTGAAGCCGTGGCCGTTGATGCTGTCCAGGGGCCAGTGCGCCAGCGGCGCCGACGGGGCGCCGACCAGGATGTTGTAGACGGTGGTCGGACTGGTGCGGCCCGATCCGTCCACACTGGACACGGTGAGCTTGTTGATGCCGTAGTGCGGAGGCGTCAGCATGATGGTCGGCGAGGCCGCACCCGGTGCCACTGTCACGTTCTCCGATGGCGCGTCCCAGCCGTAGACGTACTTGACGACGTCCTGACCATCCGGGCCGGCGGGCTCGCTGAACTGGAAGGCGCCCCCGACCCCCGCACCGCCCCGCGGGGTGCAGGCGCCCATGTTGCCCGGGTCGCAGCCGGTGTACACCGGTGCCGAGCCCGACGCCACCGGGGTCACCACCGGTGCGGGTGGTGCCGTCGTGTCGACGGTGAACGTGCACCACGGTGACCAGGGTGATGTGTCGGTGCCGTCATTGGTCTGCACGCGGAACTGGTACTGCTTGCCTTCCGCGGCAGCACCGAGGCTGACCGTCACGGCACCGTTGTTGTTGGCGGGCTTTGCCGGTCCGGCAAGGGTCGTCACGCCCCCGGACGGCAGCTGCTGCCACTGGAAGGTCGAGCTGAGCGTGTCCGCGCCGTCGGCGTCGACGTACTGCGCCTGCAGCACCGGCGTGTTCGTGCCGACGAAACCGCCGCAGGCGACCTGGCCCTGGTGCGGCGAGAGGTTCGCAGGAGTGCCCGGGACCGTGTTGTAGGTGATGCTCATGGTGGTGCGGTAGTCGACGTAGAACTTCTTCCACCGACTGTCGGCGGATTCGTTGGCGCCGTTGGAGTCGCAGGCGCACAGGCCGACGGTGTAGATCTCCCAGCCCTGGGTGGCGGCGGTTTGTACGTCGGCGCGCATGGTTTCGCTGCCGAAGGTCATGAGCATGTCGGGTTGGCCGGTGGTGCAGCCGCCGGCTTTGTTGGCGTGGCCGTATGCGGTGGCGAGGTAGGGGGAGCCGGCGCCGAGGGGGTGCGATCCCCAGCTCATGCGTCCGCCGTTGCCGACGTTGATGGTGGCGGCCCGGAAGAGGCTGGTGGGGGTGTCGGTGCAGGCGTAGGAGTGCCAGAGTTCGATGGAGAACGACGCGGCAGTGACGTGTTTGCCTTTGTACGTCTGTCCCCCGTAGGTGGTGGGAAACTCGAAGAAGCCGCGGTAGAGCCTGCCGTCACCGCCGTAGGTAGGCGGGTTGTAGCCCACCCGCGCCTTGTCGTTGGGGCCGTAGTCGGCGTCCAGCGACCGCGTGTACGCCCATTTGGTGTCCGTCGGCCCGATCTGCGGGTCGATGAACAGCGGGAACGTGGCGGTCGAGCTGCGCAGCAGAGCGGTGTCGGGACGCAGCAGCACGGCACGACCGTCGGCGTCGGCGGAGACCGCGATGGATGCGGTGCGGGCCGTCGCCCCGGGCCGGTGCTCTGTCGACACCAGCTCGGCCGTCGGTGCCTGCCGCAGCGCCGACAGTTGCGCCGCGCTGGCCTGGATCTCGCCGCCGGCGCCGGGGTTGACGGTGGAGTCCCACATGAATGCCTCGGACGCGACCGCGATCGTGCGGCCGGCCTGGTTGCGGAACGCCACCCGCCCACCCGTCGCCGTGCGGGCCAGCGCGTCGCCGCCGACGTCGTAGCGGATGCTCGCCAGCTCCGGGTTCGCCGCGGCCGCCGCGGTCTTCACGACGAGCACGTGGGTGAACCCGGTCGGGGTGGCCGTCGCCCGCAGGTCGATGTCGGGCAGCACGTTGCGGTACACCGCCGACGAACCGTCGATCAGCGGCGCCGGCAGCGCCACCGGCGCCGGCGTCGGCAGCGACCGGGACAGCGCCAGCGACAGCGTCGACCCGCCGGCGCGGTAGGTGACGAACGGGCCGGTGCCGCCGGCGGAGAACACCACGTCCGACACCGCCGCGATGGGTGCCGGTGAGCCGTCGGGCCGGGCGCGCAGGTTGGTGTCGACCGCAGCCCAGGATCCGTCGGTACGGTGGACGCGGGCCGGTACCGCGCTTGACGTGAAGGTGGAGGTGCCGTCGGCGTTGGCGAAGACCTGGGTGTATTCGCTGCGGCCGGAGAGGACCTCGACCCGGCCTCCGCAGGCTTTGGCCGCCGCGGCGGCGGCCCGTTCGTCGGGCTTGCCGGCGGAGCACGGCGGTGCCGCGGCCGCCGGGGTCGATGCTGCACCGGCCGTGACCAGTAGGCCGGCCAGGAGCGTCGATACCGCGATTATGTGCACGCGAATGGAACGCCCTAAAATGGACGTGATCATGGACAGCCCCCGTTCGAAGAAATCAAACGCCGCAGAGCGTAGGGCAGCAATCGGTGGGCGGCAATCCCCGATGGATATATAGGTATCGTGATGACTAACGGTTCGATTCCGACAAAAGCGCGCTGCCTCCTGTGTACGCTAGCCTTCTACTCAGCGGCTACTGTCCCTCTACTCTTCGGCTCACCAGTGCCGTCGGCCGGTCTGCGGGCAAGGCGGGCGACGCGGAATTGCCGAATAGTTGAGGTATGACACGGCCATTGCGAGACGGATGCGCTGGCCCTGCCGTATGACCGCGTATCGATTCGTTGAGGGGGGATCAATGGCGTCGACACCCCCGTGCGAATCGCACGTCCATAGGACGTGACAAACGCATGCGGTCATCGACGGACGCTTTCACGGGGAGGGTGCATGTCTGGTCTGCATGGCTCAACACGAGGTGGCGGGTCAGGGCGGTGTAGCGGCGGACCTGGGAGGGACGTCGTGGCTGGCGGGGTGGGTCCAGGTTCCCGATTGGACGGCGACCTGGTAGGTCGCGTCAAAGGCGACCCACCAGGTCGGTCATGAGGCGCTGCGCCGTCGGCGCGAACGTCGTCAGGGCCTGCGCGACGGCGTCCCGCCTGTCCGCCGGTCCGGTGCTGTCGTCCCACCCGGCGGTGAGGTCCAGGATCGCGTTGTTGTCGCGGACCCTGCAGTGGACGAAGTAGGCGCGGCCGTCGTACTGCTCGAGGCAGAACGCCTCGTCGGCGATCCCCGGCATCTCCCGGTACGCCTTCGGCCAACCCGAATCCGTGGAGCGGTTGATCGCACCCTGTCGCTCGTCGCGGAACTGGGCCTCGGCCCGTTCGGCCGCGTCGCGCAACCGCGTGCGTTGGAACAGGGTGCTCGTGACGGTGAACGACGTGCCGCCGGCCGACCAGGCGCACGAGCCGGGCACGGCGCCGGGGACGCCGGCCGCGACCCCGGCGCACATGTCCGGCAACGTCCGGTGCTTGCCCGGGTTTCGAGTCCAGGCCCATGCGCCGCTCGCCGCCGCGGCGATCACGCCGATGGCGGCGAGCATCGCGAGCCTGGTGGGCGCGGCGTCCGGCGTTGGTGGCGTTGAGATCGTCAGTGACGCGTCGTCCCCCATGGATTGCGCCGGATCAGGTCCCCACGGCGCCGGCGGTCATGTTGATGGTGGTGCCTGTAACGGTACGGGCCGAATCCGCGTGCTGATCCGCAGCCTCAGGACAACGCTCAGCTGCCCGCGGGCACTGGCCACCGTCATATTGATCTGAAAGCCTCCGCCAAGGGCCGAAAGGCCACCACTATCGACGACGCCGACACCAAAGGTCAAACCGATCGACCGATCCCAACTCCCCCAAAAGAGGGAACCTTCGACACTGCGGTTATGGAATATGTGGGACGGCGCATGCATGATAGTTGGACACTTACGACGCACAATGGATCGGTGGAGCCTTGATCGAAACGGATCGCCACACAATCTATCTGGCGTGCTCCTGGCAGCCCAGGCATGAGGCATTGAACTTGTTCGTGGCACGCAAGCTCATGAACGAGCATGGTTTTTTGCTGGTCGGCGATCATCAAGGCTATCGCAGGATCCCGCATCCCCGAGGTCTAAACTTTCGAGACCGCGTCGACGAGGTGTTGGGCGACTGTTCGGGAATGGTAGCGATTCTACCCAAGCGCGACTCGCTGCAGACCACGACGCCGAATATCTTCGTTGAAATGCTGCTAGCAATCCAACACGGCATTCCGGTGCTTCTAATATGCGAGGAAGGCGTTGCAATCGCCCGAACGGAAGAAGCCGGAGCTGTTACGTTACGCTTTGGCTCGGCTGACGGCGGGACCCGTCGGACCGCGACCGTCAGCCACGTCTCTCCAAACTCCTACGACCTAGATCTTATACGCAGTTCGGACACCCTTAATGTCGGCAACCCGATGTTTCTCAACAGGCCCCTAATGCTGCCGCACGATCCCTCGATTCGAGACGAAGTTCTGGGGGGCGAGCTGGCAGCGGTTGTCACTGGCTTTGCGAACAGCTTCATACCACAGCGAAACCCGGCTTTCGTATTCATCATTTCCCGCTACGAGAAGGAACCCGAGCGTAGAGTCATTGCACATACAGTGTTGAAGGAGACCGGCCTTACTTGCCGAAACGGATCGGACCCATGGGGCGGTGCGCCGTACGGCCACTCCAAGATCGCCGACAAGATCCGGAATGCGAGATTCGTCATCGCAGATCTTTCGGAGAACTCCGGCGCCTGCGTGTTCGAAACTGGTCTCGCCGTAGGTGCGGCGACGCCGACGTTTGTCGTCACCAGCACGCCGAAGCAGCGAATGACCTACGGACCTGACAAACTACCGCGCATCGCTTACCAAAACTTGAACGAACTTGAGGAGGCTGTGCGAACCCACTGCCTACCATACTTAAGACGCGTATTCAATTCCGAAATATCGGATTCGGCGAGCTATCCTCAACAAGCCGAGGTTACCTCCGGCCGGAAGCGCCTTGTCCTGCTTGTGCATGGAATACGTACGCAAGCCGAGTGGCAAGAGATGGTCAAGTCAACACTGGGACAACTCCCCGATACGGTGGTCGAACCTGTCAAGTATGACTACCTCGATGTAGTTCGATTCTGGTTTCCTTTCTTCACTCGAAATGCCCCAATAAGAGTTGTGCGATGGAAGATTGAGGCGGCAATTTCCGCCCATCCGGATCGGGACATAACAGTGATCGCACACAGCTTCGGAACCTACGCGATAAGTCGACTTCTTCGGGAGGTTGCAACACTCCGACCACAGCGCCTGATCCTGTGCGGCTCGATAATCCGCCGAAATTACCGATGGGATCGCATCGACAGTGCTCTCCAGGTGGTTAACGAATGTGGACGTCGCGACATTTGGCCAGTCCTCGCAACGAGCCTCACTGTCGGCTACGGACCCTCAGGGACATTCGGTTTTGGAACGCCAGGGGTCCACGACAGATTCCATGACTTCAGTCACAGTGAATATTTTAATCAGTCTTTTGTCGAACAGTACTGGAAGCCATTTGTGCACCGTGGCACCGTCGTTGGGCGCCAGTTCGACGATCGCCGACATCCGATCTGGATGTCGCAGATCACCACTTGGATATTTCGCTTAGCATTGGTCTTTGCCGTACTGGCATTGCTGTGGGTTGTCGTCTGGCCAACGCCGTAATATCCGAGACTGGTTTGAACCATCAGGCACTGCGGTAAAACGGTAGAGCAGAGCGCCAAGCGGCGCGAAATGGCGTGCAGCCAAATGCCCATGGCCGTGCCAACCACTTGGGATTGGCAGGTCAGCGAGAAAGGATTCGCGGCGCTGCGCACACGACGGCGCTGATGCAACTGCAGGTCTCGCGGCGAGCCCGGTCGCCAGTCGTCCTGACCTTTCGATGCCCACGTCCGCTCATGCCGCCGGTCGGCGTTGTGACTCGGCGTGATCGTCACGCTGCGTACGCCGTCCCGGCGGCATGCGCTGCGGAGCCGCTGCGATGTCGCGCCGAAGAGCGTGCGCATTGGGTCTCGGTAGGATCCCGGCGTGTATTCGCTGACCGAGCTGCTCGACACCGATGATCCGGCGTGGCCCGAGATTGAGGCCGTCATTGCCGCGGCACCGTATTCGGTCGTCGTGCTCGACGCTGACACTCGGCGCGCCGATCTGGAGTTGCTCCAGGTGCAGGTGACGACGCGGTCCTGGCTGGGTGCCGTAGTTCACCGCAGCGGCGGTCTGGTGCTGGATCACGGATGGCTCCGTGTTCTCGGATCCGGGAGTGAGCAACATCTGCTCGCCAGCCTCGGCGAAATCAATGAGGGCGTCGCCGGCCGACTGGTCGTTGCGCAGGACGTCTTGGGAGGACAGTTCGCCTGGATGCCCGGCCCGAGCGGCAAGCCGACGATCTGGTACCTGGCGCCGGACACCCTCCGGTGGGAGGACACCGCGCGCGGTTACGGCGACTGGCTCGCTGCCATGATCAGTGGTGCGATGAATGGCTTCTACGAGGAGCTGCGCTGGCCGGGATGGGCTGACGAAGTCGCCGCCTGCCGCCTCGACCAGGCCATCAACGTGTTGCCGCCGCTCTGGACCCGGGAAGGGAAGGACCACAACGCGGTATCCCGCCGTCCCATCCCGATGTCCGAGGCAATGTCTCTTATCGGCGCGGCCAACACCAGCCCGTAGGGACGGCCCTGCGAGCGAGCGCGCTTCATCACGTTTCCACACATGCCGCAGAGATGGCGCGCCCTGTCTTCGCTGCCCGCCACCGTGCGTGAGCCGCACACGGGCCGACAATACGTGAGCCGATCCTCGCCGAGAGGTGGCGCCCAAACTCGGCTCTGGCGCAAACTGCGTGATTGATCTTGGTTGGCTCGCGGGGCGTTCCGTAGGCTTACGAGTCTGTGATCGCTATTCCCGGGAGAAGGCTTGCGCGCGAAGATCACGTGGAGGAGTGGCGAAGCTGGCGTTGTCGTCACCTGCGATGACGAGCTTCGGCAAGCATTAGCGGACGTGGAGCGGGACGCAGCATGTCAGCCTCTGATCGCTGAGGTGACTCTTGACGGAGGCGACTCGCTGTCCATCGGGTTGGGCCGTGAGGTCTCAGTCTTGAGCTACGTGGCGGCATCCGGGAATCCGCCGTACTTCAGCAGCCAGGGATCCTCGTGGGCGCGAGACGGCAACGGCGTGGTCTTCTACTACTACGGACACTGGTCGGAGTTTCCTCCGTCCGCTGCGGTGCCGATCGAGGACGCTGTTCAAGCAGTCCGCTACTTTTGCCAGCATGGCGGACTGTCACCGCAGTTGCAGTGGGTTGAGGTGTAGGTCTGTCCGCAGCTGCACGAGCTGGTCCTGGCCGAGCTGCGTGCCGCCGGCCGCCTCGATCTGTCCGCGGCGATCGTCGACTCGTCGCAGCTGCGTGCACTCAAAGGGGGCAGCGCACCGGTCCGAGCCCGGTCGACCGGGGCCAGCTGGGCAGCAAGCACCACCGTGATCACCGACGCCGCCGGAATCCCCCTCGCGGTCACGCTGACCGGCGGCAACCGAAACGACGTCACGCAACTGCTGCCGCTCATCGACGCGATCCCGCGGGTCCGGGGCGTGCGCGGCCGGCCCAGACAACGACCGCGCCGCATCTACGCCGACCGCGGCTACGACCACGACAAGTACCGCCGCCTCGTCCGAGCCCGCGGCATCGTCCCGCACATCGCCCGCCGCAACACCGGCCACGGTTCGGGGCTGGGCAAGCACCGCTGGTACGTCGAACGCACCATCGCCTGGCTACACGCGTTCAAGAAAGTTGCGCCTGCGCACCGAACGCCGCGCCGACATCCACGAAGCACTGATCAGCCTTGCCTGCTCAGTGATCTGCCTACGCCAGCTCATTCTGAACTGATCTCTAAGCGACCAAACGGCCAACCGTACCGAATCGACACACACCGACAATCGGTACGAGCCGACCAGCGGCCGTAGCGTTGGCTTGCTGAGCTGCCGCTACTGGGCGCGGCACGGTTGAATTCAGTCGCCGGAGCTGCGCTCCACCCACACCCCCTCAACCCACGCCGGGGCGATCGCGTCGGCCGGCGAACGGTCACTCATAGTGGTAGCGGCACTGCACGATCTGCACCATGTCGTCGACGATCCGGTACACCAGGCGGTGCTCCTGGTCGATGCGCCGGGACCAGAACTCCGACCAGTTGCCGCGCCGCCGCCCTTGACCGCCCCGACCAGCGGGCACTCGTCGAGCTCGCGGGCGACGGCTCGGAGGCTCGCGCGGTGACCTATCGCGAGGCCGATCGGCTGGTCCGGGCGATGGCCGCCGAGATCGCCGGTCGCAGCGCTCCCGGGGACCGCGTGCTGGTGATGCTGCCCAACGGCGCGCCGTTCGTGCTGGCGTTCTTCGCGTGCCTGTACGCCGGGGTGATCGCGGTGCCGGTGCCGTACCCGGACTCTCCGTTCGGCGGCAGGCGGCTGCTTGAGCGGATGCAGCCGATTGTGGAGGACTCCCAGCCGGCGCTGGTGCTGTCCACCACGCAGTACGCCGGCGAGCGGTTCGGCTCCGCGATCGCGATCGACGTCGCCGGCATCGACCCGCAGCTTGCGGCGGCCTGGACCGGGCCGCCGATTGCGCCGTCGACGACGGCGTTCCTGCAGTACACCTCGGGCTCCACCGGCGCGCCGAAGGGCGTCATGATCAGCCACGGAAACCTGGTGGAGAACGGCCTCGCCCTGGCCACCGCCACCCTGCCTGGCCGGCTGGACAACGCTCCGAACCCGGGCACCGCGGTCAACTGGATCCCGCTCTTCCATGACATGGCGTTGGCCAATATCGCTGCCATAGTCATCCTGCGCGGCGTCTCCGTGCTGATGCAGCCCTCCACCTTTCTGATGCGTCCGGAACTGTGGCTGCGCAGTATCCAGCGGTACGACGCGTTCACCAGCAGCGCGCCCAACTTCGCGTTCGACCTGTGCGCCACGCGCATTCCCTCGGAGCGGCTGGCTGGGCTCGACCTGAGCCGCTGGCGCTACGCGATCAACGGCGCCGAGGTGGTCGATCCGGCCACGCTGGACCGGTTCGCGGCAAGATTCGCTGAGTACGGCTTCGCCCGTTCGGCGTTCATGCCGTCATACGGACTCGCCGAGGCGACCTGCTACGTCAGCGGTCACCGCACACCGGACGACGCCGTCACGACAACCGTCGATGTACGGTTGCTGGAGCAGGGCCGGACGGTCGTGCCCACCTCGGCGGACACAGGACGCCGGCTCACCGCGTGCGGTCGGGTGCCGGAGAACGTCAGTGTCCGGATCGTGGACACCGAGTCGGGCAAGGAGTGCCCCGAGGATGGCGTGGGAGAGATCTGGATCCGGGGTGGCAGCGTCGCGCGGGCCTACTGGGGCCGGCCGCAGGACAGCGTGGCGAAATTCGATGCCGGGATCGCCGCGGGCACCGAGCTTCCCGGAGAGATTCAGCGGGAACGGTACCTGCGCACCGGCGATCTCGGCTTCATGCACGAGCATCAGCTGTACGTCGTCGGACGTATCGACGACGTGATCATCATCGACGGGCGCAACGTGTACCCGTCCGACATCGAGCAGACCGTCGAGCGTGCGCACCCTGCCATGGCCGGCGGCCTCAGCGCCGCCGTCGCCCACCGGTCCATGGGCGGTACGGCGGTCGCGGTCGTTGCGGAGATCGCCCGCGGCGTCCGGCTCGACCGCGGCGACGCGCCGGCGACGCCCGGACCCGGACGGGTCACCACCGCCACTTCCGTCGCCGACGTCGTGCGGGCGATCCGGGAACTGGTCGCCGTCGAGCACCAGATCGGGCTGGCCGACGTGGTGCTGCTGCGGCCGGGCGGACTGCCGCGCACCACGAGTGGCAAGGTGCAGCGCCGCCGGTGCGGCGACCTGCTGCTGTCCGGGGAGCTCAATGCCTGGTGATACTGGGCTCGGTGGCCGGTTCTGGACGTTGTGGACCGCCTCGACGTTGTCGACGCTCGGGGACGGGATCCGCTATGTCGCGTTCCCGCTCCTGGCCGCCGGACTGACCGACGACCCGCGCGGCATCGCCCTGGTATTCGCCGCCGGCTATCTGCCGTGGCCGCTGTTCGGGCTGGTCGGCGGGGCACTGGCGGACCGGCTCGACCGCCGGGTCCTGATGTGGCGGGTCGATCTGGTCCGGGCGGTGCTCGTCGGTGCGTTCGCCGCCGCGGTGCTGGCGCAGGTCCCCGACATCTGGTGGCTGGCCGGGGTGTCACTGACCCTCGGCGTGGCCGAAACCATGTTCGACAACGCCGCCACTGCGATGGTGCCGATGGTGGTCGGCCCCGCCGCGCTCGACCGCGCCAACGCCTGGCTCTTCGCCGCGCAGACGGCCGCGTCGACGTTCGCCGGCGCGCTGCTCGGCGCGCTGCTGTTCCGTATCGCCCCCGCGCTGCCGCTGTGGGTCGACGCGGTGACGTTCGTCCTCGGCGCGGCCCTCGTGTGGACGCTGCGCGGCAGGTTCACCGCCCGCCACGAGGGCACGCCGGTGACCAGCCTGGCCGGTGAGATCCGCTCCGGGCTGCGGTGGCTGGTGCGGCACCCCGCGTTGCGCACGATCTGCCTGCTGGCGGCAGCCATCAATGGCTCCGTGGCCGCGGTCGAGGCGGTGCTTGTCGTGTACGCCCTGGACGTGTTGCACATCGGTGAGTACGGCTACGGCGTGCTGCTGGCGGTCCTTGCCGTCGGCGGCGTCATCGGATCCGCGGTCGCGCCCTGGCTGCGTGGCCGGCTCGGGGACCGGGTGCTCATCACCGGCGGTGCCGCCGGCCAAGGCGTCGCACTGCTCGCCGGCGGGCTCACGTCGAGCCTGCCGGTCGCTCTGGCTGCCCTGGCCTTCGCCGGGCTGTCCGGCGGGGCGTGGAACGTCGTCGTCGTCTCGCTGCGTCAGCGGATCGTCCCGTCCGAGCTGCTCGGACGGGTCACCAGCAGCTACCGCACCGTCGGGCTGACCGCGATGCCGGCCGGCGCGGCCGTCGCCGGGTTCATCGCCCACGGCGCCGGGTTGCACGCACCGATGCTCGTGTTCGGCGGGCTGCTCGTCGTCGCGGGGTTCGGCGCGCTGCCGTGGCTGCAGGGCCTGGCGCGCGCGACACCGGTCACTGCGCTTGAAGGAGAGTCGTGATGGTCAACGGTTCTGACCGCCCGCCGCGCGACGCCGGCGAACAGCACGGCCCGCCCGCCCTGGCGCAGCTGCGCCAGCGGGTGCGCACCATGCCGCCGGCGCAGCGTGCAGCACTGTGGCACCGGCTGTGGTCGCGCGGTGTGCCGACGGCGGGCCTGCTCGACGACGCGCCGCCCGGTGAGGGCGGCGAGCGGGCGGCCCCAGCGTCGTTCACCCAGCGTCGAATGGTGATCCTTCACCAGCAGGACGCCCGCAGCGCCGCCTACAACAGCCCCGCGCCGGTCCGGGTCACCGGGCGGTTCGACCGCGGGACCGCCGAGGCGGCACTCAACGACATCGGGCGGCGGCACGACGTACTGCGTACCCGGCTGCCGATCGTGGAAGGCATACCGGTGCAGCGCATCGCGCCGCCCGAGCGGCGGACGCTGCCGCTGGTGGACCTGAGCGGCCTGACGCGCGAACCGGCCCGGCGGGAGGCCGACCGCCTGGTCCGCACCGAGCAGGGGGACCCGTTCGACGTCGCCGGCGGGCCGCTACTGCGCTTCCACCTCGTCCGGCTGCCCGCCGAGGAGTCGTTGCTGCTGCTGACGTTCCACCACGCCGTGATCGACGGCTGGTCGTTCAGCGTCTTCGCCCGGGAGTTCGCGGCGTTGTACGGCAGCCACCTCAACGGCACCCCGGATCCGCTGCCGCCGGTGACCCTGCAGTACGGCGACTACGCCCGCTGGCAGCAGGACTGGCTGGAGACCGAGGAGGCGGACCAGCAGCTCGCCTACTGGGTCGGCAAGCTCATCGGTGCGCCGGAGATCCTTGCCCTGCCCACGGATCATCCACGCACCGCGGACGTGAGCCGGCGCGGCGCGGTGCACGAGTTCACCATCGGACCACGCATCTTCGGTGATCTCGCGGGCCTGGCCCGGCGGCACGGTGCCACCCCGTTCATGGTCCTGCTCGCGGCGTTCCAGGTCGTACTCGCGGGCTACAGCGGTCAGCGGGACATCGTCGTGGGTACCGCCGTCGCCAACCGCCGCTTCCGCGAGTTCCACGATCTGCTTGGGTTCTTCGTCAATTCGGTCGCGCTGCGGGGCAGACCGGACCCGTGGCTCACCTTCGCCGAGTTCGTCGACCAGATCCGCGACACGTGCCTGGAGGCATACGCCAACCAGGACCTGCCGCTCGACGTGCTCGCCCGGGAACTGCACCCCGGCCGCCGGCTCGGGCAGAACCCGATCTACCAGGTGAACCTGGCCTATCACAACGTCCCGGAGACGATCACCGCGGCCGAGGGCGTCGACATCACCCCGCTGGACCTCAACCACGACGGCGCCCGCTTCGACCTCGACCTCACGGTGCTGGAGACGGCCGACGGCCTGCAGTGCCGGCTCATCTACGCCGCCGACCTGTTCCTGCCGAGCACCGTCGCCCGGCTCGCCTCCTCGCTGACGACGCTGCTGAGCACCGCCGTCGCCGTGCCGGACACCCGCCTGGACCGGCTCCCGCTACTTGACGCGGCACTGCGGCGGGAGGCGGTCCACCATGCGGCCCCCGTCCGCCCCTCCATCGCACCGGACCAGCCGGTCCATCGCCTGTTCGAGCGGCGACCCGGACCTGCGCGAGCTGATCCGCCGGACCCGCCGTGACTGCGTCGCCGCCCTCGCGCATCAGCAACTGCCGTTCGAGCAGGTGGTCCGCGCCGTGAGCGCCGGGCGCAAGGGCCGGCGGGCGCTGTTCCAGCTCAAGGTGTCGCTCAACGAGACCCCTCTGGATCGCGTGGCGTTGCCCGGCGTGCACGTCGAGCCGATCGACCTGTTCAACGGTGTGGCCCGCAGCGAGCTGGATCTGCTCCTGCGCGAAGACCACGACGGCGGCCTGGTGGGAGCGCTCGAATACGACGCCGAGCTCTTCGACGACGGCACGGCGCGGGCGCTCGCGGCCGACTACCTCGCGGTCCTCGACGCCATGGCCCGCCGCCCCGACGACCGGATCTCCACCCTCCTGCCCGCACTCCGAAAGGACCTGCCGTGACGAACCCCGCCGTGACAAATCCCGCGCAGGGCGCGGCCGAGCCGGCCGTGCAGACGGTCGTTCACGTGTTCCAGGAACTCCTCGGCGTCGCCCCGATTGATGCCGACGAGGACTTCTTCGAACTCGGCGGGCATTCGCTCCTGGCCCAGCAGCTCATCGCCCGGGTGAACGCACGGCTGGACACCCGGCTCGAGCTCGCGGCGCTGTTCGACGGCCAGGCAACCCCGGCCCGGCTGGCCGGGCTCGCCGTCGAGGGCATGCGCGCGCCGTCGCGTGCCCTTGTCGTCCTGCGCGGCGGCGGTGCCGTCCCGGTGGCCTGCGTGCCGCCGGCCGGCGGTGACCTGGTCGGCTTCCACGACCTGAGCCTCGCCCTCGACCCTTCGTGCACGATGTGGGGCTTCGCCGCACCGCCGCTGCCCACCCCGGACGCCGCGCAAGGAGTGGCCGAGCTGGCCGCGCTCTACGCCGCGGAAACCGAGCGGCCCGGCGTCGACGGTCCGCTCGTGCTGCTCGGTTGGTCGATGGGTGGCCTGGTCGCGCACGAGACCGCCCGTCTGCTCGCCGAGCGCGGACGTTCGGTCGCGCACCTGATCCTCGTCGACACCTACTCCGCCGACGTGCTGCCGCAGGACGACGACTTCGGCATCGCCGAGGGCCTGGCCGAACAGATCGGGCGACTGACAGGTCGGCCGATCGACCCGGCGCGGCTGCGCGGCCGGCCGCTGGACGAGGTGCTGCGCGCGGCCCGGGCGATCGCCGCCGATGCCGGTGTCGACCTGGTCGACGCCGACTGGGAGCAGCTGCGGCGCAGCGTCGACCTGGTCCGCGCGCACGTGCGCGCCGCGCGGGAGTTCCGGCCGGGTCGCTTCGACGGACCGGTGACGCTGATCCAGGCGGAGCAGACCGATGCTGCCATGCGTGCCGCCGCCTTCGACGTATGGCGGTCGGCCTGCCCCGGCCTCGACCGGCCGACGGTGCTGCCCGGCGATCACTTCTCGCTGTTCCGCACGCCCGACGTGTACGCACTCGCCTCGGTCATCGCCGCCGTTGCGGGCCGGCAGCAGGCATACGGATGACTGCCGCCGGCCGCCCCGTACCACGGGCCGTCATCGTCAACGGACATCCCGAGTCGCTCGCGAGCGTGGCGACCCACACCACGGCGCTCGAGTTCCCCCGCGGTCGCGGGCTCACGGGCGGTAAGGAGGTCTGCGCCGAGGGCGAGTGTGGCGCCTGTGCGATCCTGGTGGCCCGCCCGGGCGTGGCCACGCCGACCGAATGGGTCGCGGTCAACGCCTGCCTGGTCCCGGTAGCCGGGCTGGACCGTCAGGAGGTCGTCACCGCGGAGGGCCTCGGGACGCCGGCCGCCCTGCACCCGGTTCAAGTGGAGATGGTGGAGCACGGTGGCTCCCAGTGCGGCTACTGCACGCCCGGTTTCGTCTGCAGCATGGCCGCCGAGTACTACCGTCCGGACCGCGCGGACGGGCAGCCGGGGCCGGAGCGCGGCGCCAACGGCTTCGATCTGCATGCGTTGTCCGGCAATCTGTGCCGCTGCACCGGTTACCGGTCGATCCGCGACGCCGCGTTCGCACTCGGCGCACCGGCGCCCGACGACTCGCTCGTCGCCCGGCTCGCGTCGCCGGCGCCCGCGCCCGTGGTCTCGGCCTTGGAGCACGAGGGCCGCGCCTTCGTCCGGCCGGCCACGCTCACCGACGCCGTCCGGCTCCTGCACGACGACCGGGACACCGTCGTGGTCGCAGGCGGCACCGACTGGGGTGTCGACGTCAACCTCCGCGGTCGTCGCGCCGAGCGGGTCATGGCCATCGACCGGCTGCCCGAGCTCCGCGGCATCACCGCCACCGCCGACCGGATCGAGATCGGTGCGGCCACCACGTTCACCGAGATCGAGCGCCGCCTGGACGGCCGGGTGCCGTTGCTCGCGCAGATGCTTCCGCACTTCGCCTCCCGGCTGATCCGCAACACCGCGACGCTGGGCGGCAACCTCGGGACGGGCTCGTCGCGGTAGGAGAGGTTGTACCGCAGGTACAGCCGGACCGCGACCATGATGACGTCCGGCGGGAACCGGAACCCGGAGAACGCCGACCGTGCCGGCAGGGCTGGACGCCAGCGGTTGGAGACCTTCACGACTCAAGCGTGCCCGACCAGGGCAACACTCAACGCAACGGAGCCGATGGCGGCAAGTGTGGAGGCCGGCGTGCCGCCGTCCCAGACCCGGATGACGACACCGGCCGCCACTTCGCGCCGACACGCCGCGAACGCCTCGCCGTCCCGGTGCAGGAGGTGAACGAGATGATCGCGATCCATCAACCCAAACTACCGAGGCCTACGCCTCATTCGGTCGTTCCACAACGACCCACCCCGACCAGCCGTCGAGCACCGAGCCCCGAGCGGAGCTCCATCAGCGGCTACATGACAGTGCAGCTGATCAAATGTTCGTGGTGGTCGGCACAGTGGCTCGAGCCCGGGCGCATCAGACTGGCCAGGTGATCACTGCGGTTGACGGATGGCCGGTGGGCGAAGGCATCGATGATCTCGCGGCGTATGCGATGGCCCAGGGCGCGGAGGGCTACGACGTCCACGAAGTGCGCCTCTGCCGGTGCGCCGTGTGCGGCGGTCAGGTTTTCGGGGTCCATGGCGACATCGAGGAGCGCGCGGTGCAGCGTATCTGCCGCGACTGAGCACTTCATCGCGGACAGCGGCGCGTACTGGGACCAGATGAAGCTGGCCTTCATGGTCTGCGAGTGCGACGGTGATGGCGACGAAGAGCACTTCAATGTCGCCGTGGGGTATTTCCTCTACGCCGACAACGCGGGCATCCGCGCGTTGTCGGTCACGAGTCGCTGCGTCGCATGTGGGCGGCTCGGCTACTGGATCGACTGGATGGTCCGTACCGGCCGCATGGAGCTGCTGGATCTTGCGTAGGTCCGTCGGGCAGCAGGAACGGCTCATCTCGGCACCGGCGCACCGACCGCAGACCCACCCGTCATCCTGCGAAAAGTGGCGGCTATTGGAGGGCCGCGTGCGCGATCCGCGGCTACCGGACGCCGGTTTGATCAGTGGCAGTGCCTCGCTGACCGTCTGGGGATACGGTGCGTTCGGATGGTCGGTGCTGGTTGATCCATGCATAGCTGTGGGTTCATCTGATGGTGCTGTGGTCGGCGGCCGCGGCGCCGATCTCGAACTGGTGCGCCCGGATCGCCACCATCGCCAGGATCTCCGGCTGGCCGGTGTCGTAGCGCTGCCGCAGCACAGCGGTCCAGATCTCCTGCGCGGTGGCGATGAGGCTCGCGTCGGTCGTCTCGGGCTCCGCCGGCGCCGGCTCGACGAACCGAAACGCTTCACCACCGAAACCGTCTACGCGATCACCGATCTCCAAACCCACCAAGCCAAACCATGGCACCTGGCCGACTGGATCCGCGGCCACTGGTCGATCGAGAACAAGGTCCACTGGGTCCGCGACGTCACCTACGACGAAGACCGCTCCCAGATCCGCACCGGTACCGGACCCCAAGTCATGGCCGCCATCCGCAACGCCGCCATCGGCGCCCTACGCCTCGACGGCACCACCAACATCGCCGCCGCCAACCGCCACTACGCCCGCAATCCCAACCGCTCGCTGGCCCTGCTCGGCATCACCTAACAACGTGCCAGGGTCATACTCGGCGCCATGGACGACTGGGATTCGGTGGCGCGGGCCGCACAGGAGCGTGGTGACTGGGATGAAGCCATCGCGGTTGTCGGCTCCACTGCCGAGTGTTACAGCCCGGACCCCTACCTTCACAACGCACACCTGCGGCACATGGACCTGCTCGCGAAGGCGGGGCGGCTCGATGAACTCGCCCGCCGGGGCGAGAGCGATCGGTGTGCACGCCGACGGCTGGACCGCCTGCTGTACGAGCAGGGGCGCGGCAGCGACCTCCGACATCGCGCCGAACGCGGCGACAAGACCGCGTTCTACATGCTTGTGCGCCTGCTCCGTGATCGGGGCGACGAGACAGCGGCTCGCCAGGCGGTCGCCGACATCGATCAAACAGACGTGTACGCGACGCAACTCGCGCACGAGCCGCGCACGCGCGTTGAGCGGAACGGCAGCGATGAATGACAGTGATCGACACTTCGGGCGTCATCGAGCCGACTTTGCCGGGGCCCTGGTAGGGTCCGCCTCCGGCGGTCGCTCGGCGATCGACCCCGGTCTCCTGTTCGGCGCCGGCGCCACCGTCCGTGCGCTGGCCGTCGGTAGCCGTGCCCAGTTCGCCGAAATGAACCGCACCATCGCGGCCCATCGCCTCAGGCCCGTCATCGACCGCGTCTCCCCTTCGCGGAGGCCGCCGCCGCGTACCGCTACTACGAGTCGGGCAGCCCGTTCGGAAAGGTGGTCATCCGGACCAGGTAGCGGACGTGTCGCACAGGCTGCATCCCCGAGCACAGCTGACTCCGCGCAGGGCCTTGAACGTGGTCTCCGGACGAACCGCAGGCGAGCGCCCGAGCCGCTGCGGCCCGGAGCGACCAGGTGGCAGCACCGCCCTGCGGCAGGTGGGAGGGGCGCCGACCGCGCGGCTCGCGGGCATCGACCACCGTACAAAGCGCAATAATCTGCGCATGTACCTCACGACAGGCGGGCCCACAGCGTCCGGTCGGGCGGCGGCGACCGGGGCCGGCGCACGCCGTCGTGCCGGGCACTGCGTCTGCGTCCTGGCCGCCGCTGTGGCCTGCACACTGATCGCCGCGTGCGGCGGACCTGCCCGGCCGACGCAACCGCCGCCCGCCCCGACGATCCCGGCGCCGGCCCGCGAGTCGTCCCCGCCCGCCGCGGGCGACACGTCCCCGCCGGCACCGCCGAGCCCGTCCACGGCCGCCGCGGCTCAGCTCCCGCCGGGATTCGTCTCGCTGCCCGACATCGATCCCAGCATCCTGACCGACATCCGTTACGCCACCGCCCACAACTTCGTCGGCCGGCCGATCACCGGCTACCAGCGGCCACGCTGCCTGCTCACCCGCCAGGCCGCCGAGGCGCTGCACCGGGTGCAGACAACCGCGCTCAGCAAGGGGTACAGCCTCAAGGTGTACGACTGCTACCGGCCCCAGCAGGGCGTCGACGACTTCGTGCACTGGGCGACGACAGCCGACCAGCGGATGAAGGCGGAGTTCTACCCCGAGGTCGACAAGTCCGTGCTGTTCGACGACGGGTACATCGGCGGGCCCACCGCGCACAGCCGGGGCAGCACGATGGACCTGACACTGGTCGCCACCCCGTCGCGCGCGGAACCCTCCTACCGGACGGGCGAACCGCTCCTGCCCTGCACCGCGCCGGCGGCGCAGCGGTTTCCCGACAATGGCATCGACATGGGAACGGGCTTCGACTGCTTCGACCCACTCGCACACACGATCACCGCGGGCCTGAGCGGCTTGGCGAGGAACAACCGGGCGCTGCTCACCGGCCTGATGGCACAAGGCGGGTTCACCAACTACCCGAAGGAATGGTGGCACTACACGCTCGACAACGAGCCGTATCCAAGCACATATTATGACTTCCCGGTGGCGTAGCGACACCCTCGCACCGGCGAGGAGCATCCCTGCCCGTTCGCCGACCGACCGGTCGCCGCGTGCACCACGTGGATCCGCTGCGGAGTGGCCGGAGGGCGGGGATGATCGAGCCGTGGAGGTACTGAGCAGCCGCATTCTGCTGCGCCCGGCCGATTTCGGGCGCAGCCGGAGCTTCTACCGCGACATCCTCGGCCTGGCGATCTACCGTGAATTCGGACCGGCCGAGCACCCGGGCGTGGTCTTCTTCCTCGGCCAGGGGCTCCTCGAATTGTCCGGTTCGCACGATGAGCCCGGCGGACCGCTGCAGTTGTGGCTGCAGGTCCGTGACGTCCGGGCCGAGTACGAGCGCCTGCGGGCCGCGGGGGTGACGGTCCTCCGGGAGCCCCGGCGGGAGTCGTGGGGGCTGGTCGAGGTGTGGATCGAGGACCCGGACCGCGTGCCGATCGTGCTCGTCGAGGTCCCTGCCGACCACCCGCTGCGGCGCGACCCGCGATGACCGTCGGCGCCGGCGCTCCGGACGGCCGCAGCACCGCAACGCGAGCCACCGCTGCCGCTGCCGCCACCTGCCGGCGCAGCTGATCGGCTCAGCTGCGGCCGGCTCCGGACGACCGCGCGTCGCGACGCCCCTCCTCCCGCCCGACCCAGGCGGCGCACTCCTCGATCGCGTCCACGAGCAGCGCGCGCAGCAGGCGGTCCCGATGCGGCGTGCAGGTCGCGGCGACCCCTTCCACCGCCGAGCGGACGGCGTGCGGCGCGACCCGCCGGCGGAAGGCCGCCGCCGATGCCGCAGGCACGCCACGGGTGAACTTCCCGGCCCACCGGGTGGCCCTGGGGGCCTGCGCCAGCGCCTCCTGAGAGCGCTTCTCCAGCGTGTCCGGCGACCGCCCGTCGAGAACGGCGAGCATGTGATCACAGGCCAGCACGGAGACCGCCATGGCGCACTGCCGCTCCGCGGCCACGACCGGCAGCGCCGCCGTCGCCAGCCGGAGCGCGATCCGCGCGTCGACGCGCAGGTCGGCACTGACCAACCCGATCACCGACGGGACCAGGCCGGCCAGCTGCTGACGGCCGGCATCGGAGGTGTTGTCGTTGACGAGACGGGCCACCCCGGCGAGCAACGGGTGGGTGCAGACCGGATGGTCGCTCCACCGCCCACCGGCCAGAAACGACGCCAGCTCCATGAAGCAGGCACCCTTGCCCGGATGGCGATGCTTGCCTCGCGACAGCATCGGAACCGCGTCCGGCGCCCGGACATCCTTCATCAGCACGGAACACCTCCTGGCCGACACCACCGTGGCCGACACCATCCACTGTTCTCTTCCCCGCGCCCCGCGCCAGTAACTCGGCGTGTTCGACTCATCTACCGGTCTTGCGCGCGCCTTTCGTGCTCGGCCCGACATGCACATTGAGATGATGCCGGAGCGCCTGATGCCATGTGGCAACGACTGTGCGACGTCGCGCGGACGATGCCGCCCCGCCGGCGCCGCGCCGTCGCGATCACACTCATCCTGCTCACCAGCGCCGTGTGGGCGGTGAACTCCGCACCACTGAGACAGACCACGCTGCCGCCCCTGGAGCCGGTGTCGCCGCACGACGAGCACAGCCCCCCAGCCGACGCACTGCTCGCGGATCTGCGGCGCGGCCACTACCACCCAGCGATGCAGCGCTTGGCGAGCCTCACGGCCGCCTACCCCGACGACCTGGATCTGCGTGCTGAGCGTGCGGCTCTTTACCGGCAGGTAGGCAACTTGGTTGAAGCCGGACGCTGGGGCTTCCTCACGGAGGATGCCACCGAAACGGAGATTGCCGCATTCGAGAAGGCCAATCCTGGTGCCTGGATGCGCCTGCTCGTGTTGAGGGTCAATACAGACCCGACAGACAAGCTCGCGCCGGTGGCGAGCGCTCGTTTGGCGCGGTTGATCGAACGGGCCAGCCAGGACGGCCCGGCGCCGGTGGCTTGGACTGAGGCCGGCCGGCCCCGGCCTCAGTTCCCCGGTTCATGGCGCGACGAGCTTCTCTGCCTGCTGGCAGCGGTGGTAGGACTGATCGTCGTGACGCTGGCCGTCCTCGGACTGATCACCGTGATCCGGTGGGCACTGTAGGCCCACTGCCCGCAGGCGATCCGAACCGAGGCGTCGTGAGGGTGTGCAACTGCCTATCTCCCTCCGGGCGGTCGCTGAGGTTGGCGAGCAGCCGATGGATCGCCGGCGCCGCGGATGCGTCGCCCCGTTCGCTCATCGGCTCCTTGTCCGGACGCCGACTGGGCCAGCTCGCAGTGACGTTGCGTAGCGAGCGGATCGCGGCAGATGAGGTAACCAAGATCGTCGAGGTGCCGGTCTATCCTGCCAGTCGACGGAGCGCTGTCGCTGGATGAGCGGAGGTCAACTTCTGATCAACTTCTGTGGCTCATCGCCCTGACCGGCCCACATGGGCCACGGGACAGCAACCGCCCGCTGGCCCGGTTCAGGGGCTCAGCTCGCCGACCGCCTTGAGTGCCTCCTCGAGTGCGGCCTCGGCCGGCGGATCGGGCAGTGTGCCTCGACGTGCGGCGAGCCTTGCGAGGAGGTCCGGCCGGGCCAGCCAATCGGTTACCTGGCCGGGGCCGGGCCTGACGGTGCCGTAGGCACCCCCGGGTCTGCCGACCTCGAGGAACGCGTTCCACACGCGTTCCCCTCTACGTATGCGGGCGATCTCTCGGGCATATTCGGCCAGGTTGGCGAGCGTGACCGCGTCGCCGGAGCGCTCCCAGTGCCTGAGATAAGAGCTGAGATCGTCCTCGATCAGCATGATCCCGGTCAGGACGGGCTCGAAGTGAGCCAGGTGCACGCCTTCGGCGAGGGCGGTCCGCCAGTGCGCCATCGCCAGATCCCGCACCGCTGCCTGTTCGGCGGCCGGCCACGTGGCGAATGCGCCGTACGCAAGGTGCCCGTAGACGATCTCGACATCGGGAAACTCGAAGCCTTCCGTTGCGGCAATCTCCAGGATCCGAGGGAGAAAGTGCTTCAGGTCGCCGAGGTCACCCCACAACATCAGCGAGTCCGCGACGTACCGCTCGAGGTCGTTGGGGGTCAGGTCGCGCAGCGGCACTCTATGCAGCGCCTGTTCCTCATCGGCCGTGTGGCAGTGCAGGCACGGGTCGGTCCATTCCCGCAACGGGTAGCCGGCGAAGCTCTCATACAGCAGCATCACGGCCTCGCCGAGCATCCGGCTGGACTGCTCGACCTCATCCATCGGCTCACCGTAGGCAACGCCAGCCGCTCCAGTCGAAGGCTTTTCGCTTCCCGCGCAGCGTGACCCCGGCCAACCGAATCCCGGCGACCCGGCCACTGCCATGATCACGTGTACTCATCTCGGCTATGAGTGCTCCTCGTTGCGGCCCGTTGACGGTCACGCGGCGTAACGATCAACGCATGACTCCGCACGCGCTCAGCGGTATGTCCGGAAACGTGATCAACGTGGTGCCCGTGCCCTTGTGCGGATTTGACCAAGCTGTGAAGATCTCGCGATGGACTCGATAGGGTGGCAGAGATCGCGCCCGGCGAGTACTCCCTGTGCCTGGAAGCCGGAACGACCGACGTTGACCATGTGATCCATGAACTTGGTCATGAGGCGAACGGCTACTTCTGGGAAGGGATTGTCGAACTGCTGGTCACCACCGAGGCGCCGACGCTTGACGGTCGCTTCGAGTCAGATCCCGAGGGCGGCGCGTTCTACGCATACAGCGGCGATTGTGCCGCGCTCGAAGACCTGGCCATCAGGCTCCGGGCTGTAGCGGGGGACGAACAACGGCTCCGGGAACTCGTACGTCTCGCCGAGACCGTCGGGTTCGAGTTCGACGACTGACGGCGACTGCGAGGTCGCCATGAACTGCGGCCCGGACGAGGTCTACGGCTGATCAAAACCGTCCAGGGTGGGGCGCATCGAGACTTCCGGGATGTCAGAGGCTGGTTCGGAAGGTTATATCCGTTTCGGAGTGAGGGTGAAGAGGCGGCAGGAGGTCGTGAACCGCGCCCGTGCCCGGATCCGAGTCATCGGCGAACGCGCCGACGCCACCCTCAAGGACTGGAAAGTCCTGCCGACAACTTGGCGCTCGGGCGCGACGGTGCGTGCGTCAGAAGTATGAGGCGGACTTCACCCGGCCGCCCTCCAGGTACAGGTTGACCCGGTTGCGGCCCTTGGCGTCGGCGTTTATCAAACCGCCGCAGTTGCCGTCCTCGCCGAGGACGCGGACCAGGACTCCGCGGCGTCCGGCCTGCGACTGTGCTTCGGCGAGGGTGAGCCCCACATAGTCCGTGGCGAAGTTCCCGGGTTCGAGGTACGGGCTGGTGACGTAGCAGTCGTGCACCACCATGCCGAATTTCTGGGCCTGTAGCACGCTGTCGCGCGCCCGTACCGAGGCATCGTACCGTTGCGACTCGCCTCGGATCATCCACCAGGTGCAGCTGGTGAACACGGTGACGACCGGGTACGGCACGTTCGGCCCGGAGAACGTCAGGGTGACGCCCGCCGGATCCGGCTCGCAGGGACCCTGGTAGCCATTGAGCGGCACGGTGGAATTGAGGTCGTCGACGAGGAGCTGGACCTGCCCCGGATCGCTGACCGTACGGCAGTCGGCGCCGTGGCAGGCACTCACGCCCGTCACGTCGAGGGGAACGCGCCCGGCGAGCCGACTGGCCGACACGCTCGGCGCGGCGACCTGCGGCCCGGGTCCAACCGACCGGGTGCTGAGCGCGACCGGCACTGCGACCGCGGCCACGGCCACGGCGGCGGCCGCCGCCGCGCCGCGACGGATGGTGCGGCGCCGGCGCCAACGCGCGGTGATCGTCTCGAACGGGGGCACCTGGTCGGGCCGGTGCCGCTCCACCGACTCGGTAACGAGGGTACGCACAGCGTCTTCAGGCATGATCGTCGATCCCTTCCCGGAGCATCGGCGCGAGCGCCGCGTGGCCGCGGCTCAACCGTGACTTCACCGTGCCGACCGGAATCCGCAGCTCATGGGCGATCTCCGCGACGCTCAGCCCCACGTAGTGATGCAGCACGACGACCGCGCGCTGGGCCTGGCTGAGCGCCGCGAGCGCACGCCGCACGTCGACCGAGTCGCCCGAGGGCCCGTCGTCGACGTCCTGGCGCCCGTGTCGCCACAGAGCCCGCAATCCGTTGCGCGCCTTGCGGCGGCGGTTGGACAGCACGCCCAACGCCACCCGGCGCAGCCAGGCCTCCGGATCATCGTAGGAGCCGACAGTCGACCACTTCCCGATCAGCCGGGCGAACGCCTCCTGAACCGCTTCCTCAGCGTCGGCCCGGTTCCCGGCGATCGCCCCGACGACGGCGACCAGCCGGGCGTAGCGGGCGCCGTATAGATCTCGTAGCGCGTCCGGTGGTGGTGTCACATCAGTTACCCCCGCGAGACCCCGTTCCGGTTCCATCCAGCTTCCGGGTGCTGGCGCGCCGAACGCTAAACCATGGTGCCGCAGGGAGTCCGTCTCGACTTCGGCACGCCGCGACCTTGAGCCTTTTCATCGTGATGGCCCTGGTCGTACGGCCTACGACGGCGGCGACTGAGGCAGGGACGGACATGGATCGGGGCTCCCGGTAAGACAGCGGTCGACCAAGATCCAATACTCTTGCCAGAGAGTCCCTCCGGCAGATCCTGACCGGGACGAAACCCGGCCTCTTCACCCTCACCTCGAACGGACATAACCTTCCGAACCAGCCTCTCAGTCTTCGCAGGATCAAGTGCACTGACATCGGCAGGACAGCAAGCCTCGGCGTCGTCGCTTCCCTTACCGATGGTGACCAGCACGGGCGTGCCGACATGCAGCAGTTGCGGCAGATCAGTGCATGCAATGGGTTTCGGCTACATCGGTGCCGGTTCGTCGGCAACATACATCGGGCTCAGCTCGTGGAATGCTTCATGAGCCCATCGCCTGTGCATGGGGTCGGTGCAGGTTTCCAGAAATGCTCGCGCCGCGGCGGCGATCCGCTGACGATGTACCGCCAGCTCCGGGACTCGTACGAGCACCACCGCCGCGGTGATCGCCTCCTGCCGAACATCGGCGTGCGGGTCGTCCAGAAACGCGGCGGCGGCGTCGTACATCCGGGGACGAAGCTGCCGGACCGTGTGCCATGCCGACGTCGGGTACTCCAGCGGTGAGAATCCGGCGAGCTCGACGAACTCGCGCTCGCTCACGTCACCGACCGCGTCGGCCACGGTCGACAACCAGGCCAGCAGGTGGCCACGCAACGGCCGGAGCCTGCCGCACGGGCTCCGGATCAAGATATCGCCGCCCAACTTGAGATCCAGCAGCGCCAGCGCGTACAGCACGGCCGGCGCCGCTGGCCGGAACACGTTCAGATAATCGATGAACGCGGTGCACAGATGCGCCAGGCCCATCGTGATGGCCTGCGGATCGTCAGCGGTCAGGCCTTGCAGCAACGCCCGCCTCTCGGCGTCCAAAGACCAATGATCTTCCGCCGGGCAGGCCCGGACGATGTCATCGACCATGTTGCGCAGGTCAGCCTGCTTCTCGGCCACCGCAGCATGATGACACAGCATCGACGAGCCTGTGACGGTGCTGTATCCGCAGGATGATCTTTCGAGCCCATGCACCATTGCCCTGAGCGCGTGCACTGTCATCGGCAAAGTCGTGCACGCTGCCGCTGGCCCAGCCGCGACGGACAGTGACTGCCGCATCGGTGGACATGCGATGACAGCGGCATGAGCGGATGCGCCGACCCCTCAGGGCGTTGTGTCCGAATAGACCTCGACGTCATAGAGGAGGCGAACTGGTTCGCCATTCATGACGCCGACGAAAACCGGCTCACCGGCCGGAGTCCACCCACGTCGCCACGCCTCATCCCGAGCCGCCTCACGAGATTCGTGATGAACCTTGTCTACGCGGTGGAGCTCCATGACCCTCCGGGCGGTGGCGCGATCACTCGCGAGCTGAACGCGGAGCAGCGGCATAATTACCCCTCGTAAAGTTAACGTTGTTAAAGTAACCTACCGACGTTAACTTAGGTACGCCACTCGATTAAGCTCCGACTGTGCCGATATCCAAGCCCGAGGCCACCTCGATCTGGTTGCGTCGCCCCCTCCCCACAACACGCTCCTCTCCGCTGAGTCGGATTCGGATCGTGGACGCGGCCGTGGACATCCTTGACCGGCGCGGAACCTCGGGCCTGACGATGCGCAGCCTGGCCGAAGGCCTCGACGTCACTGCCACAGCCCTGTACTGGCACGTCAACACCAAAGAAGACGTCCTCGACCTCGCGTTCGACCACATCTTCGGCGAGGTGGCACTCCCCGAGCCCACCGAATGGCAGCACGACGTCCGGCATCTGATGAAAGCGTGGCGTGCAGTCCTGCTCCGACACCCGTGGGCACCGGCCTGGATCGGCCGGCCGGTGCTGGGACCGCACGTCCTGGCCCGTACCGAATTCCTGCAGTCGGCGCTGTCACGCGGCGGACTCACCGACCTGCATCTAGCGGTAACAACCCACCTACTTGCCAACCACGTTATCGGCTCGGCACTGACCGAGGCGACCTTCCGCCGAACGTCCGACCCCGGCCTGCGGCTCGACGCTCGACGCCACATCACAGCGGATCCGACCGCCTTTCCTACCCTCAACGCCTCCGGCCACCTCGATGCCAACCGCTGGAACGACGACGAACTGTTCGAACGTGGCCTTGACGCCATCCTCGCCACCACACACACCAAAAATGCGACCGCACCACACCCAAATACAAGCAGTCGAGCCACGCACTGACATCGGCACGAGCGAGCGCCGCTGCTGCGCTCGATGCACCGACCCGCCGTCACGAAGCGTGCCGACCTCCGAGTTGACCGCCGCGCGGGACCTGCGGCAGATGTGCGCACCTCATGGCGGCCGCAGAGAGCACGTGACGAGCTTGACGTCCTGGAGACGAATGCCGCGGACTGGACCGATGGCGCGGGGTGGTTTATCGGGTGGTTGACAGTGACGACGGGTCAGGCACAGGCCGGACCTTGCCACGATCTCGTTTGTGCGGAGCAAGCGCCCTGTCTCGGCCTGTCTGGGCCTCGTCGTCGCCGCGTTCGTCGCCGGTGCCGGTGGCTGTACGAATGTCGCCGAGCCGGTCACTGTCGAGCCATCGGTGTCGCCATACGCCGCGTCCCCAGCCCGCCCCACGACGCTCAGCGTCGTGGCAGCGGGGGACCTGTTCGTGCCGCCCGACCTGACCGCACAGGCCGCCGCTGACGCACACGCAGCCGGCAAGCCTGGCCACGACTTCACACAGATTCTCGCTGCGGTCGCCCCGACCATTCGGCCGGCCGATCTCGCGGTCTGTCATGTGGAACAACCGCTCGCCCCACCAGAGGGCCCGTTCACCGGGTATCCGACCTTCAGCGCGCCCCCGCAGCTGGTCGACGCCGCGGCCGGCGCCGGCTTCGACACCTGCTCCACCGCCTCGAACCACACACTGGACTACGGCGAGCAAGGCGTACGGCGCACGCTGGACAACCTCGATCGGGTGGGACTGCACCACAGCGGATCGGCGCGCTCCGAGGCTGAAGCCGCCAGGCCCAACGTCTTCAGCGTACGCGGCGTGAAGGTCGCGCAGCTGGCCTACACGTTCAGCTTCAACGGCATCAAACGGCCGCCGGACAAGCCGTGGATCGCCAACCCCATCGACGTCCCGAAGATTCTCCAGGAGGCGCACGCGGCCAAACAGGCCGGCGCGGAGATCGTCATCCTGTCCATGCACTGGGGGTGGACCGAATACCAGAACGCGCCGGACTCCGACCAGATCAACCAAGCCGCGAGGCTGCTCGCCAGCCCTGACGTCGACCTGATCATCGGCATGCACGTTCACGTCGTGCAGCCGCTCGAGAAGATCGGCGACAAGTGGGTCGCGTACGGCTTGGGCAACCTCTTGTGTCGATTCTCAGACGGCGCGCCAGAGAACACCCAGGACTCGGTCGTGCCCCGGTTCACGTTCACCGAAGTCGCCCCCGGAACCTGGCGGGTCACCGACGTCGCGGTACACCCCATGTTCATGGCATACCACCCGCAGGCCCGCTTGGTCGACGTCGCGGCAGCGGCCAATGGCGTCGCGCCCGGCACCGGCTACGCCCGCGTCCTGCAGCGCATCTCCGGCTACGTGAACATGCGCGGCGCCGCGGCCGCAGGGCTACGGATGGTGGGCCCGACCGGTCACTGAACCGCGAGACTCCCTCTGCCAGTGCAGTAGGTGGTTAGGCGCACGCCTCGAATTCGGCCGACGTGGCCGGGGTCGTGTCGGTGCAACCGCTGCGTCCGCATACACATGCGTAGGGGAACGCCGGGAGGGTCGCTCCGATGTGCCGCTCGTGCGCCACGATCTGACGATAGACGACGGCGTTCTCATGGCGTCGTCGTGACGACAGTTCCCGCCCTGGCCGAAGCCGCCCGAATGACGCCGTGGCCGTGTTGACGGCTTCACGCACCGCTGCCAGTACACAATCCCAATCAACGTCGGTCGGAACCTCGACGACGGCACTCCCGGCATCCAAGGCCGCGGCTCGAAGCCGTGCGCCGATCAGCTGGTCACGCTCGACCAAGGCCTCGACCCGAAGGCGGGCCGCGTCTTCCCCTGCTACGAGCCGTTTCAGTCTCGCCGTGCGCGTACGCTCGGCGGTGGTGATCAGCCAGATCGAGTCGATGGGCGACCACGTCGCCTCCGCCCCCGGGCGGAGTTGCGGCCCTTCGACGAGCGTCGGTACCCCCGGAACCTGTGCCGCTCGGACATCGCCCATCACGGTAGGAAGTCTGAGTGCAGACGAGCGGTCGAACTGCAGTTGTCGAGCTGTCCGGCAGCGCCGTAGCGGGGGTTGTGCTGGGCGAACGCCGTCCGATTCCTCGGCGGTACGCGGAGTCGAGGTGGGGCCCGCATGCGTCCCCTGGTCCTGCTTCATTATCTCATGGGCGCCAATTTTGACTACAATGGGTAGTGGCTTTTGGATTGTCCGGTGACCGCTACGGTGCCCGGCATGCTTACTGGTGACGAGAAGTTCGTGCGTTCCGGGCGACTGCGGTTGTGGACCGAGCGCTTCGGTCGGCCCGGTAACCCCACCGTCCTGATGATCATGGGTACGTCCACGCAGGGCATCGGCTGGCCCGACGAGCTGGTAGAAGCTCTAGTGGACAATGGTCGGCAGGTGATTCGGTTCGATCACCGCGACACCGGTCTCTCCGATGCCGTCGATTTCACGACGCATCCGTTCGCGCTCGCCGACATGGCAGCCGACGCGGCCGCAGTCCTGGATGGTCACGGCGTTACCGCCGCGGACATCGTCGGAATCTCGCTGGGCGCGGCGATCGGGCAATGGCTTGCCGTGCACCAAGGAGCCCGCGTACGCACGCTGACGGCGATAGCTTCCTCGCCGATGGGCAACAATCCCGGCCCGGCGTGGGCGCTGGCAGTGGCAGGTCAACCCGCTGCGGCTGGCGAGTTGCCGCCCCCGACGGCACGGTTCCTCAACCACCTGATGGCCTCCGCGACCGCGCCTCGCGCGACGCGGCGCCAGCGCATTGACGCCGACGTACAGACCTGGCGAGTCCTCAACGGCGACGTCCTGCCCTTCGACGAGGCCGCCGCGCGGCGTTTCACCGAACGCTGCTACGCCCGGACCGGCAACATCACTGCCGCGTTGAATCACGACCTCGCCGGGCGCCGCTTCGGCGACGACCGCCGTGCTCCGCTGTCCGCCGTCACTACCCCCGACGTTGGTCGTGCACGGCAGCGAGGATGTCCTGTTCCCGCCCGCCCACGGCGAAGCACCCGCGGGACAGATCCCGGGCGCGCAACTGGAGGTGCTGCCCGGCATGGGGCACCACCCGTTCTTCTCACCCGGTCCCACACCGCGGATCGCCGACCTGATCATCCGTCACACGACCGGACGGCAGACGGCGTAGCCGGCGGCGGATCGAACGAGGGGAGAATCTGATGGATGCCGACGTGATCATCGTGGGTGGCGGCCCTGTCGGGCTGTTGCTGGCCGGTGAATTGATGCTTGCCGGGGCGCGCCCGGTCGTGCTTGAGCAGTTGTCCGAACGCAGTACCGCGTACAAGGCCAATGCTTTGACCGGTCAGGTCGTCCGCTTCCTCGACCACCGGGGGTTGTATCAGCCCTTCGGTGGCCGCGGCGATCGCCCGCAGCCCGCCCCGGCGTTCCTGTTCGGCGCGCTGCCGTTGAGACTGTCCGGCCTGCCCGGCAATCCGCTTCACGGCCTGCAGATCCGTCAGGCACGCCTCGAATCGCTGCTGGAGCAGCGGGCCAGCGATCTCGGCGTGGACCTGCGACGTGGACACCGGTTGCAGGAACTACGTCAGGACGACGACGTCGTGTCCGTGCGGGTGCAGGGCCCTGACGGCGGCTACGAGATGCGCACCCGGTATCTGGTTGGATGCGACGGCGCCCGCAGCGGGGTGCGCAAGAAGATCGGTGTTTTGTTCTCCGGCTTCACCGATCCAAGCGCCATCTCGCGTGCCGCACATGTGGTCGTGCCGGCCTCATCGATCAGCACTGACACTGCGGCCATCGTCCTGCCGAGCGGTGACCGAATCGGTCTGTACGCCTGGCACCGCACCGAACGGGGCGCCTACGTGGTGGTGCCGCACGAGCCGGGCGTAGTGATGGTGTCGGTGATCGAGTGGAACGGGCCCTCGATCACCGACGAGATACCCGTCAGCGTCGACGAGGTGCGCGCCAGCCTGCACCGGGTCCTCGGCCAGGACCTGCCGCTCGCCGCACCCACCACCGCAGGGCCGCACCTGCTGCGCCGCGGATTTGTCACCAACACCCGGATCGCCACCTCGTACCGTCACGGCCGGGTGTTCCTCGCCGGAGACGCCGCCCACGTGCACCCCTCGGTCGGCGCGCCCGGACTCAACCTCGGGCTGCAGGATGCCGCCAACCTCGGCTGGAAACTCGCCGCACAGGTGCACGGCTGGGCGCCACCCGGACTGCTCGACAGCTACGAAGCCGAACGCCGTCCCGCCGCTGAACGCGTCACCATGCAGACTCAGGCGCAGCTGGCCCTGATGTCTCCCGGACCCGCGATCACCGCCCTGCGCCAGGTCGTCGCCGAACTGCTGGAAACCCCCGGCGTCACCGGGCAGATCGCCGACCTGCTGGCCGGCTCGGACGTCCGCTACCGGATGCATCCCGGCACACCCCATGAATGGACCGGCCGGTTCGCCCCCGACCTCGACCTCAGTATCGGAACCCGCGCCACCCGTCTCGCCGAACTCATGCATGAAGGCAGGCCATTACTGCTGGACCTGATCGGCTCCCGCCACCTCACCAACCTGACCAGCCCCTGGCGCGACCGCATCGACCTCGTCACTGCCCAGACATCGACACCAAGGGCCGCCGATGCCCTACTCATCCGCCCGGACGGCTACGTGGCGTGGGCTCTCGGCCCGAACGGCACCGACGGCCTCCCCGACGCGCTGGCAACCTGGTTCGGCGACCCCAATCTTCCCGCATGATCAGGTGAGCGATCATCGGCATGAGTGCGCGCTGGCCACCTGGCCGGGCACCCTCTACGCAACGTGACTGCGGCGAGAGTGGGTTCGATCATGCTGGGGCCAAATATGACCGCTTAGGTTCTAACGATCGTCGCAACACCTGACCCGTTCAGGAGTTGCCGTGCTCAGGCGGCGGGGGGCAGCAGGGTGGCGGCCACCGTGTCGACGTACCAGTGCTGGAACTGTTCGGGGGTCCAGCCGCGCTGGCGGACGAGCCAGTCGTAGTTGCGGACGTCCATGGCCAGCCATAGCACGTCGGCCGCGGTCTCGATGGTGTGCTCGGGTCGCAGCCGGCCGGTGGCGGCGAGGTCGGCGGCGAACATGGTCATGCCCTGCCGGCGTTGGTCGAGGTGCTTGCGCCAGATCGCGGCGGCGTCGGGATCGGCGGTGGCGGCGCCGGCCAGGGCCAGCATGACGTGGACCATCCGGGCGTGGGTTTCGGCCAGGTGCTGTGCGTAGCGGGTCAGCATGGCTCGCGGGTCGCTGAGCGCCCGGATGTCCGCGACGAACTGCCGGTCCGGCAGTGCCACCGGCTCGTCGTCGCCCGCGACGGTGACGTCGACGAGCGCGGACAGCAGTGCCTGCTTGCTGCCGAAGACCTTGTACACGGTCTGGATGGCGACCCCGGCCTTGGCGGCGATCGCGGTCAGCGGGGTGGCCGCGTAGCCGGGATCGACGAACAGCACGGCGGCCGCGTCCAGGATGGCCCGCCGGGTCAGCCGCGCCTGCTCCTGTCGGTGTGCCGACTCGTATCGCCGCTTGACAGTCACGGGAGGAGTGTAGTGCGCTATTGGATAGAGTTGAACTCTACCGATAGGAGTGTACCGATGGCAGTACAGGCAGAACCGAACCGCGGCGCGCGCGTGATCTTCATTCCGCCGCCGCTGTACTACGTGGCCGGGCTCGTCGCCGGCGCCGCGCTCGACCGGCTGGCCGGACTGTCCATCGGCGGGCGCCCCGTCACTGTCGTCGCCGGTGCGGCCCTGGCCGGCGTGGGGCTGTTGCTCACCGGGGGCGGCGTGTTCGGCGTGATCGGGCACCGCACGACCATCGTGCCGCACCACCGGGTGGCGAGCCTGGTCACGACGGGTGCGTACCGGCTGTCCCGCAACCCGATGTACACCGGCCTGGCCGTCATCTACCTCGGCGTTGCGCTGGTGATCGGCTCGTGGTGGCCGGTGGTGCTGTGGCCGGCCGTGCTCCTGGCCGTGCACCGGCTGGTCATCCGGCCCGAGGAGCGCTACCTCGAGCAGCGGTTCGGCCCGGCCTACGCCGAGTACCGCGCCCGCGTGCGTCGCTGGCTCTGAGTCGGCTCCCCGTCAACTTCGTGGCATTTGAGTCCCATGAAGGTATCGTGATGCCATAAACGCCGACCGAGGAGGCATTGCACGATGACCGACTTCTTCCACGACCACGTCGGCCTGGACGACCATTTGTATGACCCGGACCCGCACCTCACCGTCGACCCGGACGCCCACCACCACGTGCCGGTACCCGAGATCGTCGAGCGGTACGACTTCAACGGCGACGGCCGCGTCGACGCGATCGCGGTCGACACCGACCAGGACGGCCGGGCCGACACGTGGGAGTACGACAAGAACTACGACGGCCACATGGACGAGGTTCGCTACGACCACAACGGCGACGGCCGAATCGACGAGGTCGACTCCGATCTCAACCACGACGGCCGGATCGACCTGGTCACCGAGGACACCGATCACGACGGCCGCGACGACGTGTGGGAGTACGACACGAACAACGACGGCGCCCTCGACCTGCTGAAGATGGACACCGACCACGACGGGAACGTGGACTATCGGGCGGTCAACCACGACACCGGACACACGATCCCCGACTACGGCAACTGACGACGTCGTACCGAAGATCTCGAAGAAAGATCCGGCGGCGGTGTCGGATCGGGTCAGGGGCGTTCGTAGGAGGGGTGAGGCCGCCCAAGAGGGGCGCCGGGAAGGACGTTCCTCATGACCACCCTGACGGGGCCGGGCACAGTCACCACACGCCGCTCCAGCCGCACGATGTGGGCGATCCTCGGGCTGGTGCTGCTCGCGGACGCTCTCGACGTCATCGATGCGACCGTCACGAACATCGCCGCCCCCACCATCGCCGGCGAGCTCAACGGCGGTGAGAGCCTGATCAAGTGGCTGGGACCGGCGTACATGCTCGCCATGGGGGTCCTGCTCGTGGTCGGCGGGCGGCTGGGTGACAAGTTCGGCCAGCGCCGGCTCTTCCTGATCGGCATGGGCGGGTTCACCCTGGCCTCGGCGGTCGCCGGGCTCTCACCCGACCCGGTCCTGCTCATCGCCGCCCGGGTTGCTCAGGGAGCGTTCGGGGCGCTCCTCCTCCCGCAAGGCATGGCGATCATGACGAAGGCGTTCAGCCGCGACATGCTCGCCAAGGCGTTCGGGCTGTTCGGGCCGGTGCTCGGGCTGTCCAGTGTCGGCGGCCCGGTCCTGGCCGGATTCATCATCAGCGCCGACCTGTTCGGTCTGTCCTGGCGCCCGATCTTCCTCGCCAACATCGTCCTCGGCATCGCCGGGCTGGTCCTCGCCGCCAAGATCCTGCCGCGGGACGACGACGGCGACCGGTCCACCGTCGTCGACGGTTGGGGCTCCGGCCTGCTCGCGGTAGCCATGATCGGGCTGCTGTACGGCCTGATCGAGGGCTCGACCAACGGCTGGACCGCAGTCCCCGTCGGTTCGATCATCGTCGGCGTCCTGTTTTTCGCCGCCTTTGCCTACCGCCAGCGCACCGCGACGCACCCGCTCATCACGCCCTCGCTGCTGAAGAACCGGGGGTTCACGTCCGGACTGCTCGTGTGCCTGGTCGCCGTCGCCGCCGCCTCCGGCCTGCTCTTCGTGTTGTCCCTGTTCCTGCAGGAGGGGTTGCACGCCAGTGCGAGGAACACCTCGCTCGGTCTGGTGCCGCTCACCCTGGGGCTCGTCGCCGCCGGGTTCGCCGCCATGGGTGGCCTGGTCGCGAGGCTCGGCCGCCGGCTCGTCTTCATCGGCCTCACGGTCGACCTCGTCGGTTGCGGCTGGGTTCTTGCCCTCGTCGTTCACTCCGGGACGGACGTCAGCCTCTGGACGCTGGCGCCGGCGTTCTTCGTCATCGGCGTCGGTATCAGCCTCAGCTTCGCCACGATCCCCGTCGTCGCGCTCGGCGACGCGAAACCCGACGAAGCCGGCAGCGCCAGCGGCTCGTTCAGCTCGATCCAGCAACTCGCCTCAGCGATCGGCTCGGCCGCGGTCACGTCGGTCTTCTTCCAGGCCGCGACCTCCGGACTGGCCCATGCGATGCAGGTCAGCCTCATCGTCGTCCTGGCCGTCACCGCCCTCAGCCTCCCGGTCGTCGCCCTGATGCCCCGCAGGGCACCGGCAGAACCCCAGCAGTGAGCCACCGGCCAAACCGGCTATGACCGCGGCGGGACAGGGAGTTCGGCGATGTCGGGTGTCGGCGAAATGCCGTGATACACCCGGCACCGCGGCGGCTGTTCGCAGCCGTGGACCATGTCGTGCAGGGCGCGTTCCTGACCCATACAGGTGTCTTCGACGTAGTCGAGGCCGGCCTCGCCGGCGAGCTGCCGGGCTTCGGGACTGACCAGGCCGAGTTGCAGCCAGACCGCGCCCGCACCGACCGCGGCGGCCGTGCGGACGATCTCCGGGGCCTCGTCGGCGGGGCGGAAGACCTCCACGACGTCGACGTGTCCGGGGACGTCGGCCAGGCGGGCGTAGGCGTGCTCGCCGAGGATGGTGTCGGCGTGCGGGTTGACCGGCACGATGTGCCAGCCCTGTTCCTGCAGCATTCCCGGCACCCAGTGGGCCGGCTTCTGCGGATCCCGGGAGGCGCCGACCACGGCGATGGTGTGCGCCTCGGCGAGGATCTGGGGCGGGGTACGCATCTGGAGGACCTCCGTTTGGTGCGCGTTCGGGTGTGCGGCGGTTCAGTGGAATGCCGGTGGTGGCGTCAGCACCGCCTCCTCGCAGAGTGGGTCGGCGAGGACCTCGACGATGTCGCGCGCCGGGCGGCGGGGAGCTTCCGCGGGTTCGGTGCTGTCGGCGGGAATGCCGATCCGGACGCCGATGGCGGGGTAGCCGACGCCGCCGAGCATGCGGTGGACGGTGCGGCGGGCGGTTTCGTGTTCCACGAGGTCGCTCATCGTGGAGGTGGCCAGATGCTCGACGGTGGCGGTGAGCAGCACGGCGGACAGGGCCACCCCGCCGGTCAGCCAGTCGCGGGGGCCGTCGCCGTCGGTGACGACGATGCCGTAGCGGGCGTGCTGGTCCTCGAGGTCGGCGGTGCTGTGCAGTCCGCTGGGGTAGCCGATGGCCCGGAAGTCACGCAGCGGGATCTTGCGTGGGCCGGCGTCGCTGAGGGTGTCGGTGGGCACGCCGTCGCGCGCTTCGCCGGGGCGGCGGATCCAGGCGGCAAGCTCGGCGCGGTAGGCGGGGTCGGTGAACTCGGCGTCGGCGGCCTGCGCGGTGGCCGCCGCGATGTCTGCCAGGTCCCGGGACCAGGTGACCTGCAGGTGCGCGCCGCAGCGTTCAGCGGCGCTGCGCAACGGGTCGAGCAACTCGTCAGGCACGGGCCGGTCGGCGAACGACCGGCGATCGGAGCGGCGCTTCATGATCGCGTCGGCGAGCGGCACGGCCACTGGCGACGGTGGCGCCGGCCCGTCGTAGTGCACCACCGCCATCACGTCCGGGCCGTGACCGGACGGCAGCGACTCGACGGTGAAGTCGGCGCCTTCGGCGGCGAGGGCGACGCAGGCGTGGTGGAGGGCGGCGCCGCAACTGAGCGTCAGCAGCCGCCCATCCGGGTCGATCGTCGGCAGCGCGCGGTCGCGGTCGGCGAAGAGCAGCGCCGTGTCGTGTTCGATCCGCCAGCGCCACGGCTGGGTGTTGAGCACCGACGGTGCGTGGACGGCGGCCACGGCGGCCCGGGCGAGGAGCCGGCACACCGCCGCGACGGTGTACCCCTGGGTGGGATCGGTGTGCTCCGAGTGCTGCTGCGTTCCCATGATGAGCTCCCTCGGGCGGATGCTGGCCAGTTTGTGGGTGTCTGCCCAGCGCAGTTTGTGGGTGTCTGCCCAGCGCAGCGCGAACCAACCACCGGCGCGGTGGCCGCACCGGCGCTCGAGCCGGCCGTAGCGCCACCGGGCGTCGAGTTCACCTGCCCGGCCGTCCGACCCGGGACAGGTGCCGCACGTACCGTTCCGGTTCCACGCCGACTTCCACGCCGACCGGTGCGAGGCGCAGCTTGACGTCGACGGCGGTGCAGCCGTGCGGTTCCGCCAGGACCGGGTTGAGGTCCAGCTCCGCCACGTCGGGCAGGTCTTCGGCCAGCCGGCCGAGCCGCAGCAGCAGGTCCTCCAGCGCGGCGGTGTCCACCGGTGGGGCACCGCGGTAGCCGGTCAGCAGCGCAGCGGCGCGCAGCGAACGCCACATGCGTGCCGCGTCGCGGTCGGTGAGCGGCAACAGCCGCAGGGCCCGATCGCCGAGCAGGTCGGTGTGCACGCCGCCGAGGCCGAGCATGACCAGCGAGCCGAACAGCGGGTCGTGGACGACACCGGCCACCAGTTCCACCCCCGGTGCGGCCCTCGGCTGCACCAGCACGGCCGGCGCCGGTGTGTGCAGTGCCTTGGCGACCGCCTGGTACGCCCGCCGGACCGCGGTCTCGTCGTTGAGGCCGAGCCACACCGCGCCGACGTCGCTCCTGTGCACCAGGCCGGGCGCTGCGGCCTTGACGACCACCGGGTAGCCGAGGGCCGTGGCGTGGCGGACCGCCTCGTCGGCGTCCGCGGCGGTGCGGGTGTCGACGACCGGGACGCCGTAGCAGCGCAGCACGCTGCGGGCCACGTCGACCGGCTGCCAGCCGGGTCCGGCGGTCATCGCGCGGGCCACGACGTCGCGGGCGGTGCGGCGGTCGATGTCCGGCAGCGCTGGCCGGTCGCCGAGCGGTTTGCGTCGCCAGGCCGCGTAGCGGGCGGCCCGGCCCAGGGCCAGCACCGCCGGTTCGGGAAGGTCGAACACGGGCACGCGCCGCCGGCCGATGCTGCGGGGCGGGTCGGGGACGCCGACGACGACCACCGCCGCCGGCAGCTGCGGGCAGTCGTCGAGGGCAGCGGCCACCGCGGCCAGCGACCCCGCGCAGTCGTTGGCGCGGGTGGCGACGAACGCGACCACCACCAGGTCCGCGTCGCGGCCTCGAGCGACGGCGCCGATGGCGGCGGCGAGCGCGGCGGGAGTGGCCTCAGCGCCCAGATCGTCGGGATTCGCGGCACCGCCCAGGCTGGTCGGCACGGTGAGGGCCGCGGTGTCGGCGGCGTCGGCGGCCAGGACGTTGAGGCCGCCGGCGTTGCCGATGACGGCGAGGCGCTGGCCGGCCGGCAACGGCTGGTCGGTCAGGACCCGGGCGGTGTCGAGCAGTTCGCCGAGGGTGTCGGTGCGGATGACGCCGGCCTGGTCGAACAGGGCCGCCACGGCGGTGTCCGGGGTGGTGGCGGCTGCGGTGTGCGACGCGCCGGCGCGTTGCCCGCTGGGGGAGCGGCCGCTCTTGACGGCCAGGACAGGCTTGCGGCGGGCGAGCGTGCGGGCGGTCCACGCGAACCGGCGCGGGTTGCCGAACGACTCGAGGTAGAGGGCGACGGCTCGGGTGGCGGGGTCGTCGTGCCAGTACGCGAGCAGGTCGTTGCCGCTCACGTCGGCCTTGTTGCCCAACGACACGAACGTGGAGACGCCGACGCCGTCGCGGGCGGCGGCGTCCAGGATCGCGACCCCGACCGCGCCGGACTGGGCGGCGACCGCGAGCCCGCCCGGCGCCGGGGTCGCCCGGGTGAACGCCGCGGTGAGCCGGACCGCCGGGTCGGTGTTGATGACGCCGAGGCAGTTCGGGCCGACGACGCGCATGCCGTGCGCCCGGGCGGCGGCGACCAGGTCGGCCTGGACGGCCGGGTCGAGCCCGGCGGTGAGGATCACCGCAGCGCGGACCTGGGCCGAGCAGCACTGCCGGATCACCTCCGGCACGGCCGGAGCGGGGACCGCGACGACGGCCAGGTCGACCGCCGCGCCGATCGCGCCCACCGCCGGGTGCGCGGCGATCCCGCAGACCTGCTCGGCGTGCGGGTTGACCGCGTACAGCGCGCCGGTGTACCCACCGTCGCGCAGCGCGGCGAGGACCTCGTGACCGATCCCGCTGGGACGCCGTCCGGCACCGATGACCGCGACCGAGGACGGCACCAGCAACGGCCGCAACGAGTGGTGCTCGGCGGTGCGGTCCCGCGCGGCGACCGCGGCCAGCGCGGCCTCGTCCGGCAGGGTCGGCACCCGTATCCGGACCGTGCCCTCATCCGCATCGAGCCGCCGCGCAACCCCCGGTGCCAGGTCGCCGCTGACCTGCAGCATCGCCGCGTTCTGCGGCAGGACGTCCCCGACCAGCTCGGCGATGCCGGCGTGGCGGGCAGCGGCCATGAGACGTTCCAGCAGCAGGGTGCCCAGGCCTTCGCCGTGGTGCTCGTCGGCGACGACGACGGCGACGTCGGCCCGCTCGTCGTCGATGCGTTCGTAGGAACCGGCGCCCACGACGGCGCCCTCCATGTCGGCGAGCACACTGCCGTGCGCCGGGTCGCTGGGCCGGACGAGCCGGCGGACCTCGGCGTCCGGCGCGGCGCCGGCGCTGAAGAACCGCAGGTGCCGGTTGTGCGGCGACAGCTGCTCGTACAGCGTCCGCAGGGCCGGCGCGTCGTCGGGCCGGACGCCCCGGATCCGCACGATCCGGCCGTGCATGGTCAGGTAGTCGGTGGCGTCGCTCATCGGTTCCACCCCCCACCTCGCAATGTCTGTCGCCGCGGCGGCCGGCGGTCGGGCCGAAGGTCCCCTCATGCCGGGCCGTGCGGCCTGTTCCGCGCGTTTCGCGACGCCGATGGTGCGCACCGCCTGGCGGGGGTGAAGCTGGGTGAGCTTGCCCGGAACAGCCGCCGACCTGCGGCAACCCGGACAAGACTCGGGCCGACATGGTGGCCGGGGCGGGATTGGAGGCACGATGCGCGCGACGGCGGCGACACCGCGCCGGGTGGTGCGGCGCATCGAGGTCTGCGGCACGGTGCAAGGTGTCGGGTACCGCCCGTTCGTGTACCGCCTCGGCCGGGAACTGGGCCTGGACGGATGGGTGCGCAACGACGGCGGCCTCGTCGTGGTGGAGGCGGCCGGACCCGCCGACGCGATGCGCCGGCTGTCCGCCCGGCTGCACACGGACGCGCCGCCGCAGGCCCGCGTCGACCAGGTGCGCATCGGTGTGCCGGCCGGGGACAGCCCGGCACCGGGCAGCGGCTTCCACGTCGCCCGATCCGCCGAACCGCCCCGACGCAGTGCCCGGGACCGACCCGGACTGGTGCCGCCGGACCTGGCCACCTGCGACGCCTGCCTGGCGGAACTGTTCGACCCGCACGACCGCCGGCACCGGTACCCGTTCGTGAACTGCACCGACTGCGGACCGCGGGCGACGATCGTCGACGGCCTGCCCTACGACCGGGCCCGCACGACGATGCGGCGCTTCGCCATGTGCCGCGCCTGCGCGGCCGAGTACGGCACCCCCACCGACCGGCGCTTCCACGCCGAACCGATCGCCTGCCCGGCGTGCGGCCCGACACTGACCTGGCAACCGTCCGGCGGACAAGACGGCCACGACGCCGGCAAGCACCGCGAGGAGGCGCTGCGGGCCGCCGTAGCGCTCGTGCGCGACGGCGGCATCGTCGCGGTCAAAGGCATCGGCGGCTACCAGCTCGTGTGCGACGCCACCGACGAGGCGGCCGTCGCCCGGCTCCGGGCCCGCAAACACCGACCGGCGAAACCGTTCGCCGTGATGGTGGCCGACCTGGCCGCAGCGGCCCGCCTGGCACCCGTCGCCCCGGCGGAGGCGGCGCTGCTGGCGTCCGTCCCACGGCCGGTCGTCCTGCTGACCGCCCACCCCGACCACCCGCTGGCGGCGGCGGTCGCACCCGGCACCGACCTGCTCGGGCTGTTCCTGCCCGCCGCGCCGCTGCATCACCTCCTGCTGCACGATCTGGCCCGGCCGCTGGTGGTCACCAGCGGCAACATCGCCGACGAGCCGATCGCGATCGACGACGCCGACGCCGCGGACCGCCTGGCCGGGGTCGCGGACGGTTTCCTCAGCCACGACCGGGAGATCCGAGTGCGGTACGACGACTCGGTGGCCCGCGTCGTGGCCGGCCGGCCGTCGGTGCTGCGCCGGGCCCGCGGCTACGCCCCGGACCCGCTCGACCTGCCGGTCGCCGCCACCGAGCCGCTGCTGGCCGTCGGTGCGCAGCTCAAGCACACCTTCACCCTGGCCCGCGGCGCCGTCGCGATCGTCGGCCCGCACACCGGCGACCTGCAGCAGCAGGACACGATGACGTCGTTCACCGAGCACCTGGCGCACCTGTCCCGGATCACCGGGATCGAACCGGCCGTGGTCGTGCACGACCTGCATCCGGGCTACCTGTCGACGCAGTACGCCACGACGATCCCGGCGCCGCGCCGGATCGGGGTGCAGCACCATCACGCGCACGTCGCGTCGTGCGCCGCCGAACACGGGATCACCGGCCGGTACCTCGGCGTCGCCTACGACGGGCTCGGCCTCGGCGACGACGGCACCCTGTGGGGCGGTGAGGTGCTGCTGGCCGACCTGCGTTCCTACCGGCGGCTGGCCCGGTTCGGCCGGGCGCCGTTGCCGGGCGGTGCGGCCGCCGTGCGCCGGCCGGCCCGCATGGCACTGGGCTACCTTTTCGGCGGTGAGCCGTTCGACGAGACATCGCTCGCGCGTGCCGAGCTGCTGGCGGCGCCGTTGCTGCGCCGGCTGCCGCCGTCCGAGGTCGCGACCGTGCGCCGGATGGTCGCCGCAGGCGTCAACTGCCCGACGGCGTCCAGCGCCGGCCGGCTCTTCGACGCCGTCGCGGCGCTGCTCGGCGTCCGCGACGACGCCGGCTACGAGGGCGAGGCCGCCGTCGCCCTCGAAGCGTGCGCGGCCGGGCACGCCGGTGCGGCGCCACTGCCATGGCGGCTCGCCACCCGCGACGACCTGGTGGTGTACGACCCGGCGCCGACCCTCCTCACGTTGCTGGAAGCGCTGCACGACGGCACCGGCGCCGGGCTGCTCGCCGCCGCGTTCCACGCCACGATCGCCGCGATGACCGTCGCCGTGTGCAGCGACGCCGCAGCCGAGCACGGCACGTCGACGGTCTGCCTGTCCGGCGGCGTCATGCAGAACCGGCTCCTCGTCGAGGCACTCGTCGCCGGGTTGTCCGCCGCGGGCCTGACCGCGCTGGTCAACGAACGGGTCCCGGCCAACGACGGCGGGATCAGCTACGGGCAGGCCGCCGTCGCCGCGGCCCAGCTGCGGGGCGGGTGAACACGCCATGTGTCTCGGTGTACCCGGCCGGATCACGGCCGTCGAGCACAGCACCGGCCTGACGATGGGCACCGTCGACTTCGGCGGCGTGCAGCGGCAGGTGTGCCTGGCCTACGTCCCGGACGCCCGGGCCGGGGACTACGTCGTGGTCCACGTCGGGTTCGCGATCAGCCGGTTGGACGAGGCCGAGGCCCTGCGGACCCTGCAGCTGCTGCAGGCGATGGGGGATCTCCTGGAACGCGAGCTCACCCCGGAGGCCGGCCCGTGAAATATCTCGACGAGTATCGCGATCCCGTCCTCGCCCGGCGGCTGCTGGAGCAGATCCGGCACACGGTCCGGCAGCCGTGGACCGTGATGGAGGTGTGCGGCGGGCAGACCCACACCATCGTGCGGCAGGGCATCGACGAGCTGCTGCCGGCCGGACTGCGGATGATCCACGGACCCGGCTGCCCGGTCTGCGTCACCCCGCTCGAGCTGATCGACAAGGCCATCGACATCGCCGGCCGGGACCGGGTCGTGTTCACCTCCTACGGCGACATGCTGCGGGTCCCCGGCAGCCACACCGACCTGCTCACGGTGCGCGCCCATGGCGGCGACGTCCGGGTGCTGTACTCACCGCTGGACGCGGTCGACATCGCCGCCGAACGACCCGACCGTGACGTGGTGTTCTTCGCCGTCGGGTTCGAGACCACCGCCCCGGCCAACGCGATGGCGGTGTTGCGCGCGCACCAGCTCGGGCTGACGAACTTCTTCATGCTGGTCAGCCACGTGCTGGTGCCGCCGGCGATGATGGCGATCCTGGACGCGCCGGACTGCCAGGTGCAGGCGTTCCTGGCGGCCGGGCACGTGTGCGCCGTCATGGGCTGGACCCAGTACGAGCCGATCGCCGCCCGGTACGGGGTGCCGATCGTGGTGACCGGCTTCGAACCGCTCGACCTCCTCGAAGGAGTGCTGATGGCGGTACGGCAGCTGCAGGACGGCCGGGCCGAGGTGGAGAACCAGTACGTCCGCGCGGTGCGCCGCTCCGGCAACACCGCGGCGCAGGACGCCATCCGGCGGGTGTTCCGCACCGGCGACCGTGCCTGGCGGGGGATCGGCACCATCGCCGGCAGCGGCCTGATGCTCGCCGACGAGTTCGCCGCCTTCGACGCGGAACGGCGCTTCCGCATCACCGATCCCGCCGCACGGGAACACCCGGCCTGCATCGCCGGAGACATCCTGCGCGGGACGGCGGTGCCGACCGCATGCTCCGCCTACGCCCGGCAGTGCACACCCCGGTCACCGCTCGGCGCACCGATGGTGTCGACGGAGGGCACCTGCGCCGCCTTCTACACCGCCGGCCGCGCCCCGGTCCCGGCCGGCGAACGGCAGCCGCGATGAGCATCGCCGACCCCGCCCGGCTGACCTGCCCGGCACCGCGGTCCGAGACCGGCACGGTGCTGCTCGGGCACGGCAGCGGCGGCCAGCTGTCCGCCGAACTGCTCCGCGAGGTCATCCTCCCCGCGTTCGGCCCGGCCGATGCCGTGCCGGAGGACGCCGCGCTGCTCGCCGTCGACGGCGCGCACCTCGCCGTGAGCACCGACGCTTTCGTCGTCAACCCGCTGTTCTTCCCCGGCGGGGACATCGGCGCCCTGGCCGTGCACGGCACGGCCAACGACCTGGCGATGATGGGCGCCGCACCCGTCGCGCTCGCCCTGGCCTTCGTCATCGAGGAGGGCTTCCCCGTCGCGGACCTGCAGCGGATCTGCACCTCCGCGGCCGCGGCCGCCGCGGCTGCCGGCACCCGCATCGTCACCGGAGACACGAAGGTCGTCGGGCGCGGCGCCGCCGACGGACTGTTCGTGACCACGACCGGCGTGGGCCGGATGCTGCCCGGCGCGGCCGTGTCGGCCGCCGCTGCCCGGCCCGGCGACGTGGTGCTGCTGTCCGGGCCGATCGCCGCGCACGGCACCGCCATCATCGGCGCCCGGGAGGCCCTGGGGTTCGAATCGGCCATCGTCTCCGACACCCGGGCACTGCACCGGCTCGTCGCCGCGATGCTGGCGGCGGCCGGCCCGGCGCTGCACACGATGCGGGACCCGACCCGCGGCGGCGTCGCGTCGGCACTCAACGAGATCGCCGTCGCCGCCCGGGTCGGGATCGAGGTCGACGAGGCGACGCTGCCCGTGCCCGCCGCCGTCGCCGCCGCCTGCGACCTGCTCGGCCTGGACCCGCTGCACGTGGCCAGCGAAGGCTGCCTCGCCGCGATCGTGGCGGCCGACCAGGCCGACGAGCTGCTGGCCACCATGCGGTCAACGGCCGAAGGTCAGGACGCGGTCGCGGTCGGGCGGGTGGTGGCCGAGCATCCCGGTCGGGTGCTGCTGCGCACCGTCGTCGGTGGCCGCCGGATCGTGGACCTGCTCGTCGGTGAGCAGCTGCCCCGCATCTGCTGACACGACCCCGCCGCACGGCGTCCGCTGTCATGGTTCGAAGAGATCCACCTGGAAGGGCTGCGATGAGCGACGAGCACCCGGTGCTGCTGGCGGACCTGCAGGCCCTGTTCGGGGCGTTGCACGCCGACGGCCGGGTCATCGTCGGTCCGACCGTCCGCAACGACGCCATCGTCCTGGCCGAGGTCGGCGAAGCGGCGCACCTGCCCTACGGGCGGCGGACCGAGGTCGAGGCGGGCACCTACCGGCTGCACCCCGGCGACCCGCGGCTGGCGTTCACCCACACCTCCGGCCCGCAGTCGTGGAAGCAGGTGCTGCACCCACCCCGGGACCTGCTGTGGACAGCGACCCGCACCGGCGACGATGTCGTCGTGGCCGGCGACCCGCCGGTGCCGCGCCGGCTGGCGCTGTTCGGGGTGCGGCCCTGCGACCTGCGGGCCATCGGCGTGCTCGACCACGTCCTCGGCGACGGCACGCGGTACGCCACCCGCCGCAGCGACCTGCTCATCGTCGCGGTCAACTGCACCGAACCGGGCGGCACCTGCTTCTGCGTGGCGGCGGGCGGCAGCCCGGCAGCGGACAGCGGCGCCGACCTCGTGCTCACCGAACGACCCGACGGCACCTACCTCGCCGGCGCCGCAACCCCGACCGGCGCGGCACTGCTGCGGCAGCTGCCGTCCACGGCGGCGACCCCGGCCGAGGTCGGCGCCGCCGCGGACGCGGTGCGCGCCGCCGCGGACCGGATGGGCCGCACACTGCCCGGCACCGACCTGCGCACGCTGCTGGCCGCGCACCGCGAGGACCGGCAGTGGGGCGACGTCGCCGACCGGTGCCTGGCCTGCGGCAACTGCACCATGGTGTGCCCGACCTGCTTCTGCACCTCGGTCAGTGACACCACCGACCTGACCGGAGACCACGCCGAGCGGTGGCAGACCTGGGAATCGTGCTTCGACCTGGACTTCAGCTACCTGCACGGCGGGCCGGTCCGCCGCTCCCGCGACGCCCGCTACCGGCAGTGGATCACCCACAAGTTCGGCACCTGGCACGACCAGTTCGGCGAATCCGGCTGCGTCGGCTGCGGCCGCTGCATCGCCTGGTGCCCGGTCGGCATCGACGTCACCGCCGAACTGCAGGCCCTGCACACCCACCCGGCAACCGACCTGGAAGGACCACCATGAGCAGCATCTACGACCTGATGGTGGCGCACCCGTTCCTGGCGGGTCTGCCGGCGCCGTACGTGGAACGGTTGTCGCACTGGGCGAGCCGTGCCCCGTTCGAGGCGGGCACCAGGATCTTCGAGGAGCACGGCCAGGCCGAACGCTGGTGGCTCATCCGCGACGGCTACGTCAACCTCGACACCCGGCTGCCCGGGCGCGGTGACGTCATCGTCGAGACGCTCGGCCCCGGCTCGGTCCTCGGCTGGTCCTGGCTGTTCCCCCCGTACCGGTGGCATTTCGGCGCGGTCACCCTCGGCCCGGTCCAGGCCATCGCCCTGGACGGGCCCGGCGTGCGCGGCCTCTGCGCCGCCGACCCGGCCTTCGGCTACGAGCTGACCAGCCGTTTCACGGCCGTCGTCGTGGAGCGGCTGCAGACCACCCGGGTGCGGCTGCTGGACCTGTACCGCGAGCCGGCATGACGAGCATGACCCCGGCCCGCTACCGGGTCACGGACCGCGTCGTGGAGTCCGCCGACACCGTCACCCTCGCGCTGGAACCCGTCGACCTGCCGCTGCCGGTGTTCCAGCCCGGCCAGTTCGCGATGCTGTACGCGTTCGGCGTCGGTGAAGTGCCGATCTCCGTCTCCGGCCGGTACGGCACGGGCGGACTGCTGCACACGGTGCGGGCCGTCGGCGCGACCAGCGGCGCGCTGCACGCCCTGCAACCGGGCTGGATGCTCGGCGTGCGCGGCCCGTTCGGGCAGGGCTGGCCGCTGCCGGCAGCGGCCGCCGACGTCGTCGTGGTGGCCGGTGGACTGGGCCTGGCACCGCTGCGGCCATTGATCCGTCACGTCGCCGCCGATCGCGGACGCTACCGGCGGGTCGCGGTGCTCATCGGCGCCCGGACCCCCGACGGGCTGCTCTACCCGGACGAGTACGACACCTGGCGCGCCGCCGGCATCGACGTGCTGGCCACCGTCGACCGCGCGGGCGCCGACTGGACCGGCCGGGTCGGCGTGGTCACCGGACTCTATGACGACCTGCACACCGACGACCTGCCCACCGACCCGGTCCGGGCCGTGGGTTACCTGTGCGGGCCGGAAGTGATGATGCGGTTCGCCGCCCGCGACCTGCTGCGGCGCGGCGTTGCCCCGGATCGGGTGTGGCTGTCGCTGGAACGCAACATGCACTGTGGAATCGGGCACTGCGGGCACTGCCAGCTCGGCCCGCTGCTGCTGTGCCGGGACGGACCGGTGGCCCGCTGCGACCACGCGCTGCCGCTGCTGGCGGTCAGGGAGCTGTGATGGGCAAAGACCCGGCGATCGTGGGGCTGTGATGGACAAACCGAAACTGGCGGTGTGGAAGTTCGCCTCCTGCGACGGCTGCCAGCTCACGCTCCTGGACTGTGAGGACGAACTGCTGCCGCTGGCCGGGCGGTTCGACATCGAGCACTTCCTGGAGGCGTCCAGCGCCGACGCGCCGGGCCCCTACGACGTGTCGCTGGTGGAAGGGTCCGTCACGACCGACGCCGACGTGGCCCGCATCCAGCACGTCCGGCAGCAGTCGCGGATGCTCGTCACGATCGGGGCCTGCGCCAACGCCGGCGGTGTCCAGGCACTGCGCAACTTCGCCGATGTGGAGGCGTTCCAATCGGTCGTCTACGCCCATCCGGAATACATCGACACCCTCGCCCGGTCCACCCCGATCTCGGCGCACGTCCGCGTCGACCTGGAACTGCCCGGCTGCCCGATCGACCGCCGGCAGCTCATCGACCTGCTGACCGCCGTCCTCGCCGGGCGGCGTCCCGGCCTGCCGGTGCACAGCGTCTGCCAGGAGTGCAAGGTCCGCGGCACCACCTGCATCACCGTCGCCGACGGTGTCCCCTGCCTGGGACCGGTGACCAGGGCCGGGTGCGGCGCCATCTGTCCCGCCTACGGCCGCGGCTGCTACGGCTGCTTCGGCCCGATGGCCGGGCCGAACACCGACGCCCTCGTGGGGTCGCTCCGCGCCCACGGCATGTCGCCGCAGGACGTCGGCCGGGTCTTCCGCACGTATCACGTCGCCCGCCCGGAGTTCCAGGCCGCCGCCGAACAGGGGCAGCAACCGTGAGCCACCGCAACGACCGCGCGCTGCACGTTTCGGCGCTCGCCCGGGTGGAGGGCGAAGGGGCGCTGCACGTGCGCATCGACGGCGCCACGGTCACCGACGTGCAGCTGCGCATCTACGAGCCACCCCGGTTCTTCGAGGCGTTCCTCGCCGGCCGCGGCCACACCGAACCACCCGACATCACCGCCCGCATCTGCGGCATCTGTCCCGTCGCGTACCAGATGAGCGCCTGCGCGGCGATCGAGGACGCCTGCGGCGTCGACGTCGGCGCGGCGATCGGCGAACTGCGGCGGTTGCTGTACTGCGGCGAATGGATCGCCAGCCACGCCCTGCACGTGTACCTGCTGCACGCACCGGACTTCCTCGGCTACCCCGGCGTGGTCGAGATGGCCCGCGACCACCGCACCGCCGTCGACCGGGGCCTGGCCTTGAAGCAGGCCGGCAACGCCATCCTCGAACTCGTCGGTGGCCGCGCCATCCACCCCGTCAACGTCCGCGTCGGTGGCTTCCACCGCCCGCCCGAGCCTGCCGCCCTGCAGGCCCTGGCCCGCGACACGCTGCGCCCCGCGCTCGAGCACGCCGTCGCCACCGTCGAATGGGTCGCCGGCTTCGACTTCCCCGACTTCACCATCGGCCACACCCTGCTCGCCCTCACCGACCCGCACCGCTACCCGATCGACCGCGGCGAGCCCCGGACGTCGACCGGCCTGGCGTTCCCGGTCCGCGACTTCGAGACCCACATCGTGGAAACGCAGACACCGCACTCCACCGCCCTGCAGGCGGCGCTGACCGGCGCCGGCCGGCACCTGACCGGGCCGCTCGCCCGGTACGCGCTCAACCACGCGGCACTGTCACCGGTCGCCCGGGCCGCCGCCGGCGCGGCCGGCCTGCACGGGCGGTGCGACAACCCGTTCCGCAGCATCGTCGTCCGCGCGGTCGAACTCGTCTACGCCGTCGACGAGGCCCTGCGCATCATCGACGCCTACGAACCACCCGCGCCGGGCCACGTGCCGGTGCCGGCGCGCGCGGCGAGCGGCTACGGCGCCACCGAGGCACCCCGCGGCGTGCTGTTCCACCGCTACGAACTCGACCCGGACGGGACCATCCGCACCGCCAGGATCGTCCCGCCGACCTCGCAGAACCAGCCGGCGATCGAGGACGACCTGCGCCGCCTCGTCCAGGACCGCCTCGACCTGGACGACGCACGGCTCACCGCCGCCTGCGAACAGGCCATCCGCAACTACGACCCGTGCATCTCATGCGCCACCCACTTCCTGGACCTCACGGTGCAGCGCCGATGAGACCCGACGTGGTGATCATCGGCGTCGGCAACCCGTACCGGCGCGACGACGGTATCGGCCCCGCCGTCATTCACCGGCTGCGCGCCGCCGGCCTCCCCGGGGTGACACTCGCCGAAAGCGACGGCGAAACGGGTGCGCTCATCCTGCTGTGGCAACGGCGCCGCCTCGCCATCCTCATCGACGCCATCCACGCGGATCCGCCACATCCGGGCCGCATCCACCGGCTGGTGACCCCGTGGCCGCAGACCGGCAGCCGGACGGCCGCGAGCACCCACGCCACCGACCCGGGCGAAGCGATCACCCTGGGCGCCGTCCTGGGCCGGCTCCCCGAACAGCTGGTCGTGTACGCCGTCGAAGCGTCCGACACCGGGTTCGGCGCCCACCTGTCGCCCGAGGTCGCCGCCGCCGCCGACCTGGTGGCCGAGCAGGTCGCCGCCGAAGCGCGGGCCGTGATCCAGCCGAGCGGGACCAAAGACCCTGCACGACCACCGCCAGTGCGTGGACAGTGGAGGGGAGAAGCCAGACCCGCGGGATCAATGAGCATTGCCTGGCCGGACGACCCTGAGGAGGCATGATGCACGCCAAGGACATCATGAGCACCCCGGCATACACGGTGCACGCCGACGGGCCGGTCGCGGCGGTGGTGGAACTGCTCGAACGGCAGTCGATCACCGCCGTCCCGGTCACCGACGAGCGCGGCGTCCTCGTCGGCATGGTCACCGAGGGAGACCTGCTGCGACGGCAGGCGGGCGGTGCCACTGCGGGCGACCTCGGCGCGCGCCAGATCCGTGAGGTGATGTCGGCCCGGCCGGTGATGGCCTGGCCGGACGCTGACGTCGCCGACCTGGCCGCGGCCATGGTCAAGCACGACGCGCACACCGTGCCGGTCGTCGTCGAGGAACGGGTCGTCGGTGTCGTCAGCCGCTGCGACGTGCTGCGGACGATGCTGCCCACCGACGACGCCGCGCAGCGCGAGGCGCAGCACCGGCTCGACGTCTACGCCGACGGGCAGCACCGCTGGCCGGTCCACGTCCACGACACGGTCGCGACCATCGACGGCCGGTTCGACGAAGACATCGAACGCGCGGTCGCCGAGGCGCTGGTGCGCACCACCGCCGGTGTCACCGCGGTGCGGGTGACGGCGCCGTCCGGCTGAACGCCGCCGGCAGGCCGGCCACCGAGATCGGGCTCGCTATCGGACCACGGCCACCGGGCAGGCGGAGTGGCGGATGGCCGCCTGGCTCACCGACCCCAGCAGCAGACCGGCGAACCCGCCACGGCCGCGGGAGCCGACGACGAGCAGCTCCGCACCCGCGGACACCTCCGTCAGGACCGCGGCGGGCCGGCCACGGATGAGCGTGTGCCGCATGTCGACGTCCGGGTACTTCCCGGCCCACCCGGCCATCGACTCGGACAGCGCCCGCTGCTCGTCCTCCCGCAGGTCGTCGAGGTCGTAGACCAGCGGCAGCATGTCGCCCGGCCCGGTGGACACCGGCCACTGATAGACGTGGGCCGCGGTCAGCCCGGCGCCGCGATACGTCGCCTGCTCGAACGCGAACTGCAGGGCCGCCTCAGCGTCGTGGGATCCGTCGACACCGACCACGACCCGACCCTCCTCCGCGCCGGCCGGCCGGTCCTCGCGCCGGACGATGACGACCGGGCACGCCGCGTGGGCAGCGAGCGCGGCACCGACCGAGCCGAGCAGCAGGCTGGTGAAGCCGCCATGGCCGCGATGGCCGACGACGACCGTGGCGGCGTGCCGGGAGGCTGCGATGAGCGCCTCCGCCGGCTCGTGCAGCTGGAGGTGCGTGCGCACCTCGAGCCCCGGCGCGACCGCTCGGGCGTGGTCGGCGGCCACGGTGAGTGTCTGCGCGGCCGCCTCGCGCACGCCCTCGTCGAACGGCGACGGCACCGGGCCGTACATGGCCGGCCAGACGAAGGCGTGCACGATATCCAGCCGGCACCGGTGCGCCACAGCGTCGCCGGCCGCCCACGCCACAGCCTCGAGACTCGCTGGTGAGCCGTCCACACCCACCACGATCGCCGGATCGCTGTTCACCGTGGACCCCCTGTACTGCCCGGACCCGTACTGCCCCGGATTCCCGTGTCCCGGCGAACTACCCGGTGCCGATGCGGGTACGCCTTGCCGGAGGACGGCCGGTCCGAGAGATCCTTGGTCGGGGCCGTTCGTGAGCGTGCTCCGAGGTGAGCCATGAAACAGACGCTGCGGTTCGGTCGCATTGCCGGGATCCCGGTCGGTGTGCACTGGTCGGTGCTGGTGGTCATGTTCCTGCTGGCGGATCGCCTCGCGGTCGGTGTCCTGCCGGCCAGCGTGCCGGACCTTCCGTGGACCGTCGCGTGGCTGCTGGCGATCGGCAGCGCCGCGCTGTTCCTGCTGTCGCTGTTCGCCCACGAGCTCGCCCACGCCCTGGTTGCCCGGCACTTCGGCATCCGGGTCGAACGGTTGACGCTGTGGCTGCTCGGCGGCGTGGCGGAGTTCCGCGACGAACCGCCCAGCGCCCGGGCCGACCTCTTGGTGGCCGTTGCCGGCCCGCTGACGAGCCTTGCGGCCGGCGCCGGGTTCGGGTCCGCCGCGCTGCTGCTGTCCCTGCTGGGCGGGCCGTCCGCCGTTGTCGCCGCAGCAGGCTGGCTGGCGACGATCAATGTCGTCCTCGCCGCGTTCAACCTGCTGCCGGGCGCTCCGCTCGACGGCGGGCGGATGTTGCGTGCCGCGCTGTGGTGGTGGCGCGGTGACCGCATCCGCGCCGCGCTGACCGCCACCCGGATCGGTCACGCGCTGGGCGTGACGATGCTCCTCGTCGGGTTGTCCGAGTTCCTGGTTTTCCGTGCGTTGAACGGCATCTGGCTGGGGATCCTCGGCTGGTTCGTGCTCGCTGCGGCGAGCGCGGAGGGTGCGGGGGTGCGCACCCGCGCGATCCTGGCCGGCCTGCCGGTCCGAGACGTGATGCAGGCCGCCCCGGTGTGTGGCGCACCCGACCAGAGCATCGAGAGCTTCGTCCTCGCCGCCGCCGGTTCCCGCCAGCGGGTGTTTCCGCTCTGCGACGATGCGGGCCGGCCCACCGGGACGGTGCAGCTCGCCGCACTCGTCCAGGTTCCCGCGCCGGCCCGCTCCGCGACGACGCTTCGGCAGATCGCCCGACCCGCCACACTCGTCGACGCGGCGCAGGCCGTCGCGAGCGTCGCACTGCCGGCACCGGACGACAGAGCGGTCGTCGTCGACGGCGGCAGACTCGTCGGTGTGCTGTCTGCCGATGACGTCGCCCGCGCGATCGAATTGGCGCAGTTGCGTGCGCCGACCACGTCCTGTGGGTGACGGCGGACATGTCAGGTCAATGCAGTCTTGGACGCGACCGATGTCCTGGCAGCCGACAAGGAGCGGGATTCCGGACGCGACCGCAGCAGTCCGGGAACTGTCAGATGGGAATGCCCTGCCGCCCGTCGGAGCGTTCCCTCGTGATACTGAGGGTGGTGGATCATGACCTCAACGAACCGCGACGTGTTCGACCACGCTACCCGTACCTCCCATACCTGGCTCGGCGCGGTTGCCGCCGAACTCGGCACGTCCGACACCCACGTTGCCTATCGCATCCTCCGCGCGTGGCTGCACAGCCTTCGCGACCGGCTCCCGGTCGACGGGTCGGCCGACTTCGCCGCCGGTCTGCCGGAGCTGCTCCGCGGGGTGTACTTCGAGGGCTGGCGTCCGGCTCGGGTGCCGGTCAAGTTCGGCGCTGAGGAGTACCTGCGCCGCTTCGCTCATGAGGCCGGCATCTCAGCGGTCGAGGTGGCCGACGTGGCGCCCCGGGTGACCCGCGCGCTGCGCAGACAGCTCGCGCCCGGGCAGCTTGACGGGGCACTCACACAGCTACCAGATGCGCTGCGAGGCCTGGTCGACAGTGACGGCTCCGCGACGGCTGGGGACGGCAGCGGTCGTGACGCGCGGACGCACAGCCTGGACGAGCGGATGGAGGACCTCATCACGGCGGTCCAGACGCTCGTGGACAGGGTGCAGCACCAGCCCGGCAATCCCGGCAGTGCCGGCGCCACGCCGCCGGCGTCCGCAAGATCTGCTGAACCGGTCGGCCGGTCGCCGCTGTACTGGACCGATTGAGCGCGAGGGTGAGCTGCATCGGGTGTCATTCCTGCGCTGGTAAGGGTCCCAGGCAATCGGCGGAGGTGATGTGGCGGCGCGGACCGGGTTACCTTCCGCCGACCTGAGCGGCCGGGCCACGCACGGTGGTGGAATGCACGCAGGAAGCGGGTCGACGAGGGACATCGCGCTCGCGAGAGTGGCTCCGATGGTGGTGTCAGCCGCCGCGTAGGGCCGGACCACCCAACGGACGAGCGGGATCCTCCCGGTCCCGGTCCGCGATGGCTGCTGTGCATGAACGGAATGAACCTTGAGCAGTGCACCACCCGGAGATCCGGTCCACACAACTCGGTCGAGCCGCTGCGCGACCCAGCCATGATCTGCGTCATCGGCTCCGGTCCGGCCGGTATCGCCGCAGCGGTCGCACTGACCCGGCAAGGACTGCACGTCACCATCCTCGACGTGGGCCTCACCCTGGAACCCACGAGGGCGTTGACCGTCGGACGGATGGCCGGACAGCGACCGGTGCAGTGGGCCGATGAGGATCTGGCGAGCGTTCAGGAGAACATGAGCGCAGGCATCAGCGGTGTGCCGCTGAAGGTCAGCTTCGGTTCCGACTTTCCGTACCGGGACGCTGAGCGGCACCTGCCGCGCCGCGCGACGGACGTCGGCGTGGTCCCGTCGTTCGGTCAGGGTGGACTCGGCAACGTCTGGGGCGCCGCCGCACTGCCGTGCCTGCCGGACGAGCTGAACGAATGGCCGATCGGACCCGGCGAGCTGGGACCACACTTCGCGCAGGTGCTGTCGTTCGTCGGCCTGTCCGGCGCGGCCGACGACCTCGCCGAGCGGTTTCCGACGTACACCGACCGGTTGGAGTCGCTGCCGGCAAGCCGGCAGGCCGAGGCGTTGCTGCGTGACCTGCGCCGAAACCAGCAGCCGCTGCGGGCTCAAGGGTTCGTGTTCGGCCGGGCACGTCTGGCGGTGGCCCGCCGCAACGCCGGTGGGCATCCGTGCGAGCGGTGCGGCTTGTGCATGTTCGGCTGCCCGTACGGGCTGATCTACAACCCGGCCACCACGCTGCGGGAGCTCGTCGCACAGGGGAAGGTGACCTACGTCCCTGGGGTGCTGGTCACCAGGTTCGCGGAGCGTGGCGGCGAAGTGCACATCGAAGGCCGCGACCGGGTCACCGGCGAGAAGACCCTCCACGTCGCCACACGGCTCTACGTCGCCGGCGGTGTGCTGTGCTCCACCAAGCTGTACCTGGAGTCGATCGGCGCCTACGGCCACGAGGTGGTCATGCGCGACAGTCAGTACTTCCTGCTGCCGATGCTGCGCTACTCGGGTGTTCGGGGCGTGTCCGACGAAGGGCTGCACACGCTGTCGCAGGTGTTCCTGGAGGTGTTCGATCCACAGCTCTCAGCCAACAGCATCCATCTACAGATCTACACCTATAACGAACTCTACCGGCGCGCCATCGCCGCGGCCCTCGGCGCCGCATACCCGGCCTTCCGCTCGGTCTCGGCGGCACTGCTGCAGCGGATGCTGCTGATTCAGGGATACCTGCACTCGGACCTCTCCGGTGAGATAGGCCTGACGCTGCACCGGGACGGGACCCTCGACCTGCACGGCCGGCGCGGACCGCAGACCCGTCCGGTGCTCAAGAAGCTCATCGCGAAGCTGCATCGCCACCGCTCGTTGCTCCGGGCGGTGCCGTTGGGCCCGACGATGAAGCTCGGCGAGCCCGGTCGCGGCTTCCACTGCGGCGGCACGCTGCCGATGCGTCGCAAGCCCGGCGACTTCGAAACCGACCCGCTGGGGCGTCCCGCCGGATTCGAGCGGGTGCACCTGGTCGACTCCACCGTCTTCCCCACCATCACCGCCAGCACGATCACGCTGACGGTCATGGCGAACGCCTATCGGATCGGTGCCCACGAGGAGGCCGGCCGATGACCTGGGTGGTGGCGGTCACCGGTGCGTCGGAGACGGAACGTCGTCCCATGCCGCACAGTGCTGCCCCGGTCGAGGTCAGTGTGGTGCTGCCCTGCCTCAACGAGGCCGAGACCATCGAGATCTGCGTCCGCAAGGCGCTTGCCGGCCTCGCCGAACTCGGTGTCGCCGGCGAGGTGCTCGTCTCCGACAACGGCTCGACCGACGGCTCGCCGGCCCTCGCCGCTGCCGCCGGCGCGAAAGTGGTCCACGCCGCCATCCGCGGTTACGGCGGGGCCCTCATCAACGGGATCGAGGCGGCGCAGGGCCGATACGTCGTCATGTGTGACGCCGACGATTCCTACGACCTGGGCAACCTCGGCCCGTTCATCGCCGAACTGCGCACCGGCACGGACGTCGTGATGGGCAACCGCTTCAAGGGCGGCATCACACCGGGCGCGATGCCTGCGCTGCACCGGTATCTCGGCAACCCGGTCCTGTCCTGGCTCGGCCGGCTGCTGTTCGCGCTGTCCGGCGTCGGCGACTTCCACTGTGGTCTGCGTGGGTTCAACCGCGACCGGATCCGCGCGCTCGGGCTGTGCATGACCGGGATGGAGTTCGCCAGCGAACTCGTCATCCGAGCCGCGCTGGCGAAGTACTCGATCAGCGAGGTCCCCACCACGCTGCGGCCCGACGGTCGCAGCCGTCCACCGCACCTGCGGACCTGGCGTGATGGATGGCGCCATCTGCGTTTCCTGCTCGTCTTCGCGCCCAAGCCCACCCTGCTCGTTCCCGGCCTGCTCGTCACGCTCGCCGGTCTCCTCGGCACCGCCTGCCTGATCCCCGGCGAGCGGCACGCGTTCGGCGTCTCGCTCGACGTCGGCGCCCTCGTCTACTCCTGCCTGGCCGTGCTGGTCGGCGCACAGCTGCTGATCTTCGGTGGGTTCGCGCGGCTGTACGGGGTGCAGGAAGGCATCACCCGGGAGGACAAACATGCGCGGTGGACCCGATGGCTGAGCTTCGAGCGGTGCGTCACCGCGGGACTGCTGATCGGTCTGCTCGGCCTGGCCAACACCGTCATCGCGGTCACCGACTGGGGCCACGCCGGCTTCAGCGCGCTGAACCCCCGGGAGAACCTGCGGACGGTCGTGCCGTCAGCGACCGCGATCGCGTTGGGCGTGATCCTGATCTTCTCCGGGCTGTTCGCCAGCCTGCTGTCGCTGCGTCCGTTCGTCCGCGGTGCGGCAACGCCACACCTCGCCAGGGCCGACCCGGCAACCGCGACCCCCGCCGACATTCCGTCCCAACGCCCGACCGTCGAGGCGTCCGAAAACTCCGAGGTCTGAGCCCGTGATGTCAATGAAATGGCCCGGAGTGCATCGCCTGCAGCTTCGGCAGCACCGGGTGATCATCGGCCTCGTCGCGATCGGTGCGCTGATCCGGGTCGGCATGATGCTCGCCTACTACCCGGCGTTCGGCTACTTCTACGACACCCGGGCCTACCTGGACGCGGCGGGTTCCAACACGCCGAGCCCGATCTGGCCGTTCGGGTACTCCGCGATGCTCAAGGTGCTCGACGCCGTCACCGGGCGCATCGTTTCGGTCTCCACGGCGCAGCACCTCATGGGCCTGTCCATGGGTGTCGTGATCTACCTCCTGCTCGTGCGGCGGGGCGTGCGTCGCCGGTGGGCGAATCTCGCGGCGGTGCCGGTGCTGCTCGACGCGCGGCAGATCCAACTCGAGCACTACGTGCTGTCCGAGACGCTGTTCACATCGCTCCTGCTCGCCGGCGTCGCGCTCCTGATGTGGAGGCAGCAGCCGCCGCTGTGGCTGACGGGCCTCAGCGGTGCGGCCATCGCACTGGCTGCGCTCACCCGGACGGTGGGTCAACCGCTGGCCGTGCTGTGCGTGCTCTACCTGATCGTGCGCCGGATCGGATGGCGGCACATCGCGGTGTTCACCGTCGCGCTGGCCATCCCGATCGGCGGCTACATGGTGTGGTTCCACCGGCACTACGACGCCTATGCGTTGAACGCCTACTCCGGCCGGTACCTGTGGCAGCGCACGACCACGTTCGTGGACTGCTCACGCACCGACTTCACCCCACGGGAACGCCAGATCTGCCCCCCGGAACCCCTGGGCCAGCGTGAGGTCAGCGATGTGTACCTCTGGGGACTGGACCGCAACCGCATCGGCCAGCAGTACCCGGGCCCTGCGAACGACGGCCTGTTCGCAGGGTTCGCCCGCAAAGCGATCACCGGCCAGCCCGGCGACTTCCTGACCACGATCGCCACCGACACCTGGCATCTGGTGCAACCCGGCTGGCCCGCGCCGGAACGGATCGCCTGCACCACCGACCTGTGGACGATGCCGTCCGGTGGACGCTCCGGCAACCAGGTCAGCAACTGCACGGCGACGCTCATGGTGACCGGCTTCGAGCCGGCCGGCTCGGGCAAGGCCGCGCTGACCGCCACGCCGTTGAACAGTCTGCTGTGGGCCTACGGGCAGACCTTCGTGACACCGCCGTCAGTGCTGCTGATCGGCGCCGTGTTGGCGTTGTGCGCGGCAGCGTGGTCACGGAGGAAGACCAGGCGACGGCTCGGCGGCCGGGAGGCGGCCGACAGCGCGCTGCTGGCCGGGATGAGCCTGTCGATGCTGCTGCTGGGAGTCACCCTGTCCGTCATCGACCTGCGCTTCACGGTGCCGCTCCTGACGACGGTCCCGCTCGCGATCGCCCTGGCAACACACCGGATCACAGCGGGCACAGCCGCAGTGCAGGGTCCGGTCGAGCCGGCACCCGCACCGCCGACCGACGCCATCAGCGTCCAGCCACGTCAAGTGACCTCCCGGCCGGTGGTGCCGAAACGACGAGCGCCGAGCACCTTGGACGGCCCTGCGTGACCCGCCGCGGGACGGCTACCGGGAGTCCGAAGGACGTGCGGCGCCCGACAACCCGTCCCACGGTGCAACCGGCGTCGGGCCGGCTCCGTCATCGCTGGTGAGGACGCCTGCCGGCAGGGTCAAGCGGACGGCCCGCTCCAGCGACTGATCGGGTATCTCGTCCGTCCGGATCGTTGCTGCCTGAGGCCAGGGGTCGTGGTGCGCACCGACGGCGGCGGCGATGTGTTCGTCGGCGTCGGAGATGGTGTGCGTCCGCCGGCGCAACCGGGCGGTGGTGACCTCCGGCGCGGCGTCGCAGCGCAGCTGGATGCATGCGCTGCGGCTGCACGCGGCGATGTCTGCGGCCGCGGCACGGTGTGCCGCGTCGGCCCACGACGCGTCCAGGATGACGGACTCGCCGCGTTCGAGCAGGGCCCCGGCCCGGGACAGCAGCTGCGTGTAGGTCCGTTGCGTCCAGGCTGGGGTATAGATGCCCGTCTCGTACGGTGCGGCGGCCGAGGTCTCGGGTGACAGGCCGGCGAGCTCCTTGCGGACCCGGTCGGTGCTGAGCATCACGGCGCCGAGGTGGTCGGCCAACCGGCCGGCCAGGGTGGTCTTGCCGGTGCCGGGCATGCCTCCGACGAGGACGAGGCTGACGGTGCCCGTCCGCAGGTGCGAGAGCGCCAGATCCGCGTGTTGCGCGACGTCGACGGCGGCCTGAGGGTCTCCTTGCGTATGGCGGAGGCAGGCCACCTTGGCCCGGACGAACGCCCGGTAGGCGATGTAGTGGTGGCGGAGCGAGGCAGGGGCGGGGTCGGCGGCGAACTCGGCGTACCAGTCGAGGAACCGCGCGCCGAGCGTGGCGGCGCCCAGCCGTTCCAGGTCCATCGCGAGGAACGCGGCGTCGTCGAGCCCGTCGAGCCACCGCAGCCGATCGTCGAACTCGATGCAGTCCAGGACCCGTGGGCCGTCGTCGAGGCAGAAGATGTCATCTGCAAGCAGGTCCCCATGACCGTCGACGATGCGCCCCGCCTTCACACGGTCGTCCAGCAGGCGGCGCCGGCCGGCGACGAAGTCGGCCGTGCGTTGCTCGATCTCGCCCGCGACCTCGTCGTCCAGCACGGACTTCCGGTACGGGCGCACCTGATGGAAGCTGTCGGTCCAACGCCCGAGCAGCGCCTCCGCACTGCCCTGCGCGGAGATGTCCGGACCGTGGCGACCGGCGGCGTGGAAGGCGGCTACCAGCCGGGCCAGCCGCCGCACGTCATCGTCGACGGATGCGCCGGCCCGGATGAGCGAGGCGAGGCGCAGGTGCACCGGCATCCGCCGCATGACCACGAGATGCTCGCACGGCGCGCCGTCGGGGCCGTGCACGTCGGCGACGCCCAGGTAGACATCGGCGGCGATCCGGCGGTTGAGTTCGACTTCACGCCGGCACACGGCCAGGCGCTGTTCGCGACTGGTGAAGTTGAGGAAGCCCAGGTCCACGGGTTTCTTGAGTTTGTATGCCCGATCGCCGACCAGGAACAGCACCGCCGAATGGGTCTCGTGCACCACCGCGAACGGTTCGTTCGAGCTGCCGCCGTCGGCGTCGACCTTCATGAAAGTATCCCCATGTCACCGCCCAGGCCGCGCCAATCTTCCGGAAGCATGGGACGAATGCGGACGAATCCGCGTCGCCCGGACCAGATGACGATGTGCTGCGGCACCGGCCCGGACTGACGCCGCACCCCCCCGTTGCGACGGTGTCCCCGTGGTGCCTCCGGCGGGCGGCAATGGCGGTGCCGGGAGGTGAAGGTGATTTCCGGCCGGTCCGTGCGTGAGACGTGACCGGGCGGGCAGGGCACATGACGCCGGACTCGCCACGCGTGTCGCGCTGAGCCCAGGAGGACCACACATGATCACGGTGCTGCACCAGGCGGCGCAGGACGCGCGGCTGGCGCCGTCGATCCTCAACACCCAGCCGTGGCGCTGGCAGGTGCACGACGATGTGCTCGACCTGTACGCCGACGCCGACCGGCGGCTGCCGGAAGTCGACCCGCACGGGCGGCTGATGACCCTCAGCTGCGGCGCGGCGCTGCATCACGCCCGGGTCGCGCTGGCCGCGGCCGGCTTCGAACCGGCCGTGGACCGGCTGCCAGACGCGGGCAGACCATTGCTGCTGGCTCGGATCCGCGACTGCCGGCCGCGGCCCGCGACGCAGGAAAATCTCGCGGCATATCGCAGCATGCGGCTGCGGCACACCGACCGGCGGTTGTTCGCCCAGGGTATGCCGGTCCCCGGCGAGGTGCTTGACCAGCTGCGGGTGGCCGCTGAGGCAGAGGGTGCGCGGCTGCACCTGTTGCAGCAGCAGGACGTCGTATACCTCGGCTACGCCGCCCAGGGCGCGCACAAGGTCGGCGCGCATGATCCGCGTGCCGCCGAGGAACTGCACCGGTGGACGCACCGCGGCGCGGACGCCCCGGACGGGGTTCCACCCGGCACGGTGGCCGGGGCGGCCGACCGGCCGGTGCCGTTGCGTGACTTCGGCCTCGGCGACGAGGCCGCGTTGTCGCCCGGTGCCGGCGACGACGCCGACGCGGTCTACCTGGTGGTCGCCACCGCCCGCGATGAGCCGCTGGACTGGCTGGTCTCCGGTGAGGCGGTCAGCGCGGTGTGGTTGATGGCGACCGCGCGGGGCCTGGCGGGCTCGCCCATGACCGACGTCGTCGAGACTCCGGGCGCGCGGGTGCTGGTCCGCAGCCTGCTGCAGCCACCCGGACAACCGCAGCTGGTGCTGCGGTTGTGCGTGGCGCAGACGCCCGCGCCGCCAGGCAGCCCGCGCCGGCCGGCCGCCGATACCGTAACCGTCACCGAGGGGCGAAGCTCCGGCGAGGGCGTGTGATGGCGAGCGGTCAGGTCGTCGTCGGCGTCGACGGCGGGACGCCGTCGCTGGAGGCGCTGCGCTGGGCCGCAGCGGCGGCCCAGCGGCGCGGGACGGCGCTGCGGGTCGTGCTGGCCTACCACTGGCAGGTGCCGGAGGTCCTCGCGCCGCGTGGCGACCTGGCCGAGACCGCGCAGCAGCTGGCCGCGATGCTCGCCGCCGACGCCGCCCGCGAGGCCGAGGCGACCGCGGCCGGCCTCGACGTCAGCGCGGCGGCGGTGCGCGGGCACCCCGCCGCGGTCCTGGTCCGGGCCGGGGATGATGCAGGGCTGCTGGTGGTCGGCACCCGCGGCCGGCACCAGGCGGTCGGCGCGGTGCTCGGCTCGGTCGCCCAGCAGGTGGCCATGCATGCCACCTGCCCGGTCGCGGTCGTGCGTGGCAGGCCGGACCCGTCCGGCGGCGTGCTCGTCGGAGTGGACGAGTCACCGGCCGCCGACGCCGCCCTGGAGCTGGCGTTCGCCGAGGCCGCCCGCTGGGGCTGCGAGGTGGTCGCGGTCCGGGCGATCGAGACGTCGATCGGGCCACCGGCCGTCGGCCTGCCACCGGTGCTGTACGACACGGCCGAGACCCGCCGGGCCCTGGCGGAGGCGGCAACCGAACACGTGGTAGCTGCGGCACAGCGGCACCCACAGGTCCCGTGGGAGTTCCACGGCGTCGCCGGCGACGCCGCAGACGTGCTGGGTGACCGTTCGCGGCGGGCGCGGCTCGTCGTGATCGGCAGCCGCGGCCATGGCGGGTTCACCGGGCTGCTGCTCGGCTCGGTCGGACTGCGCCTGCTGCACCGCGCCGACTGCCCGGTGCTCGTCGCCCACCCGCAGCGGGCCCCAGCGGCCTCCGGTGCCGCCACGGGCGCGGGGGAAGCAACGGCATGACCGGCAGCATGACCAGCACAGCGACGGGCGTGGTCGTCGGCGTCGACGGCTCGGACGACAGCCACCACGCGGTGCAATGGGCCGCCGCGGACGCTGCTCGCCGACGCGTGCCGCTGCAGATCCTGCATGCCTGCGGCGGGCCCCAGCTGCGCTACCCGCCACCAGGCCTCGCCCTCCCCGTCGCGGCCGGCACCGGCGCCGGCGTGCACGCGGAGCGGCTGCTCGCCGACGCCGCCGTCCGGGCCCTGGATGTCAGCGCTGAGCTGACGGTCACCACCGAACTGGTTGCCGGCCGGCCGGTGCCGGCGCTGCTGACGGCGTCGCAGGACGCCGCAGCGGTGGTGGTCGGTGGCCGTGGCCGCGGCGGGTTCACCGGGCTGCTGGTCGGGTCGACCGGCGCCCAGCTGGCCGATCACGCCGCCTGCCCGGTCGTGGTGGTCCGGCCGCGGACGGGTCCCGCCGGGCCGAACGAGAGCCGGGTCGTGGTCGGCGTCGACGGGTCACCGTCGGCGCAGCGTGCGCTGGGGTTCGCGGTCGAGCAGGCCACGCTGCGCCGATGCGGGCTGACCGCCGTGCACGCGTACCAGGTGCCGGTCCCGCTCGAGGCAGACGGCATCGCACCGGACCGGTACGAGCGCGACAACCTCCGCGACGCCGCACGACGGCAGCTGGCCGAGGCGATCGCCGGGATGGGCGATCCCTCCCCGCACGTCGAGATCCGCCGCGACGTCGTCGAGGGCGGGACCGCTCGCGTGCTGACGCGGGCCGGTGCCGGCGCCGAACTGCTCGTCGTCGGGGCCCGTGGCCGGGGCGGCTTCGCCGGGCTGCGGCTCGGGTCCGTGAGCCGGGCCGTGCTGCATCACGCGCCGTGCCCGGTCGCCGTCGTCCGTGCCCATCCTGGCTGACATCCCCTTCGCCGCCGGCCCGCGCGCGCCCAGGAACGCCTCCCCGGAGGAGGCAGTGGAGGGCGAATGCGGGGGTGAACGCGGCTGGTGAACGGGCCGCAAGGTGACGATTCGGGTCGGGACGCGGGGGAATGACACACGCGGGGGAAGGACACACGGGTGCGTCGTGTAGCCAGTACGTCGTTCTGATCTCCTCCGGTCAGGATTGATCCTTTTGTCGTGCAGACTCATATCGACCCCGCTCGTCATCGCTGCCCTGTCGGTGAGCGCTGTCGTCGGACTGGCCAGTTCGGGGCTGCTGAGCCCGTGGTGGTCGCTGTTCGTCGACGACGCCGGGCAGTTCCTCGCCGCGCTCGCGGCCACCCTCGCCTGCTGGATCACCGCCTTCCGGCATTCCGGCACGCAGCGATGGTGGCGGCTGTGGATGGGCGCCGCGACGGGCGGCTGGATGATCGGGCAGTTTTTCTGGTCGTGGTACCAGCTGTTCCGCGACGTCGCGCTGCCGTCCCCGTCGCTTGCGGACGCCGCCTATCTGACCATGCCGGTGTTCGCGCTCGTGGCGATCATCGCCCTGGCCGCCGACCGGCCCGCCCACGGCGCGCATCGGCGCCGTCCCGGGCAGCTGGTGACGGTGCTCGACGGGCTCGTCGTCGTGGGCGCGTTGTTCGTGCTCAGCTGGGCCACCACGCTCGGGTCGGTGGTGCGGGCCGGTGCGGCCACCCCGCTTGCCTACTCCGTCGCGATCGCCTACCCGGTCACCGACCTGGTGCTGACCGTCATCGTCGTCCTGCTCATCGCCGCGACCGCGTCGGCGGCGAACCGGGTGCTGCTGATCATCCTCGGCGCCGGACTGCTCTGCCTGTCATTCTCGGACAGCCTCTTCGCCTACCTGGTGTCCGCGGGCGCGCCGGGGATTCCCCCGCTGGCCAATGCCGGGTTCATCGCCGGGTACGCGCTCATCGCGGTCGCCGCGCTGACGCCTACCCGCGAGGCGCCGCGCTGGACCGTGCATCCGGGCACCCGCTGGGGCCACCTGTTGCTGCCGTACGTGCCGGTCGCCGGCACGGGGGTGCTGCTGGTCGTGCAGCTGGTCCGGGGCGTCCCGATGGACAACGTCGAGATCATCGTCGAGGTCGTGGTCATCGCGCTGCTGATCATCCGGCAGGCGGTGACGCTCGGGCAGAGCGCCGGCCTCGTCGCGTCGAGGGCGCGGCTCGTGCTCGCCACCGACCTGACCCGCCGGCAGCTCGAACGCGACCTGCACGACGGCGTCCAGCAACGGCTCATCTCGCTGGGACTGGACATCCGCCTGGCCGAGGCGAGCGTGCCACCGGAGCTGCCGGAGCTCCGGCAGCAGCTGTCCGCCGTCATGGCCGGGTTGAACGGCACGGTTGAGGAGGTGCGGGAGCTCTCGCGCGGCGTGCACCCGGCGATTCTCACCGAGGGTGGCCTGCGGCCCGCGTTGCGCGCGCTGGCCCGCCGCTCCGCCATCGGCGTCGAGCTCGACATCCGGTTGGACGGCCGGCAGCCGGAGCCGATCGAGGTCGCCGCCTACTACGTGGTGGCGGAGGCGCTGACGAACGCCGCCAAGTACGCCGAGTCCACGCTCGTGCAGGTCTGCGTGGAGGTCCGGGGTGGCTACCTGCACCTGACGGTGAGCGACGACGGCATCGGTGGCGCGGACCCGAAGCGCGGCACAGGCCTCATCGGACTGACCGACCGGGTCGAGGCAATGGGCGGCACCCTGACCCTCGAGAGCCCGCCCGGTCAGGGCACCCACCTGCAGGCCGACTTCCCGCTCGGCCACGTGTGAGCTTCAGTCGTCGTCTTCAGTCGTCGTCGCTGGAGAACGCCCTGGCCAGGAGCGCGGCGACGCCGACACCGACGACGGCGATGCCGACCTGGATGCCCAGGACCAGCCAGTCGTAGGTGTGGCCGGCGACGGTGATGGACTTGTCGCTGTGCAGATCCCACCGGTCCGCGGCCCACGTGCCGGCCACGGCGGCGCCCATGCCGATCAGGATCGTCAGGATCAGCCCGATCGGTTGCCGTCCGGGCAGCAGGATCCGGGCGACGATGCCGATGACCGCGCCGAACACGATGGCTGGAAGGTAGTCCTGCACGCCCACGATGAACGTCCTCTCGACGGTCGGCTCCGGTTGCATTGTGCGCGCCGTACGCAACTGCCGGAACACATGTTCTGGGGGAGCGACCCGGGCCGGGCCACCTGTCCAGTCGCAATGATGCATCTCGATACCAAGCGGAAAGTGGTCGGTTTCTGCGGTAGTACGCTTGGTGTGAACCGAAAGGTGAAATCAACCGCTGTGATGTCACCTTCGTCCAGCGGGTGCATGTCCCGCCGCCCGTCGGCGATGGTGCGCTGAACGGAGATCAGTGTGAAGGCGCGCAACCGGAGTTCCGGGCGCGACCCAGCGCGGTCGGCACTCCTCGGCGCCGGGCTGACCCGTCGGGTGATGGTGCTGTGCCTGGTGTGCGCGGTGGCCTTGAGCACGGCGCTGGTGACGATGCTGGTGGCGGTGGCACGGCTGGACCGGGAGGTCCGGTCCGCGCGCAGCTCGCAGGCCGCGCTCATCAGCGCCGGACAGCTCCAGGCATCCGTGCTGTCGATGGAGAGCGCCGAACGCGCCTTCGTCATCACCCACGACCCGCGGTTCATGGCGGCGTGGCGACAGGCCCGTGCGGCAATACCGGTGCAGTCGGTGCAACTGGAGACGCTCGTCTCCGAGGACGCCCAGCAGCAGGCACGCGTCCGGCATCTCAACGACCAGATCGCGACCTACGTGGCCGACATGTCGAGCTCGACGGTGTCCGGCGCCGGCGGTCAGATCCTGGTGCCCGACGCCACCCAGCTGCTCGACAGCCAGCAGCGGCTCGACGCGATCCACGCGGAGTTCGCCCAGTTCACCACGAGAGAGATGAGCGAAGCGGCCGGGCAGGCGGCCAGCGCCGACGCGGACACCGCCTGGGCGTGGGGCGTAGCGGGCGTCACGCTCGCCGGGTCCGTGCTGGTCATGGCGCTGTACGCGGCGCTGATGAACCGTGGGATCGTCCGGCCGGTCGTGGCGGCGGCCGGGATGGCTGATCGGCTGGCCGCCGGGTCCGTGTCCACCCGGATGCCCGAGAACGGACCGCACGAGATCGGCGTGCTGCAGCGCTCGTTCAACGCCATGGCCATGTCGCTGGAGGCATACCGCGACGACCTGCAGCGGATCTTGGCCGAACAGACCGCCCTGCGACGGATCGCGACACTGGTGGCCCGCGCGTCGCCGCCGGACACGGTGTTCGGCGCGGTCACCGAGGAGGTCGGGCAGCTCCTGCGCGCTGACATCGCCATGCTGTTGCGCTACGAGCCGGACAAGGAGGCGGTCGTCGTCGGGGGCTGGAGCGCGCACGCCGTTCCCCTCGTGGCCGGCACCCGCACGGTACTGCCACCGGACGGCGCTGCCATGCACGTCTACGCCAGCCAGCAGCCCTGGTGGACCCGCGTCGGCGAGGGCACGACCGTGCCTGACCCGTTCCTGACCCGATACGGGATCACGGTCTCCGTCGGCGCGCCCATCGTGATGCAGGGCAACCTGTGGGGGGCACTGGTCGTCATGGCGACCAGCGAGGAGCAGCTGCGCCCGGAGGACGCCGCCCGGACCGCCGACTTCACCGACCTCGTCGGCCTGGCCGTCGCCAACCTGCAGGCCCGCGCCGACCTGAGCGCCGCCAGCGTCCGGATCGTCGAGGCCAGCGACCAGGCCCGCCGCAAGCTCGAACGCGACCTGCACGACGGCACCCAGCAACGGCTCCTGGGCCTCCTGCTGGACCTGCGCCGGATCCACGCACTGGCCACGGCGCCGCCGCCGGAGCTGGCCGACGAACTGGCCGAGATCACCGACGAACTGGCCGCCGCCATCAACGACCTGCGGGAGTTCTCGCACGGCGTCCACCCGGTGATCCTGACCGAACGCGGCCTCGAATCGGCCCTCAGGACCCTGACCCGCCGTTCACCGGTGCCGACCGAGCTGCACATCGACCTGCCCTCCCGGCTCCCACCGAACATCGAGACCAGCGCATATCATGTCGTCGCCGAGGCGATCACCAACACCGCCAAACACGCGCACGCCTCGCGCGTACGCATCGACGCCACCGCCGACGAACAGACCCTCCAGCTGCGCATCGAGGACGACGGCGTCGGCGGCGCCGACCCGAGCGGCAGCTCCGGCCTGCGCGGGCTCGGCGACCGGGTCACCGCCCTGGGCGGCAGCAGCCGGCTCGCCAGCCCACCCGGCCACGGCACCACCCTGTGGTTCACCATCCCGCTCAGCCAGACCCCCGCCGCCGAAGGCGTCGACGCCACCAGGTCGTCGCCGGACTCCACCGGTCAGCCTTCGACGGACCTGGCGTCGTCCGGATCGGTGCCGGCAGGACCACCCGGTGCTTCGGAACCGCCGGCTCCTGGCGAGTCCTTACGCGGGCACACGGGTTTCAGGTGTCCAGGCCCAGCTCACCGAGGACCTGGGTCACCCTGACGTCCTGCTCGCGGAGGAAGGCGCCGAAGCCTTCGCCGGCGAGGTAACTGTCGGTCCACCGGTGTCCGGCGATCGCCTGCTGCCACGTCTCGGAGTCCCGCAGCCGCGCCACCACCGTCCCATGGGCGGTCAGGTGCGCCGGGTCGAGGCCGGGCGGGGCGACCAGCCCACGCCAGTTCGCGAACACGACGTCCAGGCCGGCCTCCCGGAGCGTGGGCGCGTCGACGCCCTCGGCCCGGTCCCGGCCGGTTGTCGCGAGCACCCGCAGCTGCCCCGAGGCGATCTGGCCGGCGACCTCGCCGAGGCTCGACACCGCGACCGCGACCCGCTCGGACACCACCGCGCCCAGCAGGACGCCGCCGCCGTCGTGCTGGGCGTAGCGGACGGTCAGCGGGGCGACGCCCGCCGCCTTCGCGATGAGCATCGTGGCGAGGTGGTCCGGCCCGCCGGGGGAGGAGCCACCACCCACGAGCAGCGCCGCCGGGTCGGCACGCCAGGCGTGGACCATGTCGTCGAGCGAGCGCAGCGGCGCGTCGCGGGTGACGACGACGACCTCCGGCTCCTCGATCAGCCGGGCGATCGGCGTGACCGCGTCCAGCGTGACCGGGATCGGGGTGGTGTGCTGCGCGCCGACCAGCCCGAGGCCCATGAGCATCAGCAGTGAGCCGTTGCCGTGCTCGTACACCAGCCGCTGCAGGCCGACCATCCCGCCCGATCCGGGCAGGTTGAACACTTCGACGCCGTGCCGGACCGCCGCCACGTCCATCGTCGTCGCGATCGTGCGGGCGGTGATGTCGTAGCCGCTGCCCGGTGCGTTGGGCACCATCAGCCGCAGCTCAGGGTCGTCGTCCGCGGCGCAACCGCCGGCCAGCAGGGCAGCCAGCGGAGCGGCGAGCAGCGTCCGGCGGTACACCCTGCCCACCATAGCCGCGGGCGGGTAGCCTACGGCCAGACAACCGCCCCGCCCGGCGGTGTCGCAGCAAGGAGGAGACCTGTGCGCTGGCAGTTCTCCCTGGCCCGGCAGTTTCTCGTGCTCCAGCTCGGCATCGTGCTGCTCGTGGTCGGGGCCGTCGCTGCAGTGTCCGTGGCCGAGGCGGACGCGGCCTTCCACCGGGAGCAGGGCGCCAAACTCCGCTCGACCGCGGAGAACCTCGCCGCCACCGACATCATCCGGGCCGGCCTGCGCGCCACCATCTGGCACGAGTCCCTCGCCGCCGGCGCGGAGACCGCCCGCAGCGTGGCCGGGGTGTCGTTCGTCGAGCTGACCGACGCACGCGGCGTGCTGCTCACCGGGCCGCGGCGGGGGCAGCCGGCCGGGCTCGGCGCCGGCGGGGGCGCGGACGGACGGGCCTGGCTCGGCGTCGTGGAGCACGACGGGCGGGCACTGGTCGCCCTCGCCCCGGTGCTCGACCCCGCGGACGGCAAGGTCCTCGGCGTGGTCGTGGTCGGCAAGACGTATCCGTCGTGGCCGGCACTGCTCGCGACCGCCACCCCGGACCTGCTGACCTACCTGCTGCTCGGCTCCGTGCTGGGCATCGCCGGTTCGATGCTGCTGTCCCGGCGGATCAAGCGCCAGACGCTCGGCCTGGAGCCGGTCGAGATCGCCGGCCTGGTCGAGCACCGTGAGGCGATGCTGCACGGCATCAAGGAGGGCCTCATCGGCCTGGACCCGGCCGGGCGGGTGACCCTCGCCAACGACGAGGCGCTGCGCCTGCTCGGGCTTTCCGGTGACGTGACCGGCCGGCCGCTGCGCGCGCTGAGCGTGGCCGAGGACGTGGTGGCGCTGCTCACCGACGGCTCCGACGAACCGGACCACGTGCTGGTGCACGACGCGCGGGTGCTGGTGTTCAACCGCATGCCGGTGCTGGTCCGGGGCCATGCGGCCGGCTCGGTGACCACGTTGCGCGACCGGACCGAGCTGACCTCGCTGGAGCGGGAGCTCGACCTGAGCCGCCGTGCCGCCGACACGTTGCGGGCGCAGGCACACGAGTTCACGAACCGGCTGCACACCATCTCCGGGCTGGTGCAGCTGGGCCAGTACGACGAGGCGGTCACGTTCATCCTCCAGGCCGGGCAGACCCAGGAAGCGTTGAACCACGAGGTGCAGTCGCGGATCGGGGACCCGGCGCTGGCGGCGCTGCTCATCGCGAAGGCAAGCGTGGCGTCGGAGCAGCACGTCGACCTGAGGATCAGCGACGACACGGCGATGCCCCGGCCCGCCGCCGAACGGCTCGCCGCGGACCTGGTCACGGTGACCGGCAACCTCGTCGACAACGCCGTCGACGCGGTCCAGGCCGGCGGTTGGGTCAGCGTGTCGGTGCGGGACCTCGGCGCCGAGATCGCCGTGACGGTGGCCGACTCGGGCGCCGGCGTGGCCAGCGAACACGCCGATCAGGTCTTCGGTCGTGGGTTCACCACCAAGAGCGGCGACGGTCATCGGGGGCTTGGGCTCGCCCTGATCAGCCGGGTCTGTGCGGCCAGGGGCGGCACGATCACGGTCGAGGGTTCGACGTTCACCGCGCGCCTGCCCGTCGACGGTCACCGGGAGGTCGGATGATCCGGGTCGTGGTGGTCGACGACGACTTCATGGTGGCCCGCATCCATCACAGTTTCGTGGAGCGGGTGCCGGGGTTCACGGTGGTCGGCACGGTCCACACGGGCACGGCCGCCCTCGACGCGGTCGAGCGGCTCCGCCCCGACCTGGTGCTGCTGGACATCTACCTGCCGGACCTGTCCGGTCTGGAGGTGCTGCACCGGTTGCGGCAGACCGCCAGCACCGTGGACGTGCTGGCGATCACCGCGGCCCAGGACGCCGACACGATCCGGGTCGCGTTGCGTGGCGGCGTCGTGCACTACGTCATCAAGCCGTTCAGCTTCGACACGTTGCGCGAACGACTGGAGCGGTACGCCGAGGCGGTCCAGCGGCTGACCGAGGCACGCCGGCCGGCGCAGGCCGACGTCGACCGGCTGTTCGGCGCCCCGGCGCACCGCGCGGCGGCGTTGCCGAAAGGGCTGGCCGCCGCGACGGAGGAGCTGGTGGTCACGGTGCTGCGCGACAGCGGCACCGACCTGTCCGCGGCCGAGTGCGCCGCTCTCGCCGGGCTGTCCCGGGTGAGCACCCGCCGCTACCTCGAGCACCTCGTCCAGTCCGGCAAGGCCGAGGTGCGGCTGCGCTACGGCGGGGCGGGCCGCCCCGAGCACCGGTATGTCTGGCGTGGCCGCCCGTCGTAGCCGTGCCGGTGTCAGTCCTCGTCGCCGAACGCCAAGCGGCGGGCGTCCCCCCGGCCGCGGACGCGGGCGACCAACCGAGGCAGGTGCGGCAGCCCGAGCGCGGCGACCGCGAGCAGCAGCAGGACCAGGGTCAGCGGACGCCGGACGAAGACGGTGAGGTCGTTGTCGGACAGCAGCAGCGTCCGGCGGAACTGGATCTCCATCATCGGCCCGAGGATGACGCCGAGGATCACCGGGGCGATCGGGAACTCGAAGTGGCGCATGAACACGGCGACGACACCGATCGCGAACGCGATGAGGACGTCGACGACGCTGCCGGACACCGCATACACGCCGAGCGTGGCGAACACCAGGATGCCGGTGTACAGCAGCGGCCGGGGGATCTGCAGCACCTTCACCCAGATCCGGATCATCGGCAGGTTCAACGCCAGGAGCATGACGTTGCCGATGAACAGCGACGCGATCAGCCCCCACACGAGGGTCGGGGACTTCTCGAACAACTGCGGGCCAGGGGACAGATCGAAGTAGCCGAACGCGGCCAGCATCACCGCGGCCGTGGCGGAGGTCGGGATACCCAGGGTGAGCAGCGGCACCAGGACGCCGGAGAACGAGGCGTTGTTCGCCGCCTCCGGCCCGGCGACCCCCTCGATCGCGCCGTGCCCCCATTCCGAAGGGCGCTTCGATCGGCGTTTTTCCAAGGTGTACGACATGAAGGTGGGTATCTCGGCACCACCGGACGGCAGCGCACCGAACGGGAACCCGAGCGCGGTGCCACGCAGCCACGGCCGCCACGAACGCGACCAGTCCTCCCGGCTGAGCCAGGCGAAGCCCTTCCCGGCCGGCTCCAGCGGCGCCACCGTGTCCGGCAGCGTCTTCAGCCGGGACGCGAGGTAGAGCGTCTCACCGATCGCGAACAGCCCCACGATGATGGTGACGATGTCGACGCCGTCGAGCAGCTCCGGCACCCCGAACGTGAACCGGGCCTGTCCGGTGAGCGAGTCGATCCCGATCAGGCCCAGGAACAGTCCGAACGTCAAGGACATCAGCCCCCGGACCAGTGACGCGCCGACCATCGCGGTGACCGTCACCATCGCCAGGACGGCGAGGGCGAAGTAGTCGGATGCGCGGAACGTCACCGCGAGGCTCGCCATCGGCGCGGCGACGAACGCGAGCAGCACCGTGGAGATCGTGCCGGCGACGAACGACCCGATCGCGGCGGTGGCGAGCGCCGAGCGGGCGCGACCCCGCCGGGCCATCTGGTAGCCCTCGATCGACGTCGCCACCGACGCGGATTCGCCGGGGGTGTTGAGCAGGATCGAGGTCGTCGAACCGCCGTACATGGCGCCGGCGTAGATCCCGGCGAACATGATCAGCGTGCCGGTCGGGTCGTCGAGCCGCAGCGCGACCGGCAGGAGCAGCGCGATGGTCAGCGCCGGCCCGATGCCGGGCAGCACGCCGACAAGGGTGCCGATCGTGACGCCGATCGCCGCGTACAGCAGGTTCTGCGGGCTGAGGACCGTCTCGAACCCGGACAGCAGATCCATGATCGAGTTCACAGCGGCAACACCCCTGCGGGCAGGACGATCCCGAGCAACCGGGTGAAGACCAGGTAGATGCCCAGCGACAGCCCGACCGCCGTCACCAGATCGCGCACGATGACGGCACGGATCGGACGGGTGCTCAGCAGCCGGGCGGAGACGAGCACGAACACGGCGGTCGACAGCACATAGCCCACCACCGTGTACTTGAGCACGATCGCGTACACGATGAGCGCGGCAAGCAGGAACACCGGGGTCCGCCAGGCGACCGTGGCCGGCGCTCCGGCGGCCGTGGCGCGCTTGCGTACGGCGTCGAGCAGATACCAGAGCGCCACCATGACCCACAGGCCGGTCACGACGATCGGCGCGAGCGTCGGGCCGCCGAGCGTGACGCCGCTGTCGACGCCGGCGGCGATTGCCTGCCACAGCAGGGCGACGCCGACGGTCAGCAGCAGGCCACCGACGGCCGGCGCGCCGGAGGGCGCTGCGGGGCTGGTGGTGCCGGAGGTGGAGGGGGCCACCTCCGGCACCGCCCTGGAGGCCTCGGGGGGCGTGGCCTCCGGGTCCGGGGACATTGCTTCGGTCATGGGCGCTCAGCCCAGGCCGATCTCGGTCAGGACCGTCTTGATGCGGGTGCTCTCGGCCTGGTAGAAGGCCGCGGCCTCGTCACCGGACTTGTAGAAGTCCTGCCACTTCTTGGCGGTCAGCTCCTGCTTCCACTGCGTGGACTTGTGCAGGTCGTCGACGAGCTTGAGCACGGCGGCGCGGTCTGCGGCGCTGAGCCCCGGCGGTGCCACCACACCACGCCAGTTGAGCAGGTCCAGGTCATAGCCGGACTCCCTGATGCTCGGGGCGGGTGTGCCGGCCCCGGCGTCCTCACCTTTCGGGCTGGACACCGCGAGTGCGCGGAGCTTGCCGGACTGGACCAGGTCGGCGAACTCGCTGGTGCCGGACACCGCGACGCTCACGTCACCGGACAGCAGCGCCGCCTTGGTCTCGCCGCCGCCGGAGTACGCCACGTACTGCTTGGCCACCGTCTTGGCGTCGGCGCCGGCCGTCTTGGCGAGCAGCCCGACCAGGATCTGGTCGGTGCCGCCGGCCGAACCGCCGCCCCACTTGACCGCGGTCGGGTTGGCCTTGACGTCGTCGACGAGCTGCTTGAGCGTCGTGTACTTCGAGTCGCTGCGAACGACGATGACCTCGGACTCGGCGGTGAGGGTCGCGATCGGCGTCGTCTTGCTGAGGTCGACCGGCGACTTGTTGGTGACCACGCCGCCGACCATGACCAGGCCGGTGACCATGAGCTGGTGCGGGTCCTTCTGGTGACTGGTCACGAGCTCGGCGAGGCCGATCGTGCCGGCGGCGCCGGTGACGTTGCGGACCTCCGCCGACTGGCCGTTGAGCAGACCGGCGTCCTGCAAGGTCTTCTGCATCGAACGCGCCGTGGTGTCCCAGCCGCCACCGGCACCGGCCGGCGCCATGATCTGCAGCGTCTTGGTCGGGTACGCCACAGCGCCCGCACCGGACGGTGCGGGGGATTCACCGACGGACTGGTTGGCGCAGCCGGTGGCGAGCAGCAGCACGGCCGGCAGCGCCACCGCGAGGCTCCGTTTCAACATGAAGGTTGTGCTCCTGTCACGTGGGCGAGGCGAACGTGTTACGCACCATGCCTCACCGGGTGACCCAGGTCACGGTTGTGAACGCTGCGGGCGTATTGGTCGTTGTGGTCACGCGGCGCCGCCGGATCGCATCTTCGAGGCACTGCCCGGTGGGCAGGGGCATCGGCGCAAAGGCGCTGCCACGCCAGAATTGACACGTCCGGACTTTCGCCAAAATGGGGTGGGCGCCCGGCTGTCTTCGAGGACCCCAAAGGGGGCACCCTGCCTGCCGATATTTGGGGAAGCGCGGCGCAGATCGGGCGGTTCAGGCTGTTCCTATGAGTCAGACCAGGACTTGCGTCCTATCGATGCGCAGGAGCGGATGACGTGAATCGCAAACGCACGGCCGTGGTGGCCGGGATCGCGCTGGCCGGAGTCGCGGGCGCCGGCGCCGTGCTGGTCCATCAGCGGACACCGGGCGGCGGGCAGCAGGCGGCACCGCGGACTCCGGCCGCGACCGCGGAGGTGGTCGCCACCGACGTGGCACGGCGCCAGACCGTCGGTGGCACGCTCGGCCGATCGGGCACCTACACCGTGATCGCGCCCGGCCCGGGCCTGCTGACGTGGCTGCCGGCCACCGGCGACGTGGTCGGCCGAGGCAAACCGGCGTACGAGATCGACGGCAACCCGGTCATCCTGCTGTTCGGGGATCGCCCGCCATGGCGGGCGTTCCAGGACGGGATGACCGACGGCGTCGACGTCCGGCAGCTCGAGGACAACCTCAAGGCTCTCGGATACGGCACCGGCTTCACCGTCGACCAGCACTTCTCAGCGGACACCTATCGGGCCGTCCGCCGCTGGCAGCAGGGTTCCGGCCTGCCGGTGACCGGCATCGTGCCCCTCGGCCAGGTCCTGTTCGTCGCCGGTGCGGTGCGTATCGCCGGCAGCGACCTGCGCGCCGGGGTGTCGGTCGGGCCGGGGACGGCCGTCGTGCGTGGCACCGGTGCGCAGCGCGCCGTCACCGTGCAGGTGTCCGCCGACGTCCTGGCCCGCTGCAAGGTCGGTGACGCCGTCGTCGTGACACTGCCGGACGGCACCCTCAGGCCCGGCACCATCTCCGTGGTCGGCGCGGTCAGCCGGCAGCAGGAGAGCAGCGGCCCCGGCGGCCAGAGCCAGGGCGGCGGGGGAGGCGGGCAGCCCACGGCCACCGTCGTCATCACGCCGACCGGTGACGTCGGCACCGCGCTGGAGGACGCGCAGGTCCAGGTGGGCATCACCGTCGAGGCGCACCGCAACGTGCTCGTCGTGCCCATTCCGGCGCTGCGGGCGCTGTCCCAGGTCGAGTACGAGGTGCTGGTGAGCGATGCCGCGCAGACCCGCCACGTGACCGTCAAGGTGGGCATCTTCGACCAGGTCGCCGGTCTGGTCGAGGTGAGCGGTCCGGGCCTCGCCGCCGGCCAGCGCGTCGCCGTGCCGACCGGCACCTCCTGACGCACCCCAGGTCAGCACGACACCGCGAGCCGGCGCCCGGCTCGCGGTGTCGTCGTTCAAGCCAGCCCCGGAGCACGGTGGCGGGGGCGTCAGGCCGTGCGGAGCGCATCTGTCGGGGGCAGCTGCGCGGCCCGCAGCGCCGGATAGAGCCCCGCCACCGCGCCGGCGGCAACCGAGACCAGCAGGCCGCCCCACAGCGCCTCGGCCGGGATCAGCGTCGCCCAGCCCTTGGTGATGGACATGCCGAGCGTGACGGCGGCACCGATGACGACGCCGCCGACACCGCCGAGCGTGGCCAGGATGAGCGACTCGGTCAGGAACTGTGCCGCGACATGCCCGCGCGTGGCGCCCAACGCCCGGCGCAGACCGATCTCGGTCCGCCGTTCCAGCACCGCGATGACCATCACGTTGGCGATCCCGATCGCGCCGACCAGCAACGCGATCGCCCCCAGCCCGAGGATCAGCCCGGCACCGGCCTGTTTGACCTTCAGCTGGGCGGTGAGGGCATCCGACGGGCGGCTGACGGTGACCCGGGACGGGTCCTCCGGGTTCGCCGAGCCGGCGAGCACCCCGGCGACGCCGGTGACGAACTCGGTGTCCGCGCGCACGTAGATCCGGCTGGGATGGCCGTTGTAGCCGAGCAGATGCGCCGCCGCGTCGAACGACACGATCACCGACTGGTCGATCTCGGGCGCCAGCACGAACGGTGTGAGGATGCCGACCACGGTGAACCAGTGCCCGCCGAGCCACACCCGGTCGTTGCCGCTGACGTCGGTGATGCCGAGCGTCGCGGCGGCCGAATAGCCCAGGACCGTGACCGGCGACTCGTCGCCGCTGATGAACCGCCCGGCGAGCAGCGCCCCGTCCAGCGTGCTGAGCAGCGACGCGTCCGCGGCCCGCACCGAGCGTCCACCCGTGCGACCGGCGGCGACGTGATCGTTGCGATACACGGTGACGCCCGCGAGCTTCGCCGTCGGCGCCGCCGACTGCACGTGCGGCAGCTGCCGGATCATCGGCGTCGCCGTCGTCGGCAGGATCTGCTCGACCCCCGCGCTGGGTGTGCCGTTGGCGACCGTGAGCAGGTTGGTGCCGAGCTGGTCGATCTGCGCCAGCAGCGCCGACTGGCTCGAGGTGGTCACGCCCAGCACCGACACGATCGACGCGATGCCGATCGCGATGCCCAGCCCCGACAGCAGGGCCCGGACCTTGCGGGAGCGCAGGCCGAGCGAACCGGTCGGCAGCAGGTCCGCGCAGCGCAGCCTGCTGCGCGGCACCTCATGCGTCTTCACGTGGCACCTGCACCTTCAGTCCCTCGGTGAGACCGTCCCCGCTCACCTCGGCGGTGCCGGCGAGATCGTCGAACAACCCGGTCCGCACCGGCAGCCGGCGGGTGCCGGTGCCGTCGGTGACGATGACCTCGTATCTGCCGTCGGACACCGAGTTCAGCGCCGCGATCGGCACGGTGAGCACGTCGGCGTGCGTCGCGCGAACCACCCAGACCTGGACCCCGGCCTGGTCGACGAACCCGGTGACCGCGCCCTCGACGGTCACCGTCACCGCCGCCGTGCTCTGCGGCTCACCCGGTCCGCCGGCACCGCCACCGGTGGTCGACGTCGTGGTGGCGCCGATCGCGGTCACCGTGCCGTTGCGGGTCGTGCGGTCCGGGAGGGTCACCACGACCGGGGTGCCGACCTTGATCCAGCCGAGCTGCTGCGTCGACGCGGCGAGGTTGACCGCGGGCGTGGTGCTGGTGCCGGACTCGACCGGGCCGCCCGGCTCGACCCGCTCACCGGGCTGCATCCGGTGGCTGCTGACCCGCACCGCACCGGGCAGGAACGTGATCAGACCGATCGGCACGGTGCCGGTCACGGTGACGTGGATGGCCCGCTGCCACCGGCGGATCGCGGTGGACGTCGCGGCGGTGAACGTCTGGTCGACGGTGAGCCCGTCACCGAAGCCCAGGTCCCGCAGGTTGGTCTCCAGCTGCTGGACGTCGACGCCGTCGGTCATCCCGGCGCCGAAGTCCCGCCAGGCGGGCCGGGCGCCGAACAGCAACGTCACCCGCCGGCCGTCGACCTCGTAGAGGACGTCGCCACGGTTGACGACGGCGCCGATGGCCGGGAGCCACGTGAGCGTCCCCGACCCGGCACCCGCGACCAGATAGGAGCCGGCAAACCCGAGCGTGCCGTTGACGTACTGGCGTTCCGAGATGGTCCTGCGGGTCACGGATGCGGTGGAGGTGCTCACGGAGGCCGGTGCCGGCGGTCCGCCGTCGTGCGGCACGCGCTGCGTGGCGACCAGGCCGACCAGGCCGGCGACGCCGGTGAGCGCGACGCCCGTGAGCACGTTCGTGGTGCGGCTCATGGCCACCGCCCCACGCCGCGCCGATCGGCGCCTGCGGCCACCCGCATGCATCGCGGCGGAGATCCGATAGGAGGGTCCAGTACGGTCATGGTGACCACGATCGCCGGGACGATACCGGTGCCGATTCCCCCAAAGGTGACCCGCCGGGCGCCCAATTCGAGGGGTACGTCTCAGGCCACGAGCCGGCCGTCGCGCATGACGACCCGGCGCTTGCAGGCAGCGGCGACAGCCGGCTCGTGCGTGATGATCACCATGGTCGTGCCGCTGTCGTTGAGCTCGCCCAGCAGCGCCATGATCTCGCCGCTGCGACTGGAGTCGAGATTGCCGGTCGGCTCGTCGGCGAACATGATCGCCGGCCGGCCGACCACGGCACGGGCGATCGCCACCCGCTGCCGCTCGCCGCCGGAGAGCTTCGTGACGCGGTGGCGGAGGCGATGCTCCAGCCCCACCCGCCGCAGCGCCTCCTCCGCCGCCGCCCGCCGCTGCCCGGCCGGCACGCCCCGGTAGAGCAGACCGGCGGCGACGTTGTCCAGCGCGTTGAGCGACTCGAGCAGGAAGAACTGCTGGAACACCACGCCGACCCGGTGCGCCCGGACCCCGGCGAGCTGCCGGTCCGTCAGGCCCCCCACCGACATGCCGTCGATGACCACCGACCCCTGCGTCGGCCGGTCGAGCGTCGCCATGAGGTGCAGCAGCGTCGACTTGCCGGAGCCGGACGCGCCGGAGATCGCGAGCATGTCACCGGCCTCGACCAGCAGATCCACGCCCCGCACCGACTCGACGGGCGGTTCGCCGGGATAGGTCTTGCGCACGTCGTGCAGCTCCAGGACGGCCATGACCCGACGATGCCTGGGCCCGGGACGCCGGCGCATCCCCCAAAGGTGAACGACGACCCGCCCCCATTCCGGGGAGCGGGTGCCCTCACTCGGCGAGCGGCTTCATGAGCGCGCCGCCGGGCGGCTGCTGAGAGTCGCAGGCGGCGTGTGCCTGGTGCACGTCGGCGTTGTTCTTCTCCAGCAGCGCGGCCGGCGGATCGTAGTAGCCGTCGCTGTCCGGGTCGGGCCACCCCGGTGCGCCGTGCGTCCGCATGCATTCCGCGAACTTCCGCGCCTGGGCCAGGTACGCGGGGTTCGCGTCGGGTTTCGGGGCCTGTTCGTTCTTGCCCCTGATGAACAGCCTGCGGCAGGCTTCGGGCGGATCCACGTCGGGCGCGGAGTCCGGGAATCCCCATCGGCCGTCGTCGAAGCGAACCGGGTCGGGATAGTCAGGGTAACCGTGCTCGCGCATGCACTTCGCCGCCTCGAGCATCGACGTGGCGCCGTTGCCGGTCGGGTCGGTGGGCGGATCGTCGCCACCGCACCCGGCCAGGGCGATCAGGGCGGTCAGGGTGGTCCCGGCGACGGCGAGCATTCGGAGGTTCATACCCTTGAAGGTCGCTCAGGTGCGGCACGACCACTTCCCCCAAAGGTAGCCGGGCCGACCCGACTTTGGGGGCCTCACGCGATGACCGTCACCTCCGGAAAGGCCGGGCTGGGACGGTCCAGCAGATGCCCCCGCCGCCGCAGATGCAGATCGAAGAACGCCATTGGGTACGCCTGCTGGATCCGCACCGCACGAACCGGATCGAGCGTACCGATCCAGGCCCGAAGCTCCTCGTCGCCCATGCCGACAAGCACGGCCAGCTGCGGCATCAGGGTCTGGTAGTCGCCGTATGAGGAGTGGACCGCGCCGATCGCCTGCAGGTTGCGCCGCCATCCACGCAGGTGCGACCAGAACTCGGCCACGCTGGGCTCGGCGGCCCGGGTGAACTCGGCGGTCATCAGCATGAAGGGGCGATCCAGGTCGGTGGTGATGGCCGGCTGCATCGGCCCGTCCAGGGCGAGCCCGGCCCTGACCCGCCGGTCGGCGTGCATGACCAGGGCGGTCGCGGTCGCGCCCTTCGACCAGCCGAACATGCCGATGCGACGCAGGTCGGGCGCACCGCGGAGACCGGCCGGCAGCGGCCGGTCTCCGGCGTCCGGATTGACCCCGGCGGCGAGGTCGGCGATCCGGTCGAGCACGAATCGGATGTCGTCGGCGAAGTCCGCCGGCCCCAGCCCGCGATCCGGGTCCGGGACGATGACGCGGCCGTCGGGGAACTCGCTGAACGCGTCGTCGGTGTGGTCGACGGTGACCACCACGTACCCGTGGCTGGCGAGCTCCTGCACGACGACGGTGTTCTCGGCCCGATGCCCGTGCGCGCCGTGCGAGAAGACGACCACCGGCAGCCGCCCGGCCCACCGCCGCACCGGGGCGCCAAGGTGCCCGGCCGTGAACGGCGCCGCCACGACGTCGGCGTCGAACCCGGTCGCGGCCAGCAACGTCCGCAGGACCGCGGGCGGCATCCAGGGTGCCGGCGGGTACCGGCCGACGTCCCGGGCGGGATACCAGACGCTGCTCATCAACTCGCGCGGCTGCCCGGGACGCGAACGGTCGACCAGGTGCAGCGGCACCGTGCCGACCGGGTGCGGGCCGGTGGGCCCGGGCAGCACGAGCCGCACCGGACCGGCGGCGACCGGAGCCGCCCACGAGCCGTCCGCGAACCCGATCGGCGCGGCGGCCGCAACGGCCAGCGCTGCCGTCATCGCCTGCCGGCGTGTCATCCGCACCCCGTCGACGTGTACCGCGGCTGATCCCACCATGTGCCCTCCCGTTGTGTAGGAACGTGCCCTCACAATGTCCGGTCGGCGGCGGTCACGTCGTCAGCCCGCGGGCTGCATCTGCGGGCGGCCGCCTCCTCCCGGGGGCGTAGTCCGGCAGGAGTCAGGGCACGAGCCCGAACTCGTAGGCGCGGATGACGAGCTGCACCCGGTCCCGGGTACCCAGCTTGGCCAGCAGCCGGGCTACGTGCGCCTTCGCCGTGGCGACGCTGATCGTGAGGTGCGCGGCGATCTCGTGGTTGGACAGGCCCCGGCCGACCAGTGTCAGCACCTCGGTCTCGCGGGGCGTGACGCTGTCCGGCAACCGGTGCCCACCTGCCGGGGACCGCGGCGGCGCGACCGGTTCGGCGAACACCGCGATCAGCCTGCGGGTGACGCTCGGGGCGATGAGGGCGTCCCCGGCGGCGACGACCCGGATCGCCCGCACGATGTCCTCCAGCGCCATGTCCTTGACGAGGAATCCGCTGGCCCCGGCGCGGAGCGCGGCGTAGACGTGCTCGTCCTCGTCGAACGTGGTGAGGATCAGCACCCGGGCGGTGCCCGGGTCGACCATGAGCTGCCGGGTCGCCTCGATCCCGTCCATGCCCGGCATCCGGATGTCCATCACGACCACGTCCGGGCGCACCGAGCGGACCAGCCGGACCGCCTCCTCACCGGTGCCGGCCTCGCCGACGAGGTCGATGCCGGGAGTGTCGGCGATGAGCACCCGCAGTCCAGCCCGGATCAACGGTTGATCGTCGACCAGGACCAGCCGGATCGTGGTGCCGGACGGCGGATCGTCGCTCCGGTCGGTGTTCATGCGGTTGCCGGCAGCGGCAGGCGGACCGCGACCCGGTACCCGCCCGCCGGTCGTGGCCCGGCGGCGAAGTCCCCTCGGAGCAAGGTCGCCCGCTCCCGCATGCCGAGCAGCCCGAACCCGTGGCCGGTCGGGGCCGTCGCTGCCGACCCGTGGTCCGTGACCTCGACGGTCAGGTCGTCGTCGCCGTGTCCGATCGTCACCTGGCAGGTGTCGGTGCCGGCATGCCGCACCACGTTGGTGACCGCCTCCTGGACGATCCGGAACGCGGCCAGGTCCAGGTCGGGCGGCAACGGCCGGCGTGATCCGCGCCAGAGCACGTCGACCCTGACCCCGGCGTCGGCGGTGGCCGCGACGAGCCGGTCGAGGTCCGCCAGGCCGGGCACCGGCTCCAGCGGTGGCGCGTACCGCCCGTCTGCGGTCTCGCTGCCACGCAGCGCACCGACCGCGCGGCGCAGCCCGGCGAGCGTCTCCCGGCTCGTTGTCTCGATGGTCCGCAACGCGTTGCGGGCCTCGACCGGTTGTGTCTCGATCACCCGGGCGCCCACACCCGCCTGGATCACGATGACGCCGATGCTGTGCGCGACCATGTCATGCAACTCCCGGGCGATGCGCAGCCGTTCGGCGGTGATCGCCTGCGACGCCTCCTGAGCCCGCATCGACTCGGCGAGTGCCCGGCGTTCCCGGTTCCGGTTGCCGATCAGCCACGCGGCGAGCATGGCCGTGACCACGGCCAGGATGAACGACGGTGCGCTCGCGATCCGGCCGACGGCGATGGCCGCGATCTCCGCGAGACACGCCACGACCGCCGCCACGATCGACACCCGCGGGCTGCGATGCGTTGCGATGTACCCGACGGTGAGGTCGATCGTGATGAACTGCAGGTACCGCACGTCGCGCAGGAAGCCGAACTCCCACGACCAGACGTAGGCGGCGACGATCAGGCAACCGGTCAGCATGAGCGCGAGCGCGATCACCGGCCGCCGGCTCAGCAGCACCAGCGGGATGACCACGACCAGCAGCGGCAGCACATACCGCAGCCCGGGCAGCCCGAAGCTGTCCGTGCCACCGTTCGCCGTAGCCGAGGCCACCACCAGCGGGTATGTGCACAGCAGGAGCCAGACGAGCGGCGTGCGCAGGTTCACCGACCCACCGTATTCGCCGAGCGCATCCGGGGCATCGACCGCCGGGCGTACGCCTGCGGGCCACTGCCCGTGCGGCAGCCGCTGGACGGGGCTCGACTATACCCAGTATGATACCGCGCATGATATCGAGTACGGTGCGACTGTGAGTATCCGGCACGCGCTGTTGGCGCTGCTCAGCGAGGGCCCGAAGTACGGGCTGCAACTGCGCGAGGAGTTCGAGGCGCGCACCGGCGAGGTATGGCCGCTCAACGTCGGGCAGGTCTACACGACCCTGCAGCGGCTCGAGCGTGACGGGCTCGTGGAATCCGATGACGATGCCGACCCCGGCCCGCAGAAGGGGTTCCGTATCACCGCCGACGGGGCCGACGAGCTGGCCAGCTGGTTGCGCACGCCGCCCGACCTCGCCGCCCCTCCGCGCGACGAGCTGGTCATCAAGATCCTCGTTGCGATCCGGCTCCCCGGAGTGGACGTGCATGAGGTCATCCAGGCGCACCGCCGCTACGTCGTGGAGCTCATGCAGCAGTGGACCCGGCTCAAGGACGAGGAGGGCGACCTCGATCTGAGCCTGGGGCTGGTGGTCGACGCCGAGCTGTACCGCCTCGATTCGGTCGTGCAATGGCTGGACACCGCCGATGGCCGGCTCAAGCGGGCCGCGCTCGAGCCGCCCGCTCCGACCCGGGCAACGGTGCCGCTGATCCGCCGCCGAGTGGGGGTCCGCCGATGAGCGGGGTGCTGCAACTGCGTGCGGTATCGAAGACCTACCACGACGGCGCTGACGAGGTGCACGCGCTGCGCGAGGTCGACCTGACGGTCGAGGCCGGCAAGATGGTCGCCGTCATGGGTCCCAGCGGCTCGGGTAAGAGCACGCTGCTCACCATCGCCGGCGCCCTGGAGCTGCCGACCTCCGGTGAGGTGCTGGTCGCGGGCCAGCCGTTGTCGGCGACGTCCCGCGACGACCGGGCCCGGCTGCGCCGGCGGGCCATCGGCTACGTGTTTCAGGACTTCAACCTGCTGCCCGGCCTCACCGCCGCCGAGAACGTGGCGCTGCCGCTCGAGCTCGACGGCACGAGGGCGGGCAAGGCCCGCGCCGCAGGCATTGCCGCCCTGGACCAGCTCGGCCTCGCCGACCGTGCCGAGCGCTTCCCCGACCAGCTCTCCGGCGGAGAACGGCAGCGGGTGGCGATCGCCCGCGCCGTCGTCGGTGACCGGCGACTCCTGCTGGCCGACGAGCCGACCGGCGCCCTCGACTCCCAGAACGGCGAGGCCGTCATGCGCATGATCCTGGCGGCCTGCAAGCGCGGCGTTGCCGCCGTCGTGGTCACCCACGACGCGCAACTCGCCTCCTGGGCCGACCGGGTGCTGTTCATCCGCGACGGGCGGGTCGTCGACCGCACCGCGCCGCGTCCCGGGCCCGACTCGCTGCTGGCCGAGGAGGCCACCCGATGAGCGTCACCATGCAGGACCGTCCGCTGGTCCTCGGCACCGGCAACGGCGGCATGGCGGCCCGCCGCGCCGTGGTGCGCTGGGCGTGGCGGCTGTTCCGCCGTGAGTGGCGCCAGCAGGCGATCGTGCTGACGCTGCTGCTGCTCGCCGTCGCCGCCACCACCGTCGGCCTCGCCATGGCCGGCAACGCCCCGTCCGAGGCGTCGACGTTCGGCACCGCCAATCACATCGTCTCCGTCAACGGCACCGGCCCGCGACTCGACGCCGACCTGGCCCAGCTGCGCAGCAACTACGGCACCATCGAGGTCATCGAGCACACCAAGAAGGTGCCGGTGCCGGGCAGTGCCGACGGCGTTGACCTACGCGCCCAGGACCCCAACGGGCCGTACGGCCGCTCGATGCTGCGCCTCAACCAGGGCCACTGGCCGCAGGGCCCCGATCAGATCGCGGTCACCAACCGCGTGCTGCGGCTGGCCGGCCTGCACGTGGGCGGCACCTGGACCGCTGCCGGACGCCCGTGGACCGTCGTCGGCGTGGTCGAGAACCCGCTCAACCTCGCCGAGCCGTTCGCCCTCGTAGCTCCCGACCAGCTCGGTAGTGCGGTCAGCCGCGTCGACGTGCTGCTGAAGGTGTCCCGAGCGGAGTACATCGCCAAACCCCGCCCCGACGGCCTCTCGACCCAGCTGCGCAACGAGGAGACGGACCCGGCCACCATCCTCGTCCTCGTGCTCGCCACGATCGGGCTGGTCTTCGTCGGCCTGCTGTCCGTCGCCGGATTCCACGTCATGGCTCAGCGGCGGCTGCGCGCGCTCGGCATGCTCGGCGCCATCGGCGCCGGTCACCGGCACATCCGCCTGGTCCTGCTGGCCAACGGCCTGGTCATTGGCGGCGCCGGCGCGCTCTCCGGCGCGCTCGTCGGCGTCGCCGGCTGGGTCGCGCTGAGCCCCTTCTTCGAACCACTGCTCGGCCACCGCATCGACCGGCTCGACCTGCCGTGGGCACCGCTCCTGCTCGCCGTGGCGCTCGCCACCCTGACCGCCGTCGTCGCCGCCTGGTGGCCGGCCCGAGCCGCCGCCCGCATTCCGGTCGTCGCTGCCATCTCCGCCCGTCCGGCCCCGCCGCGCCCGGCACACCGGTTCGCCGCCGTCGGAGCGGTGCTGCTCGCCGCCGGGCTGACCACGCTGTACCTGTCCGAGCAGACGAAGCAGTGGTACATCATCGGCGGCGTGCTGCTCACCGCGCTCGCGGTGCTGCTGCTCGCCCCGGTCGGCGTGGCCAGCATCGGCGCCGTCGCCCGGCATGCGCCCCTCGCGACCCGTCTCGCCATGCGTGACCTGGCCCGCTACCGCGCCCGCTCCGGCGCCGCCCTGGCCGCGATCGCCCTGGCCATCGGCATCGCCGCCATGGTCACCCTGGGCGCCGCCGTGACCGTGGCCAAGAACTCGGCACCCACCGGCGGCGCCATCCCGGCCGACCAGCTGATCGTATGGCTCTCCTCGGCTCGGATGAGCGGGCCGGTTCCGGTCGTCACCACCGCGCAGGTGGCCGACTTCCGCAAGCAGGCCGACATCATCGCCGCCGAGTTGCACGCCACGGTGCTGCCGCTGACCGGCCTTGTCGATCCGAACGGTCCGATCGAGCGCGACAGCGGCGGCCGCCCGCCGATGGTGCTGGGCATCCCGCGCGAGGCCGGCCCGGGCGAGCCCGGCGGCACGGTGTACAGCGACAGCGACTTCGTTCCGCTGTACTACGCCACCCCCGAACTGCTCACCCACTACGGCATCGACCCGGCGAGCGTCGGCGCCGACACCGATGTGCTCACGCCACGGGCGAACCTCAACGGATACAACGTCGTCCCCGGCCGCCGCGACCTGCGCTGGCAACCGGTCCTGCAGCACGTGCCCCTGCCCGACTACCAGTCGCTGCCGAACGTCCTCATCACCGCGCACGGCATGGCGAACCTCCACCTGACCGAAGTCCCAGTGGGCTTTCTCGTCGACGCGCCGGGCAAGCTCACCGCGGCGCAGATCGACCGGGCGCAGCAGGTCGCGGCCACCGCCGGCCTCTACGTCGAGTCCCGCCCGACCGGCGCCGACGAGACCCGCCTGGCCGCCTGGTTCACCGCAGCCGGCATCGCCGTCGCCCTCGGCGTGCTCGCGATGACGGTCGGCCTGATCCGCAGTGAGACGGCCCGCGACCTGCGCACCCTCACGGCGACCGGCGCACGCCGGCGCACCCGCCGCGCGTTGACCGCCGCGACCGCCGGCTCGCTCGCACTGACCGGCGCGATCATCGGCGTCGCCTGCACGTACCTCGCGGTGCTGGCCTGGTATCACAAGGAGCTGCACTGGCTGGCCCACCCGCCTTTGATCAATTTGGCGGCGATCCTCATCGGCCTGCCAATCGTCGCCTACCTCGGCGGGTGGCTGCTGACCGGGCGAGAACCGAGAGCGATCGCGCGCCAGCCACTCGAATGACGCAGTGGCCGCGGTCAGGGTTCCCGGTCGGTCTGCAGGGCCTCGCGCAGCGGCACCAGACCCTGCTGCAGGGCGAAGATCGCGGCTTGGGTGCGGTCCTGCAGGTCGAGCTTGGTGAGGATGCTCGACACGTACGACTTCACGGTCTGCTCGCTCAACGACAGCGCGCGGGCGATCTCCCGGTTGGACCGGCCGCGCGTCAGGGCCGCGAGGACGTCCCGCTCCCGGGTCGACAGCCGCGCGAGCGGGCCGGTGCCGCCGTCGCGGACGCTGCGCACCAGCAGCGCGGCCACCCCCGGGTCCAGGACACTGCCGCCGGTCGCCGCCGCCCGGACCGCCTCGACGACCCGGTCGACCGCGGCGGTCTTCGGCAGGTACGAGGTCGCCCCCGCCCGCACGGCGTCCATCACCAGATCGTCGGCCGGGAACGACGTCAGCACCACCACGGCGGGCCGCTCGTCGCGGTCCTGCAACGCGTGCAGCACGCCCATCCCGTCGACGCCGGGCATCACCATGTCCAGCAGGACGACGTCGGGCCGGACCGCGTCGATCTGCGCGAGGGCCGCGTCACCGTCGGCGCACTCGCCCACGACCACGCAGTCGGGCTCCTGCTCCAGCACGAACCGCAGCCCTTGGCGCACCACCTGATGGTCGTCGACGATCAGGATCCGGATCATCCGGCACCGCCCGGCAGGAGCACCGTCACCGTGGTGCCCGACCGCGGGGCGCTGACCACGTCGAGGGTGCCGCCCAGTTCGATTGCCCGTTCGCGCATCAGTCCCAGCCCCATCCCGTGGCGACGCCCGGCGGTCGCCGGGTCGAAGCCCTTGCCGTCGTCGTGGACGGTCACCGCCACCCCGCCGTCGGCCGCCGCGACGCGCAGCTCGACCGCGCCGGGATCGCCGTGCCGGGCGGCGTTGCCGAGCGCCTCCTGCACCATCCGCAACACCGCGTGCTCGACCGCCGGTGCCAGCGGCACCGGGTCGACGTGCATGGTGATGGCGATGCCGAGCCGGGCCTCGTACGCTCGGCACAGCTCGGTGAGCGCCTCGGCGAGGCCGGCGTCCTCCAGCGCGACGGGCCGCAGCTCCAGCAGCATCGCGCGCATCTCCCGCATGGTGCGCCCGAGCGACTCCTCCATGGCCTCGGCCTGCCGGCGCAGCTCGGTGTCCGCCGGGAGTGCCCGGCGAAGCCCGCCGGCGAGCAGGTTCGCCGAGAACAGGTCCTGGGAGATCGAGTCGTGCAGCTCCCGGGTGATCCGGGTCCGTTCGGCCCGCCGCGCCTCCGCGCCGGCCATCGTCCGCTCGACCTCGACGGCAGCGTCCAGACGCTGGGCGAGGGTGTTGAACGCCTCCTCCAGCCGGCCCAGTTCGTCGGTGCCGGCGACCGGGATCCGGGCCCGCAGGTCGCCGCCGGCCATCGCGGTGGCGCCCGCGGCGAGCCGCCGCACCCGCCGGATCACCCCGCCGGTGCTGAGCAGGCCGAACAACGCGCCGACCGGCAGGAGCAGCACCAGCACCGCCAGCCCCGGCACGACCAGGGAGGTGACCGCCCGGCTGATCCTGGTGGCGGCCAGGTCGCCGCCGCCGTCGGTGGACTGTGCCGGTGTCCGGACGTAGACCACGCCGATCACCGTGCGGCCCGATGCCGTGGTGAGCTCCACCGGCCGGGTGGCCCAGCCGACGGTGCGCCCCGAGACGTCGGTCGTGCCGCTGCCGGGCGCCGCGACCGCGTCGGTGGGCAGCGTCGAGCCGGCCGGGAAGTCGGCGGAGGTGCTCCGCACGACCCGCCCGTCGGTCGTGGCGACCACCTCGACCGCGTCGGCGGCGTCCGTGGGCTTGTCCTTCCGACCCCGGTAGTGCTCGGCGGCGGCGCCGCTCAACAGGTCCGGCGGCCCGGAGCTGCCGGGCGCCCTGGCGTCCAGGACGGTGACGGTGTCCCCGAGGGCGGTCGCGACGTCCAGCGCCGAGGCCTCGCTCTTGAGCCGCAGGTTCGCGCTGTCCGTCATGGCCTCGCGCTGCCTGGCCTGGCTGACGCTGTCGCTGGCGGCGCGGATCCGCGGGATCACCACCGCCAGCAGCACCGCCTCGACGACCAGCACCGCGGCCGCCGACACGAGCACGTAGGACACGGCCATGCGGCCGCGCAGGCCGAACCGGATGGACACCACCTCAGGTTACCCAGCGTGCGGGGGCGCCCCGGACCCCAGATCGGGGGGTCCACCGGTCCACCTTTGGGGGAAGTGGCGGCCGACCCGCAACCGCGACGGTGGGTGGCATGAAGAAAGTCCGACCGATGGCGGTGGTGGCGCTGCTCGTCCTGACCGGGTGCGGCGGCGGCCGGCCCACCGCCCATCCGTCCGGCGGGGTCGACCACGCCAAGCTCCTCGAGGCCGTGCACTGCATGCGCGACAACGGCTTCCCCGACTATCCCGACCCGGTCGAGGCCGAGGGCACGTGGGTGATCCCGCCCCCGGCGGGCGACCTGCCCGCGCCACCGGCGTGCGCGGAGTTGTTCCGGGGCGCGAAAGGCCCCGCGCCGCGCCGGGAGCGCACCGCGGAGGAGATCGCCAAGCTGCGGAAGTGGGGTGCCTGCATCCAGACCCACGGCATACCCGAACTGCCCGACCCGGACAGCAACGGCGACTTCCACCCGCCGCCGGAGCTGGTGCCGATCACCGCCCACCCGAAGTGGCAGGAGGCGCGCACGGCGTGCCAGGCACTCGAGCCGAGCGGCCTGAACTTCGACAAATAGCGGTCAGTCCCACCAGAAATGCCAGGCGGGCAGGCCGACAAGGCCCGCGGCGTAGGCGTCGAGGGGCAGGTCGTTGAGGGTGTCGGGACAGAACGCGACGTGTTCCGCCCCGATCCGCAGCGCCTCGTCGATCGTGGCCGGCGGGGCGGCGACGCTCAGGAACAGTTCGGCGTAGCCGAGCCCGACGACACGGGCGCCGAAGCGGTCCTCCCAGCTGCGCAGCACGGCGGAGATCTCGGCGGTGTCGCCGGTGTGGTTGGCCGGGCCGTCCCAGCCGGCGACGGTCGGAGCGTCCGCGCCCCGGCCGGCGGCGACCAGGCCGAGCCGCCACTGGCGCCGGGAGGCGAGCAGCGCCGCCGCTTCCCGGTCGGCGGTCGCGTCGGCCGCGGTCTCATCGGGGCCGGCGGCGGGTGCCAGGCCGGGCCAGGCGTCGCCGCCGGTCTCGGACTCGGCCCACCACGACGACAGCAGGTCGGCGGGGTCGTGCGAAGCCGGGTCGGACATGTCGTCGGGGACCAGCTCACCCTCGACCCACGGCCGGGCCGCGTCACCTTCGAGCGGCGTCAGCAGCAGCGGCCACAGGCCGGAGGTGGGGTGCGCGGCCCGCAGTTCCTCCCACAGACCGGGTGGCGGCGCCGTCTTGCTCAGCCAGAGCACCGCGGGCTCGTCGTCGTCGAGGTCGGGACGGATGTGCTTCCCGGCGGGCAGCGGCACCGTGAGGGCCTTGACCCGGGCGGGCAGCGTCATACGCTTGGCGGACACCATCACGACCGTAGTCGATCGGCGCGGTCAACGACACTTTGCACCGGCGATACCCTGCGCGAGTTCCTTGTCCGCCTGGCCGAGCACCCGGATCCCGTTGACGCCGCCGGTGTACGCCACCTCGGCCGCCAGGTCGCACAGCTGGCGGGCGGTGCCGGCGTCACCGTCGGACAGCGTGGTGGTGATGACGACGGTCGTGCACTGGCCCTCGACCCGCACCCCCTGCACGCCGGGCCGGGCGAGGCGCTCCTGCACCTTGGCGACCGCGCCACCGCAGTCGCCGGCGGTCGCGGCGCCGGACGTCGGCGTCGGTGCAGGAGTCGTCGGGGAGTCGCTGCACGCCGCGAGCGCCAGCAGCGTCGCGGCGGCGATGAGGACCAACCGTCCTGAGCTCATCCGCTTGACGGTAGTCGTACACCAGGATCCTCGCCTACTACGATCGCCTGGGTGATCCCGGAGCTGCTGCCGTTCGCCGAAGCCGACGCCCGCCTCGACGGCGGCCTGTCCGCCTGTTTCCAGGGCTACTACGAGACGGTGCTGTTGTTCGCCGGTGACGTGGCGTTCGACGGTGACCTCCTGCCCGCCGTCGCGGCGGTCGCGCCCGGCCCGTTCGACCTCGTCGCGTTCGCCGGGGACCTCACCGTCGGCGGGGCGGTCGCCGCCTACGAGGCGACGCCCGGCGTCTACGTCGGCGGGTTCACCCGGGCGGAGACCCTCGAGGGTGGTGACGCCGAGGTGTACCTGGGTGACGGCGCGTTCACCTACTTCGTCTACGGGCACTACAACGACGGCATCCTGGAGACCGGCCGGGTCGACACGCCGTGGGTCGTGAACTTCGACCACGACCTGCGGGTCACCGCGCCGGGCGCGACCCGCGTCGACAACTTCGGCGTCGACGGCGACTTCCACCGCGGCACCATCACCGGGTCGTTCGTGCCCGAGGTGCTCGACGCGAAGCGCGGCAACCTGGACCTGGACGCGTTCCTGGAACGGCTGCGGGCCGGGCTGCCGGTCCTGCTGGCCGGTGCGCTGACCGCCCGGCAGCAGGCCCTGGCCGACGTCGCCGCCGCCCACGACGCCCACGCGACCGACCTCGACCTCACCGGCCGGGACCTGGACGGGTTCCCGGAGCAGATCCTCACCATGCCGTGGCTGCGGACCCTCGTCCTGGACCAGACCGCGCTCGGTGAGCTGCCGGACGGCATCGCCGCGCTCACCGCCCTGGAGACGCTGTCGGTGCGCTCGTGCCGGCTGACGTCGCTGCCGGCCGCCGTCGCCGCGCTGCCCGCCCTGCGCGTGCTCCGCGTCGCCGGCAACCCGCTGCCGGCCCTGCCGGCGGGTCTCGGCAGCCTGGTCGAGCTCGACGTGTCCGGCATGGCCCGCCCGTCCGCGACGGGGGATCTGCCGGTGTTCGAGCTGCCGGCGGACCTGACCGGGCTGCGGCGGCTGGTCGCCGACGGCACCGACGTCGCCGGCATCCCCGCCGGCGTGCGGGAGTTGTCGTTGCGGGGCTCGACGTGGCAGCACCTGCGCCGGGTCCCGCCCGGCCTCACCGGGCTGCGGCACCTGCGCCGCCTGGACCTGTCCGGCAACGCCTTCGACGCGCTCCCCGCGGACCTGCCGGACGTCGAGGAGCTGGACCTCGCCAACGCGCTCGGGCTGCTGCGGACCCCGCTGCCCGGCTTCGCCGGGCTGCCCCGGCTGCGGGTGCTGCGGCTGTCCGGCGGCACCGACCACAGCGCACTGCCGGTGCCGCCGCACTCGCTGCTGCGGCCGGTGTTCGCCGCGCCGGTCGCCACCCTGGTGGAACTGTCCGTGGACCGGTGGGGGCCGAGCGACAAGGGCGGCCGCGGCCCGCTCACCGCCGGGGACCTCGCGGGCATCGGCGGGTTCCGGGCGCTGCGGGTCCTCGACCTGTCGTTCAACGAGCTGCGGTCCCTGCCCGACGACCTGTTCACGCTCCCGCTGGACCGGCTCGACCTGCGGTACAACCGCCTCGACGCGGCCTCCCGCGCCCGCGTCCGGGAGGTGTTCCCGCAGGCCGAGCTGTGAACCGTCAGGCGAGCCTGCGCACGACCCACCACACCGCGACGGCCAGCACCGCCGCGGACAGTCCGACGTAGATGCCCGACTCGATCAGCTGGAAGGTCCAGAACCGTCCCACCGGGTGGTAGGTGTCGATGACCTGGTAGCCGCCCTGCTGCGCCACGCAGACCCGCGTCTGCTGCTGGTCGACGATGCCGCGGCACACGTCCGGGATCGAGATGCGGTGGACCAGCGTGCCGGTCTTGTCGATGACGTTGTGCGTGACCTGCCAGTCGCCCATACCGGCCCGGGGATTGTCGTCGCTCATGGGGTAGGACACGGTGAACGGGCTCGAACCGGCGGTCTCCACCGTGGCGGGGTAGTGCTCTTCCTGCTGAGCTACAACCGCATGCGAGCCGCCAGCCAGACTCGAACTGGCCGCCTCTGTCGTACCGGGTCAGCGCTCTTCCTGATGAGAGACGACGGCGTGGTGTGTGGTCGGCCGTACGGGATTTGAACCCGTGATCTTCTGGGTGAGCGCCAGACGAGCTTTCCGGGCAGCTCCAACGGCCGTCCGGTGCACGCCTTGGTGTCGCGGACCGTGACGTCGGGCGCTTTGCGTACCCCGGGCGGGAGTCGAACCCGCACCATCTCGCGGTTTAACAGGTCGTCGCTGTATAAGCTGGGCGGCCACGACGCGGACGGGAGGCCGACGTGACGGAGCGACCGGTCTGGGGTGCCCTGCGGAGCATTGCCAGCCACGACGGGGACCTGTCGCGGCAGGACGAGGAGGACGAGTGACGCCATGCCCTGGCCCGAGGAGCCCCGCGACCCCGCGTTGCACCTGCTGGTCTGGCGCGACTTCCAGCGCCAGCCCGACGGCTCCGCCGTCATGGCCGCGGTCACGCTGACCGACGCCGGCAGGACGCTCACCGAGGCGGTGGCCAGGGCGCGCCCGGTCGACAGCTTTGTCAATTCCGCGGCGGACCCGCTCGCCGACCTGCCGTCCGACACGCTGTCCCTCTCACGGGGCCAGGCAACGGCCATCGCGACCATGTTCCGCGACTTCGCGCAGCGGGTGCTGCCCGGCACCGCGGTCGGGCCGCTGCGCACGGACGACGCCTTGAGCGCCATCGCCGAGGAATGCGCCTCGAGGATGCGCCAGCACACCATGCAGTTCCAGTTCACCGCCCCCCACGTCGCCGCTGACCCACCACGGCATTTCCTTACCAAGGCGCGGTATATCCCGTCCGGCGGCGGCCGGCATGAGGCGCTCCCGCTGGAGCTCGACGCCCCCGTGGCGGAGTGGCGCGCCGAGATCGCCGCAGGCCGCGGCCACGAACCCAACGTGACGTACTTCTACCCCAACATCATCTCGCTGTCGCTCGCCCGCGTGCAGGTGATCGCCGAGCTGTTGCACGAGTACGCGGCCCGCATGCGCCCGGGTCGCGAGGTAGGGCCGGTCCAGTCGAGCGGCGAGCTGAGCCGGCTGCTCGACGAGCTCGCCACCGACCTGCGTACCCGCGATGCGTGACCCGCGCAGGGCGTGCCGAGCTGACCGCGAATCGGTCGGATCGCATCCGATCGATCGTGGCCGCTACCTGTTGAGCTGGGCGAAGCATGAGACCTGTTCAGGGCATGAGCGGCGACCGCTAGGTTGAGGTCTCGGGGGGATACGTGAACGACAGCGATGAGTGCCGGTTTGTGCAGCGCAATGCCGATCGACGGGAGATCTTCGCGATAGTGACCGGTGGGCCGGCATCCGGCGGGCACGGGCCGCTGCCGTTGGAACGCGTCACCAGACAGCGCTTCGTCAAGGTGCGCCCCGGATGGCTCGACCTGCGCAGCGATCCAGCGTTGGCCGCCGACCTGGCGGCGCGGGCGGGGGAGTTCCACGACCTTGACGACTTCTACGCGTTCTACGAGTACCCGCGGGAGGTGCTCGACTGGGTGGCGCGCGTCCCGCGGCAGGAGCGCGACGGGTCGGGCCGCTACGAGCGACGGGGGTACCTCTCGGAGGAGGCGGCCTCGACGCTCGGGATCGACCTCGCCGTGCTCCATGCCTCGGCATGGAAGGAGGCCGTGGACCCGAGCCGCCTGGACCCTGCCGGCGACCCGGTGTACTACGCCAACTTCGCCGTCGACGAGAACTGGGCGGTCACTGCGGAGAGCGGGCCGACGTGGATCGATGTGTCGTCGTACCGGTTCAAGGCGTGGCTATCGTTCCTGCCCGGGCCTGGCGACCGCCGGCCGTAGGCGGGTGCTGGATCCCCAGGCGGGATCGGCGGCCAGGGCGCCGACATCATCATCAACAACATCGCCGGTGGCGTCACCGTCATGCAGGCCAAGCACTTCCCGCCCCCGGGACATGCCGTCGACCGGCCGTTTCCTCGACGCCATCGCCGCCGACGACTCGCAGCTGCATGACTGGGACCGTCAGGCGATCCGCGACGGGATGCGGGTGCTGCTGCAGCTCGGGCAGTCGGCGACGCTCGCCTACGACGCGCAGCACGGCCTAACCGACGAGGAAGTGCTTGAGCAGGCGAGGGCAAACCAGCAGGGCGACGAAGGGTCGGCGCGGCGTACAGCGCAATCCGCCGCGGGTGGCGAACCGTGACCGCGCCTGGGCTGGATCCCCTGACAAGGACGGCGAGCTCAACCAGACGATCCCGACCCACGACCCCCGGTTCGACGTCGGCTTGTCGTAGTCGGCCGGCGCAGCGCCTGTCGGTCGGTCGCTCCGGGCCCAGGGCGGCGATGCTTGCCAGTCACGTCCTGGGTGCGGTCACCGTCCACAGGATGACCGCGGCGACGACGGCGATGCCGTAGACGGCGGCGACGTTCAGGTGCAGGGCGGCGTTCCCGATAATGATCCATAGCAGGGTCCCGGCGACGGTGATCGTCCACCGGCGGTCCTTGGCCGTGTCGCGGGGCGGCTTCTCACGTCGGTCCATGCCGGGGGACGGTAGCGGTGATCGTCGTGCAGCGGCTCGGGCGCGGCGACGGCGGGGAAGATCCTGGACGTGGTGCACAAGCGGTTGTGCCCGACGTACCCGATGGGCTGACCCGGCCCGCCTGGCCTCTCTGGACGACCGGCGCCCAGCCATCGCGGCGCGGGTCGTCCACCGATGATCGGGCGTTGTGCTGATCCTGACCGGGTGCCACGCCGGTACGTTGGCGCGATGACCGACACCCCATTGTGGACAGACATCGCCAGCACCATCACCGGGTTCGTCGGCGGGGCCGCCGGCCTCGCCGCGCTTGCCATTGCGGTCCGGGCGAACCGAAACTCCAAGGACTCGAACAAGATCGCCAAGGAGTCGAACCGGAAGCGGAAGCCTCGAATACCATCGAGGGCGAGTCCAACACGATCGCCCACGGGTCGAAGGACGAAGCGGCGAAGGCGAACACCCACTCGGTCGAAGCGAACCGGATCGCTGGCGAAGCGCTGCGGTCGGCCCGCGAGTCGGCTGAAGCGGCAGAGGCGACCGCCCGCATTGACCGTGCAGCCGGCACGATGACCGGTGCCCGCCCCACCCTGGGAAGATCGAAGGGTTCCACAAGGACACCACCATCCCCGGGAGCAGCGTCTTCGGCACGGTTACCTTCATGCTCGACTATCGGGTCGCCGCAGTCGGGATCTTCGCGTCAGGCGGCGCCACAACCCCTGTTCGGTCCCGAGCTCATCCAGGCCGGGATGCCGAAGGAGTTCCACATCCAGACCCTGCCCGGCGCCGATGACCGGATGAGCATCCAGGCGATTCTGTTCCGGTTCTGGCCGCCGGCCGGGATGCCAGACGCTGACGTTTGGACCTGCGCGTGTGGCGCGGACGAGGAAGCGTCGAACGGGCACTGGCACTTCAAGGTGCTGGTGGAGCCGCCGTCAAACCCGACGGTGCTCGTGATGTGACAGCGGTACTCGCGCTTTTCTTTGACGCGCAACTTCCGTTCAGCCCGCCGGTCACTGCCCGCAACGGCGTGACCTGCGACAATCACGTCGAACCGTCGGGTCTCCTGCCGTGCGCCACCTGCCGGGCACGTACTTCGACACGGAGCCCGATTCGGCCCGCGGGACGATGGAAGCATGAACGAGTACAGGGAGATCGTGTCGGAGATCCTCCGTACTGCTGGCGGGGGAGAAGCCTGGATCGAGATGGACTTGTCCGGGTTCCTGACGGAGCGGTGTACCGGGTGCGGGCACAGCGTGGACGTGGCAGCGATGGCGGCGGGGCTGCACTGGCTGGTTGAACATGCGGCGGCGTGTGCGGTGCGGCGATAGGCGGTTTCCTTGATGGGGAACTTGCGTTGAGCCCGCCGGTCGATGCCGCAACGGTGTGACCTGCGATGATTGGCGCTAACCGTTCTTTGATGGGGTATTTGACGAGGAGCGACGATGCAACTGCCGTGGACGTGGCCCGTCGAGCCGGAAGGCGGCTGGCCGCCCGGGAGCCCCGGGAGACGATCACCGTGGAGTCGGAGCCGTACGGCTGGGTCGCGATCAGAGTCGGACCGTACGACGGTTATCTGCCGCCGGACAAGGTCGAGGAGTTCATCGAGGCAGTCCGGGCCGCAGCGGCACGCGAGGACGAGGCGCCCGCAGGCAGGCCCCTTCCGAAGATCGAGCACGTCAACACCGAACCGGTCGACCCGGATATCGCGAAGTTGACGGAGTGGCCGCCGCAGTCGAGGCAAAGCGGCAGCTCAGGCCTGGCCGTTCAGTCCGGCGGCGCGTCTCTCGGGACAAGCCGGGCCGGTGCCGGCGGGGGATCCAGCCTGGCCCCGTACAGCGTGCCCCGCGGCGCGACCACCGGCAGCCGCATCAACGCCTCCTGCAGGTCGCCTCGCGCCTGCATGAACAGGCCCGCCGCCCGACGCAGCACCACCGCCGCCTCCTCATCGACGGACACCGCGGCACGCGCGATCTCCTCAACGGCGGCAGTTAACCCGCCCATCGTCGCCATCAACGGCACGATCACATGCGCCGGGTCGATGCTGACGTCCTCCCGGAGCAGCATCGCCAGCTCGACTGTGGCGTCCTCGACGCGGCCAGCCAGCACGAACGGGTCTTTGTCCCGGGCCATCTCCGGACCGTAGCCCCGGCACGCCTGCCGCGGGATCGTGCCGTCGTCCCGGCCGGTCACCCGAACGGCTCATCCGGGCCGACGGCTTTAGTCTTCGATGAGGACCAGCTGGAACGTCACGCGGCTTGGATGCGGGCGAGGATGGCCAGGCGGCGCTCTTCACGCTGCTCCGGCGTCCAGCGGGCGTCGAGCTCGTTGAGCTTCGCGCGGGCACGCTCACGGCCGGCGGCGGTGATAGTCACGCCGCGCTCGTCGACGTAGTCGCCGCGGGTGTCGGGCTGCTGGTCGGCCATACGTTCGACGATACCTTCAGCGCGGGTGGGGGTCACGCCTTCGATCGGGGTTGAGCGTGATCGACTCAAGCCTTTCGGTCCAGCGGGTTCTTCGCCCGAACCTGCGGAAGAGCCTGATCGAACGCTTCCCGGAACGCTGCGACACTCTCTATCGGCACCACGCGTTCCGCGAGGTCCGCAGTTCGAGCGGCCTCGACGCCCAGTCGTCGCCAGAGCAGCAACGGGTCCGCGGCCTCGGCAGCGTTGCGGGCGTCGACCAGTTCCTGGTTCCTCGAGAGCGCCGCCGACACGTCCGGCCGGAGCGCAGCCCGCCGCTCTGGGGTCCAGTACTCGTCGAGCTTCGTCACGCGCCGGCGGAACGCGGCCCGGATCTCGGCTCACTGCTCGTCGGTTGCGGTCTCCTGCGTCAGGCCGCGGAGGTGCTCGGGCAGCCACGGGCTGGTCGGAGGGCCTGCCGGTTTGTCGGTCACCCGGTTGAGGCTAGGTCGCTGACGGCTTGATCGGCAGGTGCTGGGGGTAGGGTGGCAGTCTTGGCCCGGCGAGGCGATGCGAGGCCGGACATGGCGAGGCATGGCGGGGCCGGGCTGGGCAGAGGCACCGCCGGACACCCGTAGCGATCAGGCTGCGGGTGTTCTTCGTTCAGCGCCGCCGGAACACGTACAGCGCGCCCATCGCCTCGTACTGGATGTTCTTGAACGGCGCCGACGTCACCAGGTCCCAGCCGACGTCGTGGATCTCCGACAGGACCGCGGTCGCGTCGTCCACCACCAGGCCTCAATGACCTGGCGCCGCCTGGCACACAAGCTGGCTCCGAGCGGATACAGGTTGCCGGGGTCAACGACGTGACCGGTCTCCTCGACGAGCTCACGCCGTGCCGCCTTGTCGATCGGCTCGTCCGCGTTGACCAGCCGGCAGTTCGATCGTGTCCCGCCGCAGGTTGTACCGATACTGCTTGGCCATGACGACGTTGCCGGCGGCGGTGACGGGGACGACAACGACGCTCGGCGCGGTGTCGGTGAAATACCAGTCGATCTCCTGGCCGTCGGGCATGCGGAGCACCTCGTGCACCCAGCGCTTCGGCTTCTCGAGCACCACCGCCGTGGAGAGGGTCTCGGCGTCGCGCATCTTCGCGGTCCAGTATCACCGCGCGGTACATCGCCTCGATGTCCTCGTCGATCAGGCCCGCCCGGCTGGCCGCGGCCACCCAGTCGGTCAGCCGCTGCTGCAGCTCGACCTGCTCGGCCTGATCGCGCGGGGCGAGGGACGTGCGCACGAACGTGCCCGACCCCTGCCGGACCACCAGCAGCCCTTCGCGCTCCAGCTCCCGGTAGGCCTTCAACACCGTGTTGGGGTTGATGGCGAGCTTCGCCAAGACCTCTTTCGCCGTCGGCGGCATGTCCCCGGGCCCCAGCAGACCCAGCCGCAGCGCGTGCCGCACCTGCTGCGCCAGCTGCAGGTAGGTGGCGACGCCGGACCGGTCATCGAGCTAGAAGTCGATCACCAAAGCATCATTCCATTAAGTGCCTAGTGGAATGATTGTCCTGGGGATCATGCCGTTGTCAAGGCGGATAGGATTTCGCCGTGTCGACCTCCCCCCAGGCCAGCACCGCTGACCGCACGCACGGCGTGACGCTGGACGCGGTCCTGGAGCGGATCACGTACGTCAGCGAGGAGACCGGCTACACCATCGCCCGGGTCGCCACCGACCGCTCCGGCCAGGACCTGCTCACCGTGGTCGGCTCGCTGCTGGGCGCGCAGCCAGGGGAGAGCCTGCGACTCGTCGGGCGGTGGGGATCGCACCCGAAGTACGGCAAGCAGTTCGAGGTGTACTCCTTCACCACCGTGCTCCCGGCGACGATCCAGGGCATCGAGCGGTATCTCGGCTCCGGGCTGATCAAAGGCATCGGCCCCCGGATGGCGGCCCGCATCGTCGAACGGTTCGGCGCCGACACGCTGCGCGTGATCGAGGAGGAACCGGCCCGGCTGATCGAGGTGCCCGGCCTCGGCCCCAAACGCACCGCCATGATCGGCGCGGCCTGGGAGGAACAGAAGGCGATCAAGGAGGTCATGGTCTTCCTGCAGGGTGTGGGCGTCTCCACGTCACTGGCCGTGCGGATCTACAAGCAGTACGGCGACTCCGCCGTCGCCGTGGTGCGCGACGAGCCCTACCGGCTGGCCGCCGACGTCTGGGGCATCGGTTTCCGCACCGCTGACACCATCGCGCAGGCCGTCGGCATCCCGCACGACAGCCCGCAACGGGTGCGCGCGGGCATCCAGTACACCCTGTCCGAGGCCGCCGACAACGGCCACTGCTACCTGCCCGAACCCAACCTGATCACCGACGCCGCGGAGATCCTCGGCGTGCCCGCCGCCCTGGTGCGCACCTGCCTGACCGACCTCGCCGCCGACGAGGGCGTGATCCGCGAGGCCGTGCCCAACCCGAGCACCGGCGACGGCACCATCCCCGCCGTCTACCTGGTCCCGTTCCACCGCGCCGAATCCTCCCTGGCCGGGAGCCTGCTGCGGCTGCTGCACACGCGGGCCGACCGGATGCCCGCCTTCGCCGGCGTCGACTGGGCCAAGGCCCTGGCCTGGCTGCGCGAGCGGACCGGCCACGATCTCGCCGAGGAGCAGTTGGCAGCGGTACGGCTGGCGCTCACCGAGAAGGTCGCCGTGCTCACCGGCGGGCCCGGCTGCGGCAAGTCCTTCACCGTCAAGTCCGTCATCACCCTGGCCGCGGCGAAGAAGGCCCGCATCGTGCTGGCCGCGCCCACCGGCCGCGCGGCCAAACGCCTCACCGAACTGTCCGGACACCCGGCGACCACCGTGCACCGGCTCCTGCAACTGCGCCCCGGCGGTGACGCCACCTACGACCGGGACAACCCACTCGACGCCGACCTGGTCGTCGTCGACGAGTCCAGCATGCTCGACCTGATCCTGGCCAACAAACTCGTCAAGGCCGTCCCCGACGGCGCGCACCTGCTGCTCGTCGGCGACGTCGACCAGCTGCCCTCCGTCGGCGCCGGCGAGGTGCTGCGCGACGTCCTCGCCGCCGACACCGTGCCCCGGGTGCGGCTGACCAAGGTCTTCCGGCAGGCCGCCCAGTCCGGCGTGATCGTCAACGCCCACCGCATCAACGCCGGCCAGGCTCCGCTGTTCGGCGAACACCCCGACTTCTTCCTGTTCCCCGTCGAGGAGCCCGAGGCCACCGCCGAGACCGTGGTCGACATCGTGGCCCGCCGGGTCCCACGACGCTTCGGCCTGCAGTCCCGCGACATCCAGGTGCTGACCCCGATGCACCGCGGCCCGGCCGGCGCCGGCAACCTCAACACCCTGCTGCAGCAGGCACTCGCCCCGTCACGGGAGGGCGCCCCGGAACGCCGCCACGGCGCCCGGGTCTTCCGCCCCGGTGACAAGGTCATCCAGATCCGCAACAACTACGAGAAGGGCACCGCCGGCGTCTTCAACGGCACCGTCGGCGTCGTCACCGCCCTGTCCGCGACGGACCGCCAGCTGACCGTGCGCACCGACGAGGACGAGGACATCGACTACGACTTCGACGAGCTCGACGAACTCCAGCACGCCTACGCCATCACCGTGCACCGCTCCCAGGGCAGCGAATACCCCGCCGTCGTCATCCCGGTCACGATGAGCGCGTACACCCTGCTGCAACGCAACCTGCTCTACACCGCCGTCACCCGCGCCAAGCGCCTCGTCGTGCTGGCCGGCAGCCGCAAGGCCCTGTCCATCGCGGTCCGCACCGCCGGCACCGGCCGCCGCCACACCGCCCTGACCCACCGCCTCACCAGCCGGTGAATCTGGCGTGGAAGGGATCCATCACCGCAACCGCGTCGGGGAGTTCCTCGGAGGTGGCGGTCTTGAAACCGGTGAACCCGTCCATCGCCACCACCTCCACCCCGTCGCGCCATGTCTGGTCACGGTCGGCGAGCCAGGACTTGAACGCCTGCTTTGAACGGTGTCGCGCGGTACCCACTCAGATCGGTCAACGGCGCACCCGATAGCGCAGGTGAAGCACCCGGTTGCCCTGAACAACGACGTCTGGGCCTTCCAGCAGGTGCTGCGCGTCGACGGAGCCGAAGTAACGCTTACCGGACCCGAGCACGACGGGTGCGACGTCCATGCGTACCTCGTCGACCCAACCTGCCGCGAGCGCCTGGCCGCCGACGTCGCCAGCAGCGAACTCGACAGTGCGGTCACCCGCAAGCTCCCGCGCCTTGGCCACGGCCGCCTCGATGCCGTCGACAAAGTGGAACGGCGCCTGGGGGTCCCAGCCCTCGGGCGCACCACGGTGACTCACCACGACCACATGGTCGATCCCACTCGGAGGCGTCCCATCCCAGCCGTCGGTGATGTCGAAGGCGTGACGGCCGGCAATGGTCACCCCGATCTCGTCCCAGTACGGCCGGACGTAGTCGAACGAAGCCTGCGACACCTTCAGAACGCCACTGTCGTCCAACGGCACGTCACCGCTGACCAGCCACTCGAAGATCGGACCGGGATCGTCGTTCTCAGCCGCGATGAAACCATCCACCGAAACCGACGCGTTCATGACCACTTTCCCCATGGATTCCTCCTCTGTTCGGAGTCCCAAGTCTTGTGCGGCGTGAGCTGTCGCTCTTGTACAAAATCAATCGGCTGGAAGCGGCCAGCCGTCCAGGACGTGGTCGGGATGATCGCGCAGAAATCGCCGCCGGACTTCGGCGTACCGGGTCGGCGTGAGCCCGGTGAACTCCCGGAACTCGCGCACGAAGTGGGCCTGGTCGAAGTAGCCCGCGCCAGCGGCAACGTCTCCCCAGTCGATCGGTGCAGCGACGTCGAGCGCCAACACGGTGGAGCTGAAGCGGTAGCTGCGAGCCAGCCGTTTCGGCGTGACACCGACTACGGCCTTGAACCGCTTCACCAAATACGTGCTGCTGGCGCGGGCCGCCACACCGATGTCGCTGATCGGCACCGTCCCGCCTGTCGCCGCGACGGCGCTGCTCATCTGGCGGACCAGGTCAAGACCGTCGATCACCCGCAGCCGTCGCACCAGTTCGTCCTCGAGCAACGTCAGCATTTCGTGCGGTGCGTCCGCCAAGGTCAGTCGGTGTCGCAATGCAGCGACAGCGGGCTGGCCCCAGATCTGCTCCACCGTCGCAGGTCGGTCGCACAACTCGGCCGCGGGCATCGGAAGGAACGGTGCCAGGCCCCACGGCCTGAAGTGGACGCCCACGGACCGGGTCGGGGTTGGGTAGCTGAACTCCCACGCACGGGTGGGCGTGGTAACCACGCAGCCGTCGGCGTACTCCACGGCGTCGACGTCGGTGCCTGCGCGGATGAGAAACGGCGCCCCGAGGTTGACGATGAGCAATGGCGCGGGCGCCGCCGGCAGCATCAACCTGGAGTACGGCGGGGCGCCCTCCAGGTAGTAGAGGTCGTCGATCAGCCCGTCCAGCGGCGGACCGGGCACCCTGGACACATACTCCACGCCGACATTATCGCCGACGGCCCATCCGGCATCACGCGCCGCCGCCAGCATCGAGCCGGCGCCGATCCCTGACGGGCGCCCGGCGCATTTCGAACTGGTCGGTACCCGTCGGCTCACCGATCGGTGATCGTGGTGACGCCCGCGCCCGGCATTATCGTGATCGAGTGACCATGGCGCAGCAGCGGCAGGACTACTTCGATGCTCTTGACTGGGTGACGCTCCTGGCCACTGCGGTGCCGATCGAGGCAATGAGCATGGCCACCCCGTGCGAAGACTTCGACGTGCGGCGCCTGCTCGGCCACCTCATCGGCACCGCCCAGCGCGGACTCGCCACCGCGCGCCGCACTCCGACGCGGGGCATCCCGCATGTCGTCGACGACGTTCCCGATGCGGAACTCGCCTCCACGTACGCGCGGCTGGCGGCCTCCATCAGAACGGCCTGGACCCCGCTGAGCGCTGCGGAAGACGTGCAGGCCCCCTGGGGAACCTGCACGGCCATGGATGCGGCGCGAGGATTCACCGTCGAGACAGTCACGCACGGCTGGGACCTGGCGGTAGCCACCGGTCAGCCCAGCGACGCCCCGAACGGCATCGCCGACCGTTGCCTCGCCGACGCTGCCGCCGTCATCCCGGACCGGCTTCGCGGCGTCATGTACGACCGGCCCGTGGTCAACGTCCAGGCGTCGTCCACGACCGAACAACTCGCGCATCTCCTGGGACACCGGAGAAGGACCTGACAGCGCTCCTTGATCGCGCCGGCGCCATGACATCCGCGCGGTCCTGGCTTCGAGGTCGATGAAAGAATGTGCAGATGATCGATGTCTGCGAGCGGGACCTGCGATGACCGAGGCACTCGCTGCGCTCGGGGGCTCCGTTGTCGGCGGGCTGTTCACCCTGCTCGGAACCGTGCTGGTCGGCAGGATCGGCCTCCGGACCGAGCAGCTGCGCCGAACCGCCGAGGAGCGCACGGCCTTCACGCAACTGGTCCGTTCCCAGTCGGCCGAGGTTCATCGCCTCATGATTGCCGTCCAGTTCCAGATCGACGGCGTGTGCTGGCTCGCCCGCCATGCACCGCACCGGGTCAACCCCAGTCTGCTCGAGCGGTACGAGACGCAGATGCAGGCGCTTCTGCCGCAGATGGCCGGCGCCATGTCGGTGCTCGCCGCCCTGGATCTGGAGTCGCACGACAGGTTGCTGCCGTGGACCGACGAGCTCGACCGTCTGGACGGCGACGTCGCACGCCTGCTCTACGGGCAGCTCGACGACGCCGTCATCGACCAGCTCGCCGCCCTCCACGAGCAGACCACCGACTTCTACCGGCGCCTACCTCAGGCCCTCGGCTCCACCCTGGCGCTGCTCGCGCCACCCGCCGATGCTGACGTCGACTGACGCGGTGTGGGACCTGCTCGGGCGGGTCCCACCCACGCACGGCACGGATGTTTACCTGGACGAGGCGGTAGCCCGTGATCGACGCCGCGGTTACTCCTCGGCCAGGAGTTGGGCGATCGGCAGGCGATGCAGGATCGCGATCGGCACCGTTGCTGCGATCGCGGACACGGCGACGCCGGCGGTGAGGGCGATCGCCGCGCACCACACCAGCGGGGCAGTGAGCGCACCGGCGAACACGGCCGCGGCGCCCAGTCCGAGGCCCGCACCCGCGGCGCCGCCCAGCAGGCCCAGGGCCACGGCCTCGGTGGCGACGAGCCGGCGGAGCAGGTTGTCGGGCCAGCCGGCGGCGCTGAGCAGGGCCAGTTCGCCGGAGCGTTCGGAGATGCCGAGGAACAGTGCTCGGCGGATGCCGGGCCGCTGACCCCGGGTGACGGCGAGGTGGTCGCGGCGGTCACCATCCGCCGACGTCGGTCAGGTTGGTCGAGCGCGCGCGCCAGGCCGAGGCGACCGAGTCCAGGAGTGTGCGCCGGGGACACCAGCCGAGGCCGGACCGGATGCGGTCGATCGCGGCGACGACCTCCGGAGGGTCGCCGGGGCGTGGCGGACCGGACCGGATCGGCACGGCGGCGCCGGTGACGGACGCGACCGTCCGCACGACGTCCAGGACGGAGTGACCGCGGCCCGCGCCGGCGTTGTAGATCGCAGCACAGTGATCGCCGGCCAGCCGTTGGGCGGCGAGCCGGTGCGCGCGGGCGAGATCGGCGACGTGGACGTAGTCGCGGACGCCGGTGCCGTCCGCGGTCGGCAGGGTGGTTCCGGCGAGGGTCAGCGGCACACCGATCTCCACGGCGTTGAAGGCGAGCGGCAACAGGTTCGTGGCGCCCCGGTCTCCGAGGTGCGCGGCGCCGGCGCCCACGGCGTTGAAGTAGCGCAGCGCGATCCACGATATGCCGTATGCCAGGCCGGCGGCGGCGACGAGTTGCTCCGCGACGAGCTTCGTCTGCCCGTACGGGTTCAGCGGCCGGGTCGGTGCTGTCTCGGCGACGGTCGCGGTGTGTGGCACGCCGTAGACGGCGGCTGAGGAGGAGAACACCAGGCGGCGCACTCCCGCGTCGACCATCGCCGAGAGCAGCGCACCGACCACGCCGACGTTCTGCTGGTAGTACCAGATGGGCCGGGACACAGACTCGGGGACGGACTTGCTGCCGGCCAGGTGCATGACCCCGGTGACGCCGTGCCGGTCCAGCGTCGCGCGCAGGATGACGGGGTCGCCGGCGTCGGCGACAACGAGCGGCACCTCCTCCGGCAGCCGGGCCGGGTCGCCGGTGGACAGGTCGTCGAGCGCGACGACGCGTTCGCCCGCCGCGAGCAGGTCCGCGACCACGTGCGCCCCGATGTAACCGGCGCCGCCGGTGACGAGCCACGTCATCGGGGCACCGCCTGATGTTCGCCGAGCGGGCCGAGGCGCAGGCCGCGGTCGCGGGTCCAGTCGATGATCCGGGGGAGCGATGCCAGGGTCCGCTGCCACGACCCGGCGGCGGAGGTGCAGTCCGAGTCGTGCAGCAGGATCGTGCCGCCGCCGATCAGGGTGCTGGTCACGGTCCGCACGATCGAGGACGGGGTGGCGGAGGCTTCCCAGTCGCGGCCCCACGCGGTCCACAGCTTCGGTTGCAGCCCCAGCCTCCGGGAGGCGACGAGCGCGCCGGTGGTGAGCACGCCGTACGGCGGCCGGAACCAGCGGGGCCGGTCACCGCCGAGCGACGCGACCAGGTCCCGGGCTCTGGCCAGGTCGTCATAGGTGGCCCCGGGCGTGCGGAACAGCAGACACCGGTGCGTCCAGCCGTGCACGGCGAGTTCGTGCCCGGCGGCGAGCGTCTCCCGGCCCAGCCCGGGATCCCGTGCCAGCATCGAGCCGAGCACGAAAAACGTCGCCCGCACGTCGTGGTCGGCGAGCAGCCGCAGGAACCGGGGCGTCGACACCGGGTCAGGCCCGTCGTCGAACGTGAGCGCCACCCGATCGCGCGGCCCGGTCCCGGCCAGCGCGGGCAACAGTGCCCGCCGGGCCGGCGTGAACGCGGTGACCGCCGGTGCGGCGTGCACCACGGCCGCGGTGAGCAGCCCGGCAGTCAGCGCCCGCCTCATGCCGCGACCAGGTGGGTGCACGACTCGGGCAGCGCTGCGGCCGGCGCGAACCGGTCCTGCCGGTCCAGGGCCGCCCGCAACCCGGCGGCGAGGTCGCGGCGGCGGCGGATCCACGGTACCCAGCCGATGCGGTCGAGCGCCTCGGCGTTCATGGCGCCGTGGCCCGGGAGGCAGCGGTAGGTCACGACCGGCACGCCGGCGGTGAGCGCCTCGAGGGACGACAGGCCGCCGGCGTTCTGCACCACGACCTGGCACGCCCGCATCAGCGTCGCCATGTCGTCGATCCAGCCGAGCGCGACGACCCGGCCGGACCGGTTGAGCCGCCGGCGCAGCGCGTCGTTGCGGCCGCAGGCCACGACCGGGACGGCGAGCCCGGTGGCGGCGACGTCCTCTGCGGCCCGCTCGACGGACCCGACCCCCCACGCGCCCGCCACCACGAGCGCGATCGGCGCCGCCGGTAGCCCAAGCCGCGCCCGGGCGGCGGCCAGTGTGTCGGCCGGGACCAGTTCCGTGAACGCCGGTGCGACGGCCGGTGCGACGACCCGCACGTCGGTCGCGCCGAGATCCTTCGCCTGCCGGGCAACGTCGTTGTGCAGGGCGAGGTGGACGTCGACCCCATCGGCGATCCACAGTGGATGGACGGAGAGGTCGGTGAGGTAGGTGATCGCCGGCGCTGCGAGGCGGCCCTGGCGCCGCAACCGGCCGAGTACCTGGCTGGCCAGGGGGTAGGTGGACACGACCGCGGAGGCGTCGCCGATCGCGGCGAGCAGCGCGTCGTCGGCGGAGGCGGTCAGCGCGGCGGCAGCCCTCGCGAGACGGGGCGCGCCAGCGAGGGCCAGCAGCCAGCCCCAGCTGCGCGGGAGGACGGTGAGCTGCCGCCGGTACAGGCCGCGCAGCCGTGCACCGGCCTGCCGCGGCACCAGGTCGACGAAGTCGTGCCGGTCGACCTGGTGCCCCTGCGCCCGCAGCCGCCGGCTCAGCTCGGCGGCCGCTCCGTCGTGTCCGGCGCCGATGCTGGCGGAGACGACCACGATCCGACGTCGCGCGGTGCTGGTTCCTCGGTGTTCCACTCGGAGCTCCCCTCGGGCCGGTGCGACCGGCCATCGTCACGCTGAGGGGATGCTGGCCGTCCGGTCCTGAAGGAACGCTGAATCTGGAGACCGCGGGCGAAGGCCACCGCGACACCCGTGGCGAGGAGCCAGCCGCCGAGCACGTCGCTGGGCCAGTGCGCCAGCAGCGCGACCCGGCTGACCCCGACGAGCACAGCCCAGGTGCCCGCCACGGCGATCAGGACGCGGCGCTGCCACCGTCCGGTCAGGACGGCCCGGCCGAGCACGACGACGACGCCGGCGGTCACCGCCGAGGACGTGGTGTGCCCGGACGGAAACGCCCAGCCGGCGGTAGCGGTGAGCGGGTCCACCGGTCTCGGGCGGTGCACCAGCGCCAGGATCGTCAGCCGGATGACGGTGGCGGTGACCGCGGTGCCGAGCAGGAAGGCGAGGCCGGTGCGCCACCGCCGCCACAGCAGGAGCCCGGTCAGCAGCAGTGCGATCGGCAGGAGGACCCGGGTGTCGGCGCTGTGGGTCACCGCCGACATTGCAATACGCCAGCCGTCGTGCCGCAGCGCGAAGCGACGGGCGGCGCCGCTGACCGCGGCGTCGACACGGATCAGTGGCCCGAACCGGGTGACGACGAGCAGCGTGAGGACGCTCAGCGCGACCGCGCAGAGCACCGGGATCCGGCGCATCAGCCGCCGTCCGGGTCCATGCGGTACCCGGCTCCGCGCACGGTGCGGATCGCGGACCGGCCGTACGGATGGTCGATCTTCTTGCGGATGTAGCCGACGTAGACCTCGATGATGTTCGGGTCACCGTCGAAGGCCGCGTCCCAGACGTTCTCGATGATGGCGGTCTTGGTCAGCACGTCGCCGGCGTTGCGCATCATGAACTCCAGCAGCGCGAACTCCCGCGGCGTCACCGAGATCTCGTCGTCGCCGCGGGTCACCCGCCGCCGGGCCGGGTCGAGGCGCAGGTCGCCCGCGCTGAGCACGACCGGCCGCTGCGGCGCGCCCCGGCGGATCAGCGCACGGAGCCTGGCCACCAGGACCACGAACGAGAACGGTTTGGTGAGGTAGTCATCGGCGCCGAGGTCCAACCCGTCGGCCTCGTCATGGTCGCCGTCCTTGGCGGTCAACATCAGCACCGGCGTCCACACGTCGCGCTGGCGCAGCTGCCGGCACACCTCGTAGCCGCTGAGCCCCGGCAGCATGATGTCCAGCACGATCGCGTCGTAGGCGCCGTTGGGTGATTCCGTCGCCGCCCACAGCCCGTCGACGCCGTTGAACTCCAGGTCGGTGGTGAAGCCTTCGGTGCGCAGCCCGTCGCGGATCGTCTCGGCCAGCCCGACCTCGTCATCGACCAGCAGCAACCGCATCCGGTCCTCCTACGGGTAGCTACGTGCGTTGATCCGGGCGGGCTCGGCGGGCCGTTCCCCGGTCGCGTCCACCCGGCTGCGGGCCAGGTGGACGACCAGGACGACCGAGGCGAGCAGGAACACCACACTCGGTCCGACGGTACCGAGGCCGAGGCCACCGGCGTCGCGGGACTGCGACAACCAGTCACGACGGTGGTCCAGGTGAGGCCGAGGCCCAGGTTCATGTTGAGCAGGTCGGCAGCGGTCTCGCCCACCGTGGTGGCCAGGACCTTGATGATCCAGAAGTAGACGGTGACTTCGGGCACCTTGTTCGCCGTACGGCGGGCGATCGTCATGGGCGAAGCCTCACATTCCGGACCTGAAGGGTCGCTGAAAGCGGCGCACCCGAGGGGGTGACCAGCACGAACGCGCACGCCAGCACGTAGGTGAGGGTCAGCCAGCCGTGCGCGGCGTCCGGCATCGGCACCCAGCGCGCGACGAACAGCCCGAGGTAGGCGGTCGCGGTCCACCACGGCCAGGCCGCACGGGAACCCAGCGCATCCCAGAGCGCCGCGCCGACGACCACCCCGGCCACGTAGTACTTGTTGGTGCCCGGATCCAGCACGACCCGCGCGCCGACGGCGAGCAGCACCATCGCCGGCCACCGGCCGCGGTGCCAGGCCAGCAGCGCCGCCGCGGCGCCGAGCACGGCCTGGGCCGGCCGGTCCCACGGTGGGGTCCGGGCGTCGTGGACACCGAGCACCCGCAGCGCCGACAGTCGGGTGTTGGTGATGGTGAAGTGCAGGGCATTGCTCGTGGCCGGATCCGCCAGGAAGAACGGCAGCCACGCGGCGGCGACCACGAGCGCCATGCTCGCGGCGCCGGACAGCACCGCCCGCCGGGCGCCGAGCAGGAGCAGCAGGCACCCGAACGGCAGGGCCCACGGCTTGGCGTCGACTGCCAGGCCGAGCAGCACCCCGGCGAGGACCGGCCGGGCGCACACCGCGGCGCGGAGCGCCAGGACGGTGAACAACAGTGCCAGGACGTCGTCGACGTGGGTGACCCCGACCGCCAGGAACATCCAGACGGGCATGAACACGACGGCCGCGGCGGCGATCCGCCGGTCCAGGCGCCCGTCGTGCCGCAGATCGGGCCGGGTGGCCATGCCGATCCGGCGGATCTGCCACAGGATGACCAGGCCGGCGGCCGCGCCCAGCACCTGCCAGATGAACAGGGCGCCGGCCACGCCGGCCGGCATCGCCGCGCGAGGGCGGCGAGCAGCGCGACCGGGCCGATCTGCAGGATCGGCGCCGCCGCGTAGGTGTGCAGCCCGCCGCGGATCGCGTCGTCGGTGTCGGCGAGCGCCTGCGCGCCCTGCACGAAGAAGTGCCACGAACCGCCACCGTTCCACGCCATGATCACGAACCATGCGAGGGTCCAGCCGCCCAGTGCGATCGCCGCCAGGCGTCCGTGGCGTGTCGGCACGCCCGCCATGCTCACCATGGCCGGACCGTAGGCGGCGAAGCCTGAAATCCCCCTGAAGGTTGGCCTCGTGGGTGTCGCCACCCACCGGAGCAGCTTACTCCTACAAGCTGTAGGAATGAGGAGCATTCCAGTGCTGAGCGTCGGCCCAGGGCGTCACCGACAACCACTGCGGCCACACCTTCACCGGCGTGCCCAACCTCGCCAGGCAACTGCTGGACGCCGGGCACACGTTCGCCGGGTACGCCGAGGACCTGCCGTCGGTCGGCGATAGCGCTGCAGTGAGCCGGCCGTTCAACGAATTGTCAGGTTCGGCTGCCTACATGGCGACGCCGACCGCCACCGCTGGCCGCTGCCAGCACGACGCCCTGATCGGCCCGGATCGGCCGTTCGCCCCGGCACTGGACGGTGCCGGGGCGAACGGGTCGGTCCGCTACTTGTTCTGCGGTGGTGTCGCGCTCGGGTCCGACGGCTTTCCCGGGCGTTGCGAGCCGGACGGCTTCACGTTCGGGCCGTGCTTGTCGCTGGGGCTGCCGTGGCCGGGTGGCAGCTCGGTGGTGCAGGTGAGCGGCCCGCTGGCGGGCACCAGCCGTTCGACCGATCCGGGGATGCCGCCGGTGATCGCCAGCTGGGCCGGGTTCAGGTAGCCGATGAACAGCTGCTTGCCGGCGGGCACGGCCGCGGGGTCGTAGATGAACGTGACTTCGCCGCCCGTGTCGGTCACCCGCACGACGTCCGTGACGCCGGGTCCGGTGCCGCGGACCAGGGTCGGGTCGTCGTGCGGCCCGACGCAGAACTCGCCGACCTTGATGAGCACCGGGAAGCCGGCCTGGCGCAGCGCCGCCTCCAGCCCGGCGGGGTCGTCGATGTACTGGCGTTTGGTCCAGGTCACCTGGACGGTGCCGTCGGTCAGCCGGTCGACGGTGTACGCGACCGTGCGGACGTGCACGTCCTGCCCGGGCGGTGCGGCGGACGGGTTGGCGAGCGTCGCCACGCCCAGCGCGAGGCCGGCGACCGCCACCGTCCCGGCCGCCACGGTCGCGACCCGGCGGTGATGCCGGCGGGTGCGCCCGGTGCTCACGATCTGCTCGACCGGGACGGCCATGCTCACCCCGTCCATGGCGTCCCTCAGGGTGTCCAGTACCGCTGTGTCGTGGTCGTTCATGATCCACCTTCCAGGTGTTGGTTGATGACGAGCTGTCCGCGCAGCGTCGCGACGGCTCGGGACAGGTGGGCGGTGACAGTGCCCGGGGCCATGCCGAGGGCCTTGGCCGTGGCGGCCGTGTCCAGGTCGAGAAACACCCGGAACGCGATCACCTCCCGCTGCCGCTGCGGCAGCCGGCGCAACAGGTGCAGCAGCGCGGGGTCCAGACCGGCCACGAGGCCGGGGTCACCGCCTGGGTCCGCCGCCTCGTGCCCGTCGTCCAGTTCGACCTCGCGCCGCCGCCGGCGCCACCACGAGACCCGCAGGTTCAGCGCGGTGCGGACGATCCACGCCCGCGGCGCCGGATGTCGGCGGACCTTGTGCCACGACATCCACGCCCGGGTGAACGCCTCGGCCACCAGGTCCTCGGCCAGCTGCCGGTCGCCGACGCCGGTGAGCACCGCGCGAAGGCACCTGTCCCGGTCGGCCCGGTAGAACTCCGTGAACTCCAATTGCCCCACGCCCTGCATACGTTTCGGGACCCCGATCCGCTTACCTGACTGCCGGCGGGATCAGTGCGGCCAGATCTGTGCGGCCAGATCAGTGCAGCCAGATCAGTGCGACGCGGATGAAGTCGGCGAGGGCGGCGGTGCCCGCCGTGGCGGAGCCGAGCACGATCGCGGCGGCCAGGGCCATCGCGGCCCACGGGCCGCCGGCGCCGGGGCGGGTCAGGGCGGCCACCCGGCGCACGACGTCGGAGCCACCGGCGCCCAGCGTGCCGGCGCGTGATCCGCCGGCGAGGGCGACCTTCGCGATCGCGCGGGCGACCGTGCGGCGGTCACCGACCGCGGCCGCGGCGTCCTCGTCGGCGCTGCGCTCGACCAGCAGGACGACCGCGCCGGCGACCGGGCGCAGCAGCGGGTTGACGGCGGCCGCCACCGTGGCCAGTGCCACCGTGCGGTGGTGCCGGCGGCGCAGGTGGGCCCGCTCGTGCGCGGCGACCGCGCGCCACTCCGCCGCGTCGATCAGGCGGAGCAGCCCCGACGTCACGAGAATGTGCCCGGATCCGGTGGTGCCGGCCGGTGGCACCGCGACCGCGTGCGGCTCGGACCAGTCGGCGACGAGCAGCCCGTCGTGCGGCGTGCCGGCGGCATGCAGGTCCGCCACGATGGCCCGCCGGCGACGCTGGTGTCGCACCACGCTGTACGCCGCGGCGGCGAGCAGCAGCCCGGCTGTGACCGCGACGGCGCCCGGGACCGGCTCGGGCAGCGGGAAGCCGGCGGTCCGCTCGCGGACCTCCATCGGCGGCAGGTCGTCCAGGACCGTCAGAGCCAGCAGGGCGAGACAACCGGCGCTGACCGCCGCGGCAAGTGCCGCGCAGGCGGCCAGGGCCCGGGCGGTGAGCTCGGGGCGCGTGGTCGCCGGTAGCGCCCTGGCGGTCAGCGCGAGGGCGAGGGGGAGCAGGAGCGGCAGGTACACCAGGAAGGTCATGTGGGCCGGTCCAGCAGTGCGCGCAGCGTGGCGATGTCGGACTCGGCGAGGTCGTCGGTGAAGCGGCGCAACACCGCCTGCCGGTCGTCGAGGCCGTCGAGCACAGCTCGCATCCGCTGTGCGGCGGCGGTGGCGGCGTCGTGGACCGGCCAGTACACGTGACTGCGGCCCGCGGCGCGGCGCTGCACCAGGCCCTTGTCGATGAGCCTGATCAGGATCGTCTGCACGGTGTTGTACGCGAGATCGGCATTGAGGGCCTCCTGCACCTGCGACGGCGACAGCGGTTCGCCGGCCGCCCACAGCGCTGCCATCGTCTGCGACTCCAGGGAACCCGGCGCCCGCCGCCCTGTCACATCAGTCACCGCCACACGATAACCGTCCGTGTCCGGACCGTTCGGCTTGACGCGCTCCTACAAGATGTAGGAGATTGGCGTCGTTAGGTAAGCCTACGCTTGGAGCACATCGTGGGAACGGTCTTCTTCGCCAGCTACCTCATCGGCCTGCGGGACGGGCTCGAGGCCGCGCTGGTGATCAGCATCCTGGTGGCGTTCCTCACCCAGTCGTCCCGCCGCGACCGGCTGCGCCAGGTCTGGGCCGGGGTCGCCGCCGCGGTGCTGGCCTCCGCCGCCGTCGGCGTGCTGCTGACCACGGTTGCCGGGTGGCTCGGCAGCGGCGTGCGGATGGAACTGTTCGAGGCCGTCACATCGCTCGTCGCGGTGGCGCTGGTCACCTGGATGATCTTCTGGATGCGGCGCACCGCCCGCACGCTGAAGGGTGAGATCACCGGCCGGCTGGAGACCGCGCTGTCGATGGGCGGCTGGGCGGTCGTGACGATGGCGTTCTTCGCCGTCCTCCGCGAAGGCGTGGAGATGGTCCTGCTGGTCTTCGCCGCAGCCGAGGGCGCCACCGACTCCGCCGCGCCGCTGCTCGGCATGCTGTCCGGCATCGCCTCCGCGGTCGCTCTCGGCTGGGTCGTCACGACCGCCACCATGCGGATCAACCTCGGCCGCTTCTTCACCTGGACCGGTGCGCTGCTCATCCTCGTCGCCGCGGGGATCCTCAAGTACGGCGTGCACGGCCTGCAGAGCGCGAACGTGCTGCCCGGCGGCACCCGGACCGCGTTCGACCTGAGCACCACGATCGACCCGACGTCGTGGTACGCCACCCTGCTCACCGGCACGATCAACCTGACGCCACGCGCCAGCGTGCTGGAGATCACCGCCTGGCTGCTGTTCGCGGTGATCATGCTCGGGCTGTTCTTCCGCCCCTCGGGCACACCCCGCCCGGCCGCGGCGGCGGTCCGCGCGCCGGCACCATGAACGCGCCGGTGAGCCCGGCAGCCGGACCGCAGCCGCTCTTCATCGGATTCTCAGGATCGGTTCCTTACCTTGGCCACACATGGAGGTGACCTGGGTGAACTACCGACTGTTCCAGCTGATCAACGACCGGGCCGGCCGGGTGGACGGAGTCGACGACGTCATGGAGTTCGTCGCCGACCGGCTGATCTACGGCGTGTTCGCGGGCTTCGCCGCGCTCGTCGTGTGGGCGCTGCTACGCCGGCGGACCGTCGCGGTCGCCCACACCTTCGCCGCGCTGCTGCTGGCGTTCCTCGGCGCGCAACTGCTCAGCCATCTCAGCGGGCAGCCACGGCCGTTCCAGACGCACCGGGTCCACCAGCTGATCGCCCACACCGGTGGCGTCTCGCTGCCCAGCGACCACGCCACGGCGGCGTTCGCGATCGGGCTCGGCGTCGCGGTGTTCCTGCACCGCGGCTGGGGCGCGGTCCTGCTGGTGGCCGCTGCGGTGATCGGCCTGGCCCGGATCTGGGTAGGGGTGCACTACCCCGGTGACATCCTTGCCGCCCTCGGCATCGCGGTCGCCGCCGTCGCGGTCGTCGCACACACCCCAACCGTCACGACCGTGAGGAAGCCGACGTGAAGTTCCTGGATCCCGAATGGCTCATCTCCACCTTCGGGATGATCGGCGTCCTGGCGATCGTCTTCGCCGAGTCCGGGCTGCTGATCGGCTTCTTCCTGCCGGGCGACTCGCTGCTGTTCACCACCGGGCTGCTGGTCGCCGACGGCCGCTACCTGCACCAGCCGCTGTGGCTGGTGTGCCTGCTGGTGTCAGTGGCAGCGGTCGCCGGCGACCAGTTCGGCTACCTGTTCGGCCGCCGGGCCGGCCCGGCGCTGTTCCGGCGGCCCAACTCGCGGCTGTTCAAACAGGAGCACCTCACCAAGGCGCAGGAGTTCTTCGCGAAATACGGCGCCCGCTCCATCGTCCTGGCCCGCTTCGTGCCGATCGTGCGGACGTTCACCCCGATCGTGGCCGGCGCCAGCGGCATGCACTACCGCACCTTCGTGCTGTACAACGTCATCGGCGGCACGCTGTGGGGGACCGGCGTCACGGTGCTCGGCTATTTCCTGGGGCAGATCGCCTTCGTGAAGTCGAACATCGAGTTCATCCTCATCGGCATCGTGGCGGTGTCGGTGCTGCCGATCGCCGTCGAGGTGCTGCGCGCCCGGTCCCGATCCCGGCAGCGCTGAGCCGCACGGGAGCGGCGGCCGCCGCCGGACTCATCGCCGGGGCGGGTTCGGGACGGCCATGCAGGCCGGCAGGGTGCGCACGACTGCGGGGACCGCAATCGTGGTGCTGCCGTCGTGGTCTTTGCGGATGGCGTACCCGAAGGCCAGGGTGTCGGCGGCCGGCATCTTGTCGGGCCGGATCGTGATGATCACGCCCTCGTCCCGGAGCTGGTAGGAGACCGGATAGCGGTCGAGGTCCGCGGGGGTCGCGCTGGTGAGGAACGGGAACAACGGATCCATGTCCAGCGGTGCCGTGCATCGATCGGCCGGGACCATCCGGATGACGACCGTCCGCGCACCCGCCCGCGCGAGTTCGGCGTTGAGCTTCTTCGTGTCCTTCAGGCGGGCGGCGCGGAACGAGACACCGATCGACCCGTCGGCACGTTGGTCCACGGTGTACGCCGCAGCCGGTTCGGTGATGAGGAACGCGGTGGCGGCGGCAGCCACGGCCGTGCCGGCCACGGCGGCGACCAGCCGCCGATGGCCACGCCGTCGGGGTGACTCCTGCGGCACGGCGAGGACCCGGGCGAGCAGGGCGCGCGCCTGCGGGTCGCCCGGGTCGGCGTCGGTCATCGTGCGGGTCGGGTCGGCCGCGCGCAGGCGGTCCACGGTGTCATTCATGGGCTGATGCTCCTTCGGTAACGATGGATGGCCGGATGTGCCGGGCCGTCGAGGTGCACCGGTCGTCCGTCGCCAGCAACCGCTGCGCGAATCGCCGCCGGGCCCGGTGCAGGCGCACCTTGAGGGCGGTGCGGGTGCAGCGCAGGACGAGGGCCGCCTCGGCCACGTCCAGCCCGTCCCACTCGATCAGCCGCAGGATCTCCTGGTCGGCCGGGGAGAGCTCGGCGAGCACCGCACGGACGCGGACCTGCTCGTCGACCAGCGCGGCATGGTCCGCCACGTGGATCTCGCCCACCGAGGCCGCCTTGGCGGACAGCCGTTCCCACCGCGTACGCCCCCGCACCTCGTTGGCGATGACCTGCCGGGCGGTCGAGTAGAGCCAGGCTCGGGCGTGGTCGGCCGGGAGCTCGCCGAACCGGCGCCAGGCGATGAGGAACGTGCCGGCGACGATGTCGCCCGCCGCGTCGGCGCCTACCCGACGGGCTGCGAAACGCGTCAACTCCGCATAGTGGGCCTCGAACAATGCCTCGAAGCGCCTTCGTGCGGCCGCGTCATCTGGTTCCATACCTGGGAATGTCCGCCTACGGCCAGCCGGTTACCGGTCCCAACCATAAACTCACGCGAACACGGCCGCGCCGCGTGACTCCGCGGGTGCGAGACCCTTCACGATCAGCCATCCGGCGAAGACCATCTCCTCGATGCCGATCGGCGCGGCGAGGACGGCCTGCGCCGCGACGGGCAGTGCGACGCCGTACACCTCGATGACGCCGCGCAGCAGGAGCAGGCCGCCGCCGATCAGGCCCCACCAGGCCAGCCACGACGGCACCCGGCGGCCACGCAGGAGCAGCGCGTTGAGGACGACGGCGCTGGCGCCGAACACGACCAGGGTCCCCATGCGGTAGACCCAGTCCCGGCCGCTGAGCACCACCTCGCCGGCCGCCGTCGACGCGTGCGCCTCGGCCAGGGACGTCATCACCAGGGCGCCGGTCGCACCCGCGGCGATGAGGACCCCCTCGAGCGTCCTGGTGGTCACATAGAGCATCGCCAGGTGTTCGCCGGAGCGGCGCAGGGCCGGCCACAGCACCGCGGCGATGGCGATGACGCTGACCGCGAGGGCGAACTCGAGCAAGGCCCCGGTGGCCAGCTGCGCGTGCCGGCCGCCGGTGCTGAGGTACCCCGGCTGCTGGATGGGCAGCAGCAGCGAGCCGCCGGCGACGGCGGTGGCCGAGGCAAGGATGAACAGCACACCTGCCACACGTGGATGCATTGCGATCTCCTCCATAGGTTGGCATGACGCTTCCGTCGACGAGGAGTCTGGTTGCGCGGGCGGGGCGCATCATCGGCCGCCGGGCCGCAGTGCCATCCCTCCGGAGCGGGGGAACGGCCTGGTGCTTTCGGCCGATGACGTCTGACATGACCTGCATAAGGCTGGAGCCATGTTCCGAGACGAGCTGTGGCGGCTGTGGGCCGAGCCGCGGGTTGCGGATCCGCCGCCGCGGGTCGGGCGGGACTGGGCGCTGCTGGCCGCCGGCCTCGCCGGCGCCGGGTTGGAGACGGTGCTGCGCGACGACATCGTCTGGTGGCCGGTCTCTGTGCTGATCACCGCCGGGCTGTGCCTGGCGACATTGTGGCGCCGCACCCATCCGCTGGCGATGGCCGCGGTGGCGTTCGGGGCCGGGATTGTGCTCACGCTGATCGACGCGGCGGCGGCGCATCCCGAGCCGATCGGGCTCTACACGGGAATGATCGTGCTCGTCCTGGTGTACTCGCTGTTCCGGTGGGGATCCGGCCGGCACGTCGTGCTCGGGTCGGCGGTGGCGGGCACGGCGTTCGCACTGTCGACGCTCGTCGACGACGTCCCGCCGAGTGACTATGTCGGCAGCTTCGTGTTCCTGACCCTGCCGGGGGTGCTCGGGGTGTCGGTGCGCCTGTGGTCGGCGGCGCGCGACGGCGAGTTGGAGCGGATGCGCGCCCGGGAGCGGGAGGCGCTCGCCCGGGACCTGCACGACACCGTGGCGCACCACGTCTCAGCCATCGTCGTGCGGGCCCAGGCCGGCCGGGTGCTCGTCGGCGCCGACCCGGCGACGGCGCTGACGACGCTGGAGGACGTCGAAGAGGAAGGCGCACGGACCCTGGAGGCGATGCGCGGCATGGTCTCGGCGCTGCGCGACGGCAACACGCGCGACGGCAACATGCGTGCCGAGCTGGCTCCCGTGGCCGGCGTCGCCGACCTGGCCGCCCTGACCCGCGATCCGGCCGGCGGGCTGCCGATCGAGCTGCGGCTGGACGGTCCGCTGGACCGGCTGCCGCTGGCGGTGGACGGTGCCGTGTACCGCATCGTGCAGGAATCGGTCACCAACGCGCGCCGGCACGCGGTCCACGCCAGCACGGTCCAGGTCCAGGTCACCGCGGAGCCGGGCCGGGTCCGCGTGACGGTCCGCGACGACGGCGTGGCCACCCGGCGTGGTCGCAGCCGAGCCGGCTACGGCCTGACCGGCCTGCGCGAGCGGGTCACGCTGCTCGGCGGGAGCCTGGAGGCGGGACAGCTGCCCGGGCGCGGCTGGCTCGTTGAGGCGCAACTCCCGGTCGGGAGCGGGGTGCACCGTGGTCATCCGCGTCCTCATCGCTGACGACCAGCCGGTCATCCGCGCCGGCCTGCGGATCATGTTGGACGCCCAGCCCGACATCGACGTGGTCGGCGAGGCGGTCGACGGCCGGACGGCGGTGCAGCTGGCGCGACAGCTGCGGCCCGACGTGTGCCTGTTCGACATCCGGATGCCGCCACCGGACGGCGTCGAGGCGACCCGGCAGCTGGCCGGCCCCGGCGTGGCAGACCCGCTCGTGGTGGTCGTGATCACCACGTTCGACCTCGACGAGTATGTCTTCGGCGCGTTGCGGGCGGGTGCGCGCGGCTTCCTGCTCAAGGACGCCGGGCCGGAACTGCTCGTCCAGGCGGTGCGGGCGGCCGCCGAGGGCCAGGCACTCATCGCACCCAGCGTGACCGTGCGACTGCTGGAGGCGTTCGCGAACGCGCCGGCCGGACGGCCCGCCCCCCAGCCGATCGACCCGCTCACCCCGCGCGAGGAGGACGTGGTGCTCACCGTCGCCCGCGGACTCTCCAACGCCGAGATCGCCGACACGCTGCACATCAGCCTCAGCACGGTGAAGACCCACCTGGCGAGCCTGATGGCCAAGCTCGGGGTGCGAAACCGGGTCGAGATCGCCATGTGGGCCTACGAGACCCGCAGGATCACCGCCCGCCCCGGCTGACCGACGGGTCAGCGGGCGCCGCGGGCCGCCTCGATGAGCTCGACCAGGTCCAGGGCCGCCTCGACGGACCAGGCGACCGAAAACGCGGCGAGGCCGGCCGGGAGCAGCCGCAGCAGCCAGGCGCCGCGCGAGGTGCGCGGGGTCAGCAGCAGCGACACCCGCCGGGGCACGATGCCCTGCGAGGTCGCGACGTGCAGCACCGACAGGGCGGACCCGGCGGCCGAGGCGCCGGTGCCGGCGGTCGCCAGGGCCGCGACGCCGATGGCGTGCGCGACGGTGCGGCGGCTGCCGACCTCGCTGGCGGCCTGCTCGTCGGCGGCCCGCTCCACGAGGTAGTCGACGTGCCGGGCGACCCACCACAGCGCGGGATGGGCGGCGGCGGCCAGGCCGGCGAGGCGGGCCAGGCGGTGGTGCCGGCCGTCCAGGTGCGCATGCTCATGTGCCAGCAGCGCGTCGAACTGCCGGTCGGTGAGCAGCGACCGCATGCCGGTGGTGACCACGACGTAGCCGGGGGTGCCGGGGACCGCGAACGCCTGCGCGGTCGGGTCGTCGAGCATGACCAGCGGGCCGTCGTGGGATGACCGCGCGAGCGCCAGGACCTCGCGGTGGCGGCGCCACCGCCGGGTCACCGACACGGCGACGGCGGCCAGGAGCGCGACGCTGAGCCACGGCACCCACGGCTCGGCGGCGGTGTCGGCCGTGACGACTCGGGCGGACCAGCCGAACGCCCGGCCGACCGCGGGCACCTGGGCGATCGCCTTCATCGCGAACAGCAGCAGGTTGACCGTGCTGGCGGCGGCGACCACGGCCGCGGACCAGGCCACGGCGCGGGCGGCGGTCGCCGGCGGGAGCCGGTCCGCGAGCAGCCGCACCACGAGCACGACCAGCGGTGGCACGACAACCACCGACCACACGAAATGATCGAACATGGGTCTCCGTCCAGACCGGTCGAGTCTGCCATGGACTGTATAGAGGCGGGGCAGCGTTGGCGGTCCGGCGGTCGATAGAGTCATACCGGTGAGCACAACCCCGCCCGCGGGCGACCGGCGGCGTAGGCCCGGCCAGCTCGAGGCAGAGGTGATCACCGTGCTCGGGACCGCCCCGGCGCCGCTGACCCCGGGCGAGGTCCGCGACCTGCTGGACCCCACCGGCGCGCTGTCCTACAGCGCAGTGGTGACGACGCTGACCCGGCTGCACGAGAAGGGCTCCGTCACCCGGCACCGCGACGGCCGGGCGTTCCGCTACGGCGCGCTCAGCGACGCGGCCGGCCTGGTCGCCGAACGGATGAGCCGGCTGCTCGCCGACGAGCCCGACCGGGCCTCGGTGCTGCGCCGGTTCGTCGGCACGCTCGACGACCGCGACGAGGAGATCCTCCGCGCGCTGCTGCTGGAGCACCCGGAGGACTAAGCTCTGTTGCTTCTACGATGTGTAGAAGTTGGCGGGGGAGGTGCCTGGCGATGGTGCTCGACGACGTCCTGCTCGCCCTGCTGGGCGGCCGCGACAGCAGCGCGTGGGAGCTCATGCAGCGCCACGACGAGATCTTCGGCAGCGCCCACCGGATGGACATCGTCCGGGTGATGGCGGCCGTGACCCGGCTGGAGCGCTCCGGTTTCCTGCGCGTCGACACCGCCGTCCCCGCGCGGATGGCCAGCGGCAACCGGCGCACCTGCTCGCTGACCGCGGCCGGCCGGCAGCGCCAGCGGGCCTGGCTGTGCGACCTGGCCCCGGGCATCAGCACCGAGGACGTCTACGTGCGGGGGATGCTGGCCGTCGAGACCGCCGACGAGACCACGTTCGACACCTTCATCCGCAACGGCCTCGCCGTCACCCGCGCCCGCATGCAGGTCCTCGCCGACGACGCGGCCGGCGCGGCGCCCGTGACCCGCGCCAAGGACGCCTTCGAACGCGAGACCGTCCGGGCCCTCGCCCTGTGGCTGCACCAGCTGCCCGATCACCGCTATCCCCGGTCCGCCGCCGGTTGACGGGCGCCGCCCGGGTAACGTCCACAAGGTCGGGCACAGCGCAACCCTCGGACGGAGCGGCCCATGGCTCGCCAGCATGGCCGGATCGGCCCGTTACCCCGATGGGTCGTCGCCGTCGGAGCAGTGGCGCTGCTCGTTGCCGGTGCGGCGCTCTGGTATGTCGCGGCCGGTGGCGGTACACCCGCGAACAACGCCCGGACGCCAGGCCCTTCGACGGGTTCCAGCGCCGCCGGGTCCCCGTCGCCGAGCGCCGACTGCGCCGCGGCGCTCGTGGCGAAACTGACCCCGGAGCAACAGGTCGGGCAGCTGGTCATGATCGGCACCCCGATCGGGACGCCGCTCAACGCGGTGCAGGCGATCCAGCGCTACCAGCTGGGCGGGATCTTCCTCGCCGGCCGCAGCACGGCATCCGCGGCGTCGCTCAAGCAGGCGATCGGGCAGCTGCAGGCGGCCGCCAAGACCACCGGTCTCGGCCTGCAGATCGGCATCGACCAGGAGGGCGGCCAGGTCCAGACGCTGAAGGGCGCCGACTTCCCGGCCATCCCGACCGCGGTCAACCAGGGCAAACTGGACGACGCGACCCTGGCCGCGAACACCGCCGAATGGGCCGGCCGGCTCAAGGCTATCGGCGTGACCATCGACCTGGCCCCGGTCGCCGACGTGGTCCCGGCCGGCGTCGGCAAGGCCAACCCGCCGATCGGCGGCTTCGACCGGCAGTACGGCTCGACTCCCGAGCCGGTCGCCGCCGACGTGGCGACGGTCGTGACGGCGATGCAGGGCGCCGGGGTGCTCACCACGCTGAAGCACTTCCCGGGCCTCGGCCGGGTCCGGGTCAACACCGACACGTCCACCGGTGCCCGCGACGACGTCACCACCGCCGACGACCCGGCGCTGCAGCCGTTCATCAAGGGCATCGAGGCCGGATCGGCGGCGGTCATGATCTCCTCGGCGACGTATCCGAAGCTGGACCCCGCGAACGTCGCCGCCTTCTCCACGCCGATCGTGACCGGGCTGCTGCGGCAGCAGCTCGGCTTCGACGGCCTGGTCCTGTCCGACGACCTGGGCGCGGCCGTCGCCGTCAACTCGGTGCCGCTGGGCCAGCGCGCGGTGCGGTTCATCAAGGCCGGCGGCGACGTCGCGCTGTCGGTGAAGTTGTCCGACGCCGGCCCGTGGACCGACGCGCTCCTCGCGGCCGCGAAGGCCGACCCGGCGTTCGCCGCCCGGGTGGTCGAGTCCGCGACCCGGGTCGTGCGCGCCAAGCTCCGCGCGGGACTCGCCCGCTGCGCCTGACCCACTAGGGTCTGGATCATGCCGGCCACGTTCCCCTCGCACGCCGCGGCGGTGCTGCCACTGAAGCTGTGGCAGCCGACCTGGTTCGACGGCGTCGCGCTGGTCATCGGATCCGCGGCGCCCGACCTGCCCTACGCCTCGGGGATCAGCAGCCGGCCGCCGTACACCTACGGCCACACCTGGTGGGGCGTGCTCGCCTCGGTGCCCGTCACGATGGCGGCGACCCGGCTGGTGCGCCGTGCGGCCCCGGAGGTCGCCGCGCACCTGCCCGGCCTCGGGCCGTTCGCCGCGGCGGACTACGGCGTGCTCGGCGGCGTGCGGCACCCGTGGTGGGTCACGGCGAGTTCGGCGCTCATCGGCGCCGCCAGCCACGTCGCCTGGGACCACGGCACCCACGCGTCGGTGCGCGGCACCAGGGTCGGCCTGCCCGGACTGGCGCGTGAGGTGCTGCCCGGGGTGCCGGCCTGGATGCCGCTGCACCTGGCCTCCAGCGCCGCCGGGGCGCTCGGCTGGGTCGCCCTATCCGCCCGCATCGGCCGCCGCCGGCATCTCGAGGCCTGGCACGGACCGGCGCCGAAGATCCGGCGCCGGCCCGCGGTGTTCTGGGGGACGGCCGCGGCGACCGCGGCGGCGGGCGTCGCCGCCGCCGTGCTCACGCCGCAGCCGCGGGAGCGGATCGTGCGGTTCCTGCCCCCGGTGCCCCGGCCGGCGGTGCTGTCCGGGCGGCTGCTCGGCATCACCGCGGCGGCCCTGATCGCCGCCGCGGCGGCACACCGACGTCAGGCGGCCCGGCGGCGGGCCACGTAGACGACGTTGACGGCGTACCGGTCGGCGCCGGGCAGCGCGCTCGCCGCCGAGTCGACGCCCCGGGCGATCCGGTCCAGCCCGCGCCGCTCGTACCAACCCTGCGTCAGCATCGAAAATCCGCGTCGTTCGACGATCTCGAAGCCGTGCCGGTCCAGCAGCCGGTCGACGTCGTCGTGGGACAGCTCGGCGAACCAGCGCTGCCCCCGCAGCCGGTGCGCCCGCAGGTGCCGCAACGAGCGGGCGTTGCCGTGGTTCTCGATGACCAGCAGGCCGGCGTCGGGGCCGGGCAGCACCCGCGCGGCGAACGCGAGCGCCCGGTTGCGCACGGCGTCGTCGACGTTGAGCAGCAGCCGGAACATGGTGACCAGGGCCGGCCCGTCCGACGGCGCGGGCGGGGGCACGGGGCCGTCCGCCGCGACCGCGTGCAGCCGGGCCAGCGTGCCGACCTCGGCGGCCTTGGCCAGCATGTCGGTGGAGGTGTCATACCCGTGCGCCGCCCGGACCAGGCCGTGCAGGCTGCGGATGGCCCGGCCGGTGCCGCAGGCGAAGTCGTGCTGGACGGGCCGGTCGGCCGGGAACGCCCGGCGGACCAGGGCGCGCAGGTAGGCGCGCTGGCGTTCGTTGATCCGGGACGCGTAGCTGCCGGGTGCGTAGGTGACGTGCTCGTACTTGTCGACCGCGCCGGTGTCCTGGAACACCCGCGCGTAGTTCGTGTCCAAAGCTGATCCCCGTTCGTTGTGCCGCCGTGCCTATATCTACAACGGGTAGGTAGTGGCACGGATACGGTACGTAATCACTCGGGTGGCGCTTTCAGCCCGGGTTCAGGTCGGCCCGGCTACGTTCCTGATATGACCAGCTGGTGGCGCAACGGGCGGCTCGGGGTGCGGATGCGCTCCGCGCTCGCCGCGGCGGCGGTCGTCGCGATCGCCGCTCTGGCCAGCGGCGCGGCCCTCGTCGTGGCGGCCCGGCTCATCCTCACCGACAACGTCGACCAGTCGACCACACAGCGCGCCGCCCAGGTCGCGGCCGCCCTCGGCGACGCCGACGGTGCCGGTCTCGCCGCCACCCTGCGGCCGTCGGCCCGCGACCGGACCGTCGTGCAGGTCGTCGACGGCACCGGCCGGGTCGTCTCCGCGTCCGCCGCGGTCGGCGGGGCCGGGCCGATCTCGCCGCTGCGGCCCGCCGCCGGGCAGACCGTCCGCGAGCAACGCCGCCTCGAGATAGCCCACAACGAACGCTTCCGGATCGTCGCCGTTGGCGTCGACACTCCGGACGGACCGCGCACCGTCCTGGTCGCGCAGTCCCTCGACGAGGTCAACGACGGCACCGAAGCGATCCTCGGTGCGCTCGCCGTGGGGATGCCGCTGCTCACCCTGGTCGTCGGCGCCGCCACGTTCGTGTTCGTCGGGCGGACCCTCCGCCCGGTCGACGCGATGCGCCGGCAGGCCGACACCATCACCGCCCGGAATTTGCACACCCGCCTCCCCGTGCCCGCCACCGCGGACGAGATCGCCGCCCTCGCCACGACGATGAACACGATGCTCGACCGGATCGAGGCGGCCACCGAGGCGCAGCGCCGGTTCGTGGCCGACGCCAGTCACGAGCTGCGCAGCCCGCTGTCGACCATCCACGCCGGCCTCGACCTGCTCGGCGCGGCGGACCTGCCGCCGTCCGCGGGCACCCACGTCACGCGCATGCGCCACGAGAGCGCCCGCATGGCCCGGCTCATCGCCGACCTGCTGCTGCTCGCCCGCGTCGACGAGTCCGGCCCGCAACTGCGCCGCGAGGACGTCGATCTGGACGACATCGTCTACGCCGAACGTGATCGCCTCGTCGCCGGCCACCCTGACCTGCACGTGGAGACGCGAGTCGCCCCCGCCCGGGTCCACGGCGACCCGCACCACCTGCAACGGGTCCTGCGCAACCTGCTCGACAACGCGGCCCGCCACTGCCACAGCCACGTCACGATCAGCCTCACCGCCGCCGGCGGCACCGCGGAGCTCACCGTCGCCGACGACGGCCCCGGCATTCCCGCCGCCGACCGGGAACGCGTCTTCGGCCGGTTCGTCCGCCTCGACGACGACCGCTCACGGCAGAGCGGCGGCACCGGCCTCGGCCTGCCGATCGCCCGTGACGTCGTCACCGCCCACGGGGGCACGCTCACCGTCGACGACGGCCCACGCGGCGGCGCACTCCTGCGCATCCGGCTTCCCCTCTCGGAGTGACGCAGCTCAGCGGGCAGGCCGGACGAGACCGGCGTCATAGGCGGCGATGACCAGCTGGGCCCGGTCCCGGGCGCCGAGCTTCATCAGCAACCGCCCGACATGGGTCTTCGCCGTTGACATCGTGATGTGCAGATCCTCGGCGATCTCCTGATTGGACCGGCCACGACCGACGAGCGTCAGCACCTCCCGCTCCCGCTCGGTCGTGTCGGCCAGCGCGGCCCAGTCACTCTGCCCACGGTCGCCCGGGTGGCGGGTGAACGCCTCGATGAGCCGGCGGGTCACCCCCGGCGCGAGCAGCGACTCCCCGGCGGCCACGACCCGGATCCCGGTCAGCAGGTCGCCTGGCCTGGTGTCCTTGAGCAGGAAACCGCTCGCGCCCGCGTGCAGCGCGGCAAACACGTATTCGTCGGCGTCGAATGTCGTCAGGATCAGCACCCGCACGCCCGCGGTCGCCGGGTCGGCGCAGATCTGCCGGGTGGCCTCGATGCCGTCCAGATCCGGCATGCGGATGTCCATGAGCACCACGTCGGGACGCTCCTGACCGGCGAGCGTGACCGCCTCGGCGCCGGTCGCGGCCTCACCGACCGAGACGAGATCGGGGGCGGTGTCGACGAGGACCCGGAAGCTGCCGCGGACCAGCGTCTGGTCGTCGGCGACGAGGACCCGGATCATCCGACGGCCTTGACCGTGAGCGGGAACGTGGCCCGCACCGCGAAGCCGCGGCCCGGCGCCGGACCGGCGGTGAAGGTCCCGCCGTACATGTCGACACGTTCACGCATGCCGTCGATGCCGTGCCCGCCGGACGTCCCCGCCGCACCCGGGCCGCCGTCGGCGATCTCGAGGGTGAGCGCGTCGGGCCGGAAGCCGACGGTCACCCGGCAGCGGTCGGTGGCGGCATGCCGCAACACGTTGGTGACGGCCTCCTGGATGATGCGATACGCGACCAGGTCCAGCCCTGTGGGCAGCTCCGGGCGGGCGCCGGTCGTCTGCAGGTCCACGACGAGGCCGGCGTCGGCGGTGCGCCGCACCAGCTCGTCCAGGTCGTCGAGGCCGGGGCCCGACGGGGGGAGCGGGCCGGCGCGCAGGACGCCGAGCATCGACCGCATCTCGCGCAGGGCGTCCCGGCTGGTCTCCTCGATCGACAGCAACGCCCGGCTGGCCTCGTCCGGCCGTTCGGCCGCGACATGGTTGGCGACGCCGGCCTGCACCGCGATCACGCTCAACGTGTGCGCGACGACATCGTGCAACTCCCGTGCGATCCGCAACCGTTCCTCGCTCATCGCGCGGCGGGCCTCCGCGAGCCGTGACTGCGTCTCCTGCGCCTCCCGCTCGCGCAACCCGGCGGTGTACAACGCCTGCTGGCGCACCGCATAGCCGATCGTCCAGGCCACCGTGAGGAGCAGGAGGATCTCGGTGAGCATCGCAACGCGGTTCGGCCCGGGCCGGGCCCAGAATGCGTCAAGGAAGCCGGCGAGCCCGACCATGGCCGCGGCCACCGAACCGATGAGGAGCCAGATCGCCTCCCGGCGCGCAATCCGTTGTGGCACCACATACATCACGAACGCGACCGCGACCCATGGCGCGGGGAACGAACCGGCCCCGGTGGCGAGGACCGCCACGGCGACGGTGAGCGCGAGGGCGGTCCGCGGCCTGCTGCGGCGCACCGCCCCGCCGGCGACCGCGGCGGCGAACACCACCGCGTCGACCCATCTCGACCCGCGCGGTCCGGCGGACTGCCACGCCACGACCGTGGCCACCGCGACCAGGGCCGCAGCGGTCAGCCCGTCGGCCACGGCCCGCTGCGCCGGCCCGAGGCGACCGGACAACGGTGGTCTGGGCAGCTGCATGGACAAACCGTAACGGCCCGGCCCGCGCGCCGCGTCAGACCACAGCACGACGCCGGGGGTGTACCTGGGTCTGACAACCCGCCCCGATGCCGCTGTGCCCGGGCATGACGACACCCACGCCCCGCGTCGCCAGGATCGTCATCACCGCAACCGATCCGTGGAAGGACGAACGATGAGCACTGTCGTGGAGGCCCGTGGCCTGGGCAAACGATATGGGGACAGGTGGGCGCTGGCGCAATGTACATTGTCGATCCCGGCCGGCCGCGTGGTCGGTCTCGTCGGGCCGAACGGGGCCGGTAAGAGCACCCTGCTGAACCTGTCGGTCGGTCTGCTGGCACCGACGGTCGGCACTGTCGAGGTCCTCGGTCGCCGGCCCGGCACCGACCGGGCCCACCTGGCGAGGGTCGGCTTCATAGCGCAGGACGCACCGCTCTACCCGACGTTGACGGTCGCCGAACACCTCAAGCTCGGCGCGCGACTCAACCCCGGCTGGGACGCCGGCTACGCCGAACGGCGGGTCGACCGGCTCGGCCTGGACCCGGGCCTTCGTGCCGGGCGGCTGTCCGGTGGGCAGCGCGCTCAGCTCGCCCTCACCTTGGCCGTCGGCAAGCGGCCCGACCTGCTGGTCATGGACGAGCCGGCGGCGAGTCTCGACCCCCTCGCCCGGCACGAGTTCCTGCAGGACCTGACGGAAGCGGTCGCGGACCGGGAGGTGAGCGTGGTGCTGTCCTCCCACGTCGTGGCGGACCTGGCCCGCACCTGCGACTACCTGATCGTGCTGAGCACCGCCCGGGTGCAGGCGGCCGGCCCGGTCGCGGAGCTGCTGGCCGAGCACGCGCCGCTGAGCCTGGAGGACCTGGTCCTCACCTACCTGAGCCGGGGACGGCACGACGATGCGGAGGCGGCACGATGACCTGGTTGACCTGGCGGCAGATCCGCGCACAGGTGTGGGCCGCGGCCGGCGTGCTCGCGGTGGTGTCCGTCGTGCTCGCCCTGACCGGCGGGCACCTCGCCGACCTGTACACGGCCAGCGGTCTCGGCACCTGCGTCGCCGCTGACGACTGCGGGCGGGCCCAGGGCGTGTTCGCCGCCGGGGTCCAGGCCGACGATCTGCGGCCGTTCCTGTATTTCGCCGGCATCGCGCTGATGTATCTCACCCCGGCCGTCATCGGCATGTTCTGGGGCGCCCCGCTGGTCGCCAGGGAGTTGGAGCCCGGGACGCTTCGGCTGGCCTGGACGCAGACCGTCACCCGGTCGCGCTGGCTGCTCGTGCGGCTCGGGCTGCACGCCCTGGCGGCGGTGCTGACCACCGCGCTGCTGAGCCTCGCGGTCACCCGGTGGGCCGGCCCGCTCGATCGGGCCGGCGGTCTGCCCGGTCACGACCAGGGCCTGGACCTGCCGAACCGGTTCGCGCCGCTGGTCTTCGGCGCGCGGGACGTCGTCCCCGTCGGCCATGCCGCCTTCGCCTTCGTCCTCGGCGTCGCGGTGGGCCTGCTGGTGCGGCGCGCCGTGGCGGCGATGGCGGTGACCCTCGTGATCCTGGCGGCGGTGCAGGTGCTCGTGCCGGCGGTCGTGCGCGAGCACTACCGCGATCCGTTGTCCACCACGACCCCGCTCACGGTGTCCGGCCGGCCGCACCAGGTGCGGGTGGACGGCCAGGTCCTGGCGGTGTCGATGCCGGTGGACCTCCCCGGGGCGTGGATCACCTCGGTGCGGACAGTCGACTCGACGGGACGACCGTACGCCGGACCGGTGCCGGAGGCCTGCACCTCGCCGGCGTTCCCACCGGCGGAGTGTGACGCGGCCATCGATCGGCTTCGGCTCGGCCAGCTGGTGACGTATCAGCCGGCCGGGAGATATTGGACGTTCCAGTGGGCGGAGACGGCAGGCTACCTTCTGCTGGCCCTCGGCCTGACCCTGCTCTGCGCCGTCTGGATCCGCCGGCTGAGATTGTCGTGACCCACCGGCGGACCTCCTGACAAGCGGGGGAGCGGCGGATATCGTGTCGCCGTGAGTGAACGGCAGCCGCGGCGGGCATGGGGTTCCCTCGAGTCGGACATCATGGCGTTGCTGTGGGCTGCGACCGAGCCGCTCACGCCCGGGCAGGTGCAGACCGCGCTGGCGGAGAGCCACGGCGGCGACCGCACGGTCCTGGCGTACAACACGGTGCTGACGATCCTGACCCGGATGCACGACAAGGGGCTGCTGCAGCGGCAGCCGTCCGGTCGCGCGCACGCCTATTGGCCGACCCACGACGCCGCGACCGCAGCCGCCACGCAGATGCGGGCGGTGCTCGACGGGCCGGGGGACCGGCGGGCGGTGTTGCAGCACTTCGCCGACCGGCTGGACGCCTCCGACGTGGAAGTCCTGCGGGCGCTGCTGGAACGCGCCGACGGCGGTGCGCCTGGATGACCTGGCTGGTCTACCTCCCCCTGGTGCTGCCGCTGCTGCTGGCGCCGCCCACCCGGCGGCTCACCCGCAGCGCGCGGCCGCAGGCGGCGGCCCGGACGCTGGCGGTGGCCGCCGCGATCGCCGCGGCGGCGGGGGCGGGAGCCCTGGCGTTGATCGTCCTGACCCTGTTCGACGACCTGCCGGCGATGGAACGCCGGGAGGGGCAGGCGCTGTCGGCCGGGATCGTGCTGCCTGAGCCGGTGCCGGATCTGGTGGCCGGCGCCGCGTTCCTGCTGGCGGGGTGGCTCGGCTGGCGGGTCGTCAGGCAGACCCGCCAGCGTCGGGGTGCGGTGCGGGACCTGCGGGCCGCAGGCCTGCCGCACAACGGGATGCTGGTTGCGGACTGGGACCGCCCACATGCCGTCGCGGTGCCCGGGGAAGGTCGTGGCGCCCGTCGCCGGGCCGGGCATGTCCTGGTGACCAGCGGGCTGCTGCGGTTGCTCGATCCGGATGAGCGGGCGGCGGTCCTTGCACACGAGCGGGCACATCTGCGGCTGCGGCATCACCGTCTGATCGCGGTTGCCGTCCTTGCGGCGGCGGTGCACCCGCTGCTGCGGCCCGTCGCCGACGGGGTCGCGCTGCTGGTGGAGCGGGCCTCGGACGAGGACGCCGCCGCGACCGTCGGTGATCGGCGGCTGGTCGCCCGCACCGTGGCCAAGGTGGCGCTGGCGTCGCAGCCGGCTCGTGCCGCGGGTATCGGCGCCGCGGGTATCGGCGAAATGGGTATCGGCGGGTCGAACCTGATGTGCCGGATCGAGGCGCTCACCCGACCGCCGGTGTCGGTGGGCCGGGTCTGGTCGGCGTTGACGAGTGCCGTTGTGGTTGCCGCCTTTGCCGCTATGGGTGGTGCGGTCGGGGAATTTATCGGCCTCGTACGGGCGTGGTGGCCGGCCGCCTGAATCGCGCGGTCCGGCCCATTCTTTTTCGCTGTGCAACACGTACGTGGATGGCGGGAGTCCGTTTCTTCCCGTTCCTCCCACAACATGTAGGTGACATTTGTGAATGTCTCCAGTCGCATAGCCGACAGTGACGCGCCGCGATTTGAAACACACGTCGAACATGATCTTCACAAAAGGCCAGACCTGCGCCCGTTGAGTCCGAATGGCCGGAGTCGGTGATCCGGTATTCATCGACCGGACTCATCTGTGGTAATTCACCTTCTGTTCATGAACCTTTCTTGCGATGGACAGCCAAACATATAGGCGAATACTGTTGCCGTTCAGGCGGGGATGCCAATCGCCTCTGCTTTCGGTATTCACCGCACCACTCCACTTACGGGGGTGACGTTCAGGTTCGGATGGCCCGCACCACCTGATGCCGCCATGGCATAGGAGCGCCCGTGCTGGCAGCTCTTCCTTTGTCATGCCTTGACGACATCCATCTGGGCAGCTCACCGCAGCATGCGGCGAGCCGCCACGCATCATTGCGGAAATTGACGGTATCACTCGGGCCGGCCGACGCCGCCCCATTTCACCGTGCCCGAAAACGCCATTCATGCGCGTCGAACACGCGAGCGAGAAGCCCCGGAGGTCTCTCTTGACCGACATTGCCGACGCACGACCCGCGGACACGACATCGATCATTGAATTCGATCATGAAAAGTCCGGCGACGTGACGCAGTTGACGATCATCGTGCCCACCCGCAACGAGGTGGACAACGTCACGACCCTGTTCAGCCGGGTCAATGCCGCGTTCGCCGACATTCAGGCGGAGATCCTGGTCGTGGACGACAGTGACGACAGCACCCCGTTCCTGGTCGCCGAGCAGGCACAGATCAGCGCCCTGCCCGTGCGCCTCCTGCACCGCCCGCGCGACGAGCGGCACGGCGGTCTCGGCTCAGCCGTCGTGGCCGGCGCCAGACACGCCCGTGGCGAGTGGGTCGTCGTCATGGATGCTGACCTGCAGCACCCTCCGGAGGTCGTCGCGCACCTCGCCCAGGTGGCCGCCCGGCACAGCGCGGACATCGTCGTCGGCACGCGGTACGCGGGCAACGGCTCGACCGGCGACGGCCTCGACGGCGCCCGGCGCACCGCCGGCTCCTCGACCGCGACCAGGCTGGCGAGGGCCCTCTTCCCCCGGCGCCTCGCCACCATCACCGACCCGATGAGCGGGCTCTTCGCGTTCCGCCGGACCGCGGTGCAACTCGACCGGCTCGACCCGATCGGGTTCAAGCTGCTGCTGGAGATCCTCGTCCGGCACCCCGGCAGCACCGTGGCCGAGGTCAGCTACGAGATGGCAGCCCGGCACGCCGGCGACTCCAAAGCCTCGGTCAAGGAGGCGATGACCTATCTGCGGCACCTCACACGGCTGCGCCGGCACCGGCTCGCCGGGCAGCTGACCCAGGCGCCGAAGACCAAACGGGAGCGCGTGCAGCAGCTCGGCCGGATGGTCGCCTTCGGGCTCGTGGGCCTGTCCGGCGTGGCGGTGAACACGGCCGCGCTGTGGGCTGCCTACTCTGCCGCCGGCCTCAACCACCTGCTCGGCGCCGCGATCGCCACCCAGGCCTCGACGCTGTGGAACTTCGCGTTGATCGAGCTGCTGGTGTACCGCGGCAAGGGCAACGGCACCTGGACCAGCCGCGCGGTCCGCTTCTGGGCGATGAACAACCTTCTGCTGCTCCTGCGGTTGCCGGTGCTGCAGGTCCTCGTGCTGACCGGAATCGGCGTGCTGGTGTCCAACGGCATCACCCTCGTCGTGCTGTTCCTGCTGCGGTTCCTGCTCAGCGACCGGGTCATCTACGGCACCCGCACCGGCGAACCCGCCCGGGATCCGGTGCACCTACTGGTCGACCACGGCCCGCACGCCGAGCCCGTGGTGTCCGGCAAGCGGCGCTCCAGCTACCTCAAGTACCGCTACGACATCGCCGGCACGGTCACCATCGGCTCGCAGATCATGCTGCCGGAACTTGAGTTCTTCCGCGCCCAGTGGGTCGCCGACGACAGCGTCGACATCGCGGTCAGGGTCGGCGACGTCGGCAACCGGAGACCACGCCGGCGGGCCGCGATGACCGAGTTCGCCGACCCGGCAACCCTGCGCTACGAGGAGCACCTCGGCCGCTTCGGCGCCAACTTCAGGGTCCAGCTCGGCGACCAGATCAACATCGTCGTGGGTCCGCTGTTGGCGCGTTCGCCGCACGTGGTCTACACGAACATCGTCGAGGCGCTGCTGCGGTTCGTGCTGATCTCCCGGGGGCGGATGCTGCTGCACTCGGCCTGCGTCACGCTCGGCGGTGTCGGCGTGATGCTGTCCGCGCTGACCGACACCGGCAAGACCGCCACGATCCTGCGGCTGCTGCGCGACCACGGTGGACGGTTCCTGTCCGACGACATGACCGTCGTGGACGCCCAGGGCAACGCGGTGTGCTTCCCGAAACCCCTCACCATCAGCTCGCACACGCTGCGCGCGGTCAACGCCACCGACCTGACCAGCAAGGAATGGCGCCGGCTGCAGTGGCAGAGCCGGCTGCACTCCAAGGGCGGACGCTCGCTGGCGCTGACCCTGGCGAAGTTCAACGTGCCGATCATGGGCATCAACGCGATCACGCAGATGCTGGTGCCTCCGCCGAAGTACACGGTCGACCGGCTGGTGCCGTGCAAACTCGGCAGCACCACCACGGTCGAGGAGCTGTTCATCATCGAACGTGGCGCGCCCGCAATCGCGGATCTCACCTTCGAGGACACCGTCGAGCGGATGATCACCAACACCGACGACGCCTACGGGTTCCCGCCGTTTCGCTACCTCGCGCCCGCCATCACCGTCGGCGGCCTGGGCTACGCGGAACTGCGCGCCAAGGAACGGCAGATCCTGCAGGGCTTCCTGGCCAACATCAGGACCCGGTCGGTCGCGTCGGACACCTTCGGCTGGGCCGACGAGATCCCCAAGCTGATCCGGCCCGCCGCGGTGCCGGTGCCGGTGCCGGCGGCGGTGCGCGAACAGGACACGTTCCCGAACTGGCGGGCCGCCACCCGGCTGGCCCCGTCCGGAGGCACGGCATGACCGTCGCGTTCGTCATCCTGTACAGCCTGGTGACCGCGGTGCTGTTCATCGTCGCCGCGACCACCCTGATCTGGATGATCGACTCGTGGCGGACACCGCGGGCGCTCGGCCAGATGCCCTTCCCGGCACCCGACGAACCCCGGCTGTCGTTCTCGCTGATCGTGCCCGCGCGGCACGAGGAGGCGGTCCTGGCCGACACGGTCCGCAGGTTGCTGGAGCAGAACCACCCGTCGCTGGAGGTGCTGGTGGTCGTCGGTGACGACGACCCCGGCACCGCCGCGGTGGCGCACCGGCTCGCGTTGCGCGACCGGCGGGTGAAGGTCGTCGTCGACGACAGCCCGGTGAAGAACAAGCCGAAGGCACTCAACCGCGCCCTGCCCCTGTGCGCGGGCAAGATCGTCGGGGTCTTCGACGCCGAGGACGAGGTCGCCCACGAACTGCTCGAACACGTCGACGCCTGCTTCCGCAAGACCCACGCGCACGTGGTGCAGGGCGGCGTGCAGCTGATGAACTACCGCTCCAGCTGGTGGGCGCTGCGCAACACCCTGGAGTACTTCTTCTGGTTCTCCAGCAGGCTGCACTTCCACGCCCGCAGCGGGTTCATCCCGCTCGGCGGCAACACCGTGTTCATCCGCACGGACCTGTTGCGGCTCGTCGGCGGCTGGGACACCGAGTGCCTCGCCGAGGACTGCGAGCTCGGCATCCGGCTGTCGGTCGCCGGGGCGCACGTCGCGGTCGCCTACAGCCCGGAGCTGGCGACCCGGGAGGAGACGCCGCCGTCGCTGCGGGGCCTCATCAAGCAGCGCACCCGGTGGAATCAGGGATACCTGCAGGTGCTGCGCAAGGGCGAATGGCGGCGGCTGCCCACCAGGAGCAAGCGTTGGATGGCGCGGTACCTGCTCGCGTCGCCGTTCCTGCAGGCGTTCGCCGGTGTCCTGGTCCCGGTGTCGCTGCTGTCGATGGTGCTGTTCAAGGCGCCGGCGGTGTTCGTGCTGTTCACGTTCGTGCCGCTGATGCCGACGGTGGCCACCATCGCGGTGGAGATCATCGGGCTGGCGGAGTTCAACCGGATGTTCGCGCTCAAGGCCAGGTTCCGCGACTACGCGAAGCTCGTCGCCGGCGCGATCCCCTACCAGTTGCTGCTGTCGGTCGCCGCCATCCGCGCGTCGGTCCGCGAGGTGCGGGGGCAGCGCGGCTGGGAGAAGACCGAACACGTCGGCGCCCACCGCGAACTGGAGGTGATCGGCTCATGAGCGCGCCCGTGTTGTACGACCTGGAGCTGCCACCGCTGGACATCGACCTCGGCGACCCGCCGCCACCGCCGGCCGGACGCAGGCGGCGGCAACTGCGGGCCGCGGTGGCGTGGCTGCGGGAGCATCGCTGGGACGCGCTGATCGTCGCGGTGCTCACCGTCGTCGGCGGCGTCGTGCACGCGGTGGGCATGAACCGCTCACCGGCCCGCTTCGACGACGAGGGCACCTACACCGCCTACGCGTGGGCGGTGCAGCACCTCGGGCACCTCGGCCACTACACCTACTGGTACGCCCATCCGCCGCTCGGCTGGCTGCAGATCGCCGCGTACAACGTGCTCACCGGGGCGCCGGACCGGGCCCCGTACGCGATCGCGTCGACCCGCGAGCTGATGCTTGTGTGCAAGCTGATCTCGATCCCGCTGCTGTACGGGCTCGCGAGGCGGCTGGACTTCACCCGGTTCGGCAGCATGATCGCGGTGCTGCTGTTCGCGTTGAGCCCGCTGTCGGTGTACTTCACCCGTGCCGCGCTGCTGGACAACATCGTCACGCCGTGGCTCGTCGCGGCGTTCTTCTTCGCCGCCTCCCCGCGGCGCAGCCTGACCGCCGCGATCGCCAGCGGCGGGTCGTTCGCCGTCGCCGTGCTCAGCAAGGAGACGGCGCTGCTGTACCTGCCCGCCGTGGCCCTGCTGCTGTGGATGCGGTCGGACCGGCGCAACCGCAGGTTCACCGTGACGATGTTCGGCACCTGCTTCGGGCTGCTGTGCGCGGCGTACCCGCTCTACGCGCTCATCAACAACGAGCTGCTCGCCGGCCCGGGCCACGTCAGCATCGAGTACGCGGTGCGCTGGCAGCTGTTCGAACGCGTCGGCAGCGGCGACATCTTCGACCCGAAGAGCACCGCGCACGCGGTCATCCAGTCCTGGATCGATCAGGACCGGTGGCTGCCGATGCTGTCGCTGCTGCTCGCGATCCCTGGATTGCTCATCCGCCGGACCCGGGCCGTCGCCGCCGCCTTCTGCATCCAGGTGACCCAGATGCTGCGCGGCGGCTACCTGCCCTACCCGTACGTGATCGCGATGATCCCGTTCGCCGCGCTCACCGTCGCCGGCGTCGCGGACTGGCTCTTCGCCGGTCGGCTCGTCGTGGTGCCCTGGATCCGGGACCGTGTCGACTCGACGCTGCGGGCCGGTCTCGGCTCACCCGGGCTGCGTCGCGGCCGGCAGATCCTGGTCGGCGCGGCCACCCTCGTCCTTGCGGTCTTCGTGGCCCATTCCTGGCAGTACGGGCTGCAGGACCTCCGGACCAACGACCGCGACGCCGGCAAGGCGGCCGCGCTGCGATGGGTGCTGGACAACGTCGGCAGGGACGAGTACCTCGTCGTCGACGACGCGTTCTGGGTCGACCTCGTCGAGGCCGGATACCCGCGCTCGCACGTCATCTGGTTCACGAAGCTCGATGTCGACAAGGACGTGCAGCTGCCCGGCTCCCCGCAGTGGGCGTCGATCGACTACGTCCTGCTCGACCACCAGGACGACCTCTCGGTGCACCTGCAGGCCGACGGGCAACCCTCGAAGGACACGCTCAACCTCTTCCCGACGCTCGGCAAGGCCTTGCAGCACAGCCACCCGGTCGTGACGTTCGGCACCGGCCTCGACACCGTCGCGGTCCGCGCGGTGGACCCGGGCGCGAGCGTGAAGAAGGCGGGAGGCTGACCGGTGACCGCGACACGGACCCGCACGGCCCACCCGGCACGGCGCCCGTCCGCGCGCGATCAGGTCACCCGCCACCGCGTCCCGACGCGGTGGCGGGTCGTCGCCGGCGCCGCCGCCACCTCGGCGGCGCTCTGCGCGCTGACACTGTCCACTGTGGTCGTCGTCTGGCGGCTGCAGCGGCCCGCGCCCGTCGTCGTCTGCGGCACCGACGCGCTGCAGGCCGGTGCCCTCGCCGGGCTGGCGCACTTCTCGGCCTGGCTGCGCCGCGAGGACGCGTCCGGGTTCGTCGGCGAGGTCGGCTGGCCCGCCGGCGCCGACATCGACCAGTGGAACGCGCTCGGTGCCGTCTGGTACCGCGCCGCGGACGCGATCGGCCTGCCGGTCACCGCCTGGGCGGCGGGACGGTGGCCGCCGAACTACCGGATGACCGTCTACCGGTCCGGGTCCACCGTGGGCAGTGCCGGGCCGCAGGCGCCGATCGTCGAGGCGCACCCGGGCGCGGAGCGATACCTCCGGGGTGTGGCCCTGGCCGGCGGGTCGTTCGGCACCGGCGACGGCAACCCCGACTTCAGCAACCTCAACCCCGGCCGGTACGGGTCGGACTACACCTACGAGGACGCCGGCTTCTACGCGTACCTGGCCGGTCGCGGGGTCCGGCTGGTCCGGCTCGCGATCAGCTGGGAACGGCTGCAGGACCGGCCGTCGGGGCCGCTCGTCGCCGCGGAGCTGGGCCGGATCCGCACCGCCGTCGGGTCCGCCGCCGCGGCCGGGCTGCGGGTCGTGCTGGACCTGCACGGCTACGGCGACTACGCGCTCGGCAGCGCAGACACAGACGGCAGCGCAGACGCCGGCGCCGGCAGGGTCCGCCGAGTCCCGCTCGGCTCGCTGGAACTGCCGACCACGGCACTCGCCGACCTCTGGTCGCGGCTCGCCCGCGCCACCGCCGACCTGCCGGCGATCGCCGGTTACGGCCTGCTCAACGAGCCGACGAAGCTGGCAGCGAAGGGCCGCGACGCGGCGCTCATCTGGGAACGCGCCTCGCAGCAGGCGGTGCGGGCCATCCGCAGGACCGGCGACCGCCGGCGGGTGCTGGTGTCCGGGTACGCGCAGATGTCGCCCGCCGACTGGGGGCGGCTGCACCCGCACGCCTGGATCGAGGACCCCGTCCGGCGGGTCAGTTACGAGACCCACGACTACTTCGACCAGGACAACAGCGGCCGGTACCGCGCCGGCTACTCCGATGAACTGGCCCGGGCCGCACCCTCCACGCCGCTGTGCCAGTCACTCACCCCGATGACCCGGAGGTCCCTGTGGTGAAACCGCCATTCGGCGCGCGCGGCCTGCTCGCCGCCGTCGCCCTCGTCACCGTCCTGACCGCTGCGGGAGTGCTCGTCGTCGAGCGCCTCCGACCCGCGGCGGCGCCCGCCGCCCGCGCGAACGCCCGCCCGCCGGCCCTGCCCGCCGGGCCCGACGGCGCCGCCGAGGTCGTCGTCGGCGCCGACGGTGCCCAGATCTTCTGCCCCGCCGGCGCCGCACCGACGATCACCGTCAACGACGCCGCCTTCGAGCCCGCGCTGAGCGACGGCCGGTCGTTCGCCGCAGGGAAGTACCGCATCCGCCTCCGTGGCCTCGTCATCAACGAGACCACCGCGTCGATCGCCGTGGACACCTACGTCGTGCGGGTCGGCGACACGGTGTGGCCGGCGAAGGTCGACGGCCCGGCGACCATCAAGGCCGGCGGCGCCGACGAGCTCACCGTCGACGGCACCTACGACAGCACCGGGCCGACCCAGGCCAGCGTCCACGTGACCATGCAGTGGGTCTGGTCGGCGACCTCCCTGCGGCCGTGCGGCAAACGCGGCCTCGTCGAAGACGACTGAATCCCTTTCCAGGAGCGATCATGATGTCCGACCCCGCTTCAACCACTTCCGCCACCGCCCCACCGCGCCGCCGCCTGCTGCGCGCCGCCGTGCTCACCGCCGTCTCCGCGCTGCTCGTCGGCACGTGGGTCACGATCTCCGACGCCGCCGGTCCGCTCACCGTCAAGGCATCCGCCGACGCCACCGTCGTGTCGGACCAGCCCGACGCCAACCAGGGCGCCCTGACCGACCTCACGGTCCGCGCCGCATCCGCCGACAAGCCCACCGCCGTGGCGTACCTGAAGTTCGTCGTGTCCGGGCTGACCGCCGCGCCGGCGGGCGTGCAGCTGCAGCTGTTCAGCTACGCGCAGTCGTCCACCGGCGTGCAGATCTGGACCGCGCCGAGCGACTGGACCGAGCCCGCGATCACCTGGAACACGGCCCCTCCGGCCGGGACGGCCATGGTTGCGAACATGGCCAACCTGACCGTCAACGCCTATGCCACCGCCGACGTCAGCGCCGCCGTCACCGGCAACGGCACCTACACGTTCGTGGTCACCACGACGTCGACGGTGAGCAAGAAGTTCGCCAGCCGCGAGGTCGCCGCGACCCCGCCGCAGCTCGTCATCAACACCGGCACCCCCGCCACCGTCGCCGCGACGGCCGGCTCGGGGCAGTCCACCGCGCCGGGGACCGCGTTCGCGGCGCCGCTCGTCGCGACCGTCACCGACGGCGCCGGCGCGCCCGTGACGAACCTGCCGGTCACGTTCACCACGCCGGCCGCCGGCGCCTCGGCGGCGTTCACCGGCGGCGCCACCGCGGTGTCGGTCACCACCGACGCGAGCGGCCGTGCCACCGCGCCCGCCCTGACCGCGAACGCGGTTGCCGGCACCTACACCGTCACGGCGGCCGCCGAGGGGACCACGGGGCCGGCCGCGTTCACCCTCACCAACGGCACCGTCACCGGCCCGTCGCCGTCCCCCTCCCCGTCACCCACCGGCACCGTCACCACGTACACCTTCAAGGCCACCGCCGACGCGTCGCTGCGCTCGGACCAACCGGACACCAACTTCGGCGCCGACTACGTACTCAACACCAACGCCGCCCCGGTGATCACGTCGCTGCTGCGGTTCGCCCCGGCCGGCATGACCGGGACCGTCACGTCGGCGACGCTGCAGCTCTACAGCTTCTCCACCTCGACCCTCGGCGTCCAGGTGTTCACCGCGCCGGCGTCGTGGACGGAGTCGGCCGTCACCTACGCGACGGCGCCGGCGATGGGCGCGCAGGTCGGTTCGGGGCCGAACATCACGGTGAACACGTGGGCGTCGATCGACGTGACCGCCGCGGTCACCGGCAACGGCACGGTCGGGCTGGGCCTGACCACCGCCCGGGTCGGCACCAACAAGGTCGCCAGCCGGGAGTCCGCTTCGACCCCGCCGACCCTGGTGGTCAAGACGGTGACCGGAGCGTCGCCGTCGCCGTCGCCCTCGGCATCCCCGTCGCCCTCGGCGTCCCCATCGCCCTCGGCGTCGCCGGTGGTGTCGGAGTCCGCGTCCGTGTCGCCGACGCCGTCGCCGGGCGGGACGGGCACCACGGTGACCGCAATGGGCGGCGCCGTGCAGACCGTGATGGTGGGCCGCACGTTCGCCTCGGCGCTCAGCGCCCGCGTGACCAGGCCCGGCGGCGGGACCGTGGCGAACCTGCCGGTCACCTTCACCGCGCCGGCCACCGACCCGACCGCGACGTTCCCCGGCGGTGCGCACGAGGTCACCGTCACGACCGACGGCGGCGGCGTGGCGACCAGCCCGCCGCTGCAGGCCGGTCCGAGAAGCGGCACCTATGCGGTGACCGCGACAACCGACGGCGCGGCCCAGGCGGCCGCGTTCAGCCTCACCAACACCGACCCGACCATCGTCGCGGCCGGAGACATGGCGTGCCCGATCGGCAAGACCCCCAGCGTCACCACCTGCCAGCAGATGGCCACCTCCGACCTGGCGCTCAGCCTGCACCCCGACGCGGTGTTGCCGCTCGGCGACGACCAGTACGAGAAGGGCACCCTGGAGGAGTTCCAGCAGATGTACGCCCCGTCGTGGGGGCGCCTCGACCCGATCAGCCGCCCGGTGCCGGGCAACCACGAATACGGGTACATCGGCAGCGCCGTCGAACCGACCGGCGGCACCGGCTACTTCACCTACTTCGGCGACCGGTCGCACCCGCTCGACCCGGGCTGCACGACGCTGTGCAAGTCCTGGTACAGCTGGGACATCGGCAACTGGCACATGGTCGCGCTGGACAGCCAGTGCGGCGTCGTCGGCGGATGCAACCCGGGCAACCCGCAGTATCAGTGGCTCCTCGCCGACCTGAACGCCAACACCAAGCCGTGCACCCTGGCCTACTGGCACATCCCGATGTTCTCCAGCAGCCAGGATCACCAGCCGGACATGACCTCCATCTACACGCTGCTCTACAACAAGAACGCGGACGTGGTGCTCAACGGCCACGCCCACTTCTACGAGCGGTTCGCTCCGCAGACGGTCACCGCCGCCGCGGACCCGGCGCGGGGCATCGCCGAGTTCATCGTCGGCAGTGGCGGCCGCAACTTCTTCAGCATCCGCGCGACCCCGTCGCCCAACAGCGAGGCCCGCATCGCCAACACGTTCGGCGTACTGCAGATGACGCTGTCGGACAATTCGTACAGCTGGCAGTTCGTCGGGACCAACGCCGGCGGCAGCACCGACAGCGGCTCGGCGTCCTGCCACTGACCACGGCCCGTGCGCTGAGGGTGAACGCGGCGTAGCCCTCAGCGTGCGGCGGTGCTCACGATCATCCGCCCCCGGGTGTTGCCCCGGTGTGCTATCTCTATGGCACATCAATCGGGGGATGGAAATGGATGCTGGCGACCTCACGCCTGAGTTGCTGGGCACGACCGTCTGGGACGACGACATACTGGCCAGGGCCGGGATCCCCGTCCACGACGTGCCGTTCGTGACCGTCGGCGGCGGGATCGGGTCGTTCGTGACCGCCGACTACCTGCGCATCGCGGGTGTCCCGGCGTCCGACATCCGGGTGCTGTCCAACATCGATCATCCCTGGCAGACCTACCAGTACCTGACCCGGGTCTCGCAGATCCCGGAGCCCGAGCGGATCCGGTCGGACTCGTCGTCGCGGCCGGACAACATCTGGGGCTTCCCGTCCTACGCGCTGAGCGAGGCGTGGCGGGACCGGACACTGCGGCCGCTGGTGCACATCCTCGGTGAGCCCATCTTCGCCGACTACTGGACCCCGCAGGCGGGCACGGTCTTCGCGAGCCTGCGCCGGGAGTCGGCGCGCATCGGCTACGACGAGATGCTCGTCAAGGGTGTCGTGCGGATGGTGCGCCGGCGCGCCGCGGGCGGCTACTTCACCGTCCTGACCCCACCGGCGGGCACCACTGCCACGAAACGGGTGGTGTACCGGTCGCGCTTCGTCCATCTCGCCGTCGGCTACCCGGGGCTGCGGTTCCTGCCCGACCTGCAGGAGTTCCGGACGCGGCACGGCGACTACGAACACGTGGTCAACGCCTACGAGCCGCACGAGCACGTCTACGAGTTCCTTAAGACCAGACCCGGCACGGTGCTGATCCGCGGCGGCGGGATCGTCTCGTCGCGGGTGCTGCAACGCCTGATCGACGACCGGGAGCGGCACGGGACGCACACGCAGATCGTGCATGTGTTCCGCACCTTCGTCACCGGTGCGCACGGCCCGCACTGGTGGGCCCGGCGCAAGGGCGGCGACGGCTTCGCATACCAGGGCTTCAACTATCCGAAGTCGGTCTGGGGCGGGCAGCTCAAGGCCCGCATGCGCCGCCTGGAAGGGCAGGAACGGGCGAAGCAGTACGCCGAGATGGGCGGCACCAACACACCCAAGCGGCGGCGCTGGCAGCGGCAGCTGCGCCAGGGACGGCAGGGCGGCTGGTATCGCGCGATGCAGGGCGTCGCCGAGAAGGTCTGGCCCGACACGGACGGCACGCTGGTCAGCCTCATCAACGGTGCCGACGGCGCCGTCGAGATCCGCGCCGACTACATCATCGACTGCACCGGGCTGGAGGCCGACATCGCCGAGCACCGCGTCCTGGCCGACCTGCTGGAGCACGGCGGGGCGGGCCGCAACCCGCTGGGCCGCCTCGAGGTCGAACGGCACTTCGAGGTGAAGGGCACCGCCAGCGGCGACGGGGCGCTGTATGCGTCCGGGGCGACCACGCTCGGCGGCTACTTCCCTGGCGTCGACACGTTCCTCGGGCTGCAGATCGCCGCCCAGGAGATCGCCGACGACCTGGCCAGGCGCGGCTTCTGCCGCAGCATCGGCCCGATCCGGTCCACGACGCAGTGGGTCCGCTGGGCGCTCGGCCGTCCGGTCTAGGGAAGGAAACAGACGATGGTGCCCGTGCTGCTGGGTCGCATCCAGACCCGGATATTCCTGCTCGCCGTGGTCGGGTCGGTGGTCACCGCCCTGATCACTCCCGTGCTGCCCGGCGGCGGCCCGCTCTCCGACCGGTACCGGACCGCGTTCGTCGTGCTCGGCGCCGTCGCCGTCCTCGGCATCGCCTGGGAGCTGCTGTATCACCTGCTCATGCAGTTCCGCTGGGAAAAGGACTGGCCGTCGCTGTTCGGCCTGCTGACCGGTGTGCCCGAGGCCGTCATGCTGTGGCTGCTGCTGCGCGCCGGCGCGGTGCCGGGGGTCGAGGCCACCCCGCCGGTGGCGGCGTTCGCGCTGCAGTTCGCCGCCGTGTGGACGGCCGTCTGGCTGGTGGCGAACGGCCCGATGCGGGTGCCGTTCCTGCGCTGGCGGTTCCGGGGCGGACGGCTGACATGAGCGAACCCGTCGTGCAACCCTTGCCGGGCGCCGGTCTCGTCATGCGGGCCGGCCGGCTGTTCGCGGCGTGCGAACCGGCCGGGTCGGAGGAACTGCTGGCGCTCGTCGCGCGGATCGCCGCGGACGGCGGCGACGGTGCGGAACTGACCCGGCACGCGGCCGGGCTGCTGGCCGCCGGTGAGCTCAGTTGCGCCGTCGGTGGCCAGTCGGCCGATGGCGGCGTCGCGGTGTTCGTCTGCGGGCACGGCGCCGCCGAGGTGGACGGCCGGGTCCGGATGTCCGGCCCGGAGTCGGTGCGGCACGTCGTCGCCGGACCCGTCGGCACGCTGCGGCTGGCGCTGCCCGGGGCCGGGACACCGCACCCCCTGGCCAGCCTCACCGCCGGGGTCGTCGGCGCCGCCGGGCTGACCGTCCGGTTCCCCGCCGCCCCGCAACCCCAGGAACCGGCACCGCCCAGGCCCTCGCCGTTTCAGTCGGTCCTGCTGCTGCCCGGGCACGCGCCGGCGCCGCCGCCCGACGTGCCGGCCGCCGCCACCCAGCCGCTGGTCGAGGGCGTGGACTGCAAGAACGGGCACTTCAACGACCCGGCGGTGCGGTTCTGCCAGCTGTGCGGCATCGCCATGCTGCAGGTGACGCACGTGACCCGGCTCGGGCCGCGGCCGCCGCTGGGGGTCCTGCTGCTCGACAACGGCATGACGCTGCGCGCCGACGCCGACTACGTCGTCGGGCGGGAGCCGGAGCGCGACGCCGACGTCGCCGCCGGGCGGGCCCGGCCGCTGCGCATCGCCGACTCGCACGGCGGCATCTCCCGCCGGCATCTGCGGATCCGGCTGTCCGGCTGGCAGGTGCAGGTGCTGGATCTCGGCTCCGCCAACGGCACCTTCGTCCAGGAGCCGGGCGCGCAGGAGGCCCCACCGGTCCCGCCGGCGCAGCCGGTGACGATCCGGCCCGGCACCAAAGTCATCTTCGGCCGCCGCTGGTTGCGGTACGAGTCGCACCGCAACCCGTGAACACAGAAGGGACCGGCGTGCAGGGTATCGCCGACTACGAATTCGTCAGGCCGCTCGGCTCGGGCAACCACGGGCAGTACTTCCTTGCCCGCCGCCCGCCCCGGCTGCCGGTCGACGTCGAGCACGTGGCCGTCAAGGTGCTGTCCGCCGAGTCGACCGAGGTCGCATTCCGCCGTGCCGTGCGGGAGCTGACCGCGTTCAGCGCCGTGCAGTCGCCGTACCTCGTGTCCCCGTACGACGCGGGGCAGCAGGACGGCAGGTTCTTCTACTCGATGGAGTACCTCCCGGCCGGGTCCCTGGCCAACCCGGCGACCCCGCCGGCGCCCGCGGACGCGATCCGCGCCGTCGCCGACGCGGCCCGCGCCACGGCGGCCCTGCACGAGGCGGGCCTCGTGCATCGCGACATCAAACCCGGCAACGTCCTGCTGAACCCGGCGGGCGGCAGGCTGTCGGATCTCGGACTGGCGCAGGTGTTCACCGAGGGCGTCACGATCACCGGGATGGGTCCGCTCGACTCCGTCGAATACGTCGACCCGGCGGTGCTGACGGGCGGGCGGTTCGTCCCGGCCGCCGACGTGTGGTCCCTCGGCGTCATGCTGCACCGGGTGGTGAGCGGCACCGGCGTCTACGGCGACCTGCCCGCGGGCGACGGGCTGCTGGCCCTGCGCCGGGTGCTGTCGGAAGCACCGCGGATCGACCCGTCGCTGCCGGGTCCCGTCGCGGACCTCGTCGGTGACTGCCTCGGCCCCGCCGGGCAGCGCCCCACCGCGGCAACCTTCGCGGCCCGCGCCGACGCCTTCGTATGAGCACGGCCATGAGCACGGCCATGCGCGCACCAGACAACCGGGGGTCGGCATGACGGCACATCAGCTCGGTCAGCTCCTGCTCGCGCTCGCCTGCGTCATCACGCTTGCGCGGCTGCTCGGCGCGGCGGCCCGCCGGCTCGGCCAGCCGCCGGTCATCGGCGAGATCCTGGCCGGGGTCCTGGTGGGGCCGACCCTGTTCGGCACGATGGTCAGCGACCGGCTGTTCCCGGTCGACATCCGCACCGCCCTCGCCGGGCTCGCCAACGTCGGCCTGGTCCTGTTCATGTTCATCGTCGGCTACGACCTGGACTTCGACGCGGTGAAAGGGCGGCGCAAGGCGGCGGTCTCGATCTCGGTCGGTTCGGTGCTGCTGCCCCTCGGGCTCGGCGTCCTGCTGGCGCTGTGGCTCGCCCGCCACCACGACGTGCCGGACGTGGCGCCGTTCGCGTTGTTCATCGGCGCGGCGATGTCGGTGACCGCGTTCCCGGTCCTGGCCCGCATCCTCACCGACCGGGGCATGCTGCGGACCGAGGTCGGCGGGCTCGCGCTCGCCAGCGGCGCCGTCGACGACGTCGTCGCCTGGACGCTGCTCGCCGGGGTCGTCGCGATCGGCGCCGGCGGCGGTGACGTGCCGTGGCAGACGCTGCTCGCGGTGCCGTACGCACTCGTCATGTTCCTGCTCGTCCGGCCGCAGCTGCGGCGGCTCGTCGAGGCCCGGACGCGGGCGGGCCGGCTCACCCCCGGCATCCTCGCGGTCATGCTGGTCGGGCTGCTGCTGTCGTGCTGGTGCACCGAGGCGATCGGCGTCCACGCCATCTTCGGCGCGTTCGTGTTCGGCGCGGTCATGCCACGCGCCGGCGGCGAACTGCTGCGGCACGAGACCTTGGAACGGCTCGAACAGGTCAGTGTCCTGCTCCTGCTGCCGGTCTTCTTCGTCATCGCCGGTCTCCGCGTCAACCTGTCCACATTGGACAGCACGGGGTTGCTCGACCTCGCCCTGATCCTGGTCGTCGCGATCACCGGGAAGTTCGCCGGCGCGTACCTCGGCGCCCGGCTCAACCGCATCCCGGCGCGCCGGGCGGGGGCCCTGGCAGCGCTGATGAACACCCGGGGGCTCACCGAGATCGTCATCCTCACCGTCGGGGTCCAGCTGGGCATCCTCGACGACACGCTGTTCTCGCTGATGGTCGTGATGGCGCTCGTCACCACCGTGATGGCCGGGCCGCTGCTGTCCGTCATCTACCCGAAGTCTCTCGTCGCACGGGACGTCGCGGAGCTGGAACGGGCGGCGCTGGGCGTGCCGGAGGCCTACCGGGTGCTGGCCGTCGTCCCGGCCGGGCCGGCGGCGCGGCCCATGGTGGACCTGGCGACCGCGGTGGCGGTGCGGCACGACCCGGCCGAGGTGGTGCTGAGCCGCATCGTGCCGTTCCCGGTGGCCCGCGTCGAGGTCGGCGCCGGGCTCTCCGGGGACCTGCTGGCGATGACGGCGGCGATGAAAGAACTCGCGGACCTCGCCGAGCCCGTCCGGCAGCAGGGGCCGTCGGCGGCGGTGTTCGCCCGGTTCAGCGCCGACCCGGCCGCCGACATCCTGGCCCAGGCCGACACGACCCGCGCCGACGTCGTCTTCGTCACGGCCGGACAGGACGGCCTCGCGGCGCTGCGGGCGAGTCTGGTGACCGTGGTCGCGCCGCCACCGGACGGCTGGGCCACGGTGCTGGTCAGGGTGGACGGCGACGACGGCGAGGCGGTCCTGCGCCTCGGCGCCGCCATCGCCGCCGCGCACCGCGCCGAGCTGATCGTCGACGCCGGGGCGCGCCCGGCCCGGCGGCTCGCCGCCGCTGTGCGCGAACTCGGCGGCACCGTCCTCGGCCCGGACGTCCCACCGGCGGCCCTGGTCATCGGCACCGTCGCGACGGCGGACGCGCACCTCGTCGTGCGGGCCGCCCAGCCGGCGGTGCGGGCCGACCGGGACGCGCCGGTACCGACAACCGCGCCCGCATGATGCACAATCTTCCCGGCCGACAGATGCATACGGGGGGACGGAACCGATGACGGGCAACGAGTTGCCAGGATCGCCACTGCGGGCCGGGGACCCGAGGCAGCTCGGCCGGTACACGATGATCAGCCGGCTCGGCGAGGGCGGCATGGGCACCGTCTACCTGGCGCAGACCCCGGCCGGCGTGCCCGTCGCGGTCAAGGTGATCCGCGGCGACCTGGCCCACGACGAGCAGTTCCGCCGCCGGTTCCGCAGCGAGGTCAACCGCGCCCGGCAGGTCCCGCCGTTCTGCACCGCCGAGGTCCTCGACGCCGACCCCGACCATGAGCTGCCGCACCTGGTCGTCGAGTTCGTCGACGGCCCGAGCCTCTCCGACGTCGTGCGGCAGCGGGGCCCGTTGACACCGTCGAACCTGCACGGTCTCGCGATCGGCGTCGCGACCGCCCTCACCGCGATCCACGGCGCCGGGGTCATCCACCGTGACCTGAAGCCCAACAACGTCCTGCTCGCGGCCGGCAGCCCGAAGGTCATCGACTTCGGCATCGCCCATTCGCCGTCGGCGACGACCGGGCTCACCCGCACCGACCAGGTGGTCGGCACCGTCGCGTACATGGCGCCGGAGCGGTTCGGCCCGATCGACGGCCCGCCCGTCACCCCGGCGGTGGACATCTTCTCCTGGGGCGCCGTCATCGCCTACGCCGCCACCGGCCGCAACCCGTTCGGGTCGGACGCCGGGCCGATCATCGCCACCCGGATCCTGACCCAGCCGCCGGACCTGACGGGGCTGTCCGGGCTGCTGCGCGAGCTGGTCGAGCAGGCCCTCGCCAAGGACCCCGCCGACCGGCCGACCGCCCGTGGGCTGCTCGACCGGCTGCTGGTCGCCGGGCCTTCCCAGCCCAGCGCTGTGGCCGACGCGTTCGCCCGCCAACCCGACCTCCTGGTCGCCGCCGAGGAGGCCGTCCAGGCGACGGACCTGCAGACCTCTCCGTCGCTGGGCACCACGGACGGGCAAGCACCCGCGGTGCCGGGCACCACGGATGGGCAACCACCCGCGTTCCTGGGCGACGCGGACGCGACGACCAGGTTCGCGGACGGCGCGCAGCCCAGGTTGGTGGACAGCGGGCAGCCCGCGGTGCCTGCGGCGGCCCCGCCGTCCACCGCAGGCGGCGGCCGGTGGGGACGGGCCATGATCGCGGTGGTGGCGGTCGCCGCGATCATCACGTCGCTCACCGTCGCCGGTCTCGTCTACGGCGTCATCCCGCTGCCGTCCCGTGGCGCACCGTCGTCGGCGTCGACCGCCGGCACCGCGAGCCCGTCCACCCCCGGCTCCCCGGGCGCGAGCGGCAAGGTGTTCATCGCCGACCCGCTCACCGCCGTCGACGGGTGGACGACCCGCGACGACAAGGAGAACCGGGTCACCTGCCGGTTCGACAACGCACTCGTGGTCACGAAACAGAGCGCCGGGCCCTACCGCTGCCCGGGCGTGCTGGACGAGCTGACCGACTTCAGCATGACCGTCGACGTGCGGCTGCTGACCGCGGGCAGCTGCGCCGGGATCTGGTTCCGGTTCTCCACCACGGGCTACGTCCTGCGGGTCTGCGCCGACGGCTACTCCCTGGCGACGCACGACGCGGCGACCATCACGCCGATGCGTGCGTTCCCGTCCACCGGCCCGATCCCGCTGAACACCGTGACCAGGATCGGCATCGCGGCCAAGGGGATGAACGTGACGTTCACCCGCGACGGCCGGGACGCCGGGACCTGGAACGAGGCACGGTTCAGGAGAGGCCGCGTCGTGCTCGGCATCCTCCAGGCCGACCAGACCAGCGAGCCGCCGCCGTTCTCCGTCTCGTTCGCCAACATCGAGATCCGCACCTGAGCGTTCGGACCGCTCCTTGAGGGGATCGGTCTCGCTGTATCTACGCTGAGGGTATATACGCGGCGTATACCTTCAGCGTATGGTGGTCTCCATGAGCGTTCCCCTCACGCTGCTCGGGCTCCTGGAACGGGAGCCGAGCCACGGCTATGACCTCAAGCGCGACTACGACACCTTCTTCGGGCGCGGCAAGCCGCTGTCGTTCGGGCAGGTCTACGCGACGCTGGGCCGGCTCGCCCGGGACGGCAAGGTGGTGATCAGCGACGTCGAGCCCGGCGAAGGACCCGACCGGAAGCGCTACGTCATCACCGACGCCGGCGCGACCGAGGTCGACGCGTGGCTCACCGAACCGGTCGAGCCGGAGCCGCACCTGCAGACGGTCCTGTTCGCCAAGGTCGTGCTGTCGCTGATGCTCGGCCGGTCCGCCGAGGACTATCTCGACCTGCAACGCAGCGCACACCTGCACCGTATGCAGGCACTCACCGACATCAAACGCGGCGGCAACCTCGTCGACGCGATGCTCGCCGACCACGGGCTGTTCCACCTCGAGGCCGACCTGCACTGGATCGAGACGACCGTGGCCCGCCTCGACGCTCTCACCAAGGAGGTCCGCAATGCTTGAGGCCCGCGACGTGAAGCTCGCCTTCGGGCAGACCCCGGCGCTGCGTGGCGCCACCCTCACCGTCGCCGAGGGCGAGATCGTCGCCGTGATGGGGCCCAGCGGCTCCGGCAAGTCGACCCTCCTGCACTGCCTCGCCGGCATCCTCGTGCCCGACGAGGGCGAGATCCTGTTCGACGGCACCCGCGTCGACCGGCTCGACGAGACCCGCCGCAGCACCCTGCGCCGCGACCGGTTCGGCTTCGTGTTCCAGTTCGGCCAGCTGGTGCCGGAACTCACCGCCGAGGACAACGTGGCCCTGCCGCTGCTGCTCGGCGGCACCCGCCGCGCCGCCGCCGTCGCGGAGGCCCGGCCCTGGTTCGCCCGGCTCGGCCTCGACGGGCTGGAGCTGCGCCGCTCCGGCGAACTGTCCGGCGGCGAGGCGCAGCGCGTCGCGCTGGCCCGCGCGCTCGTCGCCAAGCCCCGCGTCCTGTTCGCCGACGAGCCCACCGGCTCCCTCGACTCGCTCACCGGAGAGCAGGTGATGGACCTCATGGTCGACTCCGCCCGGGCCCAGGGCACCACTGTCGTCCTCGTCACCCACGAGGCAAGGGTCGCCGCGTACGCCGACCGCCAGGTCGTCGTACGCGACGGCCGGGTGCACGCCCTCGCCGCCGCCCGGAGCACGTCGTGATCCGGTTCGGGGTGCGGCTCACCCTCGCCGGCGGCCGCGAGGCGCTCGTGCGGCTCGTGGTCATGGCCGGCGCCGTCGCACTCGGCGTGTGGCTGCTGGTGAGCACCCTGGCCGGCGTCAACGCGGTGGACGGCCAGTTCGGCCGGTTCGCGGCGCTCCGCCCGATGCCGTCCGCCGACGGTCCACTGTGGTGGGCCGAACGCAACGACTACTTCGACGGCCAGTCCATCGTGCGGATCGAACTCGCCGCGACCGCGGCCGATGCGCCTGTCCCACAGGGCCTGCCCCGGCTGCCCGCAGCGGGGGAGTACTACGTCTCGCCGGCCCTCGCGGACCTGATCGCGCAGAATCCGGCGGACCAGCTCGGCGCCCGCTTCCCGGGGCGGCAGGCGGGCCTCATCGGCGACGCGGCGCTGCCCTCACCCGGCAGCCTCACCGTCATCGTCGGCAGCACACCGGAGTTCGTCTCGCAGCTGTACGACGCCCAGCGCGTCTCGAGCTTCCCGACCGAGGCATACGGCATCCCGCTCGCCGCGCTCGACCTGATCCTGTCCGTCGTCGCCGGCGGGCTGCTCTTCCCGGTGCTCATCTTCATCGGCACCGCGACCCGGCTCACCGCCGCCCGGCGCGAGCAGCGCTTCGCCGCGATGCGCCTCATCGGTGGCACCCCGCGGCAGATCTCGGTCGTCGCCGCGGTCGAGTCGACCGTCGCCGCGCTGTTCGGCACCCTCATCGGGTTCGGGCTGTACCTCGGCTTCCGGGCCCAGCTCGCCGGAATCCCGTTCACCGGCATGCCGTTCCACATTGAGGACGTGACGCTCGGCCCGCTGATGGCGGTCGCGGTCGCGGTCGGCGTGCCCATCGGTGCGGCCGTGGCATCCCTGGTGGCGCTGCGCCGGGTCCGCATCTCACCGCTCGGCGTGGTGCGCCGGGTCACGCCGAAACCGCCGCGCTGGTATCGGCTGATCCCGCTCCTGCTCGGCATCGCCGAACTCACGTTCTTCATCGGCAGGGTGCCGGAACACTCCACCGCCCAGGTCGCGGTGTTCCTGCCCGGGCTGCTGCTCATCATGGTGGGCCTGGTGTTCGCCGGACCGTGGCTGACGATGATCGGTGCCCGCCTGCTCGCCCGCCGGGCGCAGCGGCCCGCGACCCTCATTGCCGCCCGCCGCCTGGCCGACAACCCCGCGGCGGCCTTCCGGGCGATCAGCGGCGTCGTGATCGGGCTGTTCGTCACCACGGTCTCGGTGGGCATCATCCAGACCATCTCCGCCGAGCGGGGCGCGAACGTCGACGCCCTCGCCGTCTCGACGATGGTCACGAAGTTCGAGCACGAACATGACGACATCCCCGCCCCGGTCGTCGCGTCGCTGGCCGCCGACGGCTCGGTCCGCTCCGTGACCCTCATCCGGGACAACCCCATGAACGACGGGGAGCATGCCGGCACCGTGTTGTGCGCGGACCTCGCCCGCTCGCCCGAGTTCGGTCGCTGTGCCGACGGGGCCGTGGTGGCCTGGGTGTCGGAGGGCTTCATGCGGTACCGCGCCCCGCACGGATCCGGCATCGTCTGGCCGGCCGCGCCGCTGACCGAGGCGCAGTTCGCCGCGCAGCCGGTCATCGAGGTCGTCCTCAGCACCGACGGGTCCACCGCCGGCCTCGAACGCAGCCGCACCGCCCTGCAACGGGCATTCCCCGACCTGCGGATCATGCCGGCCACCGAGTGGGACCACACCAACGACCAGAACTCACAGCTGTCCGGCTTCCAGCAGCTCGCCGCCGTGATCATCTTCGCCAGCCTGCCGATCGCCGGCTGCAGCCTCGCGGTCAGCGTCATCGCCGGTCTCGCCGACCGCAAACGGCCCTTCAGTTTGTTGCGGCTCACGGGGGTACCACTGGGCGTCCTGCGCCGCGTGATCGCCCTGGAGAGCGCGGTGCCACTGCTGGCCGCCGCCGTCCTGGCGGTCGCTGCCGGCCTGCTCGGCGCGCAGCTGTTCCTCGCCGCGCAGATGCAGTACACCCTGCACCCGCCGGGCCTGACCTACAGCGCGATCGTGGCCGGTGGCCTGCTGCTGTCGCTGGGCATCATCGCCGCGACGTTCCCGCTGCTGCGGCGCATCACCGGCCCGGAGACCGCCCGCAGCGAATGACGGTCAGGCCAGTCGCGCCTCGGCGAGGACGCGGGCCATGATGCGGACCGAACCGTCCGCGTGGTCCCACACCTCGTCGAGGGCGGCGGCCGCCGGCACGACCCGGCGGTGCGGCACCTCGAACCTCGGATCCCACGGGTCGACGAGCACCTCCGCCCGCCAGAACGACCGGACCAGGACCAGGCCCAGCTCGGGCCCGGCGACGCACTCGGAACGGGAGAAGCCGAGCAGGCAGGCCGCGGTGACCCGGACGCACGCCTCCTCGCGCAGCTCGCGGCAGAGGGTCTCCAGGTCGGTCTCATCGCCCTCGGGCCGGCCGCCGGGCGGTCCGAAGTGGCCCCCGTGGTGGCTGACCAGCACGAGGTCGGCGCCGGCGACACAGACGCCGCTGGCGCCGTGGGCCCTGCCCGCCGGTCGCTCGCCCGGCGGGTGCCAGGACAGCAGCCAGTCCTGGTGGTTGCCGCGGGCGGCGAGCGGTGCGCCGTCGGGCGCGGGCACGGCCTGCCCGACGGGAATCAGGTCCGCCATCACCGCAGGCTATCGGCACGCGTCGACCTACGATGTCCCGATGGCGTTCTACCTTCCGCTCGGCGACGGCCGGTTCGAGTCCACCGAACACACCCGCGGGCCGTGGGACGCCGGGTCGCAGCACGCCGGACCGCCGGCCGCGCTGCTCGGGCGGGCCGTGGAGTCGGTGGCGCCGCCGGGGATGCGGGTGGCGCGGCTGACGTACGAGATCGCGCGGCCGGTGCCGATCGCGACGCTCGAGGTGACCGCCCGGGTGACGCGGCAGGGCCGCAGCGTCACGCTGGTCGAGGCCGCGATCGACCCGTTCATGCGCTGCTCGGCCCTGCTCATCCGGGCCGGCGAGGACCTGGTGCCGGCCGCCATCCCGCCCGTCACGGTCCACCTGGACGGGGCCACCGCCAAACCCATGTACCCGACGACGCATGACGTCGGCTACCACACCGCGATGGAGGTCCGCTTCTCCGAGGGCTCCTTCCTGGAGCGCGGTCCCGCCACCGCCTGGCTGCGCATGCGGGAGTCCCTTGTGGACGGTGAGGAGCCGGGCCCGCTGAGCCGGGTGCTGGTCGCCGCCGACTCCGGCAACGGCATCAGCAACGAACTGGAGCTCAGCCGGTTCCTGTTCGTCAATGCCGACCTGACCGTGCACCTGCTACGGCACCCGATCGGGGAGTGGGTGTGCCTGCGCTCCGCGACGTCCATCGACGCCGCCGGGATCGGCCTGGCCGACACGGCCCTGCACGACCAGCACGGACCGATCGGCCGCTCCGCGCAGAGCCTGTTCGTCGCCCCCCGCCGCTGACCGATCAACTGATCGATGGAACTTCGTACAAATGATCGAATCTTGCCGTATGGTGATCACATGGCGGACAGTGATCTCAGCGATCGGCAGCAGCACGTCCTGTCGGTGATCCGTGGCTGGGTCGAGGAGCGCGGCTATCCTCCGACGGTGCGCGAGATCGGCGCCGCGGTCGGGCTCGGGTCGACCTCGTCGGTGTCGCATCACCTCAAGTCCCTGGAGCGGCTCGGATACCTGCGCCGCGACGGACGGTGGCCGAGGGCGATGGACGCCCGCGACGCCGACGCCACCGCCGGGCCCACGGTTGTTTACCGCGACGCCGGGGTCAGCGTCCCGGTGCTCGGCGCGATCGCCGCCGGTCAGCCGATCCTCGCCGAGGAGCAGTCGGACGACGAGCTGACCCTGCCGTCCTCGCTCGTCGGGCACGGCAGCCTGTTCGCCCTGCGCGTCAAGGGCGACTCGATGATCGAGGCGGCCATCTGCGACGGCGACTTCGTCGTGGTGCGCCGCCAGCCGGTCGCGGAGAACGGTGACATCGTCGCCGCGATGATCGACGGTGAGGCGACCGTGAAGGTCTACCGGCGCCGCGACGGCCACGTCGACCTGGTGCCCCGCAACCCGTCCTACGACGTCATCCCCGGTGACGAGGCCGTCATCCTCGGCCGCGTCGTCAGCGTGCTGCGCCGCCTCTGACCGTCGCGGGGGCCGGTCCCGGCGGCCGCTGCCGGAGACCCGCGAGGACGGTCCGGACGTGTCCGGGCGCGTCCGCGGCCCGCAGCGGTGCGTGCCCGACCAGCAGTCGATACCAGAACGGGCCGAAGACCAGGTCGACGGCGTGTCGGAGGTCGGCGTCGGTGGGCAGCTCGCCCCGGTCGACGCCGCGTTGCAACAGATCGGTGACGACCTGCTGCCGCTCGCCGACCCAGGCCCGGAAGGACTCGGCGAACGTCGCGTCCACCTGCGCCTCCGCCATCAGCCCGCGCAGCGCGCTCATCCGGGCCGGATGCCTGGCGATGCGGTAGAGGTCCGCCACGAAGGCGGTGAGGTCCGCTTCGACGGAGCCGCGGTCCGGCACCGGCATCCGCTGCCGGATCGCCCGCCCGTAGGCCTCCATGACCAGGTCGCCCTTCGAGGACCACCAGCGGTAGATGGTGCTCTTCGCGACACCGGTCCGGGCGGCGACGCCCTCGATGGTGATCGCCCCGTAGCCCTGCTCCTCGAGCATCTCCAGCACGCCCTGCAGGACCTCCTGGTGGGCGTCCTCGCTGCGGCGGCGCCCCGACGTGCGGGTGCGGGCTTCATGGTTGGGCACCCACGCACCATACCCCGTGCTACCGTCGATGCTCATACGATACGTAGCGTTTCGATTGGGGAGTCCGGGATGAGTACTGTGGTCGTGTCGCACGGCATGCACGCCGCCGGGGACAGCGTCTGGTTCCCATATCTGCGCGATGCCCTTTCGGGGGACGGGCACCGCGTCGAGGTGCCGGACCTGCCGGCCCCCGCGACACCGCGGCCGGTGCCGTGGCTCGCCGCTTACGGCGCCGTGGTCGGCGGCACCGACCCGGCCGACACCGTGCTGGTCGGGCACAGCATCGGCGGCGTCAACCTGCTGCGCCTGCTGGAGGCCCACGACCCCGACCGGGACGGCAGGTTCACCGGTGCCGTGCTGGTGGCCACGCCGGCGCGGGACGTCGGCTACGAGGTGCTCGAGGAGTTCTTCGCCGCACCGTTGGACTGGCCCCGGATCCGGCGCGCCGCCGCCTCGATCCGGGTGCTCACCGCGGTCGACGACCCGGTGCTGGCGCCGGACCCGATCGAGCACGTCCGCACCTTCGTCACCGAACTCGGCGCCACGGCGACGGTGACCGCCACCGGTGCCCACTTCGGCGCCACCCCGGACGACCACATCGAGCTCCCGGAGGTCGTCCACCTGATCCGCGACTGCCTCACCGGCCCGCGATAGCGCCGTGCCGGCGGATCCCGGTCTACCCGAGCCCGGCCTTCCGGGCCTGAACGATGGCGTCGGCGCGATCCGTCGCATGGAGCTTGGCGAAGATGTTCGACACGTTGTTGCGGACGGTCTTCTCGCTCAGCACCAGTTGCTCAGCGATCGCCGCGTTGGAGCAGCCTCGCGCCATCAGCTCCAGGATGTCGCGTTCGCGGGACGACAGCAGCGGGAACGGATGGCTGCGGTGCCTGGGGTCCGGCTGCAGAAACGTGGCGATCTTCGCGGCGACGACCGGGCCGAACAGGGCCTCACCGGCAGCCACCGCGACGATCGCACGGATGATCTCGTCGGGTGCGGCACCCTTGAGCACGTAACCGCGGGCACCGGCGCGCAGCGCGGCGAAGATCGAGGTGTCGTCCTCCAGCATGGTGAGCATCAGGACACCGACGGACGGCTGGTCGGCGACGATGCGGCGGGTCGCCTCGACGCCGCTGGTGCCGGGCATCCGGATGTCCATGAGCACCACGTCCGGCGTGTGTTGCCGGCACATCGCCACGGCCTCGCCGCCGTCGGCGGACTCCCCGACGAACTCCAGCGCCGGGCTCTCCAGCACCAGGGTCCGCAGACCGGAGCGGAACACGGGATGGTCGTCGACGACGAGGACCTTGACAGCCGTCATGGCATCTCCAGGGGCAGGGCAACCCGGACCCGGGTGCCGCGCGGCAGACGTGGTTCGATGACACAGCTGCCGCCGAGTTCGACGGCGCGTTCCCGCATCGAGGTGATGCCGACGCCGGCCCGGTATCCGTCCGGCATGCCGTGACCGTCGTCGGCGATGTCGAGCCGCAACATCCCGTCGGCGGTGACGCGGACGGTGGTGCTCCGCGCCCCGGCGTGCCGGACGGTGTTCATCATCGCCTCCATGGCGATGCGGTACGCGGCAACCTCGACCGCGGCGGACAGCACCGGCTCGACGTCCGGGCCCTCGACGGTGATCGGCCCCAGGGACCGGGCCTGCTCGGTCAGGGCGCCGATCAGCCCCAGCTCGTCGAGGGCCGGCGGACGCAGCCCGTAGACGAGGCGCCGGACATCGGCGACGGCCGCCTGGGTCTGCCCGGTCAGCGTGTCCAACTGCTCGGCGGCCGCAGCGGGGTCACTGTCGAGCCGGTGCCGGGCGCGTTGCAGACCCAGCACGACCCCGGCCAGGGCAGGGCCGAGGCCGTCGTGGAGGTCGCGGCGCAACCGCCGGCGTTCCTCCTCGGCCGCGCTGACCACCCGCTCCCGGGATCGGCGCAGGTCGCCGGTGAGCGCGACCGCGTGCCCGGCCGCGGCGACCTGGCCGACGATGCCGGCGAGCAGCCGCCGCTCGGTCACGGTGAACACCCCGTCGCGGGGTTCCGCCAGGAGTTCACCGATCAGCTCGCCGGCGAACATCAGCGGGAAGTCCTCCGTGGGCCGGCCGCGTCGGGTGCCACTCTCCGCGGTGACGTGCCCGGCAATCCGGATCGCCACGTACGGCAGGCGCAGCACGGTCTGCACCGTCGCGGCGACACCGGGCAGCAGATCGGCCGTGGCGGCAGCCTCGAGGCGATGCCCGAGCTCGACGAGAGCACCGTACGGGTCGTCACGGTAGCCGTACACGAGCCGGTTCGCAGCGCGTTGCAACACGTCCCGCAGCGGCAACGCGACGAGCAAAGCGATCGCCACCGCGACCGCTGCGCCGATTCGAGGTGACACGACGGCCCGGATCAACGCCGCCGCCGCGAGATACACGACGATGACGAGGCCGGTCAGCATCGTGTAGACCAGGGTCAGGTTGACCACGCGACGGCCGTCGTACAGTCCGTAGCGGCGGATCGCCACCCACGCGGCCAGGGCGAGCGCGAGCATGCCGGCGAGCTGGAACGGCAGCGCACCGACCTCGGCACCACCGACGCCGACGGTGATGACCACGCACGACCACCAGGACGCGGCGATGAGCCACGCCGCCGGCGCGATCAACTTGAGCGCCGGCATCGTGCGGGCCCGCCGCTGCAACGACCAGGCGGCGAACGTCGACAGCGGCGGGATCAGCAGGATCGTGCCCACGAAGCCGCCGGCGACCGCGCCCCAGGCGCCGGGCAGCGCCGCCGGGTTGCGCTGGTCGGGATAGTCGAGCAGCCCCGGGGAGAACAGCAGACCGAGCAGCAACAGCAGCGCCTGGGCGATCGCGACGGCCAGCAGCGGCCACCATCGCCGCGACGGCAGCCTGCCGTCGGGGAACAGCAGGATGCCGACGGTCGGCGGCAGCCCGAGCGCGAACACCCATGGCCAGCCGTCCCACCAGCCCGCCCAGCCGACCGGCCGCCCGGCGTTGAACGCGGCCTCGGCGAGGACGTACCCGGCCGCTGCGACCGGAAAGCCGACCCCGCTGGCCAGCAGCAGCCAGCCGACCGCGTTGCGCCGGGCGGCGCGCAGCATCGCGGCGCCGACCAGCGGCACCGACAGGTATGCGGCCGCCGATCCGGACATCGTCACTGACCAGGGGGTCAGCGGGTTGACGGCGGAGACCGCGACACAGCCCGCCGTCGCGGCGAACGCGGCGACGACGGCGGCCTGCGCGACCCGGTCGGCCGGGTGTGTGTTCGTCATCGTGTCGATAGTGTCGCGCTACGCGGCGGCCGGTGTCATCGACGCCGCGGTTGCCGCCTCCCGCCCGGCCAGCTGCACCAGGGTGACCGCGCAGCCGGCGAACCCGAGCAACTGCAGGACGTAGGCCGTGATCGCGACCGCGCCGACGCCGCCTGCCTCGCCGACGATGGTGAGCACCGGCGCGGCGGCCACGGCGATACCGACCCAGGCGGGGACGGTTTTCGCCCGTACCAGCGCGATGCCGGTCAACACGAGACCGACGGTGGTGCCGAGCACCCCGGTCAGGACCGCCGTGTTGAACACCGCCGAGGTCTGGAACGCATCGACGAGCGCGACCGCGCCATCGCGATCCTCGGCCTGCGCGGCCAGATGGATCAGCAGGTCCGCGGCGAACAGGTAGCCGATGCCCAGCGCACTCACGAACGTCAGGCCGGCTCCGGTCGCCGCGAGCCTGGACCGGCGGGCCTGCCCGAGCCAGCCGAGATACAGTGCGGCGGGAATGAGCAGCAGGATCGGCACGTCCAGCCAGACCGCGACCTGCATCCGCTCGCTGTGTCCGGCGAGGGCGTCGACCTGCTCGGCCGCGGTGCCGCCGGACAGGTGCGCCGGGGCGACCACGTACTGTGCGAGCTGCCCGGCCGCGCTGCCGATCAGCGCGATCACCCCACCGGCGAGCCGCCACTTCGTAGAAACCATCTGTCATCCTCCGCCGTCGCTTCGGGTCGCGCTCCACGACCTGCGCACAGCATCGGTTCGGGTGCGGTCCCGGTTCCAGAGGCCGGCGTCCCGGCACTCCCGGGACGGCAACGCGGCAGTAATCCGCTCTCACCCCACCCGGGCCTCGCGTCGGTCCTCAGGCGGCCTGCGGCATCGGGTCGGGAAGGCCCGCCCGGCGGCGCAACGCCTCCAGATCCAGGACGGTGATCGACCGCCGGCCGGTCCGGATCCAGCCCTGCCGCCGCCACATCGCGAAGGTCTTCGCGACGGCCTCGCGGGAGGCGCCGACCCAGTGCGCCAGGTCGTCCTGGGACAGCATCGGTCCGATGTGGACGCTGCGCCCGTGCGGCCGGCCGAAGCGGTCGGCGAGCTCCACGATCCGGGCGGCGAGCCGGTCCGCCGCGCTGTGCACGCTCAGCTCGACGCGGGTCCGGTCCGCGTCGCGCAGGCGGCGGGTCACCTCCTGCGTCAGGACCAGCCCGACCCGCCGGTGCGCGTCGAGGTACCCGTCCAGTGCGGCCATCGGCATCAGCGCCGCCGTGACGTCACCGAGCGCCTCGACGGTGCCGGACCGCGGCCGCCGGTCGATGGCCGACAGGTCCCCGATCAGCGCGCCCGGGCCGCAGATGGCGAGCATCACCGTGTCACCGTCGGCGGTGTGCAGCGACACCTTCACGTGCCCGGTGAGCAGCAACGCCACCCAGTCCGGCGGGTCACCCTGACGGCACAGCACCGCACCGCCGCGCCAGGACCGCCGGAAACTCCGCCCGCCGAACGCCTGCCGCTCGGCAACCGTCAAGTGACCCCAGAATCCCGTCACGACCGCATCCCCCTCCAACGCCGTGTTCGTTGGAACCAGACTCCAACGGCCACCACCCCACCCCAACCTCATTGGAAAGATCCGCGTCAACATTCCAATCCGGGCCTACGAACGCGGACTACGGTTGCCCGGCGAGGAGCAGGCCGGGCGGCGGCTGGTCGGCGGGGTGGCTGAAGACGGGAGGGGTCGCGAAGTCGGCGCCTCGCAGGTCGACGGTGCCGCCGCTGAACTGCGCGTCGGTGAAGCTGACCGTGGCCAGGAACCGCGCACGTTCGAGGTGCAGCACGCCGCCGGTGAATCGCGCGCCCTCGAAACTGACCCGGCGGCCGGCGAAGATCGCCTCGTCGAGGTCGCCGCCGTCGAAGACCGCACCGGTGAAGTCGAAGTTGTGGTCGCGCCAGTCCGTGCGGGCCGAAGGGCGAAGGTGGTCGCCGATGATTCTGATGATCGACAGGCGGACCTCGCGTTCACCGGTCTTCCACCCGTCGGCCGCCCGGTCCGGTTCGTAGGGCAGCCGCAGGTACGCGCAGAGCACGTCGACGCACGCGTGGAGCTGGTCGGGCCAATCGTCGGCGAGGCCGGCCATCGCGTAGACACCGGCCAGCCGCACGGCAGCGGCGTCATGGCCCAGTTGCGCGCTGGCGGCGACGAACCGTTCGTTGAACAGCCTCCTGCTCTCGCGCACCTCGGCCTGCTCGTGCAGCCGTTGCCGGCGGTACGCGACGACCAGGGCGACCACCCCGCCGATCCCGCCGGCGACGACCAGCGCGATGCGGGTCAGATCCAGCAGTTCGCCGGCGGTCAGTGGCGCGTCGCCCGCCCTGGACGGACGCCCGAGACCGACCCACAGCAGCAGGCCGGCGGTCACCGCGACAGCCGCACTGATCCCGATGACCGAAGCGAGTGCGGCCCAGAACGGCCACAGACCCGGCCCACGGCGTCGACTCATGACCACAGTGTCCAGCACGACGCCGGAAGATTCACTCGCCGTCGTTGTCGATCGGGGGCGGTGCCGTTCGTAGCCCTGGTGAGAGCCCGGCACGTACACCCACCCGCTTGGAGGACAGCATGACCGCCACCTACACCTTCGACGTCTTCTCCAGCCTCGACGGCTACGGCACGGCGACCGGCAACTGGACCGGCTACTGGGGCAAACAGGGTCCCGAACTGCTCGCGCACCGTCTCGCCCTGTACACCGAGGAACAGCGCATGGTCTTCGGGGCCGACACGTATCGGGCGTTCTCCCGGATGCTGGCCGAGAGCACCGAGGAGTCCGAGGTCCGCGACCCCTGGGTCACCCGGATGGTCAGCTTCCCGGCCACGGTGGTGTCGAGCACGCTGCAGGGACCGCTCGACTGGCCGGACGCGACGATCGCCGGCGGGGACGCCGCTGACGTCGTCGCCCGGCTGAAGCAGGAGTCCGGCGTGCCGTTGCGTTCGCACGGCAGCCTGTCGTTGAACCGGGCGCTGATGGCCGCCGGCCTGGTCGACTTCGTCCAGGTGACGGTCTTCCCGGTGATCACCGGTCAGACCGGCACGGAGCCCATCTTCCAGGGCGCGGCGGACTTCGACCTTGAGCTGATCGAGAGCCGGACCCTCGACGGGCGCACCCAGGAGCTGATCTACCGGCCCACCCTGCACGTCTGAGGCACGCATGACCACTGCGGAGTCTGGAAGACCGCACCGGTCCAGCCTCCGGAGTCTCCGAAGCGGAAGGCGGAAGATCCCTGCAGCTGGATGTCGAACCTCAGCTCCAGCTCCACCACGAGCGGCCTGCCCGGCACGACCTCGAAGGCGATCTCGGGGAGGCTGAACGTGCCCGGCAGTGCCCGCTCGCCGGACTCGAAGGCGGACTCGAAGGACAGCAGGGTGTCCCACCAGTGCGCCTGGTTGATCATCGGTCCGTCGGCCACGGAGATCTTCTGGTTGGCGTGCAGCCAGCATTTGGACCAGTTGTCACCGAAGCCGAACGGACCGCTCGCGCCGGTGGAGCCCCAGACCTGGCCCCACAGGTTCACCCGGGGAGCCGACCGGTGCCACCCCGGCCTCGGCAGGCGGTCGCTGCCGAGGCCGAACACCGCGGTCACGCCGGTGCTGCCGAACCACAGGTCTCCATGGTCCCAGTCCAACTGTCCCCGGAACTGCAGGCCGTCGGACTGGTCGAAGAGACTCAGCCCGAACAGGTGCCCGGGCCACCACCAGTGGCTCTCGCCGTTGCCGCTGAGTGTTCTTTGGTCGCTCACTTTCCGCCAACACGCGCGACGCTCAACAGCGTCAACGAGCGCTACAGAACACTCAACCGACAACAGTTGGCAACCCCTCTGTCGTCCTTACCAAATGGTCGTGTCGGTCTAGAGCGAGGCCCTTGCCTCGGCGGTCATCAGGATCTCCTCGTCGGCCAGACGCAGCCCGACCATTCCCAGCAGGCTGGCGGGAATGCCGATCAGGGCGAAGACGACCAACCCGCGCAGGATCGTGCCGCTGGCGTCGGACCCGTCCATCGCGGCGAGGACGAACCGTGTGAATACGACCATGCCGGTGCCCACGGCCAGGCAGGTGATGATGAGCAGCAGCCGGCCGAGCCGGTCGCGCCAGCCGCGGCGACGTGCACCGCGCCACAGGTACCGGCCGATGGTCATCACCGTGGTGCCGACGACGAAGACAGCGAACCCGTCGAGCATGGGTCCGAGATCCTCACGCGCGTGCGGCCCGGCGCCCAGATCGCTGAGCTCCGGTGTCCGGTCGGCGAGGCCGAGGACGGTCAGGACCGCCCAGGCGAAGCCGCCGACCATCACCACGATGCCGACGATGATGAGGAGCAACCCGGGAAGCAGCATGAGCGGGTTCGCCGGGTGTCGGGTGGTGGGCATCTCACTCCGTCGCGGTGACGAGGACGCCGACGACGGCGCCCACCGCGGTGCCGACGGCCGTCCCGCTGGGAGTTCCGAGGAGCAGGGTGCCGATGACGCCTCCGACGGCGGCGTACTCGGCCACCGTGGCCGCCTGGCCGCTCTGATCGTCTTCGATGAAGTCCTTCCCGATTTTGCCGAACTTCCCGATTTTGCCGATCTTGCCGCCGGTGGCGGCCGGCGGCGGCGCCGCGACCACCTGCTGGTCGGCCAGGAGGAAACTGCTGAACGCGTCGCGCAGGGCGTCGAGGATTCCGTTGGCGTCCGGGCCGAACCGCGGCGCGTCGGAGAGCTCGGTGACGAGCAGCTCACCGTCTTTGAGGGAGGCATTCTGGGCCGGCATCGTACCGATGCGCAGCGCGACCTCCACGGGATCTCCGCCGGTGAAGTCGGCGCCCGGCTGCCAGTCCACCCGGACCGAGTCGTTGGTGCCGGGCACGGCGAACGTGAGGTGCCGCTGACCCGACGCCTCGTCCGAACCCGCGGCGACCTGGAATGCGCCGCCGTCATGCCGTTCGAGTGTGATTGTGGCGTCCATCCGTCACTCCTTCAGGGACTCGACCGGCAGATCGCCGGTCGACACCATGGTGGGCAGCGAGCAGACCGGCTTGACGGTTCCGAACGGAACTGGACATGCGCCGGAATCGGCTTTACACCGTCGGATGGCGCTGCCACCCTGGGGTGCGGCCCACGCTTCGACGGCGGGAGGTGGCCTGGTGGCGGCGCTGCCGAAACCGGATGTCGCGGACGGTCCGGCCCGAGATCTCGTCGACGCGCTGCACGAGCTGCATCACCGCGCCGGCTGGCCCAGCCTGCGGCGGATCGCCAAGGAAGTCGGTTGTAGCCACACCACCGTGTGGGCGGCCTTCGCGGAGCCGAAGGTGCCGCGCTGGGGGCTGCTGGAGCTCATTGTCGAGAGCCTCGACGGCGACACCGCCACGTTCCACCGATTATGGCTGGCAGCCAGCTCTGCTGACCCACCCCCCGCGGCCATACCGGCCGCGACACCGACCCCTGCGGCCCGGCCGGCCGCGACACCGCCGTCGGCGGCCATGCAGGCCGCGACGCCGCCGCGGCAGCTGATCGCCGACGTCTCCGGCTTTGTCGGCCGGCGTGCCGAAATCGCCGCGCTCGACGCGTTGCTGACCGATCCCGGGTCAGCGGTGACGGTGGTGGCAATCTCCGGCACCGCCGGCGTGGGCAAGACGGCCCTGGCGGTGCACTGGGCGCACCAGGCGGCCGACCATTTCCCGGACGGGCACCTGTACCTGAACCTGCGCGGGTTCGACCCCACCGGCCAGCCGCTGTCGACCACCCAGGCGGTGCGCGCGCTGCTGGACGCGTTCGACGTGCCACCGCAGCGGATCCCGGCCACCATCGAGGGACAGCTGGCCCTCTACCGGAGCATCCTGTCCGGCCGGCGCATGCTCCTGGTGCTGGACAACGCCCGCAGCGCCGAGCAGGTCCGGCCGCTGCTGCCCGGCACGGCCAGCTGCAGCACGGTCGTGACCAGTCGCAACGACCTGTTCGGCCTGATCGCCGGGGAGGGCGCCCATCCGCTGGTCCTGGACCTGATGCCGGCCACGGACGCCCGGGACCTGATCGCCGGAAGGATCGGCGCGGGCCGGGTCGCGGCCGAGCCGGCGGCCGTGGACCTGATCGTCGAGCGCTGCGCGCGACTACCGCTCGCGCTGGCAGTGGTGGCGGCGCGCGCCGCCACCCATCCCCGGTTCGGCCTCGCGGCGGTCGCGGACGAGCTGTCCGTGGCCCGCGGCAGCCTGGACTCCTTCGGCAGCGAGGATCTGACCACCGACCTGCGGGCCGTGATCTCGTGGTCGTACGTGCAGCTGAGTCCCGACGGGGCGGGGCTGTTCAGGTTGCTGGGCGGGCATCCGGGGCCGGACGTCACGGTGCCGGCGGCGGCGAGCACGGCCGGGTCGGGCGCCGGACCGGCCCGCAGACTGCTGTCCGAGCTGGCGGCCACGAATCTGGTCACGGAGCACACGCCGGGCCGGTATCACCTGCACGACCTCCTGCGCTCCTACGCCTCGGAGCTGGCCGGCGCCGGCGACCCGCGGGAGCAGCGCGCCGCCGTGGTGAGGATGCTCGACCACTATCTCCACACGGCACACCGGGCCGCGCTGATCCTCAACCCGTACCGGCATCCCATTGCGTTGGAACCAGCCGCATCCGGCGTCACGCCGGAGCCCCTCGCCGGCTACCCGCGGGCGCTCGCGTGGCTCACCGCGGAGCGGCCGGTGCTGCTGGCCGCGGTGCGGCTCGCCGCGGACACCGGCCTCGACCGCCACGCCTGGCAGCTGGCCTGGACCATGACCACCTTCCTGGACCGGCGTGGACACTGGCACGACTGGCTCGCACTGAGCCGGGCCGCGGTCGAGGCGGCCGATCGGCTGCCGGACCCGCAGGGCCAGGCGTACGCGCATCGCGGGCTGGGCCTCGCGCATTTCCGGCTCAACCAGTACGAGCCGGCGCAGGCGGAGCTGTCGACGGCGATCGGCCTGTTCGCCGCGCGCGGCGACGCCAGCGGCCAGGCGCACGCCGAACTGGACCTGTCCTGGACGTATGAGCGGGTGGGCCGGCACCGGGACGCGCTCGCGCACGCCCGCCGCTCGCTGGACCTGCACACCGCCGCCGACGACCTGCCGGGCCAGGCCAGGGCGCTGAACTCGATCGGCTGGTTCGCCGGGCTGCTGGACGACCAGAGCACGGCGCTGGCCTACTGCCGGCGGGCCCACGCGCTGTTCCAGCAGCTCGGCGACCCCGTCGGCCAGGCGGCCACCCTGGACAGCATCGGCTACGCGAACCACCGGCTGGGCGACTACGGCGAGGCGGCCGGCTGCTACCGGCGCGCGGTGGCGATGTTCCGCGAGGCGGGGGACCGCTACCACGAGGCGCAGTCGCTGGCCAACCTGGGCGACACGCTGCTCGCCGCGGCGGACACCGGCGGCGCGCACCACGAATGGCGGATCGCCCTGCGGATCCTGGAGGAGCTGGGCCACCCCGACGCGCAGCGGTTGCGGCACCGCCTGGCCGTGCCGGTCAGCTGACCGGCACGGCGAGCTTGGTCATCCGTTGCCCTGGTAGCGGCGGGCCAGGCGGGCCGTGCTCTCGGCCGTCTGGGGGTCGAAGTTGTTCAGCGCGGTCGCGTCCAGGCCGCCGAGCAGCTCCGCGGCCCGTCCGTGGTCGGCCGGGCGCTGCACGAACGCCCCGTCGCGGACGCGGACGAAGTGACGTCCGGCGTTGATGCCGGCGGCGCGGGCGATGGCGGTGGCCACCGGGTCGGCGGCCCCGTTGACGGCGCTGCGGCGTTCGTACACCGCCATCAGGTCGTCCTCGGCCCGGGTGAGGCAGTCGCTGCCACCGAGCGCGAAGTACGTGCCGACGTCGGGCCGGGACAGGACCAGCGCGTCGTGCTCGTCGCCCACGTCCTTCGGGTACCCGATGCGGATCCGCAGCACCTCGCCGACGACGAGCTGGTCCGTGGCGGGCGACCCCGCCGTCGGCCGGCTCAGCAGCGGCAGCACCTGATACGTGCCGGGTTCGGCGAAGGCGAAGCCGCCGGAGCCGAACGTGAGGTTGACGTTGTTGCTCAAGGTGCTCCCGGGCGCCAGCGTGACCTGCGTCGACTCGTCCTCCAGTTCGCACGCCTGCATCAGCGGCACGAACGTGGTGGCGTCGGCGAAGGACCGGTCATCGGTCGTGCCGGTGACCCGCCGGATCAGCAGCTCCAGGCCGCCGGTCTTCGGGTCCAGCGGATTGGACGGGAACTGCACCGGGGTGTCGCCGACGTTCTGCAGCGTGACGCCGAGCAGGACCGGCTGGCCGTAGGCGAACAGCGGCCCGTTCTGCGGCGGCACCAGGGTCAGCCGCATCCCCGTCTGCGGCACCTCCTGCAGGTACGGCACGTAGCCGCCGCCGGTGTCCCGCCAGTACCGCACCGAGTGGAACGCGGCGTCGCCGGGCCGGACCGCGCCGCGTGGGCCGTGCCGCAGGAACTCCAGCTCGTCTGGGTCGAACGTGTACGCGAACTTGTTCCAGTAGTCCTCGACGTGCTGGCCCTGCAGGTACCGCTGCGGGTAGTTCATGAACGACGTGGAGTCGGCCCGGCCGACGGCGCGCTCGAACCGGTGCGCCAGGTTCAGCGCATGACCCAGTTCGTGCACGGCCGTGCGCAGGATCTGCCGGTCCTCGTCATCGTCCTTGATCAGCTCGCGGATCGTGTCGACGAACACCGCCGAGCCCTGCCGCGGCAGCGGCCAGGTCTGGTCGAACATGATGCCGGCGAGCGACGGCCGGCTGCACCGGGACAGCAGCAGCAGGTGCAGCTTCCAAGCGGGCACCAGGCCGGCCGGCCCGCTGAGGTTGGTCATCAGGTCGTTGAGCACCGAGAAGATGGTCGAGTAGTCCCACGGCTCAGCGGGAGCGGGGATGGGGGACGGTGCCGTGGTGACGGTGGTGGCGAAGCCGGCCGAGTGCAGGCAGCTCCCGAGGTCCATGGGTGCACCCTGGAAGTCCACCGGTGCCGGCGCCCGCACACCCGACTCGAGGTCGACCTCGATGCCGAGGTCGCGCACCTCGTCGCCCTGCCGCTCCACGGTGCCCGGGTAGTCCGCCGGCGGCAGGCCGTTGAGTGAGTGGTCCAGGTGCAGCGTCACCGCCAGCTGCTCCGGGTGCGCCGGCACCGCGGCGACGGCGATCGTCCCGGTCGCGTTGGCGCCCAGCGCGTCCTGCCACTGCGCCGGCCAACGCCCGTGCGGCGCGTCGACCGTGACGCCGGGAGCGGTGCGCACCGACGCGAGGTAGGTCAAGCCACGCGACACGTCGGCGCTCAGCACGCCGCTGCCACCCAGGTCGACCCTCAGCACGAGGGAGTGTTCTTCGGTGCCGCCAACATAGCGGCCATCAGTCTTCATGGGGTGACTGTGCGCAGCGCGGGGACCGGGTTGACGAACTCTGACAGATCCCAACAGGACCTGTCCGGTGCTTGACACGTGCACGGCAAGGGCGGCCGAACTTTTCCCGGGGCGTGTGCAAGGTTGTCGGGCCGGTGGGCGTACTGATGGAGGGAGGTTGCGTATGGATGGCGGGGCCGCACGGGAGTTCACCGAGTTCGTCTCGGCGCGGGGGCGGGCGTTGCTGCGGACGGCGCACGCGCTCACGGGCAGTCAGCACGCGGCCGAGGACCTCGTGCAGACGGCCCTGGCGAAGGCGTTGCTGCGTTGGTCACGGCTGCACGGCGACGCCGAGCCGTACGTGCGCCGCATCATGTACAACGAGTACGTCTCGTGGTGGCGGTGGCGGAAACGGCGCGCCGAGGTGCTCACCGCGGACCCGCCCGAACGCGGCACCCCCACCGGTGAGGACACCGCCCTGCGGGTCGCCGTCCGGGCCGCCCTCGGCACGCTCCCACCGCGGCAGCGGGCCGTGCTGGTGCTGCGGTACCTCGAGGATCTCAGCGAACGCGAGGTCGCCGACCTGCTCGGGGTGTCGCCCGGGACGGTCGCCAGCCAGGCGTCGCGTGCGCTGGCCACCTTGCGCGGCAGGATGCCGGAGCTCGACGGAGTGGAGGCACGGTGACCAACCAGGATCTCGACCGCATCGTCCGCGACGTGCTGGAGGACCTCGCCGGTGAGTCCCGGCCGGCGCCGCTGCTCGACGGCTCGTTCCGGCGCGCCCGGCACATCCGCCGGCGGCGCGCGGCCGCCACCATCGCAGCAGCGGCGGTGCTGGCCGTGCTCGCGGTGCCGGCCCTCACGCACCGCACCAGTGCGCCCGAGCCGGCGCGGCCCTCGCCGACCGCGGTCCGGGTGTCGCCCACCAGCAGCGCCACGCCGCTGCCGGTCCTGCCGGTCACCGGCACCCCGGCCCGCGTCGACCTGCCCGACGGGTTCACGGTCACCGCCATCGGCGTCAACGGCGACGGGCCGCTGTGGATCTACAACCGGGACAGCGGCACCTACGTCGCGACGCCGTATGCCTACGCGTCGGTGGCGCGCAGCGGTACCCACGCCGTCGTGCAGACCCGCAGCGGCAACCTCGACCTGTACCTGATCGATCTGCACGACCTGACCGCGCGGCCGTTGTCGAAGCTGGACAGCGTGTCCGGGCAGATGTGGAGCCGGGACGGGCGGACCGTGCTGGACGGCAGCGCGACCCCGGGCTGGTTGCACCTGATCGACGTGGGTACGGGGGAGCGGCGCGACGTGCTGTTCCGGGCGCCGCAGGCCGGCTGCGACGACACCGGCGGCTGCGGCCCGGCGTGGTTCCGGGGCGAGGACGCCGTCACCGTCGCGGTGTTCGACCCGGCCACCGGCAAGCAGACCGGCGTCCAGGTCATCTCCGCCACGACCGGCGCGACGATCCAGACGCTGCCGGTCAAGGGGTACGTCGCCGGCGCCTGCAGCTGGTCGACCGACGGCCGCTACGTCGTGACCGAGATGCGCCCCGAGACCGGCGACACCTGGCTCGAGATCGTCGAGGCGTCCACCGGGAAGCGCACCGTCCGGCTACCGGCGATGGCGAACGCCAACCCGGACGCGCTGTGCTGGACGTCGCCGACCCGCCTGCTCGTCGTGGACGGCGCCACCGTCAGGGCCTTCGCCCCGGACGGCACGCCCGGGCAGCAGGTCACCGTCCCGGACGCCGACTGGGTCACCATCGGCCCCCGATGAGCCTTCCTTGATCATTACCGGGTGACGACATTGGCGGAGCGGTATCAGTCCGGTGAGTGCCGGCAGGCCCGGGACGAGCTGGTGGCGGCGCCGGCCGGGTTCCCGGCCTTTTCCCGCCAATCGGCGAGGTTGTGGCGGGTGGTCAGGGTTTCTGGGTGGTCTGGGCCGAGGACTCGCACATAGTCGTCGAGCAGCCGTTCGAAGGCCTTGGCGGCGCCGGCCGGGTCCCCGGCGTGCCCCCACCAGTAGGCGAGGTTGTGGCGGGTGTTCAGGGTGGCCCAGTGGTCCGGGCCGAGGACTCGCAGGGAGTCGTCGAGCAGCTGTTCGAATGCGGTGGCGGCGCCGGCCGGGTCCCCGGCGTGCCCCCGCCAAGAGGCGAGGTAGTGGCGGGTGGTCAGGGTTTCGGGGTGGTCCGGGCCGAGGACCCGCAGATGGTCGTCGAGCAGTTGGGCGAATGCGGTGGCGGCGCCGGCGGGGTCTCCGGCCTCCCCCCGCCACCGGGCGAGGTTGCTGCGGGTGGCGAGGGTGTCGGGGTGGTCCGGGCCGAGGACCCGCAGTCTGTCGTCGAGCAGTTGGGTGAAGGCGGTGGCGGCGCCGGCCAGGTCCCCGGCCTCCCCCCGCCACCGGGCGAGGTTGCTGCGGGTGGTCAGGGTGTCGGGATGGTCCGGGCCGAGGACCCGCAGTCTGTCGTCGAGCAACTGGGTGAAGGCGGTGGCGGCGCCGGCCGGGTCCCCAGCGTGCCCCCGCCACCGGGCGAGGTTGTGGCGGGTGGCGAGGGTGTCGGGGTGGTCCGGGCCGAGGACCCGCAGTCTGTCGTCGAGCAACTGGGTGAAGGCGGTGGCGGCGCCGGCCAGGTCCCCGGCCTCCCCCCGCCAGGCGGCGAGGTGGTAGCGGGTTGCCAGGGTGTCGGGGTGGTCCGGGCCGAGATGGTCTGCGGCGATGCTGTGCAGGTGCTGGTAATAGTCGCGGGCGGCGGTGACAAGCCCGGTGTTGCCGAGGCTGGCGCCGGTACGGAACAGCACGGGGTGGGCGTCCTCGGTGGTGGTCCACAGGTGCCGACCGGTGTGCTGGTGCAGGATGATGGTGTTGGCGCGCAAGGGTTGGGCGGCGGTGGCGTCAGGTTCGTGGCTGGGCCACAGTTCGGCGATGGCGTCGGCGGCGGTGACCGCGACACTGTGCTGGTACTCGGCCGGGGTGCTCTCGCGAACAACACGTTGCAGCAGTGCGTGCACCCGGACCATGCCAGCATCGATGGTCGCCGGGGTGTCGGACGGGTGGCCGGCCGCCGGGGTGTCGGCAGGCGGAGCGATGCTGACGAGGCTGAGGCGGCGCAATGCGCGCAGGGCGTCGTGGGCGTCCTCGGCGTCGACAGATACTGGACCGCGGCTGGTGCAGTAGGCGGTGACAGCTGTGGTGGTGAACAGCTGCGCAGGGATGCCATTGGGGTCCAGCAGCGCAGCGAGCTGCAGCAGCAGACCGGCGGTGCCGGTGGTGGCGGCGTCGGCGAGGTCGATCGACAGGGCCCAGGTATCCGCGACCGCGGTCTTCTGATCATCGGGGAGCACGTTCGGGCGCATGGCGTGCAGCCGGCGACGGGTCAGCCGGCGACGGTAGTCGGCGCAGGTGAGGTCCTGGTCGATGATGTAGGCGGCGGCCTGCGCCAACGCGAGGGGGAGCCAGCCCAGATCCTCGGCGAGTTCGGCAGCCTGGTCGAGGCGATGCGGCCGGTCGCCGAGCTTGCCTTGCAGGTAGGCGACGGCCTCGGCCGGGGTGAACAGGTCGACGTTGATCAGCGCCCGGCCAGCCAGGAGCGCTGCGTCGCGGCGGCGGGCCGTCACCACGGTGCGGCCGCTGCCGGTGACCGGCGGCCACAGCCCACGAAGGTCCGCAGGATCGGTGAGGTCGTCCAGCACGATCAGCCACCGCCGGTCGGTGCTAGCCAGCCATGCCAGCAGCCGTTCAGCGCCTTGTTCGGGGTCGGGGTCCTCGACACCGGTGACATCCGTAGCGGTCTGGGCGTAGCGTGCCAGCACTGCGGTCCGCGAAGTCGCGGTCACCCAGACCAGCAGCTCCACCCGTTGCTGCTGCCACCAGGCGTGTGCCAGACCTGCTGCGAGCTGTGTCTTGCCCACCCCACCCAGTCCGGACAGCACCTGACCCACCACCGCGGCACCGCCACCGGCCACGAACGCGGCGTCCAGAGCGACGTCGGCGGAGCGACGCAACCGGCCGGCCGCAATGGGCGGGACCACCCCGACCCGGTGTGGCCACCGCACCGGGGTCCGACCGCTGACCGTGACCGAGCCGATGGACCCGGCCACGATGCCGTAGACGTCACGGGCCGTGGTTCCGTGTCCGGTGGTGGGGTGGTCGGCAACGCCGGTGCCGGGGACGGCTGACCCTGTCACGCCCCCGGCGGCGCTGGGGGGCTGGGGACCTGCCCATAGGAGATGTGCACCGGCCCGGTCATCGTCCCACCGGTCGCGCCGTAATTGGTATCCACGTGCACGGTGTGGTCCCCGACCTGCACACCGGTCGAGTTCCGGGCGTCGACCTGGTACCTGCCGGCGGCAGCACCGTCCGGGTCGGCTACTTCGAGCAATGCTCGGGCCGCGGCCAGCACCTGCGCGTCGCGATCCGCTCCCGCCCCAGCCAGTGCGTCGGCGAGTTGGGTCTGCCAGACGCCGGGCTCGGCCTCGACCGTGTCCAGCACCGCATCCGAGCGGCCCTGCCGGGTCAGCACCCGGCGTACCACGTTCCGCAGACCGGTGTAGGCGTCCAGGACCGCGGCCTGCGCCGCAGCCGTCGTCCCGGCTGCCGCACCGGCTGTCAACGCGGCCAGGATCAGCTCAATCTCTGACACAAAGATCACCTTCCGTCAACAGACCGACCGATTGTGTCACCATCTCCAAAAGATCGTCATCGACGCCCACGGCTTCCCCGGTTGGCCGGAAAAGGTGGCGCTCCTGCGGAGAGATCGCCGTCCTGCGGGAGGGTCTGCAGTCGATCTGGCCACCTCCGTAGAATGCCGCGGGTGAGCACGCCTCGAACGGCGGCGGCCAGCCTGCCGAACCTGCCCGGCGTGTACCGGTTCCGCGACGAGCGCGGCCGGGTGCTGTACGTCGGCCGGGCCACCGAGCTGCGGTCCCGGGTCGGCTCCTACTGGACGAACCTGAAGGGCCGGCGGCACCTCACCAGGATGGTGGCGCAGATCGTGCAGGTCGAGGCGGTCGTGTGCGACTCCGTCCACGAGGCGGCCTGGCTGGAGCGCAACCTGCTGGAACGCGCCAAGCCACGCTGGAACCGGGTCCGTGGCGGCCTGGAGGTGCCGATCTACCTGCGGATCGACCGCAAGGGCGGGGTGCCGCGGCTCGTCGTCGACTACGGGCCGTTCGGCCCCGACCGGCCCGACGACGTGTTCGGACCGTACCTCGGCGGGACGCAAGCGCGGCTGGCGCTGGCGGGGCTGGGGCGGGTGCTGCCGCTCGGGTACACCGACGAACGGCTCACCGGCGCCGCACGGGACATGGCCCGCATCCGCGGCGTCGACGCAACCGACCGCGACACGTTCCTCGCCACGACCATCGCGACACTGCGGCGCGAGCCGGACGCGGTCGAAGCCGTGCGGGAGCGGCTCATCCAGCATCGGGACCGGGCGTCGGCCGGCCTCGCCTTCGAGTTCGCCGAGAAGATCCAGCAGGAGATCGAGGCGATCGACTGGCTCGTCGCCGAGCAGAAGGCGACCGTCATCACCGATCCGGACAGCGACGTGTACGGCTGGGCCGACGACCTCCTGGTCCGCTTCGAGATCCGGGGCGGGCGCCTGTCCACCTGGACGCAACGCGACTGCCGGCAGGCCAACGCGAAGCGGTTCCTGGAGAAGACCCCGGACGGGTGGCGGCCGTTCGCGGACCGCAGCGCCGAACTCGCCAGCCGATTGCGCAATGCACATGAACGGAGCGTCCACAGTGGATGAGAAGGTCCTCGACGGGCTGCGGGACTTCTACGCCGCGCCGCTGCTCAGTACACCGGGCGACGGCGCCGAGGCGGCATTGCGGCTGTTCCAGGACGTCGCCGCGACCGTGCCCGCATATCAGGCGTTCCTGCGGGACCACGGCGTCGACCCGGCGACGGCCGACTTCTCGCAGCTGCCGCTGCTGACGAAGGCCGACTATCACCGCAGGTATCCACTGCCGGAGCTGTGCCGTGGCGGCACCCTCGACGGCGCAGAGACGGTCGCGGTGTCGTCCGGGTCGTCGGGGCAGCCGACCGTGTGGCCGCGCTCCGTGCTGGACGAGCTGGTCGTCGCCCGCCGGTTCGAGCAGGCCCTCGTCGGCAGCTTCCGCGCAGACCGGCGGCGGACCCTGGTCGTGGTCTGCTTCGCGCTGGGCTCCTGGGTCGGTGGCATGTACACCGCCGCCGCCTGCCGCCACCTGGCCGCCAAGGGCCACCCGATCACGGTGGCGACCCCCGGCAACAACGTCGATGAGATCCTGCGCGTGGTCCAGGAGCTCGGGCCGCACTTCGAGCAGGTCGTCCTGGCCGGCTACCCGCCGTTCGTGAAGAACGTCGTGGACGCCGGCCGGCAGCGCGGCGTGGACTGGCCCCGGTACTCGATCCGGCTCCTGCTCGCCGGTGAGGTGTTCAGCGAGGAGTGGCGCACGCTCGTCGGCGCCCGCGCCGGGATGACCGACCCGCTGGCGGACTCCGTCTCGCTCTACGGCACCGCCGACGCCGGGGTCCTCGGCACCGAGACGCCGCTGAGCGTCGCGATCCGCCGGTTCCTCGCCGGGCGCCCCGACGCCGCCCGCGAACTGTTCGGCGACCCGCGGCTGCCGACGCTCGTGCAGTACGACCCGGCGACCCGCTACTTCGAGACCCACGAGGGGACGCTGCTGTTCACCGGCGACGGCGGGATCCCGCTGATCCGCTACCACATCGCCGACGAGGGCGGGCTGATCTCGCACGACGCCCTGCTGGCGTTCTGCCGCGACCACGGCTTCGACCCGGCCGCCGGTCTCGACGGCCCGGCGGCCCCGCACCTGCCGTTCGTCTGGGTCTTCGGCCGCTCCCTGTTCACGGTCTCCTACTTCGGTGCCAACATCTACCCGGAGAACGTGACGGTCGCGCTGGAACGCGACGGCATCAGCGACTGGGTGACGGGCAAGTTCGTCCTGCAGGTCGTCTCAGACAGCGACGAGGAACGCCATCTGTCCATTGTGGCCGAACTCGCCCCCGGCATCACCGAGGAGCCCACCCACGCACCGCTGCTTGCTGGCGCGATCCGGGCGGAGCTGGTGCGGCTCAACAGCGAGTTCGCCAACTACGTGCCGGCCGGATATCAGACACCACAGGTGCAGCTGCGGGCCACCGGCGACCCCGACTACTTCCCGCCGCAGGTCAAACACCGCTACACGCGGCCCGGCCCCTGAACGCGTTGCTGGATCGTCCACAGCAGCAGATTGGCGTCGCCGGCCAGGGAATTGAACCGGATGTTGCGGCCCTTGCGGACCACGACGACGGCCCGCAGCCCGGAGCCCAGCCACACGGCCAGGTCGCCGCTGCGGGTGACGCCGATCTCGCGCACCCCGGCAACCTGATCCCACGGCACGAACCGGTCGCCGCGCGAGGTGTGGTGCAGCAGCCCGTCGTCGCCGACGTCGAACCGCTCGCCCGGCCGCAGCACGCTCTGCGCCAGCCGCACCACGCCGAAGAACAGCGCCACCAGCCCGACCCCGAGCACCAGGCCGGGCAGCGGACTGAACCCGCCTTTCCCGGCGTCGGCGATGTACGCGATGCTGATCGTCACGCCGATCCAGGTGACCACGGCCCCGGCCGCGGTGAAGCCGATGCCCTGCCGCAGCCGCCGACCGGTGTCGACCTGGAACGTCCGCTCAATCTCATCGATACGTCGACGGTACCAGCCCCATTCTGGCTGCCGCTCCGGGACGCTGGCGGTTCACGCCGGGTTCGGCAGGTCGATGAGCGCGAGCCTGGCCGGGTCGATCAGCGCGGTGATCTCGGTGATGCGGCCGTCGGCGACGGTGAAGGCGAGCAGGGACAGCGGGGTGCCGTCCTCGTTCCACGAGATGACACCGGGGCGGCCGTTGACGGTCGCGGCATGCCCTCGCGCTGCATTGGCGGCCACTCGGGCGCGGGTGGCGACTTCGGTGGCTCCGAGCACGACGAACTGACCGTCCGGCGTGTCGACGGTGAACTTCACTTCGGGGTGGAGCACTTCCAGCAGACGCTCGAACCGGCCCTCGCGGGCCGCGGCCAGGAATGCCCCGACCACCTCGCGGTGCCGCTGCCGGTCGCTTGCCGGCTGCCGCGCGGCCTGCACCTTCCGGCGGGCGCGGCTGGTGAGCATCTTGGTCGCGTCGGTGGATCTGCCAAGGATGATGCCGATCTCCGCATGGGAGACGGCGAACACGTCGTGCAGCACGAACGCCAGCCGCTCGTCGGGGCGCAGCGAGTCCAGGACCGTCAACAGCGCCAGGCCCACCGAGTCACCCAGCGCCACAAGCTCGTCCGGAGCCGGATCGCTGTCGAGCGTCACGGTGAATTCGGACGGCCGGTCGTCGAGCGGGACGGTCTGGCGCGTGCGGCCCGAGCGGAGGAGATCAAGGCTGATGCGGCCGACCACCGTGGTCAGCCAGCCGCCGAGGTTGTCGATGGTGTCGGTGTCCTGGCGGGACAGCCGCAGCCACGCCTCCTGGACCGCGTCGTCCGCGTCGGCGTGCGAGCCGAGCACACGGTAGGCGACGGCCGTGAGCCGGTCGCGGTGCGCCTCGAAGGCCTCGGCGATCGGGTCGGCCGGATGGGTGCCGGACATGGTGTTACCTCCCTGGAAGCTGCTCCGTCATTGGGGTGACGGGCAACAGCCCCTCAACGTAACCCCGACCATGGAGAGCACCCTGCCATGCAGAACCGACTGAAGCACAAGAACACCGACAATCCCGACGTGTGGCAAGCAATCGGGCACCTGCACAAGGCGATCGCCGCCGGGGGTGTCGATCCGAAGCTGCTCGCGCTGATCCATCTGCGTGCCAGCCAGATCAACAGCTGCTCGGCGTGCGTCTACGCCAGTGTCGCCGGCGGGAAGAAGGCCGGTGACACCGATGAGCGGCTGCACAACGTGGCGGCCTGGCGCGAGGCGCCGTTCTACACCGATGCGGAGCGCGCGGCACTGGCGCTGACCGAGGCCGCCACCCGGCTGCAGGACGGCGCGGAGGGGGTCACGGACGAGATCTGGGAAGAGGTCAACGCCCATTTCAGTGAGGAGCAGATCGGTGCGATCAACCTGGAGATCGCGCTGACCAACTTCTTCAACCGGATCAACCGCACCATCAAGGAACCGGCCGGCCAGACCTGGGGCTGAGCCTTGACGACGCGGGCCCGTCGAAGGAACCCGACAGGCCCGCGTCGCGGAAGGGACGGACCCTGCCCACCTGCTACAGCCGTCGATCGGTTATCGGGGCCCGATGGTGACCCAGGCGCCGACGTCGAACCGCTCGCCCGGCCGCAGCACGCTCTGCGCCAGCCGCACCACGCCGAAGAACAGCGCCACCAGCCCGACCCCGAGCACCAGGCCGGGCAGCGGACTGAACCCGCCTTTCCCGGCGTCGGCGATGTACGCGATGCTGATCGTCACGCCGATCCAGGTGACCACGGCCCCGGCCGCGGTGAAGCCGATGCCCTGCCGCAGCCGCCGACCGGTGTCGACCTGGAAGGGCGTGCTCGATCCGCCTGTGCTCCACGACACCTCGCATCGTTACCGACGTCGATGTGGCGAAGGTGTCACCCGGGTCAGAGGCGCACGACCACCATGTCCCACTGGCCGTTCTGGTCCTCCCACGAGGCGACGACCGTGCCGCGCGGGGCGTGCGCCTCCTCGTCGGCGCCGAAGTACGTGATCCCCGTGGTGCCGTCGCCGCAGCACCAGCGCAGGTGCGCGCGCAGCTCCTCGTCGACCCCGGCCTCGGCGAGCGCCTCGTCCCACTCCTCGTCGGCGTCGTCGTCGAACGCGAAGAGGTCCTCCGGGCCGTCGCCGACCTGGGTGGCGGCCCGCATCGCGTCGAAGAGGGAGCCGTCGGAGGCGAGCCGGATGTACCCGACGCGCCAGCCGTCCGGCGGCGGCAGCGGCAGGTCACGGCCCTCGACGGGCTCGTACGCCGGTGGCACGTCGAACAGCGAGCCCGCCGCGTCGATGCGCAGCGGCCCCTCGTCGTGCATCCCCAGGTGCTGGTTGACCAACACCGTGTCGCCCCGCAACACCGCCGGGTCGAGCCAGTCGGGGAGCCGGTCCAGCTCGGCCTCACGGATGAAGTTGCCCCACGCGTAGGTGGCGTAGGTCGCGTCCGGCGGGTAACTCGACAGCGGCGCGCCGAGCAGGACCTCGAACGCGGGCGCCAGCCGGGCGCGCCATTCCTCAGACATGCCCGCCGATCTTAGTCGGCGCTTCTCAGTCAGCGCTCGAGGCCCACACCGACGAGGGCGGCGCGACGGTCACCGGCTCGGCCGGCATGATGATCCAGAGGATCGGGTACACCAGGATCTGGCTGCCGGGGATCAACAGCAGCACCAGGATGAACAGCAACCTCGCCGGCCACGGGTCGATGCCGAAGCGCCGTCCGAGCCCGGCACACACCCCGCCGAGCACCCGGCCCTGCGCCGGCCGGACCAGGCCCTGTTGTCGCATCGACTGGTACACGGTCTCCATCGTCTTGCTCCTTCACGCTTGTTCCTTGTGCTTCAAGCGTGCCGCAGCGGGACCCCCGCCGGCATCAGGGGACGCCCCTGAGTCAGCCCGGAGCGAGGAGGCAGAACTCGTTGCCCTCCGGGTCGGTGAGGACCGTCCACGAGATCTCGCCCGCGTCGACGACGGCGGCGCCGAGCGCCCGTAGCCTGGCCGCTTCGGCCGCGGCGTCGTCGCCCGGATACGGCCGGACGTCGAGATGGACCCGGTTCCAGCCGGTCTTCACGTCCGGGGTGCGCACGAACCGCAGGTACGGGCCCACGCCCTTGGCGGAGCGCAGCACCGCCTCGTGGTCGGTCACCTCGTGCACGGTCCAGTCCGTGGCCTCGCCCCAGAAGCGGGCCATGGCGCGCGGGTCCGCGCAGTCGACCACGACCGCGGCGATCGGCCCGGTGTCCCGGTGCGGCGGCCGCGGGTCCAGCACGCAGAACTCGTTGCCCTCCGGGTCGGCCAGGACCGTCCAGGGGACGTCGCCCTGCCCCACGTCGGCGGGGGTCGCGCCGAGGTCCCGCAGGCGCGCGACGAGCTCCGCCTGGTGGGCCGCCGAGGTGGTGGCGAGGTCGACGTGCACGCGGTTCTTCACCGCCTTGGGCTCCGCGGAGGCGACGAGGTCGATGCAGACGGCGACGGGGTCGGGGTAGACGAACCCCGGGGGCTCGAGGTTGGTCACGCCGGGCCCCTCGCTGGACAGCTCCCAGCCGAGCACCGCCGCCCAGAAGCCGCCCAGCGCGGTGTCGTGGAGAGCCTTCATGTTGATCTGCACCAGCCGCGTCGCCATGCCGGCGATGCTACGGCGGTGGCAGACTTCCTGGGGTGCCCGAGATCGTGGAGTTGCTGGCCTCGCCGTCGCACCGGTACGTGGGGCGCCCCGCCGACGGGCCGTTGCCGGCGCCGGTGGGGGAGCTCGTCGAGGAGATCCGGATCAGAGCCGGTCTCGGCATCGTGGGCGACCGGTACTTCGGCAAGCCCGCGCACCGGGAGGCCAGCGTGACCGTCATCGCGCGCGAGTCGTTGCCGGCCGGGGCGGGCCTCGCCGCGGTGCGCCGCAACATCCTGGTCGCCGGGCTCGCCGTCGACGACCTCGTCGGCGCGGTGCTGACCCTGGACTCCGGCGCCGGCCCGGTCCGGCTGCGGGTCCGGCGGGCCGCCCACCCGTGCGCGTGGATGGACGTGACCGTCGGCCCGGGCGCGTGGAAGGCGTTGCGCGGCAAGGGCGGCGTGCGCTGCGAACCGCTCGACGACGGCGTGCTGCGCCTCGGCCCGGTGACCGCGACCGTCGAGCGCTGAACGCGGGTCGCGATCGTCAGGTGCCGGAACCGGCCGGACCGTGCGCGCGGCCCCGGGCCGTCGCCGCGTCCAGGAGCACTTCCGCCATCGCCCGGGCCTGCCGGACCGGGCCGTCGACGCCCAGCGCCTGCACCGACGCGTTCATCCCCTCGATGAGGAGTGCCAGCCGGTCGGCGAGCGCGTCGGGGTCGTCGACGGGCTCGACCTCGGCCAGATGCCGGACCAGCCCGTGCACCCGCTCGCGGACCCAGGCCTTCATGGCCACCGCCCGGCGGTGGGCCGGCAGCTCCTTGTCGGGGAACTCGCCGATGGTCATCAGGAACGCGCACCCGCGGCACGTGTCGGGCTGCAAGGACTCGAAGATCTTGTCGAACAGGTCGAGGATCTGCTGCCGCGGCGGCTGCGCGCCCGGCTCGGTGGCGCCGGTGAACCACGTGCGGAAGCCCTGATCGACGTGGTCGACGTAGGCGTCCACCAGGCCGTCCTTGGACCCGAACAGCCGATACAGCGTGGTCGGCGCGACCCCGGCCGCGGCGGCCACCGTGTCGACACCGGTGGCCCTGATGCCGTGCCAGTAGAACAGATCGTGCGTCACCTGCAGCAGGTGCTCGCGGGTTTCGGAGCCGGACCGCCGCATCGTGTCCCCCTTGCCATCACCCGGCGAACGAGAGGCGGGAGATCCCTCGAACTATAGCCAGGCAGAATGTTAGGGATCCCTCCCTATCTACGGTACGGTGTGCTTCGTCGATGCGTCGACCGTGCCGGGCATCCGGACGGATGGCCTTGAGGGGAAGGACGTCATGAGTACACAGATCGCGCCGGGGCGCCGGAGGCGCACCAACCTCGCACTGCTGCTGCTGTTCCTGGGAACCTTCACGATGGGCAGCGCCGAACTGGTCGTGGTCGGCGTGCTCCAGCCGGTCGCCACGGACCTCGGCGTGTCGGTGAGCACCGCCGGATTCCTGGTCACCGCCTATGCGCTCGGCCTGTCCATCGGCGGGCCGGTCCTGACCGCGCTCACCATCAGGCTCGGCCGCCGCCCGCTGCTCTGGTCGACGCTGGCCGCGTGGCTGGTGTTCAACCTGGTCGCGGTGCTCACGGCAGACTTCGCCACGTTCATCGTCGTGCGGGCGGTCACCGGCTCGCTGCAGGGCCTCTTCGTCGGCCTCGCCTTCACCGCCGGCATCAGCATGGTGCCGCCGGAGCGGATCGGCCGGGCGTTCTCCGCCGTCATCGGCGGGTTCGCGGTCTCCACCGCGCTCGGTGTGCCGATCGGCACGCTGATCGGCGAGGCCACCAGCTGGGAGGGCGCGTTCCTGGCCATCATCGGGCTCGGCGTGCTGATCCTGGCCGCCCTGATACTGGTCATCCCGCCCGTGCCCAGCGGCGGCGCGGGCAACGCCTGGACCCAGGCGCGGCATGCGTTCGCGCCGCGGGTGCTCGCCGTCCTCGGCCTGTGCGTGCTGCTGTTCGCCGGACCGTACGCGACGCTGACCTACATCACCCCGTTCCTCGACCGGGTCACCGGCATCTCGGGCGCCGGCATCAGCGCGTTCCTGCTGGCGTACGGCGCGGCCACCGCGGTCGGCGCCTTCGGCGGCGGCCGGTTCGCCGACCGCAACGCGTCGCGGGCCATCCTCGTGACCAACGCCGTCCTCGTCGCGGCCCTGGCGCTGCTGTACGTCGTGGCCGAGGCGCCGCCGCTCGTCGCGCTCGCGCTGATCGTCTGGGGCATCGCCGGATTCGGCATGGTGCCGTCGCTGCAGTACCGCATCGTGTCGCTGTCCGGCCCGGGCGCCGACCTGGCGGCCACGCTGCCCGCCTCGGCCATCAACGCCGGCATCGCCATCGGTTCCCTCATCGGCGGCTGGGCCCTCGCCACGCACGGGGCCTCCGCACCGGTGATCGTGGGCATCGTGGTCTCCGCGATCGCCGTCCCGGTGTCCTGGGCGACCGGCCTGCTCCGGGTGCCGGTCACTGATCAGGCGCCGGCGCCGGCCACGTCACCGACGGCCGCCTGACCGAGCGGAGCACCGGGTGGGCGCTCACCACGTTGCACCCACCCGGTGCCCGCGACCATCACGGCCACTGGGTGACCTCGATGCCCGCGGTGCGCAGCCACTCGTCGTTGTAGTACGTGTCCCGGTACGGCTCGCCGCCGTCGCAGATCAGGGTCGCGACCGTGCCGCGTTCGCCGCGTGCCCGCATCCGGGACACCAGGTGCATGACGCCCCACAGGTTCGCGCCCGTCGACGGGCCCGCCCGCCAGCCGTGCGCGTCGGCCAGGTGGCGCATCGCGGCCACGCTCGCCCCGTCGGCGACGGGGATCACCAGGTCGATGACGGCCGGCAGGAAGCCGGGCTCGGTGCGCGGCCGGCCGATGCCCTCGATGCGCGACGGCATACCGGTCGCGTACCCGGGATCCCCGGTCACCCAGCCCGGGAAGTACGCGGAGTGCTCGGGATCGACGACGGCGAGCCGGGTCGGCAACCCGTGGAAGCGCGCGTGCCGGCCGATCGCCGCCGAGGTGGCGCCCGTGCCCGCGCCGGTCACGACCCAGTCGGGCGGCGCCCCGGTCGCCGAGGTGACCTGCCGGACCAGCGTCGCGGCCAGCCCGGAGGCGTCGCGCCAGTCCTCGGACCGCGCCGCCCAGGCGAAGTGGTCCAGCAGGTGCGTGCCCGGCTCCTGGGCCAGCCGACGCGCCTCGTCGTAGATGCCCACCGGCGGGTCGAACGGGTGGCAACGGCCGCCGTGCGCGGAGATCCTGGCGCGCTTCGCCGCAGAGGTGCGCCCGGGAACGACCGCGACGAACGGCAGCCCGAGCAGGCCGGCGAGCCGGGCGGCGGCGACCGCGCCGTTGCCGGCGGTGGCGTCGATGAGCGTGGTCCCCGCACCGATCCAGCCGCTCGCGATCGCGTGCTCGAACGATCGGCGGACCGTGCCGTCCTTCACGCTGCCCGTCGGTCCACCCGAGTGGTCCTGCAGCAGCAGCGAGATGCCCCACTCCGGCGGCAGCGGATAGTGCCGTAAGGGAGGGCTGGCAACAGGCGCGCGCAGCGCGGCGAGCGCGTCCACGGCCCAGCGTCGCTCCCGCGCGGCCGCCGGCAGATCGTCGTGCATCATGGCAGTCTGCCACGGGTCACACCCGGAACCGGCCGACCAGGTCGCGCAGTTCGTGGCTCATCGCCGAACCAGCCGCGTCGCCGTGCCGGCCATGCTACGAGCAGGCGGTGCCCGTTATCCGGTGGCGGGCACGTACTGGTGATAGGCGAGGAACATGTCCACGCCGGTGGTGATGAGGCGTTCGGCGACGGGATCCGGCAGCGTCGCGCCGTAGGCGCTGTGGATCAGATGCGGGTAGAGCACGAGGGAGTACAGCTGGATGATGGCGACGTCGACGTCCGGCATCCGCAGCCGCCCCTGGGCCACGAGCCGTTCGAACGTCGCCGCCAGGGCCGGCCGGGCCCGGTCGGGGCCGTTCTGCTGCCAGGCCTGACCGAGCCGAGGAAAGCGGCGCACCTCGCTGACGACCAGGTGACGCAGGGCGAGCATGTCCGGCCGGGTCATCGCGGCGACCCAGGAGCGCGCGGTCCAGACGAGGCTCTCGCGCAGGTCGTCGGAGCTGTCCAGGCGCGCCTGCGTGCCGGCGACCGCCTGGTCGAGCGCCTGCTCCAACGCGTCGCCGATGACGGCCTGGAACAGGCCTTCCTTGCTGCCGAAGTGGTTGTAGACGGTGACCTTGGAAACCCCGGCCTGGTTGGCGATCAGGTCGATCCCGGCGTCGAAGCCGTGCTGGACGAACGTGTCGCGGGCTGCCCGCACGATCGCCTGGCGCTTGCGTTCAGCCCGTTCACCTGCAGGTATGCGGGGCGTTTGGGGCTGGGTCATGAGCGGACGCTATCACATCTGAACTGTACTGTTGAGTTCACATGTACTGAACTGTATGGTTCAGGAATGTCTCTTGAGTCCGTCCACAACGACAACGTCACGTTCTGCCTCCGGCGCATCTCCGCGTCCACGCCCGGCTGGAAGACCCTCGTCGTGCAGGGTTCAGCGGTCACCGAAGCCAGCCCGCAGCAGGTCTGGCGGGTGTGGAGCGACCTGGCCACCTGGCCGCACTGGTCGCCGCTGCACACGGCAACCGCCTGGGCGGGCACCCCCGGCTTCGCCTTGGGCGCGCGCTTCGACCAGACCCTTGCGCTGGGTTTCCCCGTCGGCACCAAGACCGAGCAGGCCACCATCGCCGAACTCGAACCCGAGGCCCGCGCCGCCTGGGCCGGTGACTCCGGCGGCATCAGGAGCTGCCACTCATGGCGCTTCACCCCGACGGCCTCCGGCGGGACGCACATCAGCAACGTCGAGGCGTTCACCGGTGCGGCCGTCGGCCTGGTCCGCCCGCTGGTTGCCCGGCCCTGGAACCGCATGTTCCAGGGCGCCGTCAACGGCCTGGCCCGCACCGCCGCGACCTGAGCTGGGCATCGGAGGGTGCCGGCCGGGTCACGGAACCCGGCCGGCGCCCGGGCCCGTCACACCCGGAACTGGCCCACCAGGTCGCGCAGCTCGTGGCTCATCGCCGACAGCTCGTGCGCGGCGGTGCGGGTGTCCTGGACCCCGCCGGTCGTGCTCTGCGCCGCGGCGGAGATCCCGGCGATGTTCGCGGCGATGTCGGCAGAGCTCGCGGCCGCCTGGGTGATGTTGCGGCTGATCTCGTCGGTGGTCGCGGTCTGCTCCTCCACGGCGGCGGAGATCGTGTTCTGGTATTCGCCGAGCCGGCCGGTGATCTCGACGATCTGGTTGATCGCGTCGGTCGCGGCCGCGGTGTCCTGCTGGATGCTCTGCACCTTCGCGGTGATGTCCTCGGTGGCCCGGCCGGTCTCCTGCGCCAGCTGCTTGACCTCGCCGGCGACCACGGCGAAGCCCTTGCCCGCCTCGCCGGCCCGGGCGGCCTCGATGGTCGCGTTGAGGGCGAGGAGGTTCGTCTGCCCGGCGATCGCGGTGATCGCCTTGACCACGTCGCCGATCTCCCGGCTGGACGAGGCGAGCCGGCCGATCAGGTCGAAGGTCGCCTGGGTCAGCAGGTTGGTCTGGCCGCCGATCCTGGCCGCCTCGGCGGCGGTCCCGGCGATCTGCTGGATCGAGACGCTCATCTGTTCCGCGCCGTTGGCCACGGTCCGCACCGTGCCCGACACCTCGTCCGCCGAGGCGACGATGAGCCCGGACCGGTCCGACGTCTGCTGGGCGCCGGTCATGATGCTGGTCGACGTGTCGGTGAGCCGGGCGCTGGCCTCGGCGACGGTCGCCGCCGACCCGCCGATGGCGCGGACCGTGTCACCGATCTTCGCGACGAACGTGTTGAACGACCGGCTGACCGACGTGAACTCGTCGTCGCCGCCGGCGTCCAGGCGGCGGGTCAGGTCCCCGTCGCCGTCGGCGATGTCGGCGAGCCGATCGCCGATGGCGCGCAGCGGCCGGATGATGGACAGCGACAGCGCGACGGCCAGCAGGATCGACAGCAGCAGCGCCGCGATGCCGGCGACGGTCGCGGTCCGGCTCGTCGTGCTCGCCGAGTGCTGCGCGCCGCGTTGCGCGGTGGCGGACTTCTGCCGGGCGACGGCGAGCAGGTCGTCGACGCCGTCGCTGATCGTCTGGTACACGTCCAGGGCCTCACCGGCGACGATGTCGTTGGCCTCGGACGTCTGCGCCGGGGTGCCGGCCCGGTAGGCGGCGATGACCCGCTCGTCGAGGCCGAGGAACTCGGTGAACGCGGCCCGGATCGCGCGCACGTCGGCCTGCTGGCCGGCGGTCAGCGGCAGCGCCGCCATCGCGTCGACCTCGCTGCTGAAGCTGTCCATCGCCGCGAGGAACGCCGCGCGGGACACCGCCGTGTCCGCGGTCGCGTCGGCGGCGCCGCGGACGATGTCGAAGGCGTAGCCGGCCTGCCAGCCCAGCACGTCGGTGCTGCGGAACTTCAGCTGCTGCGCCGTGTCGAGCTCGGCCTGCGCGGCGGACAGGCTGGACGCGGTCGTGCGGGTGCCGTCGGCCGACGACAACGCCGCCAGCCAGATGGCCACCACGCACAGGGAGACGATCAGGAACCCGACCGCCAGTCGCGTCGCGACCCGGGTCCGCCGGAGCATGTTCATGTCGTCGAGCCTCCTGAACGGGCTACGCCATCGGGCACTCCTGAGGCTCATCGGCTCCGGCCGGCGGCACGGCAGGAAAAACCGCGGACTTCCGGATGGTGTCGAACAGCGGCGAGCGCAGCAACTGCCGCCACGGCAGGAAGAGCGGCTCGGGCAGGGCGTCGAAGTCGTACCATCCCAGGCTCAGGCACTTGTCGGGCTCGAGGATCGCCGGCTCGCCGGACACGTGGTCGCTGAGCATCCAGACGGTGACGTAGTGGCGGTCCTCGTCGGCGAAGACGTCGTTGGTGACGGCGCCGAACCGGACATTGGTGATCTGGACGCCGGTCTCCTCGGCGACCTCCCGGATCGCGGTGTCCTCGAACGATTCACCGAACTCGAGGTGGCCGCCAGGGACCGACCACGTGCCGGCGCCGTGCGCGCCGTGGCGCCGCGCCATCAGGAACCTTCCGTCGCGGAAGACGAACACCCCGATCCCGACCCTGACATCCCCGTTTTCCACGGCGGCCATGGTACCGGCGAGCTACAGCGCGGCGAGGTCCTCGGCGTCGAGTTCGATGTGTGCCGCCGCGACGTTCTGCTCCAGGTGCGCGAGGCGGGACGTGCCGGGGATCGGCAGGATCGCGGGGGAGCGGTGCACGCCGTCTCGCAGCAGATCGCCCGGCTCGAACGGGAGACCGGCCAGCACCTGGTCGAGAAGCAGGGCCGCGGCGTGCGGGTCACCGAGGCCGGCGCCGTGCTCGCCCGCAGCGCCGGCGAGGTCCTGACGCTCGTCGAACGGGTCGAGGCGGGCCTCGCCGGGCACCGCGGCGTCGTTGCCGGCCCGCTCGCGGTCGCCGCGTTCGCAACCGCGGCCCGGGGCCTGCTGCCCGGCGTCCTGGCGCAGTTGCGGACCGCCTTCCCCGACCTGGACGTGGCACTGTCGGAGCAGGAGCCCGACGCGGCCGTCGCCGCGCTGCGCCGCGGGCACCCCGACGTCGCCGTCGTGCAGGACTGGGCCGACGACGTCCTCGCCGTCCCCGACGGACTGTCCCGGCGGCACCTGCTCGACGACCCGTTCGACGTGGCGCTGCCCGCCGCGCACCCCCTCGCCGGCCGGGCCGCCGTCACCGTCGCCGACCTCGCCGGCGAGGACTGGATCGGCTGGAGCACCGGCCAGATCTGCCACGACTGGCTGTCCGCCACCCTGCGCCGGCACGGCGCCCAGGCCCGGATCCGGCACACCGCGTCGGAGCACTCGACCCAGCTGGCCCTGGTCGCCGCCGGGCTCGGTGCGGCCGTGATCCCGCGCCTCGGCCGGGATCCGGTGTCGGTGTCGGTGTCGGTGCCGTTCGACCCGCAACCCACCCGCCGGGTCTTCGCGGTCTGGCGGGACAGCGCCGCCGCCCGTCCCGCCGTCGCCACCGCCGTGGACGCCCTCGCCTCGCACGCGGCGCGGCTCCACGTCAGTCCGTGACGCGGCGTTCCAGCGGGCATTGGTACCACAGGAAACCTGGCAACCGCGGGGTTCTGAACTGCCGTCCATCGGCCCGCACGGCCACGACTGCGTCCGGCTCGCCGAGCGCGACGGTCTGGAACCAGCTGCCGTTGCGGGCCCGGCCCTTCCGGATCAGCAGCCGGATATCGAGGATCTCGGTCTGGTCGCGCACATGGATCTCGGCGGTCAGCCCACCGTCGTCGGTGCAGGCGTGGGCTCGTGTTGCTGGTGTCGTTCAGCTGCTGTGTGTGCCGTCTTCGGCCCAGTCGACGAAGTCTGGATCGGCCAGCGACCGGATCAAGCTGTCGTAGGCGGCGAGGTCGGCGTCATTGAGGACTTCGCGCCACTGGCCGGGCTTGCCGGAGCGGAAGAAGGCACTGTTGTTGATGAACAGTCCGAGCCGCTCGTCAGGGGCCAGCTGGTGGGCCTTGGCGCGCATGGAGGTGAAGGTGGCCGCCTCGACCAGGGCTGGCCATCGGTTCCGCGGCACGCGAATGCCCAGCCGGTCGGCGAGTCGCCGCATCTCCCCTGCGAGGTCTCGAGAGAGATCGGCGTGGTGCAGCAGGATCACCGCCGGTTCGTTGCGGAGTTCCCACGCCTGGCCCAAATGGTGAACCACGGTGCGCAGCGAGTCCAGGTTCTCCGTCGCCGGCCGCGGGTCATCGATCCACCGCAGCACGCGTTCACGCGTGCTTGCCGGACGCACCGGTGTGGTTGGCGGGCCGGTGGGTGCCTGGTCGCCGGAGGCCAGGAGGCGGTGGATGACCTTGTCGTCGAGGTTGGGCCGGTGGTAAGCCATCGACACGGCGACGTCACGGGGATCGCGTCCGACAACGACATACGCGACGCCGGGCACCTGGGGCAGACCGTCGAGTGGGGTGTGGGTCTTGATGAACCGGCGGTGTTGCTGGGCGTCCAAGGTCCGGGTGACGTCCGCGATCGGTCTCAGGAACATGTCGAGCCAGGGCGAGACGGTGGTGAGCGGGGCGGGCAGGTCGGGGGTCTGGAAGACCAGCAGAGCACAGATCATCTGCATCCAGGTCGTACCGCATTTCGACGGCACGCTGATCACGATGTCGTCCGGCCGCAGCTGGAACTCCCGCCAGCGGCTGCTGTCGGTCAGTCCGCAGCGGTAGACGGCGGGCGCCGCGTTCACCATGTCATCACCCTATCGGCCGTAATCGTCACGGTGAGTCGCGTCCGATCCGGTGTCCCGTTGGCAGCGAGGTTGGTCGGCTTGAGGCGGAGCGACGGTCGACCTCGGCTGCCCTCAACGCCTCCCGGCACGCTGCTTCCAGGCGGTCTCGACCACCCCGAACGCGGCGCCGGCGAGCGCTCCGACACCCAGCCAGCGGTCGCGTCCCTCGCTGAACACCGTCGCCGCCACCCCGAACCCGACGAGCAGCAGCACGCCCACCAGCAGCATCCACGGCTTCGGCGTCATGTCGACGGGCGCCCGGTCCTCGGCCGTGGCAGTCATCTGCGGGCGCGGCCCCAGCAGGTCGCGCAGTCCGTACACCAGGCCGACCGCGAAGAACACCGCCCCGCCGCCGCCCACCCAGCGCGCGATCCCGTCGCCGGTCACCGCCAGCCACGTCCCGACCACGATGAACCCCACCGTGGCCGCGACGAAAGCCCATGGGTTCACCGGCAGATCATGCCCGGCCACCGAGTGCGCCGCACGCCCGTTTCCATCGAGCCGACCCGTGGCGGCTACGCTCCCCGCCATGGGAGCGACGGGACTGGTGGCCGCGGTGCTGAGCGCGGGGCTGATGGCGTGGCCGGCGCCGGTGGTGAGCCCGTCCACTGCGGCGCCGGCGCCGGTGCCGTGCCCGTATGCCACCATCGCCACGATCCCGCCGACGCCGCCGTCGCCCGAACGCGATCCGGCCGCGCCCGTGGTCGGTGGCGGGCAGCTCGGCACGACCGGCCTGGCCGTCGCCCCGGGAACCCCGGCGCCGCCGACGCTGTCCGCGATGTCGTGGATGGTCGCCGACCTCGACACCGGCGAGGTCCTCGGCGCCTGCGCGCCGCACCTGCGCCGCCGGCCTGCCAGCGTGCAGAAGCTGCTGCTCGCCGCGACCGCGCTGCCGAAACTCGACCCGGCGCTGGTCGTGGAGGCCACCCCCGAGGACCTCGCGCTGCCGAAGGACAGCTCCGCCGTCGGCATGATCGTCGGCGGGAAGTACCCCGTGTCGACGCTGTGGCTCGGGCTGCTGCTCCAGTCGGGCAACGACACCGCCAACGCCCTCGCCCGCGTGGCCGGCGGTGACGGCGGGGTCGCCGCGACGGTCGCGGCCATGAACGCCGAGGCGCGCCGGCTCGGCGCCGACGACACCCACGCCGTCACCCCGTCCGGCCTGGACGCCCCGGACCAGCTCACCAGCGCCTACGACCTGGCGCTCATCGCCCGCGCCGACTTCGCCCGGCCCGACTTCATCACCTACGACACCACCCTGGTCTTCCAGTGGCCGGCGCAGCCGCCGAAGGACCCGAAGGGCTTCCAGATCCAGAACGAGAACAAGCTGCTGACCGAGTACCAGGGCGCGCTGGGCGGCAAGACCGGCTTCACCGACGAGGCCCGCCACACGTATGTCGGCGCCGCGCAACGCAACGGCCGGCGGCTCGTGGTCACCATCATGGGCGCCGAGATCGTGCCCGCCCGCGCCTGGAAGCAGAGCACGATGCTGTTCGACTGGGGCTTCGCGCTGCCCGCCGCGACGTCCGTCGGCCACCTCGTCACCCCGGAGGAGGCGGCCGCGCTGCACAGCCCGCCCCCGCCGACCGCACCCGTCCAGTCGGCTGCACCGGCCGCGCATCGGGCCGGCACGTACTCGATCTGGCCGACCGTGCTCGCGGTCGGCGCGGTCGCCCTCACCGCCGTCTCGGTCGGCGTGATCACGGTGCTGCGCCGCCGCCGGCGGTAGCGCGGGCAGGAAACCCGGGTCATCGGCTGACGGCCGCGGCCTAGGATCAGGCGATGGCACTTGATCGGCTGGACCTGAGCGTGCCCGTGCACCGGATCGGGCTCGGGCTCGCCGCCGTCGGGCGGCCCGGGTACATCAACCTGGGGCGTGACCGGGACCTGCCGGAGGACCGGTCGGTGTCCTCGATGCGGGCGCGCAGCCACGCGGTGCTGGACGTCGCGTACGCGGCCGGGGTGCGCTACGTGGACGTGGCCCGCTCCTACGGCCTCGCCGAGGAGTTCCTGGCCGGTTGGCTCGGCGACCGGCGCGACGTCGTCGTCGGCTCCAAATGGGGCTACACCTACACGGCCGGGTGGCGCATCGACGCGCCGGTGCACGAGGCCAAGGACCACAGCGTCGCCACGTACGACCGGCAGGTCAGCGAGACCCTGGCACTGTTCGGGGACCGGCTCGACCTGTACCAGATCCATTCCGTGACACCGGACAGCACCGCGCTGACCGACCGGGTCCTGCACCACCGGCTCGCCGACCTGGCCGCCCGCGGCGTCACCGTCGGGCTGTCCACCAGCGGGCCGCGCCAGGCCGACGCCATCCGGGCCGCGCTGCGCGTCGAGGTCGCCGGCGAGCCGCTGTTCCGCAGCGTCCAGGCGACCTGGAATCCCCTCGAGCCGTCGGCCGGGCCCGCCCTCGCCGAGGCGCACGCCGACGGGCGCACCGTCATCGTCAAGGAGGCCCTGGCGAACGGGCGGCTCGCCGAGCGGGACGCGGACGCCATCGCGGCCGCGCTGGACCAGCCGTGGGCGGGCGTGGTGCTGTCCGGCGCGGCGACCACGGCGCAGCTGGCTCTGAATCTCCGGGCACTGTCCCTGTCCGGCACCGGTCCGCTGCCGGCACCGGAAACTCCGGACGGGTACTGGCGGCACCGCGGCACGCTTGCGTGGTCGTAGCCCATGCACAGCGCCGCGTACTGGCTGCAGTACGAACCGTTCGGACTGGTGGCGAACGGCAACGCCCACCTGGTCAACAAGGACTGGCGGGTCCACGACCTGTTCATCATGGCCAAGTTCCGGCTCGAACTGGCCTTCCTCGGCCGGCGGTGGCTGCTGCCACGCTTCGGCCAGGACACGGGCCTGGCGCTGCGCGCGCGCCTGGCCGAAACGGACGCCGCCGCCGTCGCCGAGATCACGCTGGGCCGCCTGCGCGGCGAGCCGAGCATCCTGTGCGACATCGACCTGCCCGCGGACTGGTTCCGTGGTCCGGTCGACGGACTGGCCGGCCTGCGGATCATCACGGCCGGTGTGCACGCCCTCGGTGCCGTCGGCCGGGAGTTCGGCCTCGGCCCGATCCCGATGCGGTCCCCGGGCCAGGACCGGCGCCGGGATCCCTACGCCGACGACATCTGGCTGTTCACCCCGGAACCGGCGTTGGTCGCGGCGCAGCGGGCGGCCCGCGAGGCGTTCGACGCCGTGCCGGCCGGGCACGGCGTCCTGTGCGGCCGCCCGGGCGGCGCGAAGCCGCAGTGGACCGCTCGCGTCGTCTCGGCACTGCGGGCCGAGCCCCTGTCCGACACGGCCGGAGGGGAGGTCCACCTGTGGCAGATCCCACCACTGCCCTGAGCTACGAGGTGGTCGGGGGTACGCCCCGGCAGCGCACGGCGGCCGGGAAGGACTGTGCGACCGTGCTGCACTGGCTGTCGCACTGGTCGGACCTGCTGACCTCGGCGTTCCGGCAGCCGCCGAGCCTGCGGTTCGACGTCGACGGCACGGGCGCCGCGGCGGAGGGCACGACCCTGACCGTCGGGCTCCGCGACCTGGACGGCGGCCCGGCCGCGCTGCTGCTCGCGGTGCTCACCGCCGTCGACCGGGACCTGGTCCCGACCCAGCGCCGGGTGCCCGCGCTGGAAGTGCCACGCAACCGCCGCCGCACCGACGTCGACGACCCGGACATCGCCTTTCTCAGCCACGACGAGCTGGTGCTCACCGTCAACCTCACCGGCACCGACCTGCACGCCGTCGACGACCGGCTCGGCGAGCTCCTCGACGGGGTGGCCGACCTCGCCGACATGCACGGCGGCCCGACCGCGGGGCGCTGGATCCTGCTCCCACCATGAGGACGGCACCCGTGCGTCACCGGTCGTCGTGGCGCACCAGCCCGCACTCGTAGGCGAGGATCACCGCCTGGACCCGGTCGCGGAGGCCGAGCTTGGCGAAGATCCGGCCGATGTGGGTGCGCAGCGTCCCCGGGGCCAGCAGCAGGTCCTGGGTGATCTCGGGGTTGGACCGGCCGCGGGCGATCAGGGTGAGGACCTCGAGCTCCCGGGCGGTGAGGACGGCCAGCCGGTCCGACGGGTCCACCCGGGACGGCGCGCTGCCGACGTAGTGGTCGATGAGCCGTCGCGTCACGCTGGGCGCGGTGACGGACTCGCCGGACGCGACGGTGCGGACCGCGGTGAGGAGATCCTCGGCGAGCGCGTCCTTGAGCAGGAAGCCGCTGGCCCCGGCCCGCAGCGCGGCGTACACGTACTCGTCCAGGTCGAAGGTCGTCAGGATGAGCACCCGGGCATCGGCGCCCGGCAGGGCACGGACGCGCCGGGTCGCCTCGACGCCGTCCATGCCCGGCATGCGGATGTCCATCAGGACCACGTCGGGCCGGACGCTGTCGACCACCCGCACCGCGGCCTCGCCGGTCCCGGCCTCGCCGACCACGGCGATGTCGTCGGTCTCGTCGAAGATGACCCGGAACGCCGTGCGCATCAGCGTCTGGTCGTCCACGAGCACCACGCGGATCCGCCGGACGGGGTCGTCGTCGCTCACCGGACGGTCGCCGTGCTGTCGGGGGCGCGGCTCGGCTGGGACGACACGGGGAGGCAGGCCCGCACGGCGAAACCCCCGCCCGGCTCCGGCCCGACGGCCAGCACCCCGCCGAGCAGGTGGACGCGTTCGGCGATGCCCCGCAGCCCGTTGCCGTCCTCCCGGCGCGGGCCGGCGGGGCGGCCGGCGCCGTCGTCGACGACCTCGACCTCGACCCGGTCCGAGCGGATCGTCACGGTCACGCCGGCCTCCGCGCCCGGCGCGGCGTGCTTGAGCGTGTTGGTGAGCGCCTCCTGCACGATCCGGTAGGTGGACAGGTCCACCCCGGCCGGCACGTCCGCCGGCGGTCCGGTGACCGTCAGGCGCACCGGCACGCCGGCCGCCCGGACCCGCTCGACCAGGCCGGGCAGCGCATCGATGCCGACCTGCGGGGCGAGGCCGTGCCCGGCGTCCGGCGCGGGGCCGAACGCGCCGACCAGCCGCCGCATCTCCGCCAGTGACTCGCGGCCGACCGTGATGACCTCGCGCATCGCCTGCGTGGTGCGCTCCGGGTGCCGGTGCTGGGCGGCGAGCGCCGCCTGCGCCTGCGCGACGACGACGGAGAGGCTGTGCGCCACCACGTCGTGCAGGTCCCGGCCGATCCTGGCCCGCTCGGTGGCCGTCGCCAGCGCGATCCGCTGGCGCTGATCCCGCTCCAGGTCCGCGGCGCGCTGTTCGAGGGTTTCCAGATGGGCCTGCCGGGCGCGGGAGGCGGTGCCGAGCGCGTAGGCGAGCGCCAGGACGAGCAGCATCGTCAGCCCCGGCTCGACGACCTTGTGCTGGATGTCCGCGACGGAGAGCTGGAAGCTGGGCACGCTCTTGCCGGGGGACAGCGGCTTCCTGACCCCGGGTCCGGCGGAGAGGCCGAGCTGGTTGACGACGCCGACGGCGATGACGGCGAGCATCAGCACGCCCAGCACCGCCGTGGACAGCCGCCGGGACCGGCTGCGGCTGGCCAGGGTGTACAGCGTGACCGGCACGGCGAGGTCGATGAGCAGGAAGAACTGGATCTGCGGCCCCTGCGGGTCGCGGATCAGCGCGTGCGCCGCCGCGCCGAGGCTGGTCAGGGCCAGCGCCACCAGCGGCCACCGGTGCTGCAGGAGCAGGCCGACGACCATCACGGCGGTCCAGGCCCACCAGGTGGCGAGCAGCCGGCCGGCGGCCTGCGGGTCGTTGGTCGTGTCGGTGAGCAGCACGCCGTCCACCCGCCACTCGACCGGTTTCAGCACCGGGTTGGACAGGACCGTCAGGAACAGCGCCAGCACCGCGTCGAGGAGGTAGACCCGTCGAGCGAGCAGAAGACGGAACAGTTCGCCGGCCCGGTGCACGGGCCCAGCGTAGACAGCGCTTCTGCGGTGCGCATCGGACCGCGCTCGTATCCCCGGGTAGGAGCGGACTCCGATCCACCGGCGGCAAAGATGGGATCGGGCTCAGACGACGCCGGTGCCGCCCGGGCAGCAGCCTGTGAGGCATGACGACAGCCCTACTCCGGCACCGGCTCGCGATCGTCCTGCTCGCCGCGGTCGGCATCCTCTCGGCCTGCGGCGGCGGCAAGGCCGGCCCGGCCGCGTCCCGGACCGCGGCCACGATGAGCGACGACCAGATCATGACCCTCGTCCGGCAGTACGGGCAGTGCATGCGCGACCACGGCGTCGCCCGCTTCCGGGACGGCACCCTCGAGGACGGGCGGCTCACCCGGGCCGGCGCGCCCGACGGGTCGGTGACGGAGGAGCAGATGCGGGCCGCGACCGAGGCGTGCGAACACATCTCCGCCCAGCTGCCGGCCAGCGTCCTGGCGCCGGAACCGCCGCCGTCCGCCGCGAAACTCGAGCAGATGACCAGGTTCTCCGAATGCGTCCGGCAGCACGGACTGCCGGACTGGCCGGACCCGGACAGCCGCGGCGCGTTCAAGCTCACCGACCCGACCGTCGTGAAGTCCGACAAGTTCCAGGCGGCCCAGGCCGCGTGCAAGGAGCACTACGACGGCGGGATCAAGATCAACGGCGGGTCGAAGAAGTGAGCACCGGCAGGGTGCTCGGCAGCGTCGTGGCGGTGGCCGCGGCCGGCACGGCGGTCGGGGCGGTCTGGTTCGCGGTGGCCGCGCAGCCGCAGGCCGCCGACGACGGCACGGCGGCGGTGGCGACGGGCACCGCCGAGGTCACCAGGGGCACGGTGTCCGAGCGGGTGCAGGTCAGCGGGGCGCTGGGCTTCGCCGGGTCCTACCCGGTGAACCGCCTCGGCGAGCCGGGCGTGCTGACCGCCGTGGCCGCGGCCGGCGCCACGGTCGGCCGGGGCGGCGACCTCTACGCGGTGAACGGCCGCCCCGTGCGGTTGCTGTACGGCGCCACACCCGCCTACCGGGACTTCACCGGCGGCATGACGGACGGCGCCGACGTCCGGCAGCTGGAGGAGAACCTGGTGGCGCTCGGCGCCGACCCCGGCCACCAGATCACCGTGGACCAGCACTTCTCGGCCGCCACCACGACCGCGATCCGCCGCGTGCAGACCGGCTGGGGGCTGCCGGTCAGCGAGCGGACCGGCACCCTGGCGCTGGGTCAGGTGGTGTTCCAGCCCGGCGCCCTGCGGGTCAGCCAGGTCCAGGGCACGGTCGGCACCACGATCGGGCCCGACCAGCCGGTCCTGACCGCGACCTCCGCCACGCCCGCCGTCACCGCCCAGGTCACCCTGGAGCGGCGGCCACTGATCCACGTCGGTGACCTGGTCACGGTCACCGTCGCCGGCATGCCACCGTTCCCCGGGACCATCACGCAGATCGGCCGGGCGACCAGTGCCCCGACGAACGGGCCGGCCGGGCCGCCCATGGTGCCGGTGACGATCAGCGTCACCCTGCCGGCCGCCGCCGGGGACCTGGACGAGGCGCCGGTCGACATCGCCGTCACCCGGCAGACCCACGACGACGTCCTGCTGGTGCCGGTCGCCGCGCTGCTGGCCCGCCCCGGCGGCGGGTATCAGGTGCGCCTGGACTCCGGCCGGTACGTGCCGGTCGAGCCCGGCCTGTTCGACAGCCTCAGCGGCACGGTCGAGGTGACCGGTGAGCTGAGCGCCGGCCAGCGGGTGCAGGTGCCCGTCGCATGAGCCCGGTCCTGCACCTGCGCGACGCGCGGAAGGTCTACCCCGGCACGCCGCCGGTCGAGTCGATCCGCGGCATCACCCTCACCATCCACAGTGGAGAGCTGACCGCGATCGTCGGCCCGTCCGGGTCCGGTAAGACCACCCTGCTCAACCTCGCCACCGGCCTGGACCGCCCGACGAGCGGCTCGGTCCGCATCACCGGGCAGCCGATCGAGGACCTGTCCGACCGGCGGCTGGCCGGGCTCCGCGCGCACCGACTCGGCGTGGTCTTCCAGCACTTCCACCTGATCGCCCACCTCAGCGCACTGGACAACGTCGCCACCGGCCTGCTGTACCGCGGCGTCCCGGCCGCGACCCGCCGCGCCGCGGCAACCGACGCGCTGGCCCGGGTCGGCCTCGCCCACCGGGCCCACCACAAGGCCCAGAAGCTCTCCGGCGGGGAACAGCAGCGGGTCGCCATCGCCCGCGCCCTCGTCGGCCGGCCACCGGTGGTCTTCGCCGACGAACCCACCGGCAACCTCGACTCGGCCACCGGCGCCGGCATCCTCGCCCTGCTGCGCGAGCTGCACGCCGACGGCACGACGATCGTCGTCATCACCCACAGCGACGAGGTCGCGCAGGCCGCCCACCGGCGGATCACGCTGCGGGACGGGCTCGTCGCGGACGATACCGGGAGCCCCGAATGACCCCGCTGTCCCGCCTGCGCGCCGCCGACCTGCTGCCGGTGGCCACGATCGGCCTGCGGTCCCGGCCGGCCCGGGCCGCCCTGTCGGTGCTCGGGGTCGGCATCGGCATCGCCGCCGTCGTCGCGGTCCTCGGCATCACCCGCTCCAGCCAGGCCGACCTGCTCGCCCGCATCGACCGGCTCGGCACCAACCTGCTCACCGTCGCCGACGGGCAGAGCGCCAGCGGCACGGAACGGCCGCTGCCCGCGACCGCCGCCGGCGGGGTCGGCGCCACGAGCGGTGTGCAGGCCAGCGCGCCCACCGCCGAGATCACCGACGTCCGGGTCCGCCGCAGCGAACTCGTCCCCTCCGCCGGCACCGCCGGGCTGTCGGTGCGGGCCGCCGACGCCGCGCTGCTGTCCACACTGGACGGACAGCTGGCCCACGGCGCGTTCCTCACCGACCTGACCGGCCGGTACCCGGTCGCAGTGCTCGGCCATGTGTCCGCGTCGCGGCTGGGCATCGCCGACCTGTCGGGCCGCCCGCGAATCCTGCTCGACGGCCACTGGTACACCGTCATCGGGATCCTGAACCCGGCGGAACTGGCGCCGGAGATCGACCGGTCGGTGCTCATCGGGTTCGGTGCCGCCGCCCAGGACTTCGGCCACGACGGGCACGCGAGCCGCATCTACGTCCGGGCGGCGCAGGAGCGCACGGCCGAGGTCGCGGCGATGCTCGGCCGCGCCGCCAACCCGGAGCACCCGGAGGACGTCGCGGTCAGCCGCCCCTCCGACGCGCTCTCGGCCCGGCTGGACGTGGCCGAGTCCGGCACCGCGCTGTTCGTCGGCCTCGGCGCGGTGGCGCTGCTCGTCGGCGGGGTCGGCGTCGCCAACATGATGGTCATCTCCGTGCTGGAACGCCGCACCGAGATCGGCCTGCGCCGCGCGCTGGGCGCCGCCCGCCGGCACGTGGGCCTCGAGTTCTTCGTCGAGTCGCTGCTCGTCGGTGCGGCCGGCGGCGCCGCCGGCGTCCTCCTCGGCGCCGGTGCCACCTACACCCTGGCCCTGCAACGCGGCTGGCAGCCGCTGATACCGGCGTTCGCGGTCGGGCTCGGCCTGGCCGCGGCGTGCGCGGTCGGCGCGATCGCCGGGCTGTACCCGGCCCTCCGCGCGGCCCGGCTCACGCCCACCGACGCGCTGCGGACCGGTTGACCGTCAACATTGTTCGGTCGTGACCGTCATCGCCTGGTACGGGTCCAGCTTCGCCTACTACGACGAGGAGCCGCAGACCGACGAGGAACTCGACGCCGCCGCCGTCCACGCCCGGGCCCGGCCGGCTCGCCGGGTTCTCGCCGCGGCAGTTCGAGCCGCGGCCCGGCGGCGGCGACAGCACACCGCCCGCCGGGCGCCGGTGGCCGGACGTTGGCGCCGCGGGCCGTGGCCGGGCTCACCGACCGGGTCGGTGTCCTGGCCCGCTCGCTCGTGCGGGAACTGCCCGCGGCCGGGTTCGACGTCGTGGCGGACGTCGGGCATCCGTTGTCGCTGAGTGTTCTTTGGGCCTCATGCGGCAGGCACGTTCAAGGCGCTGCGCAACGTCAGTCTCTGCCCCCGGCGGATCGGCAAGATCGTCGCCGTCGCGCTCGTCCTCCTCCACTTCGACCACGCCCGCACAACATGAGACGCTCGGTATCAACGTCGTTGCGCGGAATGTCTGGCTCAAGGCTTCTTGTCGGAACTGCGTCGCAGCATGGCTCGCGCCGCCGGCCGTGTCTAGGCTGTGACATCGTGAGCGCCCGCGTGGTCATCGCCAAAGTGATCGGCCTAGCCGCTGCGGCGGCGGTCGGAGTCGGCACGTACGGCGGGGTGAACAGCACCGACTGCGAGCCGACCGGGACCTGCCACATTTCGTCCGACATGAGCATGATCGCCGTAACCGTCGGCCTTCCGGTGGCCGTGATCGCCATCCTGGCCGGCGGAGGGCTGCTGGTCACGGGCGCGATCTTCGCCGCAGTCGGGGCAGGCGCCCTCGCGGCCGGCGTGGCGGGCGACAACCTGTTCGGCTGGGTCTTCGGGGGCATCTTCGTGCTCGTCGGGGTCGGCATCTTCGCGTTCGCCGTGTACATGCGACGGGTACCGCCGCGGCCCAATGCGGCGAACGAGGCGTATGTGCGTTCTCTCCTGGAGAGGCCGTACAACACGCTCGTGGGGCCCGGCCGACCGGCGGTCGGTACCGTGCTGTCGGTCACCGACACCGGTACCACGCTGAACGATAGCCCGCTGGCGAACATGCCGCTGCGGGTCGAGCTGGCCGACGGGTCGGTGCAGTTCGAGGCGGTGGCAACCCATCGACTGGCGAACCTGCGGCTGCGGGTCGAGCCTGCCGACGGGTCGGCGCCGTTCGAGGCGGTGGCGACAAAATTGGTGTCGCCGCTGGCGGCGCCGCAGCCAGGCGACCGGTTCAGCGTCGACTACGACCCGGCAGACTGGACCCGCCTTGCCATCCGCGAAGCGCCGCCGGTCGAACCGAGGCAGAACAGCATGGTGGACCAGTTGGCCAGGCTGGACGAGCTGCGCCGCTCGGGCGCGCTCACGCAGCCCGAGTTCGACTCGGCGAAGGCCCGGCTGCTGCGCCACGGCGACAGCGTCTGAGCACCGTGCCGTGGATCTTCACGTCACCTGACGGCACATCGCGGGACCACGATCCGACCGTGCGCGGGCCGGTCCGGTTACCGGTCCGACGCTGACGCTGGTCGCACCACTGCGAAACGCCGGAACGTCAAGCTGCACCGGAGTCCGACGCCGGCGGCGCGTGGCACGGCGTGCGTCCAGTGCCGCTGGGTTTCCGCGGTCATCAGCAGCAGCGAGCCGTGCTCGAGCACGATCTCGGCCCGGTGCGCCCGGTCCTCGCCGCGGAACACCAGCGTCCGGGTGGCTCCGAGCGAGACGATCGCGACCGCGCTGTCCGGGACCAGGCCCTCGTAGGAGTCGCGGTGGAAGCCCATCGTGTGCTCGCCGGTGTCGTAGCGGTTCGCGAGACAGTTGTCGTAATGGTGCCCGGCGTGCGTTGCCGCGATCGCGGCGATGGCGGCGATCCGTGGCGGCATCGGCGCCGGGTCGTAGTGGTGGCCGGAGTAGTTGTACGGCGTGCCGAAGCTCGCCGTCCGCCGGGCCCGGATGCGGTCGTCCCAGTCGACCTCGGCGAGCAGGAACGCCAGATCGGCGTCGGGGTCGGGCAACGCCGCGGCGATGTGGCGGACGTCGAGCGGTGGTGCGGTCATCGGGCAGACGCTACAAAACTTCTGATCGTGCTTCACGAGAGTTTCACAGGGTCAGCCCGGCGCCTGCCCCAGCGGCGTGGACCGGTTGCATAGCGTGCGGCTCATGCCGTCGTTTCTGCCCGGCCCGGCGCCGCGCGGGGCGCCGCGACGCCCGATGCTGCTGGTCGGGCTCGCGGTCGCCGCGCTGGTGCTGTGCTCCGTGATGCTGCTCGCCGGCTATCTGCTCAGCGCCTGGTTCAGCGGATAGTTCAGCGTCTGGTTCAGCGGATGGTTCAGCGGATGGTCAGGCCGACCCGTTGCGAGGTCGGGTCGGCCGGGCCGAACCGGGCCGGGCGGTATCCGCGGACGGCGCCGGACAGGTAGACGAACAGCGCGCCGACGAGCACCGGGTAGAGCACCTCGATGAACATCAGCGGCAGCAGCATCATGCCGGCGATGAACCACACGAACACGTTGACGACGGCGTAGACGACGAGCCGGGACACGCCCCGGTGCACGGCCCTCCCGCCCGGGGTCCGGCCGCGGGCGACGTCGATGAGCGCCTTGACGAGCAGCACCAGGCCGACCAGGACGGCGAGCAGCGACGCCTGGAACGTGCCCGGGTCGAGGATGTCGACCTTCGCGTCGGCCGCGTCGGCCTGGATGGCCTCGGCGAGGACGGTGCGGGCGCCGCGCAGGTCCGCCTTCACGAGCTCGGCCTGGGTCAGCGATGCGCCGGTGAAGTCCGCGCCGCGCAGGTCCGCGCCGGTCAGGTCCGCCTGGCTGAGGTCGGCGTCGGCGAACGACGCGTCGCGGGCGTCGACGGTGTCGAGCTCGGCCTGGCTGAGGTCGGCGCCGTCGAAGCGGGCGCCGCGCAGGTTGGCGCCGGTGAGGGTGGCCTGGATGAGGTCGGTGTTGCGGAACGAGGCGCCGTGCGCGTCGACCCGGGACAGGTCGGCCTGGCCGAGGTCGAGCCCGTCGAGGACCGCGTCGTGCAGGTCGGCGCAGGTGAGATCGGGCAGGCCCTCGAGGGTGGTGATGTGCTGGCCGGCCAGCTGCGCACGGGTCGCCGGGCAGTCCGGGCCGCGGGTCGGTTCGGCGCCGGCGGGGGTGGCGCCGGCCAGGGTGAGCGTCGCGATGATCAGGAGTGCACCCACGGCGTGGGTGAGGCGGGAGGTCGGCACGGGCACAGCATCAACCGTCGTGGGCCAGGTTCGCCGCGCTCCGTCTGGATCGCGACACGGTCGCCGGGATCACGTGACGGGTCGCGGACATGGATCGATCACATGGGCCTCAACTGGTGGCCGTCCGGTCGCTTTCCTCGAAGTGGCGGATGAGGTCGCCGATGCTGCGTAACCAGCGGCGGGCCCGGTCGCTCCAGCCGCCGTCCTCGCCGCCTTCGCCGCCTTCACCGCCTCCGAGAAGAATGACGGCCTCGCCGCCGAGGAACGACAGGCCGATGAGGCCGGCGACGTCGACCGGGCGCATGGGGCCCAGAGAGCCGAACCGTTCCTCCGCCTCCGTGGCGACCTGCACCAGCACGAAGAACCACGCCTGGAGCATGGTCGAGACCCTGGCGGCGACCTGCGGGTCGGACCAGCCGGCCGCGATCATCTCCTGCAGCACCCGCACGTAGCCGGAGGCGAGGTCGTCGTCGAGGAAGTCGCACGCCTGCTCGTAGCGCTTCCAGAGGGGTGTTTCCGCGCCGTACATTTGGATCTGACGGTCGACCAGCTGCTGGTTCTCGTGGTCGAGCAGTGCCAGGATGACGCCCTGCTTCCCGCCGAAGTGGTAGTGGATCTGGCTGAGTGGCACGCCCGCCTGCTCGGCGACGCGGCGGGTGGACAGCGCGGCGTAGCCGTCGGCGAGCAGGCACGCCCTTGCGGCCTCGATGATGCGGGCGGCGGTGCTCAAGCGGTTGCCTCCTTGTTCGGTCGGTCGACCGAATGCTACCGTGACTCTGGTCGGTCGGTCGACCGAACAAGGAGGCTCCTATGCTTCGCAAAGCGTTCGTCCTCATCTACGGCGCGACGGCCTATCTGGCCTTCCTCGCCACCCTGCTCTACACGATCGGATTCCTGGCCGGCGTCGCCGTGCCCAAGGGCATCGACGACGGTGCGGCAGGCCCGGCATGGCGGGCGCTGCTCGTCGACGCCGCGCTGCTGACCCTGTTCGCCGCGCAGCACAGCGTCATGGCCCGGCCCTGGTTCAAGCGGTGGTGGACCCGGTTCGTGCCGACCTCCGTCGAGCGCAGCACCTACGTCCTGGCGTCCACCGCCGTGCTGGCCCTGCTGCTGTGGCAGTGGCAGCCACTGCCCGCCGAGGTGTGGTCGGTCGGCCCGTCCTGGGCCCGCGCCGTGCTGTGGGCCGTCTACGCGCTCGGCTGGATCGTGCTGATCTTCAGCACCTTCGCCGTCGGGCACTTCGACCTCTTCGGCCTGCGCCAGATCCTCGACCGGGCGCGGGACCGCGCCTATGCCGAGCCTGAGTTCCGGGAGCCGCTGATCTACCGGCTGGTCCGGCACCCGCTCATGGTCGGCTTCCTGATCGCGTTCTGGGCCGCGCCCGACCTCAGCGTCGGCCGGCTCGTCTTCGCCCTCGCGGCGAGCGGCTACATCATGGTGGGGGTCCGGCTGGAGGAGCACGACCTGCGGGCGCAGCTCGGCGAGCCGTATGAGCGCTACCTGCGGCGGGTGCCGCGCTTCGTGCCCCGACCCGGCGCACTGAAGCAGGGCTGAGGGCGGGGGAGCTATGCGGGCACGGCAGGCGGACACCGAGGGCTTCATCGAGCACGACGGCGTCAAGATTCATTTCGAGGTGTATGGCGAAGGCGGCCCAACGATCCTGCTGCTGCCGACGTGGACCCTGGTCCACAAACGGATCTGGAAGATGCAGCTGCCCTACCTCGCTCGGCACTTCCGCGTCGTCACCTACGACGGCCCGGGCAACGGACGCTCCGACCGGCCGGCGACCCCACCGGCGTACGGGCAGGCGGCCCAGGTCGCCTATGCCCTCGCCGTGCTCGACGCCACCGGCACCGACAAGGCGGTCGTCGTGGCGCTGTCCCGGGCCGTCAACTGGGCACTCGAACTCGCCGCCGAACACCCCGCGCGGGTCCACGGCACCGTCGCGATCGGCGCCTCCATCGCCCTCACCCCGCCCGGGCAGGCCCGCGCCGCATCCGGCGGACTGGACGACCCGCCGGCACCCGACCTCCCGCCGTCTGCGGTGCCGCGGCTCGGCACCGACCCGGCGAGCCACTGGCGCAAGTACAACCGGCGCTACTGGCACACCCGGCACGACGACTTCGCCTGGTTCTTCATGGGCCAGTGCTTCAGCGAGCCGCACTCGACGAAGGCGGTCGAGGACGGCGTCGGCTGGGCCCTGGAGACCACCGGCGCCGTCCTGGACGTCGAGAGCCAGGCCGACCGGCCCGACCGCGACGCCCTCGAGTCCTGGTGCGCCCGGCTGACCAGCCCGATGCTGGTCCTGCACGGCAGCGCCGACCAGGTCGTCCCGCTCGCCCGCAGCGAGGCGCTGGCCGAGCTCACCGGCGGCGACCTGGTCGTCATCGACGGCGGCGGGCACATCCCCATCGCCCGCGACCCGGTCCGGGTCAACCTGCTGGTGCGCGGCTTCGCCGACCGGTTCCGCCCGGCGGCGCCGACCCGCCAGGTATGGAGCCGCTGGCAGTCCCGGCCGCAGCGGGTCCTCTACCTGTCCTCACCGATCGGCCTCGGCCACGCCCGGCGCGACCTCGCCATCGCCACGCAGCTGCGCGAGCTGCGGCCCGGCGTCCAGATCGACTGGCTCACCCAGCACCCCGTCACCCAGATGCTCGCCGACGCCGGTGAGCGGGTCCACCCCGCGAGCCGGTTCCTGGTCAACGAGTCCGCGCACGTGGAGAGCGAGTCCGGCGAGCACGACCTGCACTGCTTCGAGGCGCTGCGGCGGATGGACGAGATCCTCCTCGCCAACTTCATGGTCTTCCACGACCTGCTCGCGCAGGAGCGCTACGACCTCGTCGTCGGTGATGAGGCCTGGGACGTCGACCACTTCCTGCACGAGAATCCCGAGCTGAAGCGGTCGGCGTATGCCTGGCTCACCGACTTCGTCGGCTTCCTGCCGATGCCGGCCGGCGGCGAGCGGGAGGCGCTGGTCGCCGCCGACTACAACGCGGAGATGATCGGCCACATCGCCCGCTACCCCCGGCTGCGCGACCGCTCGATCTTCGTCGGCGACCCCGACGACGTCGTGGACGAGCGGTTCGGCCCGGACCTGCCCCGCATCCGCGACTGGACGTCCGAGCACTACGACTTCGCCGGCTACGTCACCGGCGCTGTCACCGGCACCGGCACCGGCGCTGTTACCGGCGCTGGGTCGGCCGCGTCCGACGCCGACTCGCGGGCCGCTGCGCGCGCCGTGTTGCGGGCCTCGCTCGGTTATCGGGACGACGAGCGCGTCTGCGTGGTCACGGTCGGCGGCTCGGGCGTCGGCGGGCACCTGCTCAGGTTGGTCGCCGCCGCGTTCCCGGAGGCCGCCCGGAAGGTGCCCGGACTGCGGATGATCCTGGTCGCCGGCCCGCGCATCGACCCCGCCTCGGTGCCGGCACCGGCGGGCCTGGAGGTCCGGCCGTATGTGCCGTCGCTGGACCAGCACCTCGCGGCGTGCGATCTCGCGGTGGTCCAGGGCGGCCTGACCACCTGCATGGAGCTGACCGCGGCCGGTCGGCCGTTCATCTACGTGCCGCTGCGCAACCACTTCGAGCAGCAGTTCCACGTCACCCACCGGCTGCGCCGCCACGGCGCCGGCCGGCGGATGGACTACGACACCCTGACCCCCGACATGCTGGCCGCGGCGATCGCGGAGGAGATCGACCGCCCCGTCACCTACCGCCCCGTGTCCGGCGACGGCGCCGCCCGCGCTGCCGCCCTGCTCGCCGAGCTCTTCTGAGCGGACACCGCCCACGGTTTGCTGTTCGTGGTGGAGGCCTGCGAAGCTCCGTCCATGACCGCGCTGAAGCTGATCGAGACGTCGCCGGGCAAGTACTCGCTGTTGCTCAACGCCGGGACCACCGACGTCGACGGTCTCGTCGAGGAACTCGGGCACGAGCCCAACGGGTACTTCTGGGCAGAGGTCGCGAAGCTGCTCGTCAGCACGGAGGCGCCGGCGCTCGAAGGCCGGTTCTCCTATGACCCGGAGGGCGGCATGTTCTGTGCGTACGGCACCGACCGGGGCGCCCTCGAATCGCTGTCGAAGCTGCTGGCCCCTGTCACCACCGACGCGGCGCAGGTGCGGAAGATCGTTGAGCTCGCCAAGGCGAAAGGCATCGAGCTCGACGACTGACCGCCTGCATGCCCGCCTTCATGTGACGAAGAAGGTGAGGTTGTCCCGCACTTTCGCCCCGATGGGCACCGACGTGCTGGCCGCCCTGTCCCGCGGCCGCTCCAACCGCGAGATCGCCTGCGCCTTGTCCCTCGGCGAGCAGACAGTGAAGTCCAACGTGTCGAGCATCCTCACCGAACTCGGCCTCCAGGACCGTATCTCCGTGTTCGATTGCCCGACGGCAGTCCCGGCACCTGCACCGGCTTGATCATGAATGTCGCCGGCGGAGAAGAAAGCCCTCCACGCCGTCGAAGATGCCGATGTTCGGTTCCGCGTTCCATCCCGTTGTCCGGAAGCTGCCGACCCCGTCCTTGTCGAAACCAAAGCAGTCAGGGATCAATGGGCGGCGCCACAATGGCGCGATCTTGTGCAATTGTCGAATCGGCAGGGTCCGAATCCGCGATGCGTGCGTGAACAGGCGTGATCGTCTGTTTTTGATCAATGAATCTCGATTGATCAACCATTGGCCGTAGTGCAGGGGTCGCCGAGTGCAATATGGTGACCTGCACGGCGGTGCGCCCCGCCCGTCGGATGTGGAATGGCCAAGCCGGCAAGGAAAACGCCCTTTCTTGCACATGGTGAATGCGACCTGGGTTCAACGGATTCGAACCGCCATCAGTCCGCTGCGTCACATCGGAGGAGCCGTGCATCGCGCCCGTCGGATCGTCACACTGTTGTCGGCAGCAGCCCTGCTGACGCCCGCGGTCGTCGGCGTGCCCGCCGGCGCGGCACAGGGCGAGACCGTCGCCTCCGGGGTCTACACGGCCGTGATCAGGCGCACCAGCTACGGGGTGCCGCACGTGCTGGCCGGCAGCGTCGGCAGCGCGGCCTTCGGGCAGGCGTGGGCCTATGCCGAGGACCGGTTCTGCGACCTCGCCGACCAGATCGTCAAGGTCCGCAGCGAACGGTCGCGGTGGTTCGGCCCGGGACCCGACGGTGTGAACCTGGCGACCGACTTCGCGTACCAGTCGCTGGGCCTGGTCGACCGGGCCCGCGACCAGCTGACCCGGCTGCAGCCCGAGGAGCGCGACGTCCTCAACGGCTACGTGCGCGGCTACAACGCGTTCCTCGCCGCCACCGGCGCAGGGAGAGTGCCCGGCTGGTGCGCGGGGCAGCCCTGGATCGGGCCGATCACGGCGGTGGACGTGCTGGCGTACCAGCGCAACATCGCGATCCTCGCCAGCGGTGACGCGCTGCTCGGACCCATCGCCACCGCCGCTCCGCCATCGAGCCTCGATGCGCGCCTGCCGGTCGGCGCGGCCGTCACCACCGACGGGCTGCAGGGCCTGCAGGAGCAGCGGGCGCTGTCCAGCAACGGGTGGGCGCTCGGCGCGGACAAGTCCCAGACGGGGCGGGGCATGCTCGTGGGCAACCCGCACTTCCCGTGGGAGGGCGAGCTGCGATTCTGGGAATCGCAGCTGACCGTGCCCGGCAATCTCAACGTCTACGGCGCCAGCCTCGGCGGGTTGCCCGGCGTGCAGATCGGGTTCAGCGACAAGGTCGCGTGGACGCACACGATCGCCGAGGGGTCCCGGTTCACGTTCTACTCGGTCGACCTCGTGCCCGGCTCGCCGACCACGTACCTCGTCGACGGCCACCCCGAGGCGATGACCTCCAAGCAGGTGACGATCCGGGTCAACAACCAGAACGTCACCCAGACCATGTGGTTCACCCGGTACGGGCCGGTCCTGGACCTGTCGGCCATCGACCCGGCGTTCGGTTGGACCACGACGACGGCGTACACGTATCGCGACGCCAACATCGACAACGACCGGCTGCTGCGGGTCTGGCTCAACATGGCCCGCGCCACCGACGTCAACGGGCTGCGCGCCTCGATCGGGCGGGACCAGGGCATCCCGTGGGTCAACACGATCGCGACCGACTCGGCCGGCAACGCCTGGTACGCCGACTCGTCGCCGACGCCGAACCTGTCCGACGCCTCCATCGCCGAATGGGCCGCCCATCCGCTCGGCGCCCTCAACGGCAGCGACAGCGCCAACGCCTGGGTCGTGCAGGCGGGCGCGCGCTCGCCGGGCCTGATCCCGTTCGCCCGGCAGCCGCAGCTGCTGCGCCGCGACTACGTGTTCAACGCCAACGACAGCCACTGGGTGCCCAACCAGAACCAGTTCCTGACCGGGTTCTCACCGTTGCAGGGCGGCGAGTTCACCCCGCTGTCCGCGCGCTCCCGGCAGAACCTGCGACTGATCAACGGCACCAACCGGTTCGACCTGACCGGCCTGGGCACCGCCATCCTGTCCGGCGACTCGCTGACCGCCGCCGACCTGGCCGGCTACGTGGTCACGGCCTGCCGCGCGCAGGGCACCCGCCCGGTGTCCGTCGGTGGCACCGCGGTCGACATCAGCGCCGGCTGTGCCGCACTCGCCGGCTGGGACCGGCTGTTCGAACCGCAGAGCCGCGGCGCGGTGCTGTGGCGCGAGACGATCGGCGCGGTCCTCGCCGAGCACCCCGACGCGCTCACCGTCGCCGGGCCGCTGTTCGGCGTGCCGTTCAACCCCGCGGACCCGGGCCGCACCCCACGCGGCGCCCCGGCCGACCCGGCGCCGCTGCTCACCGGCCTCGCCGGCGCGATCCTGCGGCTGCGGGCCGTGGGCCTGCCGCTCAACGTCCAGCTGCAGTCGGTGCAGTACACCGTCAAGGCGGGCCAGCGCATCCCGGTGCCCGGCTCCACGGAGAACGTCGGGATCGCCAACATGGCGCAGTACGAACCGTTCCCGGGCTCGTCCCGGGAGCCGTTCATGAACCCCGGCACGTTCGTGGACGGCAGCGACCTCACCGACCGCGGTTACGTGGTCAACTACGGCACCAGTTTCCTGCTGACCCTCGCCTACACGTCCTCGGGGCCGTCGGCCCGGTGCATCCTGACGTTCAGCGAGTCCGCCGACCCGGCGTCGCCGTACTACGCGGACCAGACCCTGCTGTGGTCCCGCAAACAGCTGCGCGACTGCCGCTACTCGGAGTCGTCGATCGCGGCCGACCCCAAGCTGTCGGTCAAGACGGTCTGGGGGTGAACGAGGACGGTCAGCAGGTCCCAGACGTGCGCGAGGAGTTCCTTGCGTACCAGCGGATCCGGCCAGGCGGCGAGCAACCGCAGCCACTCGTCCGGCGCGTCGGTGCGATCGATACCGGCCAGCAGCGCCTGCGGGTCGCCGTGCGGCACGCGGTCCACCGGCACGCGCCCGGACTCGACGAGCGCCAGGAAGGTGCGGCGGCCACCGGCTTCGGTGAGGGTGGCGACCTGCTCCGGGGTCAGGTGTTCGCGCCGGGCGAGGAGCGGCAGGATGTGCGGGTCCGCGGCCGCGATGAGCGCGTCGACGTCCCCGGCCGGCAGCGCGGGGTGCTCGGCCAGGTAGAGCAGCGTCTCATGCCTGTCGCGCATGGGGCCTGAGCCTACCGAGCTCCGGGCGGCGACCTGCTCCGGCAATGGCTCGGCGGCTGACGACCACCCGGGCCTCACCCTGTCCGCACAAGATCCGTGGGTACGTGCCGCAGATGGCGACTGACGCACCGGTCATCTTCGGGTACGACGGCTCCGCCGCCGCGCAACGGGCGGTGCGCGACGCGGCGCCGCTGCTCGGGTGGCAGGCGGCGCTCGTGGTCACGGTCTGGGAGGCCGGCCGGCTCTTCGAGCCCGCGACCATGCCCCTGATCGGTCTGGAGATGCCACCGACCGTGCTGGATCTGCGCACCGCGATGGAAGTGGACGCCGAGTTGTACGAGGCCGCCAAACGCACCGCCCAGCACGGCGCTCACCTCGCCCGGGAGTGCGGGTTCGCCGACGCCTCCGGTCTCGCCATCGCCGATGACGAGTCCGTCGCCGACACCCTGATGCGCGTCGCCCGGGAGCGGCGCAGCCCCGGCATCGTGGTCGGCGCGCACGGCCACCGCAAGCTCAGCGAACTGCTGCTGGGCAGCACCTCCGACACCCTCGTCCACAAGGCCGACCGCCCGGTGGTCGTGGTCCGCGCCCAGAGCAAGGAGGACCGTTCCCAGGTGGGGTGACGCCAGGGTGCGTGCCGAACGTCAGGCGAACGACGGCCGGTCCGGGTCCAGCAGCTCGGTCACGCCGCCCCGGTCGAGGGCCTCGATGAGTGCGCCGGTGCCCTGGGTCACCTTGAGCGCCACCTCGGCCGGGTGCAGCGGCACCAGGGCGAGGAGGTCGATCACGGTCCCGTCGCCGACGACGATGCGGTGCCCCGCCTCGGGCACCGTGAGCATCGGAGTGACGACGACGCCGGCGAACGGTGTGCCGTCGGCGTAGGGCACCGCCGGGTCGCCGTTCGGCACCGAGTGCCACGGGCCGATCCAGGTCCGGTATTCGTGCGGCAGCCTGGCCACCTGCTTCAGCATCCGCACCGGCCAGCCGGTCCGGTCGTCGTGCAGCGCGGCCTGCGTCATCGGCCAGTCGGCCGGCAGGCACAGCATCAGCTCCGCGTAGGGGCTGATGCCGTGCCCGTCCGGGACCGTCATCGGTTGCTCGCTCATGCCGGACGTGATGAGCGTCCGGTACGGCCGGCGCTCGGTCGGCTCGACCAGGTAGACATGGACCCCGACGAGGTGCGACGCGACCTCGTGCAGCACGAACTCGACCGGGCCGAGGAATTCGGCGATGTGCCGGTCGATGGCCTCCGCCACCTCCTGCCGCGGCCCCTCCGAGGCCACGAACCCGTCATACACCGGCTCGTGCCGCAACAGTCCCGACCCGCTCACGTCATCCACGACTCAGGACCCTAAGTCATCGCCCGGTGGGGCGGGGTGCCACGCTGGCGGGTATGGGTCTGTACACGCCGGCGTCGGCGCGCCTGGAACTCGCCCGGCTACGGCCGCTGCTCGACGAGCTCGTCACCGTCCGGGCGGACACGGCCGAGCTGGCCGCATCGCTCGCCCCCGGGGGTGACCCGACCCCGCTCGGCGGACTGCCCGAGTACAAGGCGAGCGCCGCCCGGCTCGACGAGCTGGTGACCGCGGTGCAGCAGCCCGGCATCCAGCTCAAGGGTCTCGCCCCGCTGCTGCTGGACTTCCCGGCCGAGTTCGACGGCGTGCCGGTGCTGCTGTGCTGGCTGGAGGGCGACCAGGACCTCGCCTGGTTCCACCGCGCCGACCTCGGCTTCGCCGGCCGCCGCCCACTACCCTGACGCCGCGGTCCGTCGGGCTGGTGCAGCCCTGGCCGGGCTACCAGCGGTCCAGGTGCAGGACGGAGTCCAGGGGCTCGCGCGGGGCGGGCTTGAACGTGTCGCCGGTGTAGTACGCGGTCGGGATGAGCACGCCCTGGCGGACGTCGTCGGGGATGCCGAGCAGCTCGGCGACCTCCGCCTCGTAATCGAGGTGCAGGGTGGTCCAGGCGGTGCCGAGGCGGCGGGCGCGGGCGGCGAGCATGTAGCTCCACGCGGCCGGCAGCAGCGAGCCCCACACGTCGGCCTGGTTGTCGGCGGACAGCTTGGCGACCCGGCGGCAGGCGAGGACCAGCACCGGCACGTCGCCCATGCGCTCGCCGAGCCAGGCGGCGCTCTCCCCGACCCGCAGCTGGGTCGCCTGGCGGGTGGGGTTGTCGGCGTACCGCGTCGAGTTGGGGCCGCCGGCCTCCGCGTACGCCCGGAAGGCACGCCGGTACACCTCGCCGATCACCCGGCGCGGCTCGGGGTCGGTCACCACGATCCAGTGCCAGCTCTGCGCGTTGGAGCCCGACGGGGCCTGCAGCGCGATCTCCAGGCACTCCCGGATCAGCTCCATCGGCACCGGACGGGACAGGTCCAGGCGCTTGCGGACCGACCGGGTCGTGGTCAGCAGCTCGTCGGGCGACAGCGGAAGCGTCGACATGGGCACCCCATTCGTGACGAGCCAAACACTACGCGCGGCGGTCCTGCCCGGTGCCGCGGCGGCCAAACCAGGCCGGGAAGGCAACGGCGCTACGCGGAAGGCGACAGGGACGGGACGGCGCGGTCGGCCACGACCTCGTACACCAGGTCGGTGGTGATGGAGCCGATCCGCGCCAGGTCCGAGGTGATCCGGGCCAGGTCCGGCATGTCGGCGGCGAGGACCTCGACGACGTAGCAGGCCTCGCCGGTCACCCGCACGCACCGCACGATCTGCGGCTCGCGGGCCAGGATCGCGGCGACCTTGTCGTACAGCGCGCCGTGGACCTTCATGCGCACCACCGCCCGCAGCGGCAGCCCGCACGCGACCGGGTCGACCCGGGCCGCGTAGCCGGTGATCACGCCCCGCTCCTCCAGGCTCTTCAGCCGGGCCCGCGTCGCGGACACGCCCAGGTGGATCGCGGCGGCGAGGGTGGTCAGCGACGCGCGGGCGTCCTCCTGCACCGCGGCGAGCAGCTGCCGGTCCAGCTCGTCGAGCGGGGGTGCGGTCATCGCGGCAGGTTACCGCAACTTTTGCGCCCGCCCGCCCGGGATACCGCAGGAACGGGCTACGTCACAGCCGTCCCCGGTCGTAGCGTCGTAGTCGTGACCGAGATCCAGTTCGTCTACGTCGACGTGTTCGCCGCCACCCCGCTCACCGGGGCGCCGCTCACCCTCGTCCCCGACGCGGACCACGTGACCGACCAGCAGATGCGGGCCGTCGCCCGTGAGTTCAACCAGTCCGAGACGACGTTCGTCCAGCGCGCGACGGTGGCGCCGGCGACCCGGCGGCTGCGGTCGTTCACCCCGACGGGCCAGGAGGTGTACGGGGCCGGCCACAACGCGCTCGGTGCCTGGCTGCACCTGGCCTCCTCCGGCGAGCTGCGGCTGGACGGCGACGACACCACGTTCACCCAGCACATCGGCGAGGACGTCCTGCCGGTCCACGTGCACCGCGACCCCGACGGCGCGATCACCGTCACGATGGACCAGTCGCCGCCGGTGTTCGGCGCGGTGGTCACCGACCGGGCTGAACTCGCCGCGGCGCTCGGGCTGCGCGAGGACGACCTGGTCGCCGACCGCCCGGCGCAGGTGGTGGACACCGGCGCGGGTCACCTGCTCGTGCCGGTCCGCGACCGCGCCGCCGTCGACCGGGCCGCACCCGACGGTGCCCGGCTCACCGCCGCACTGCGGGAGGTCGGTGGCGAGGGCTGCTACCTGTACACCGGCGACACCGTGGACAGCAGCGCCACCGCCTACGCGCGGTTCTTCAACCCGGCGATGGGAATCTGGGAGGACCCGGCGACGGGCACGGCGGCCGGACCGCTCGGCGCGCAGCTGGTCGCCGGCGGCGTCGTCGAGCCGGCGGCGTCGGGGACCGCGACCGTGGTCGTCGAGCAGGGGCACTCGATGGGCCGGCCGAGCCGGATCACCGTGACGGTGAACGGTTCCCAGGTGCAGGTGAGCGGCTCCGGCCTGACCGTCGCCCGCGGCACCATGACCCTGCCTGAGGAGGCCTGATGACACCCGAGGAGGAGCGGTTCCTGCTCCGCGCGATCGAGCTCGCGACCCTGGCCCGGGCGGCCGGTGACGCGCCGTTCGGGTCGCTGCTCGTCGGACCCGACGGGCAGGTCCTCGCCGAGGAGCACAACACCGTGCTGTCCGACGGCGACATCAGCGCCCACCCGGAGCTCAAACTGGCCCGCTGGGCGGCCCGCAACCTGCCCGCCGACGTCGCGGCCGGCACCACGATGTACACCAGCTGCCAGCCGTGCGGGATGTGCACCGGCGCCATCGACCGCTCCGGGTTGGGCCGCGTCGTCTACGCCCTGTCGGGGGAGCAGCTCGGGGCGCTCAAGCCCGGCGGCGGGTTCGCGCCGGTCCCGCAGGAAGGGCCGCTGCTCTACGCCGAGGCCCGCGCGGCCGTGGACGGCTACTACACCTGACCTTCGCCGGCTCGCGCTTCGCGCGACACTGCGAAGGCGCGCAGGAAGGTGCTGACGCCGGCGACGACAGCGCGGTCCAGCTCGTCGGCGGGGACCGGACGGGTGCCGAGCCGTGACAACGCCGGCAGGTCACCGGCGACGAGCGCCATGAACTGCGAGGCGGCGGTCATCACGTCGTCGATGTCGAGGTGCCCGCGGTTGGCCAGCCGGGCGAGCCGGCCGGCGAGGGCGTTGACGACGGGGACGCCGCCCTGGCTGACCACATCGTCGTACAGGTCGGCGAAGCGGCCCGCCTCCGCATACAGCAGGCGCTGCAACGCCCAGCCCTCGTCGCTGAGCTGGCACTCGATCACCAGGTGCGCCACCCGGGTCAGCTCGGCGGCGAGGTCGGCGTCGTCGTCGATGGTGTCCAGGGCCGCGATGATCCGCGCCGCGGTGCGGCCGGCGCCGTCCCGCATGACGGTGCGGAAGAGCGTCTCCTTGTCGTGGAAGTGGTTGTAGACGGTGGGCTTGGCCACGCCGGCGAGCTGCGCGATGGCGTCGACGCCGGCCAGCTCGTAGCCCTGCCGGGTGAAGACCTTGCCCGCCGCCTCGAGGATCGCCGAGCGCTTGTCGAGCCGGCCGCGTGTGGTCGTCACCCGTTGAGCGTACCGCACGGTCCAGAACATTGAACTTGCAAGTTTGAACTCATCGGTTCAATATGACTTGCCTATCGGTTCAATGGGAGTTGCCATGCGGAGAGAACGGGCCGGCTTGTTGCTGGCGGCGGTGGTGGGTGCGGAGTTCATGCTGCAGCTCGACGGCACGATCGTGGCGGTGGCGCTGCCGGACCTGCAGCGGGAGCTAGGGCTGTCGACCGGCGCCCTGACCTGGGTGGTCAACGGGTTCCTGCTCGCGTTCGGCGGCGGGCTGCTGGTCGCCGGTCGGGTCGGTGACCTGCTCGGGCACCGGCGGGCGTTCCTGGCCGGCATCGCGCTGCTGACCGCCGGTTCGGCCCTGGCCGGGCTGGCCCCGGCGACCGGCTGGCTCATCGGCGGGCGGGTCGTGCAGGGCGCGGGCGCGGCCCTCGCGGGACCGGCCGGCCTGGCCCTGCTGTCGCTGAGCTTCGACGCCGAGCGGCGCGAGCGGGCCCTGGGCGTCTACGCGACCGTGACCGGCCTGGCCGCCGGCGCCGGCATGCTGCTCGGCGGGCTGCTGACCTGGGCCGGCGACTGGCGCTGGACGCTGCTGGTCAACGTGCCCGTCGGGCTGGTCGTGCTGGTCCTGTCGGCGCGGCTGGTGCCGGCCCGGGCGGCCGGCACCGCCGGCGGGCGCCTCGACGTCGCCGGGGCGCTGCTGTCCGCGTCCGGCACGACCGCGCTGGTCTTCGGGTTCGTCCGGGCCGCCGGGCACGGCTGGCGGGACACCACCGCCGTCTCCGCGCTCGGCTTCGCGGTGCTCGCACTGGCGGTGCTGGCGGTGACGCAACGGCGGGTCAGCGACCCGCTGCTGCCGCCGCGGGTGTTCGCCGACCGGGGCCGCGCCGGCGCGTTCGCCGCGCTGGTCCTGCTCGCGTTCGTGCTGACCGGGTTCCTGTTCTTCCTGACGCTGCTGCTGCAACGCGTCTTCGACCTGGACCCGCTGCGCACCGGCCTGGGCTTCCTGCCGTTCGGCCTCGCACTGATGCTGGCCGCCCGCACCGCGCCGGCGCTGCTGCGGCGGATGCGGCCGCAGCTCCTCGCGGTGTGCGGGCTGCTGCTCGTCGGCGCCGCGATGCTCATCCTCAGCCGGGTCGGGGCGGGCAGCGGTTACCTGACCGCGGTCCTCGGCCCCGAGATCCTCCTCGGCCTCGGCGCGGGCGCGACGATCGTCCCGCTCAACGTCATCGTGCTCGCCAGCACCGGACCCGCCGACGTGGGCGTCACGTCCGGGGTGCTGCAGGCCGCGCTGTCGATCGGTGGTTCCCTCGGCCTGGCGGTGCTGCTGAGCGTCTCCGCCGGTGCCGACGGCATCGCCGGCGGGGTGGCGCGGGCCTTCCTGGGTGGTGCGCTCGCGGCGGCGCTCGCGGTGCTGGTGGCCGCTGCGGTGTGGTTCACCCCGTCCGGCCGGACGCCGGAGGCGACCGAGGACCTCGCGGAGCTCTCGGACCAGGAGGCGACCGCGTGACCGGCGACCTGTCGGACCTGGTGGATCCGGACCTGCGGCAACGGTTCCTGCATCCGGTCGCCGGTATGGGGCCGGTCTGGCGCGGGCCGTGGTCCGGCGACGTCGACGAGGTGACACCGGCCGGTGGCCCGGTCCTGCGCCGATACCGTCCAGCCGGGGCGGCGCCCGACGGTCCGGTGGCGTTGTTCGTCCACGGCGGCGGGTTCACCGCCGGCACCCTGGAGCAGTTCGATCCGCAGTGCATCCGGTACGCCCAGCAGGCGCACTCCACCGTCGTCTCGGTCGGGTACCGGCTGGCCCCGGCCCACCCGTTCCCGGCCGCCGTCGACGACTGCGACGCCGCCTGGACCTGGCTGCGGGACACCGGCATCGACGCCGCGGCGCTCATCGGCAGCAGCGCCGGCGCGGCCATCGCCGCCGGGCTGGCGCTGCGGCTGCGCGACCGCGCCGACCCGCTGCGGCCGCGGTTGTTGCTGCTGCACGCGCCGGTCCTCGACGACCGGCACGACACCGCGTCCAGCCACCAGATCACCGACCTCCGCACCTGGCACCGGGCCGCATCCCAGGCCGCGTGGCGGGCGTACCTCGGCGCGCTGGAGGACATCCCGGCGCAGGCGGCACCGGCAAGGGCCGCCGACCTGACCGGGCTGCCGCCGACCTGCCTGGTGGTCGGCGAGCTCGAACCCAACCGCGACGAGACGCTGCAGTTCGCGGCCCGGCTCGCGGCCGCCGGGGTCCGCACCGAACTGCACCTCTACCCGGGCGCCTACCACGGCTTCGACATCAAGGACCCCGACTCGGCGCCGGGCCGGGCGTCCCTCGACGCGCAGGCCGCCGCGCTCGCCCGGGCGCTGTCCGCAGGGAAGGAACCGGCGTGACCGTACCCCGGCAGCTCCACCTCAACGTCCACCTCGTCGGTGCCGGGCTCGGCGTGCACCCGGCCGCGTGGCGGTGGCCGGCCGCCGACCCGGCCGCGTTCGCCGACGTCGACCGGTGGGTCGAGGCGGCCCAGGTCGCCGAGCGCGGCCTGCTGGACGCCGTGTTCCTCTCCGACGTGCCCGGCCGGTGGGGCGACATCACCCACGACCCGCAGGGCGCGTACTACCTCGAACCGACCCTGGTGCTGACCGCGATCGCCCGCGCCACCGAGCGGATCGGGCTGATCGGCACGGCGTCCACGACGTTCAACGAGCCGTTCAACATCGCCCGGCGGTTCCATACCCTCGACCTGATCAGTCACGGCCGGGCCGGCTGGAACGCGGTGACGACGTTCGTCCCCGTCGTCGCGGACAACTTCGGCGGCACCGGCATCGCGCCGCGCGGCGACCGGTACGCCCGGGCGAACGAGTTCGTCGATGTGGTCCTCGCCCTGTGGCGCGGCCTGCCGGCGGGCGCGTTCGTCGCGGACGTGGCGTCGGGGACGTTCACCGACCCGGCGCTGCTCCGGCCGATCGGGCACGCCGGCGCCCACTTCCAGGTCCGCGGGCCGCTGCCCCTGCCGCCGTCGCCGCAGCGGTATCCGCTGATCGTGCAGGCCGGCGCCTCCGATGACGGCCGGGAACTCGCCGCCCGCACCGCCGACGCCGTCTTCTCCGGCGCGGTCACCGTCCCGGCCGCGGCGGCGTACGCGGCCGACATCCGCGCCAGGGCCGAGCGTCATGGCCGCGACCCGGCCGCGGTGACGGTGCTGCCGGGCCTGCTGACGTCGATCGGCGGCACCGAACGCGAGGCCCTCGACCGGCTCGCGGCCCTCGATGAGCTGGCCCAGCGCGACGACGCCCTGCCCGGCCTGGCGGCCAAGCTGCACCTCGACCCGGACACGCTGCGGCTGGACCACCCCGTGCCGCCGCGGCTGCTGCCGGAACAGCCGGACGAGCCGGGCGGGCCCGTGCTGCACGCCGGCGCGCTGCGGCTGGCCCGGCAGGGCCTCACGGTCCGCGACATCCTGCGGCGGCTCTGGCGCTCCGGGCACCTCGTTGCCGCCGGCGCCCCCGAACAGGTCGCCGACGTCGTGCAGGCATGGTTCGAGGCTGGCGCCGCCGACGGGTTCACGCTCATGCCCGACGTCATCGCCGACGGGCTGCCCGCGTTCGTCGACCACGTCGTGCCGGTGCTGCAACGCCGAGGCCTGTTCCGCACGCAGTACCGCGAGACGACCCTCCGCGAGCGGTTCGGCCAGGCCGCCCAGGTCAACTGCTGACGCGGCGGCCCGGGCGCCACCAGTTCGCGGCGCCGAGCAGCGACATGACGGCGGGCAGCAGCAGGCCGCGCACCACGGTGACGTCCAGCAGCACGGCCACGGTCATGCCGACGCCGATCTCCTTCACCGCGATCAGGTCGCCGAGGGCGAAGCCGAGGAAGACGATGCCGATCGCCAGGGCCGCGGTGGTGACGACCGGGCCGGTGGCGGTGATGCCGGCGAGGACGGCCCGGTCGTTCGCGGCCCGGTCGTCGCCGGTGCGCCGGTCCCACTCCTCCTTGATCCGGGCCAGCAGGAACACCTCGTAGTCCATCGACAGCCCGAAGATGAACACGAACAGCAGCAGCGGTGTGGTGAGGTCCAACGCGCCCCACGGTTCGAAGCCCAGCAGCGCCGAGCCCCAGCCCCACTGGAAGACCGCGACGAGGACGCCGAGCGTGGCCAGCAGGGTGAGGACGTTCATGCACAGGGCCTTCACCGGCACCACGACCGAGCCGGTCAACGCGAAGAGCAGGATCGCGGTCGCGACGACGATGACGGCGACCGCGATCGGCAGCCGCGACGCCACGGACTCCCTCGCGTCGATCAGCTCCGCGGCGGGCCCGGCGACCAGGACGGGAACGCTGGTGTCCATGGCCCGCAGCTGCCGCACGAGGCGTTGGGCCGGTTCGCCGTCGGCGGGGCCGGCCGGGCGCAGGTCCACGACGGTGACCCCGGCCGGCAGGTCGGAGCGCAGGTCGAGCTCGGCCTCGCCGGTCAGCTCGCGCACCCGGGCGAGGACGGCACGCACCGGCGGCTCGTCCTTGCCGGCCTCGATGAGCACGGTGACCGGCTGCGTGGTCCATTTGGCGAAGTCGCGTTCGACGGCCTCGTATGCCAGGCGCTCCTCGCTGCCGGTGGGCAACGACCGCGCGTCGGAGTTGGCCAGGGTGACCTGCAACAGCGGCAGGCTCAGCAGGACCAGGCCGGCGGTGACGCCGAGCGCCACGAGCATCGGGCGGCGCTGCGCGAACGCGGCCAGCCGCGCCAGCACGCCGCTCGTGCGCTTGGTCTTGCTCTTGCTTTTCCGGGGGGCGGGGATGCGCGCGTGGGCGACGGCGATCAGCGCCGGTACCAGCGTCAGGCCGGCGATCGTGGCGAGGCAGACGACCAGTGCGCCGCCCAGCGCCATCGCGGCGAGGAGCGGTTCGGCGAACGCGAACAGCCCCGCGAGGGCCGCCCCGACGGCGAGGCCGGACACGAGCACGGCCCGGCCGGCGGTCGCGACGGTCCGCGCGAGCAGTTCCGGCACCGCCGCCTTGCGGTCCGCGGCCCGCTCCTCACGGAAGCGGGTCAGGATCAGCAGGCTGTAGTCGACCGCGAGCCCGAGGCCGAGCAGGGTGACGACGTTGACCGCGTACTCGCTCACCGGCACCGCCGCGGCGAGCCCGGTCAGCGCCAGCAGCGTCGCCGCGACCGTGGCGAGGGCCGTGGCCAGGGGCAGGCTACCGGCGACCAGGCCGCCCAGGACGACGGCGAGAGCGACGCAGAGCACCACCAGCGCGACGGTCTCACCGATGGCGGCGTCCTTGACGGCCTGCTCGCCGAAGGTGCGCTCGGCGAGGACCTCCCCGCCGACCAGGACGGGAACACCGGTGTCGATGCGGCGCAGCACGGCCGTCACCCGGTCGGCGACGGCCAGGGCCTCGTCGTCGCTCAGCCCGGGCTTCAGCTCGACGGTGACGAGCGAGCTCTGGTTGTCCGGCGAGACCTGGCCGGAGCCGGCGGTGTACGCGTCGGTGACGGCAGCGACGCCCGGGATGGCCCGGATCTCGAACATCACCCGGCTGGCCTGGTCGACCAGCGCGGTCGCGTTGAAGTCCCGCCCGGAGATCACGGCCACGACGCGCTCGCCCTCCGGCGCGAGCCGGTCGATGCGCGCCTGCGCCACCGCGGACTCCGCGTCCGGCCGCAGGCTGTCCACCGACTGCGTCCGGTCGTAGACGGAACCTCCGAACACCGCGCCGGCGAGGGCGATCACGACCCAGCCGGCGAGGACCAGCATCCGGTGGTTGGCGGTCCACCGGCCGAGCGATGCAAGCACCGCAGCCTCCTCGGGCCGCCGCCGACGTGGCCGCTGCCGACGTCATCCAACATCGACATCGACGGTCCCGCAACGGCCGAAATATCGCTCTACACTGTAGAGCGTGACTGAGTCGCAGATCGAACCCAATGAAACGACGGTGCCACTGCTGCCGTGCACGTCGCCGGAGGAGACCCTGGCCTTCTGGCGCGCCCTCGGATTCGCCGTCACGTGGGAGCAGACGAAGCCGTATCTGTACCTGGCGTTCCGGCGCAGCGGCTTCGAGCTGCACTACTCCCGCGCAGCCCCCGACGTCGACCCGGCGCGCGAGTGGACCGGCGGCTGCCTGGTGATGGTCGACGCGGTCGCGCCCTATCACGCGGCGTTCACGGCGGCGATGCGCGGCGCCTACGGCAAGGTCCTGGCGAAGGGGCTGCCCCGGATCACCCGGTTCCGTCCCGGCGCCTCCCGCTTCACGGTCATGGACCCGTCGGGCAACTCGATTGTCTTCATCCAGCGTGGCGAGCCGGCTGAGGTGGAGTACGGCGGCTCCAAACGGCTCACGGGACTCGCCAGGGTGCTGGACAACGCGCGGGTCCTGCGCGAGTTCAAGAACGACGACCTGGCCGCCTTCCGGGCGCTGAACTCGGGACTGCGCCGGCACGGCGACACCGCGTCACCGGTGGAGCAGGCGACCGCCCTGGCCGCGCTGATCGAGCTGTCGACCGCCTTCGAGGAGCCGGACCGGGTGGCGGAGTGGGGCGCCAGGCTCGGCGGGCTCACGCTGACCGAGGACGAGCGCGGTCAGGTCCGGTCCGCCGTCGCCGATCCGACCCTCCTCGCGCCGTGGCTCACCTGAGGCTCATTCGAGGCGGTCGACGACCAGTTCGTGGATCGCGTCGAGCAGCTCGACCTCGCGCTCGGAGTGCGCGGTCACGGTCACGGCGGCGCGCAGCTGGGGGCAGATGACGGCGTACTGACCGTAGCGGCCGTCCATCCGGAACATGGGGGACCGGTCGAGCCAGACGCCCAGGCCGTAGCCGTGGGTGAACCGCTCGCCCTCGGTGATGGCGCTGGTGTCGGCCGGGTCGGCGGTCAGCCGGTGCACGTAGTCGGCGGGGAGCAGCCGGCGGCCGTCCCACTCGCCCTCCTGCAGCAGCAGCTGGGCGAAGCGGGCCAGCTCGTGGGTGCGCAGGAACAGGTCGCTGGCCGCGAACGGGAACCCGAGCGGGCACGCGTGCCAGGCCGGGTTGTGCAGGTCCAGCGGTGCGAACAGCCGGGGGAGGAGGTAGGAGCGCAGGTCGGCGCCGGTGACCCTGGCGATGACCCGGCCGATCGCATACGGCCCGGAGTCCGTGTACGCGAACCGCGTGCCGGGCGCGGCGTCCAGCAGCGTGGCGACGATCTCGTGGAGCAGGTCGGCGGCGTCGACGCGCTGGTCGGCGAACCACTCGTGGCTGGTGCCGCTGGACATCGTCAGCAACTGCCGCAGCGTCACCGCCTCGACCCCGTCGGCGGCCACGGACCGCAGCTCGGGGAAGTGGTCCAGGAGCCGGTCCTCCAGGGTGAGCCGGCCCTCCGCCTCGGCGAGCCCGAGCGCGACCGAGGTGAACGTCTTGGCGACCGAGTACAGGTTGACCCGGTCGTCGGAGCGGACCCGCCGCTCGACCGGCGGGCTGCCCTCGCGGTGCAGGTGGATCCCGTAGACCCCCAGGCCGCGCTCGCGGTCGGCGCGGATGAAGTCGTCAAGCAGCTCGTCGCCCACCGGCGCATCGTACAAGCCGGTTACCCAAGGAGCCGGTCGGCGGAGATGCCGAACATCTCGTGAGCGACGCCGAAGCCGAGGTCGTGCACCAGCCGGCGTTTCCAGGGCCGCTGCACGATCGCGTGGGTCAGCCGGCGGGCGGCTCGGGGGCTCTTCATGATGGTCTCGGCGAGCTCCCACGCGCGGGGCAGCAGCCGCTCGGCGGGCAGCACCTCGTTGACCAGACCGAGTTCCAGCGCCAGCCGCGCGGTGATCGGTTCGCCGGTGTACAGGTGGTAGGCGGCCCGCTTGGTCCCGATGAGCTCCTGCAGCGTCAGCTGCTGGCCGTCACCGGGGGCCACGCCGGTCGGCAGGTGCGGGTCGATGATGGTCGCCGTCTCGGCGGCGAGGGTGATGTCGCACAGCAGCGCGAACTCGGTGTGCGCGATGCTCGGGCCGTTGATCGCCGCGATGGTGGGGATGTCGATGCCGAAGATGAAGTTCTCCAGCAGCTTCGTCGCGTCGTAGTACGTGTGCTCGTAGGCGAAGTCCTTCGGGAACGGCTGCCGCATGAGCTCCCTGGTCGCCTCGTCGGGGGCGGGGCTGGCGCCGGCGGCGAGCCACTGGTCACCGGTGCCGGTGAGGATGAGGACCTCGTTGTCGGGGTCGTTGCCGATCTCCTGCCAGGCCTGGCCCCAGGCGTTGTGGGTGGCGAAGCCGAACTGGGCCGGCCCGCCGCCGGTGTGCATCCGCAGCTCGATGATCCCGTCGCGGCGTTGCATGACGAAGTAGTCCGCGTACTTCTCCGCGTACGCCTCGAAGCTGGGTCGTGGCACGTAGCCGCCCGAGCGGGCCTGCCACTCGTGGAGTTCCTTGGTCATCGGGCACCTCTCGAATCGGAGCAGTGCTCCGATATTACGGAGCACTGCTCCGCTTGTCCATGACCCTGTGATCTCGGACGCACGGTAATCCTATGGGTTTAGTAGACATTCGCGCTGTGGACCTTTATCGTTGCTGATGTCAGACCACTGGGCTGGCGGTGAACGTCCGTGTTACGAGTGCCAGCGTCCAGCCCCGGCTAGCTGGCCGGCAACCCTCCACCGCGACGGGGTGCCCCGGGTGACGACACGACCGCACAACGACCGTGCGGTAAGCATGCGGCCCGCACCGCCCCGGGCCTCGGCCGAGGGAGAGCACATGACCCAGCCAACCCCCTTCCCGCCGCGCGATTGATGCACGGCATCCCCAACCCAGCGCCCGGGTGCCGGCGATGAACGGCGGCAGGCGCGCCGAGATCGGCATCATCGGCGCCGGCGTGCACGGCCTCAGCGCCGCCTACCACCTGGCCCGCCGGGGCGTGCCGACGGTCGTGTTCGAGCGCGGCGAGCGGGTCGGCGGCCCCACCGGGCAGGCCAGCGGCGTCGTGCGGTCCTACTACACCAACCCGTTCCTGGCCGGGGTCGCCCGGGACAGCACCGAGATCCTCGCCGACTTCGACACCCGCGTCGGCGGCCACAGCGGCTACGTGCAGACCGGCGGGCTGTACCTGCACGGCGCCGGCGACGTCACGGGCGTGCGCGCCACCGCCGCCGGCCTCGCCGCCGCCGGGATCGGCCACACCGTCCTGGGCCCGGACGACCTGGCGGACCGGTTCGCGTACCTGAACCTCGACGGGACCGCGGTCGGCGTGTGGGAGGACCGGGCCGGCTACGCCGACCCGCGGCGCACCGCGCTCGGCTACGCGGCCCGCGCCGTCGAGCACGGCGCCGTGCTGCTGGAACACGCCCCGGTCCGGGAGATCAGCGAGGGCACCCACGCAGTACGGGTCGTCACCGGAGACGGCACGCGGCACGAGGTGGAGCGGCTGCTGGTGGCCGCGGGACCGTGGACCGTCCCGCTGCTGGCTCAGGTCGGCGTCACGCTGCCGCTGACCGCCGAACGGCACGTCGTCGCCGGGCTCGGCCACGCGCCCGCCGACGCGCCACGGGCCGTGCCGTACGTCCTCATCGACGTCCAGCACGGCTACTACTCCCGGCCCGCCGGCGCCGGGCACTACCTCCTCGGCCCCCTCGCACCCACCACGGCAACCGACCCCGACGACTACGCCACCGCGATCACCGACGACGAGTTCGACTGGCTCGCCGTCCGCGCCGCGCTGCGGGCCCCGATCCGCGGCCGCGCCGTGCGGGAGCGCGGCTGGGCGTCGCTGTACGACGTCAGCCCCGACTGGCAACCCGTCACCGGGCAGGTCAGTTCCCGGGTGTACGTCGACGCGGGGACGAGCGGGCACGGGTTCAAGCTCGCCCCGGTCTGGGGCGACCACGTGGCCCGGCTGCTCATCGCCGACGCCGACCCCGGCCTCGCCCAGTTCGCTCCCGGCCGCTTCGCCGCCGGTTCGGTGTTGGCCAGCGGCTACGGCGCCGCACGAATCCTGGGTTGAGGCGATGACACAGCTCGACGTCGTGGTGGTCGGTGGCGGGGCGATGGGCTCCGCCGCCGCCTGGCAGCTCGCCCGCCGGGGCATGCGGGTGGCGCTGCTGGAGCAGTACGAAGCCGGCCACACCAACGGCGCGTCACACGGCGCGTCCCGCATCTTCCGGCTGTCCTACCCCGACCCAGTCCACATCGGACTCGCCCGGGAGGCCCGGCGGCTCTGGCGGGAACTCGAGGACGTGACCGGCGCCCGGCTGCTGACCGTCACCGGCGGTGTCGACCACGGCGACCACCCGTTCCTGCAGGACCTCGCCGACGGGCTGGCCGCCGCCGGGGTGCCGCACAGCTGGCTCACCCCGGCGGAGGCGGCCGAACGGTGGCCCGGCATCCGGTTCGACACCCGCGCGCTGTTCCACCCCGACAGCGGGCGGCTGCACGCCGACCATGCCGTCGCCGCCCTCCAGGACGCCGCGGCGAAGGAGGGCGCGGAGGTGCGGCATTCGACGCCGGTGACGGCGATCGAGGTCCTCGGCGACGACACGGTCCTCGTGCACACCGACGGCGGCAGCTACCGCGCCCGCCGGGTCGTGGCCGCGGTCAACGCCTGGGCCGCCAAGCTCGTCGGCGGGCTGGCGCCGCTGCCGCCGCTGCGGGTCACCCAGGAGCAGCCGGCGCACTTCGCCGCCCGTGTACCGGAGGACGGCTGGCCGAGCTTCGGCCACCGCTTCGCCGACCCGGATCACTTCTACGGCGGGATCTACGGCCTCGCCACGCCCGGGGAGGGCATCAAGGTCGGCTTCCACGGCGTCGGCCCCGAGGTCGACCCGGACCACCGCGACTTCACCCCGGAACCCGCGCAACTGGCCGCCCTGCGCGAGTACACCCGCAGGTGGCTGCCGGGCGTCGACGCCGACGTGTTCACGCCGATCAGCTGTACGTACACCACCACTCCCGATTCGATCTTCGTGCTGGACCGGCACGGCCCGGTCGTCGTGGCCACCGGCTTCTCCGGCCACGGCTTCAAGTTCGTGCCCGCGATCGGCCGGGTCCTGGCCGACCTCGCCCTGGACGGCACCCGCCCGGACCCGCGCTTCGCGTTCAACCGATGAGAGGAACTCCATGAGCACAACCCCCTTGGCCGTCCTGGACCTCATTCCACGCAGCAGCGGCGCCGGCACCGGCGACGCCGTCCGCAACGCGATCGACCTGGCGCGGCAGGCCGAACGCCTCGGCTACCAGCGGTACTGGTTCGCCGAGCACCACCTGAACCCCGGCGTGCTCGGCGTGTCCCCGGCCGTGTCCATCGCGCTCGTCGCCGGCGCCACCAGCACCATCCGGCTCGGCTCGGCCGGGGTCCAGCTCGGGCACCGCCAGGCCCTCGCCACCGTCGAGGAGTTCGGCCTGCTCGACGCCGTGTACCCGGGCCGCCTGGACCTCGGCCTCGGCCGCTCGATCGGGCGCCAGAAGCCCGCCCCGGCCGCCGACCAGCACACGGCCGCCGTCTCCGCGTACGTGGCGAACCGCGGCGGCGGGGCGCACACCGTCGAGCAGCGCGCCGACAACGGGCTGCTGCTGCCCAAGCAGTACGACTTCAGCCTGCTCCTGGCCAACTCCGCGACCAAGTTCGCCACGCTGCTGGACCTGCTGCAGCAGCCCGGCGCGTACACCCCCGACTACGACACACAGGTCAGCGACATCCTCGCCTTCCTCGCCGGCACGTACGTGTCGCCCGGCGGCGTCGAGGTGCACACCTACCCCGGCGAGGGCGCCGCGGTGCAGGTCTGGATCCTCGGCGCGTCCGGCGGCTCCAGCGCGACCGTCGCCGGCGAGAAGGGCCTCAGGTTCGCCGCCAGCTACCACCACAGCCCGAGCACCGTCATCGACGCGGTCGACGCGTACCGGGCCGCGTTCCGCCCGTCCGAGGACCTGGCCGCGCCGTACATCTCCGTGTCGGCGGACGTCGTCGTCGGCGACACCGACGAGCACGCCGCCGAGCTCGCCTCCGGCTACGGCCTGTGGGTGCGCAGCATCCGCGGCGGTTCGGGCGCGATCCCGTTCCCCACCCCGAAGGAGGCGGCCGCGCACGAGTGGACCGCGGCGGACCGCGAACTCGTCCAGGACCGCATCGACACGCAGCTCGTCGGCTCGCCGCAGACGGTCGCCGACAAGCTCGAACAGCTGCGGGACGCCACCGGCGCGCACGAACTGGCCGTCACCACCATCACCCACGAGCACGCCGACCGGGTCCGCTCCTACGAGCTGCTGGCACAGGAGTGGATCCGCCGCGGCCACTGGAGCCAGGCATGACCGGACGCGACAACACCACCGCCATCCGGCTCTACCAAGCGCTCGGCTTCGAGATCCGCCGCGCCGTGCTGTTCTCGGCGCTGCGCAGCCCCGGAAGGAACCCACAGTGACCCATCTCCACCTGGCGGTCGCGCTGGACGGCGCCGGCTGGCATCCGGCGGCCTGGCGCAGCCCCGCCGCGCGGCCGCACGACCTGTTCACCGCCGCCTACTGGACCGGCCTGCTCGCCGAGGCGCAGCGCGGCCTGCTGGACTTCGTGACGATCGACGACTCGCTCACCATCCAGTCCGCGGACCACTTCGCCGCCGACAGCCGCACCGACCAGGTCCGCGGCCGGCTGGACGCGGCCCTCATCGCGGCCCGCATCGCCCCGGGCTCCGCACACATCGGCATCATCCCGGCGGTCAGCATGACCCACACCGAGCCGTTCCACACGTCGAAGAACATCGCCACGCTCGACTACATCAGCACCGGCCGGGCCGGCATGCAGGTGCGCGTCGGCGGGCTGGGCGGCGAGGCGGCGCTGTTCGGCCGGCGCTCGTCGCCTCCGGCGTTGAGCTTCGAGACCCTTGCCACGCCGGAGGTCGAGCAGTTCATCGCCGAGCGGTTCGACGAGGCGGCCGACTACATCGAGGTGGTCCGCCGGCTGTGGGACAGCTGGGAGGACGGCGCCGAGATCCGCGACCGGGCGACGGACCGGTTCATCGACCGGGACAAGCTGCACCGCATCGACTTCGAGGGCCGCTGGTTCTCGGTGCGGGGGCCGTCGATCACGCCCCGCCCGCCGCAGGGCCAGCCGGTGGTCACCGTCCTCGCGCACTCCACCGTGCCCTACCGGCTGGCCGCCCGGCAGGCCGACGTCGTCTTCGTCACCCCACACGACCCGGCCGGCGCGGCCGCCATCCTGGCCGAGGTCCGGCAGGAGGCCGGCGACGCGCAGCTGCAGGTCTACGCCGACCTGGTGGTGTTCCTCGGCGCCGACGCCGCTTCCCGCAAGGAACACCTCGATTCGCTCGACGGTGCTGAATTGTTCTCCGACGCGCGCATTTTCGCCGGTACGGCGGAAGCCCTCGCCGACCACATCGAGGAACTGCACCGACTCGGCTACGACGGGATCCGGCTGCGACCCGGGGTCCTGCCCTCCGACCTGACCGCCGTCACCGATCAGCTCGTGCCGGTCCTGCAGCGGCGCGGCCTGTTCCGCGACCGCTACTCGGCCACCACGCTGCGCGGCCAGCTGGGCCTGGACCGTCCCGTGAGCCGCTACCAGGCTCTTTCAGCCGGAACTTCAGTCGGAACGGACGCTTGAGATGACCAGACCCAGGAAGCAGATCATCCTCGGCGCCTACCTCGGGGGCGTCAACCACCAGACCGTGTGGTCGGACCCGGCCGCCGGCAGCCAGATCGAGTTCGCGTCGTTCCAGCACGCCGCCCAGACCGCCGAGCGGGGGAAGTTCGACTTCTTCTTCCTCGCCGAGGGGCTGGCGCTGCGGGAGCGGCTGGGCCAGATCTTCGACCAGGACGTCATCGGCCGCCCGGACAACATCACCGTGCTCACCGCCCTGGCCGCGGTCACCTCGCACCTCGGGCTGATCGCCACCGTGAACGCCACCTTCAATGAGCCCTACGAGCTCGCCCGGCAGCTGGCGACCGTCGACCACCTGTCCGGCGGCCGGGCCGGCTGGAACATCGTCACCTCGTCGGACGCCTTCACCGGCGGCAACTTCCGCCGCGGCGGCTTCCTCAAGCGCGAGGACCGTTACATCAGGGCCGAGGAGTTCCTCGCGGTCGCCCGGCGGCTGTGGGACTCCTGGTCCGCCGACGACGTCCTCGCCGACGCCGGCTCGGGGCAGTTCCTGCGCCGAGCCGACGCGGGCGAGTTCGCCTTCAGCGGCAAGCAGTTCGACATCAGCGGCCGGTTCACGGTGCCCCGCAGCCCGCAGGGCCACCCGGTCATCCTGCAGGCCGGCGTCTCCGCCGAGGGCCGCGAGTTCGCCGCCGGCGGCGGCCCCGACGCGATCTTCTCCCCGTTCCACACCCTCGCCGAGGCGCAGCCGTTCTACCGCGACATCCAGGAACGCTCGGCCCGCCACGGCCGCCCCGCCGGATCGACCAAGGTCCTGCCCGGCGCCTCGTTCGTCCTCGGCGACACCGAGGCCGACGCGATCGAACGGCACCGCGAGATCGCCCTGGCGCAGATCAGCGGGCGCGGCGCGCAGATCCTGCTCGAGACCGTGTGGAACCGCGACCTGTCCGGCTACGACCCGGACGGCCCGCTGCCCGACGTGGACCCGGACCCCGCCGGGCCGCTCGTGATCCAGGGCCGGGCCCGCATCCACCAGGACGCCCTCGACACCGTTTCGAAGTGGCGGGCGCTTGCTGCCTCAAACGGCTTCTCGCTGCGGCAATTGGCGGTGCACGTGTTCGGGCACACCGAGTTCGTGGGGACGCCCGCGCAGGTCGCCGACCGCCTTGACGCGTTCGTGCAGAACGACGGCTCGGACGGGTTCATCATCGGGTCGCACCTGACCCCGACGGGCCTGGACGAGTTCGTCGACAAGGTGGTGCCGCTGCTGCAGGAGCGCGGCTCGCTGCGCACCGAATACGACGGCACCACGCTGCGGGACAACCTCGGCATCCCCGCGTACGCCGACCGTTCCTCGTTGACGGCGGCGTAGTTCGCCACGTCGTGCGGCGCCGCCTCCTTCCGGGCTTCGGTCCGGGGCGTCGTTCGGGCGTCTTGGTGGGGTTGTTGTCGGGCTTTGTCGGGCTCGTGTCAGTCGGGTAGGTCGGCGACTGTCCGGGCCCACTCCCGAAGCGGCGAGTCGGCCGCCGTCGCGCTGTAGCGCCGGAACAGCTCACGGCTCTCGGCGCGACGGATGCCGCCGCGCATCGCCGGTGCCTCGTACCACGCCATCCCGGGGCCGGGACGCCACGACGCGGCGATGCCGGCCGCGCCGTCACCGGGGGACTCCAGCGCGAAGTACACCTCGCGGACGCCGAGCGACATCGCCGCGCCGAGGCACATCACGCACGGCTCGAGAGTGACCGCGAGCCGCAGCGGCTCCGGCCGGTCCCGCCATCCCAGCGTCTCGTCGGCCTCGATCATCGCGAGCAGGTCGGCGTGCACCAGCCGGCGGCCATGGGTGCGTTCGCCGGTGTACGCCCAGCCGACGACCTCGTCACCGGCCACGACCACGGCTCCGATCGGCAGCTCACCGGCGGCCAGCCCGGCCTGCGCCGCCTCGATCGCGGCGCCGAGCATCTCATCGGGGGTCACCCGCCCATCCTCGCCCGGCGGCTGCCGCGCCGCATCCTTGACAGCCGTCCGCCTCCTACCGTGATGATGGCGCCGTGAAAGCCGCGATCATCGTCCTCGTCCTCGTCATCCTCGCCGTGCTCGTCGACGGATGGTTGCGGCAGCGGCGTCGCGCGACGGCAGCCCGGGCCGCCGGCACCGTCCGGGGCGAGCTGGTGGTGAGTGCGGTGCAGGAGCAATGGCGTACCGGCGACGCCAACGACGACAAGCTCAACCGCGAGTACGACGTCCGGCTGGCGGTCGACGCCACGCTCACGGGCCCGGGACTGGCCGGCCGGCACCGCTACGACGTCACGCTCGTCAACCGCGACGCGCCCCGCATCGTGGCCGGTGCCCGCTTCCCCTGCGACGTCCAGCCGTCCGACCCGACGGCGATCCGGGTGTACGTGCGGCCCGGCGCCCCCTTCGAACGCTTCGAGAACGGCCGCCCGGTCACCGCGTGAGCGACGTCGACTGGGCCGCCGTCTACGGCTGCAACGGCACCTCGGGCCACGTGCCGGAGCTGTTGCGCGCCCTGGCGGGGCCTTCGCCGTCGCCTGCGTACGCGGAGCTGTTCGACCACCTGTACCACCAGGGCACCCGATGGCAGGCCACCGCCGTCGTGATGCCGTTCCTCGTGGCGCTCGTCGATGACCCGGCCACCCCGGACCGGGCGGCGCTGGTGCACCTGCTGGCGACGGTGGGCATCGGCGACCACCGCGACGACGCGCTGCCGTTCGACGTCGACGCCGCCTACCCGTCGGCGTCCTCCATCACCGACTCGCAGCTGCTGCTGTTGAACCGGTTCCTCGACGAGGGCTGGGACGACGAGCCCGTGGGCGACTTCTACTGGGACATGTCGGGGCCGGACCGGTGGGCGCGGGACGCGTACCGGGCCCTGGCCGCCCACGCCGCGACCGTCGCCGGTTGGGTGAGTGACCCGGATCCGGCTGTCGCGGCCCGTTCCGCGGCGCTGCTGGCCTGGTTCCCGCCTGCACCCGGGGCGCTGGAGGCGTTGCTCGCGGTGTCCGATGGGCCCGTCGGAGCGAGTGCCAACCTGACCCTGGCCCATCTGCCGGTCGCCGATCCGCGCATCGACCGGCGGCTCGAGGCGCTGCTGGCCACACCGGACGAGCAGGTCGCGCTGACGGCGGCGATCGCCCTGGCGTACCGGCACGGCGGGGCCACGCCCGAACCGGCGCTGACGATGCTCGCCGTCGCCGCCGATCACGACCGGCCGCTGCCCGCCGACGTCCCCGGCTGGGAGCGGCGGGCGCTGCGCGGTTTCGTGTCACTGGCCCTCACCCGGATCGGGTGGTGAGCCTGGTTCTGGTGGTTCTGGTGGTTCTTTTGACGGTTTTGGTGAGTTTAGTGGTCTTTGCTGGTTCTCTGGTTCTTTGCTGGTTCTTGGTGGTGCCGCCGCCGTCACGCGGGGCGGGTCGCCTTGCCGTCCAGCCAGAGCGTGTCGGAGTCGTCGCGGTGCGCGCCGGTGGTGCCGACGTGCTTGCCGGGGATCTTCGGGCCGTGCTTGATGACGTGCACGAGTGCCATCGCGTGGCCACGCCCGAGATCGAAGTCCGCCTTCAACCAGTCCACGATCGCGCCCGCCTTGACCGCGGGACCGTCGAGCCCCCGCTCGGTGGCGAGCGCCAGCAGCTCCCGCGGGGTCTTGCCGGTCTTGGTCTCGATGTTGTCGAGGTACGCCTGGAACGACATGTCCGAATCCTTCCGCCACCGGCGCGTCCATCGCGCCTTTCACTGACGCGTCGAACGACCCACCCCCGCTTCGACAACCCCGCCGAACTTTTTCTGAGTTTTTTCGGCGGGGCCGCCGCTACGGTGCTGGGAGCTGGTCACCTTGGCGGACCAGACCGCTCTGATACGCGATGACCACGAGCTGTGCGCGGTCCCGCACGTTGAGTTTGGTCATCGCCCGGTTGACGTGGGTCTTCGCGGTCAGCGGCGACACGAACAGCCGCTCGGCGATGTCGTCGTTGGACAGCCCGTGCGCAACGAGGACGAGGACCTCACGCTCCCGCTCGGTCAGCAGGTCCAGGGCGCTCACGAGGTCCTCGGCCCCCGGGCGCAGACTGGTCAGGAACCGGCTCACCAGCCCACGGGTCGCCTTGGGCGACAGCAGCGACTCGCCACCCGCGACGACCCTTATCGCGTGGAGCAGGTCGGCGGGCGCGACCCCCTTGCCGAGGAAGCCGCTGGCACCCGCCTGCAGGGCCAGGACCACGTTGTCATCGGTCTCAAACGTGGTGAGCACCAGGACCCGCACGCCGGCGAGGTTGTCGTCGGCCCCGATGCGCCGGGTCGCCTCCAGCCCGTCCATACGAGGCATACGGATGTCCATGAGGATCACGTCGGCGCGGGCGGTGCGGGCGAGGTCGAGCGCCTCCCGCCCGTCGCCGGCCTCAGCCACCACCTCGAAGTCCGGCTCCGAGTCAATGATCATCTTGAAGCCGGCCCGGATCAGCGCCTGGTCGTCCGCGAGCAACACCCGGATCGTCATGCGGACCCCACGAGCAGGAGCACGGGCGCGTCCGCGGGCACCAGCGCGCGCGTCCGGGTGGTCATGTCGGCTGCTTCATTGACTTCATTGACGCCCGTAGCCGCCGCCGCGCCTACACCCACACCCACACCCACGCCCGCGCTCGTAGCGGCGCCCACGCCCACACCCACGCCCACACCCACGCCCACACCCATGCCCGCGCCCATGCCCGCGCCCATGCCCGCGCCCATGCCCGCGCCCATGCCCGCGCCCATGCCCGCGCCCGCGCCCATGCCCGCGCCCGCGCCCGCGCCCGCGCCCACGCTTGCACCTACGCTCGTAGCGGCGCCCATGCCCGCGCTCGTAGCGGCGCCCACGCTCGCGGCCGCGGGTCTGCGTGCGGCGCGGGGCGGGGCCAGGTGGTCATGCGGGCACGGGTTTGCGGGCGGCAGGGCGTGCGACCGGCTGTGCGTCCGGGTGGTCATGTCGACTCCGCCCGCAGGCGCACTGGCGGATCCGCGGGCAGCACCGCATGCACCCGGAACACGTGCGAGCCGGCGGGCCCCGCGGTCACACTCCCGCCGGCGGCGCTGGCCCGTTCGCGCATGCCGAGCAGGCCGTAACCGGAGCCCGTCGCGGTGGTGGTCCTCATCCGGTTGCTGACCTCAAGTTCGATGTCGCCGGGGGTGTACGAGATGTCCAGCCGGGCGGAACCGTCACCGTAGCGGTGGGCGTTGGTGAGGGCTTCCTGCACGATGCGGTACGCGGCGAGGTCCACCATGGCGGGCAGCTCCCGCGCCTCGCCGACCTGTTGGTGCTGCACCGGGAACCCGGTCGTCTCCAGCGTCGCCAGGAGCTCGGGCAGCCGGGCGAGACCAGGGGTCGGCTCGGTGCTCTCGTGCTCGTCGGAGCTGCGCAGCACCCCGACCACCGACTGGATCTCCTTGAGCACCGTGTCGGACGCCTCCCGGATGTGGTTGAGCACCGGGCCGACCTGGTCGGGGCGGCGCTGCAGGATGTGTGCGGCGGCACCTGCCTGCACGCTGATGACCGCGATGTGATGCGCGACCACGTCGTGCAGCTCCCTGGCGATACGCAGCCGCTCGTCCATGACCCGCCGCCGTGCCTCGTCCTCCCGGGTCTGCTCCGCCCGGTGGGCACGCTCCTCGACCTCGGCGACGTAGGCGCGGTGCGTGCGCGCGGCGTCGCCGACCGCCGCCGCCATGAAGATCCACGCGAAGACGCCCAGGGTCTCGCCCCGCCACCAGTCCTCGGTGGCGACGATCAGACCTGTCAGGTACACGATGGACGAGGCGGCGAGCGCGCAGGTCCAACCCTTGCGGCGGTCGGTGTGCGCGGCGATCGAGTAGGTGATGACGCCGAGCGCCACGATCAGCCCCGGATTGCTGACCCCTTTCAGGATCGCGCCGACGGTGGCGACGGTTGCGATGCCGAGCGCGGCAAGCGGGCCCATCCGGCGGATGAGCACCGCGACGAACGCGACCCCCGCGACGAGCACGTCGCCGACGGTGGCCCGCGCGTCCACGGCCTCGCGCAGCACCGCGAACGCCAGCACCAGGGCAAGCAGGATGTCGAGCAGCAGGGGTTTGCCCGCCGCTCGTCTCCACACCCGTGTCAGGGCGCTGTCGCTGCTGTCCATCACCTTTGCACCGTACGCGGGCGGCGGGTGCCGGGGCGTCGTCTACCGGTAGTACTGGATGCCGCCGCGAATACCACGGCCATGGTACGGCGGTGTCTGCGGCTGGAGGACGCTTTCCCACCCGCCAACCGGGACCGTGGACGCATGAGCTCCTACCTGTACCGGCTCGGCAAGTTGAGCTTCCGCCGACGGAAGCTTGTCCTCGCGCTGTGGCTGGCGCTGATCGCGGTCCTCGGCGTCGGCGCGGCCACGCTGTCCGGGCCGACCGCCGGCAGCTTCACCATTCCGGGCACGCAGGCGCAGGAGGCCCAGGACCTGCTCGCGCAGCGCTTCCCGCAGGCCGGCGCCGGCGGCGCGCAGGCCCGGGTGGTCTTCGCGGCGCCCGCGGGGGAGCGGCTCACCGACCCTGACAACGCCGCCGCGATCGAGCGGACCGTCGCGGCGCTGCGCACCGGCGGGCAGGTCGCGAACGTCACCGACCCGCTGCAGGGTGCCGTCAACGAGGCCGGCACCGTCGGATACGCGCAGGTGATCTACCGGGTGGACCCGATCGCCCTGAAGGACGGCGACCGCGAGGCGCTGCTGGCCGCGGCGGCCACCGGCCGGGACGCGGGCCTGACCGTCGAGATCGGCGGTGATGCCCTGCAGGCGCCGGCGGAGCAGGGCGTCGGCGAGGCGATCGGCCTGCTCATCGCCGCGCTGGTGCTGCTGGTCACCCTCGGGTCGCTGGTGTCGGCCGGGCTGCCGCTGCTGACTGCCCTGCTCGGTGTCGTCGCGGCGATGGCAGGCATCCAGATCGTCACGGGCTTCGTCGACCTCAGCAGCACCACGCCGACCCTCGCACTGATGCTCGGCGTCGCCGTGGCCATCGATTACGCGTTGTTCATCGTGTCCCGATACCGGCACGAGCTCGCGGCCGGCCGATCCGACGTCGAGGCGGCCGGGCGGGCCGTGGGCACGGCCGGGTCCGCGGTCACGTTCGCCGGCCTGACGGTAGTCATCGCCCTCGCGGCGCTCGTGGTCGTCAACATCCCGATGCTGACGCAGATGGGTCTGGCCGCCGCGGGGGCCGTCGTCGTCGCGGTCCTGATCGCGCTCACCCTGCTGCCGGCGCTGCTCGGCTTCGCGGGCCGGCGGGTCACCGGCGGGCGCCAGGTCCGGACCGGCGCCAAGGGCACGATGGGGCGGCGCTGGGCGTTGCTGGTCACCCGCCGGCCGGTGCTGACCCTGGCCGTCACCGTCCTGGGCCTCGGGTTGGTCGCGATCCCCGCCCTCGACATGCGCCTCGGCCTGCCCGGCGACAACGTGGCCGGACCGCAGACCACGCAGCGCAAGGCGTATGACCTGCTCACCGAGGGCTTCGGGGCCGGCTTCAACGGCCCGCTGCTCGTCGTCGTCGACGCCGCGGGCAACCCGGATCCGAAGCGTGCCGCGACGGGGGCGGCCGAGCGGATCACGGCGCTGCCCGGGGTCGTCGCGGTCAGCCCGCCGGCCTTCAACCCCGCCGGGGACACGGCGATCCTCCAGGTGGTCCCGGCCGGCGCGCCGGACAGCGGGCAGACCACCGACCTGGTGCACGCGATCCGGGCGCTGCCGGCGGCGGACGGGGCAGCGCTGTCCGTCACCGGCACCACGGCCGTCAACATCGACGTGTCGGCGAAGATGGGCTCGGCGCTCGGGCCGTACCTCGCGGTGATCGTGGTGCTCGCGTTCCTGCTGCTGATGCTGCTGTTCCGCTCGGTCCTGGTGCCGTTGAAGGCGATCGGCGGGTTCCTGCTCAGCGTCGCGGCCACGTTCGGCGCGGTCGTCGCGGTGTTCCAGTGGGGCTGGCTCGCGGGCCTCTTCGGCGTCGAGCAGACCGGCCCGATCGTCAGCCTGCTGCCGGTCATGCTCATCGGCATCGTGTTCGGCCTCGCGATGGACTACGAGGTGTTCCTCGTCAGCCGGATGCGTGAGGAGCACGTGCACGGCGCCGCGCCGGAGCAGGCCGTGGTGAACGGCTTCAGCCACGGTGCCCGCGTCGTCACCGCCGCGGCGATCATCATGATCAGCGTGTTCTCCGGCTTCATCCTGTCGCCGGAGGCGATCATCAAGTCGATCGGGTTCGCGCTCGCCGCGGCGATTCTGTTCGACGCGTTCGTGGTGCGGATGACGCTCGTGCCGGCGGTGATGACACTGCTCGGCCGGCGTGCGTGGGCGCTGCCGCGCTGGCTCGACCGGCTCCTGCCCGACATCGACGTCGAGGGCGAGAAGCTGCAGGCCGCCGAGCCCGAGCAGCCCGCCGGCGAACTGGTCAGCGCTGGAGCTGCCGTTCGATGATTCGATGAGGGTGGTGGCGCGGGTCTGTTGCTCAGCGGCGACGTCGAGGCCGCCGGCTCGGGTGCGCATCGGCTGCCTTGGCAGCTCGGCCACGACACAGCCGGCGGCCCCGCACAGCGCGATCGACCCACTCGCGCTCCTCCGCCCGGGCAAACTGCGCTGGGATCAGCACGGGCGACCCGCTCACCATCACCCGATCCCGGGGGTGAGGGTGAGCGGGTCGCGCACGTCAGATCCGCGCGATCCCGGGGGTGAGGGTGCATGGTGTCGCGCGGGTTGTCAGATCCGCGCGATCCCGGGGGTGAGGGTGCATGGTGTCGCGCAGGTCGTCGGGTTCGCGCGATCCCTGGGTGGGCCGGAGGTATCGCGATGCGAACCCGGCAAACGTGGTGGTGGTGGTTGATCCGCTGCCGCTGAGTCTTCGCAGGTCACGCGGGGCGGAGTGAGGCCCGATGACCGAACCGATGAGTCGCGTCGACGCTATGCTTGCTCGACTCGGCAAGCATGATCCGTTCTCTGAAGCCCTTTGTGCGGGGCTGACGCTGCCCGCGCCGACGGTGGTCCGGATGCGGTTCGTGGTGGAACTCGTCGCCCATCTGCACGACTCGCTGACCGACAGCCCTGGTCACGGAGCCGGAGGCGTCTCAGACCTTCGTGCGGGCCGTCTCGATGCTCAACGCCTTCCTCCCCGAGGGGAGGCGGCGATGACGGACGATCATGGCAGGCTGCCGGTCCGGTTCGTTGACGCCGAACAGGTCAACCCGTTCCACGTGCTGATGACCCGTCAGGTTCGCACGCACGCGGTCCTGGGCGAAACCCTCGACTGCGAACGGCTGCTCATCGATGCCGAGCGTGCGATGTCACGAGCGGACGAGGAGCCCACACCGTCCTGGGCCGAGCACTTCGATCAAGCTGAGTACTTCGCACAAGTGGCGGCCTGCTACCTGCTCCTGCGTCGCCATCAGGCGACCGGTCATTGGCTGACGCAATCGCTTGCGTTGCAGCCGAAGGAGCGCAGCCGTGACCGGGCCACGTATCTCATCTGGCGCGCGGATACCGTCTACAACCTCGGCGACATCGAACACGCCGGCGAGCTCGTGGGTCAGGCAGTGACTGACATCGCCGCCCGTGATGCCTTCGGCCGGAGGCTACGGCGGTGGTGGTTGGGGGACCCCGGGCCGGAGCTTGTCTGGGTGCGGCCGCGTAGGATCTTGGCCCAGTCGCCAGGCGCGAGCGGCCACCAACCGGTCGGCGCTGCCGGCGGCCGTGCCACGCCCAGAGTCCGGTCTGGGCGGTCGCTCACGCTGCCGTTACGGCGATCCCTTCCACAGTGACCGGACGCGGCGGCCGAGGCGGGTGGGTGGCGAGTAGCTGGCCACGGCCATGATCAGGTTAGGACGGATCACGAGACCATGGCACGAGTCACCCAGGGCGGCACCAAGAAGTGGTGCCCCAACTGCAACTCCGTTCAGGTGTGCACTGCCGTCAACCCATCGTCCCTTGGGTACGCGTCCGGGCAGCGCTGGTACCGCAGGGACCACTCAGACATCCAATGGTTCCGGCGCGGCCTGGTCTGCCAGAAGTGCCGCAAGAGTTGGCTCACTGCCGAGCTACCTGAAGAGTTCCTCGACGAACTTGTCGAGCTTCGCAACGCGCTGAAGGAGGTCAAGCTCAATGCCGAGTCCTACATCAAGGAGGCTGAGTCAGCATCCGCCCGCCTGACGAAGCTCTCGACCTCGCTGGCGGTGCTAAGAGCACTCAAGGTCTACAAGAACCAGTGACCAGGCGTCCACCCTCGACGGTCTCGTGGATACGTCCACCACGCGCGTTGATCGACAGGAGTCCCAGATGAAGGACCTGCGCTCCGCGAGCTGATCCGTTGGCCCTGTGCCGGTGTACGTGCGGTCGACACGACCCCGGTGACCGGTGCAGTGATGCCCCCGCCCGAAACGGACGAGGGCACAACCGAAGTTCGCACGATGGTGCGACTGGTGGACGTGTATGGACACACCAGGTCGTCGGATCAGCGCGATCCTGGGGGCGGGGGTGGACGGTGTTGCGCAGGTCGCGGGACCAGGCAGGCGGATCCGCTGGGTTGGTCAGTGCTGAAACTGCCGCTCGATGATTTCGATGAGGGTGGCGTGGGTCTGCTGATCGGCGGCGACGACGAGGCCGCCGGCTCCGGTGTGCACCGGTTGGCCCCGCAGGTCGGTCACGACGCAGCCGGCCGCCTCGCACAGTGCGATCCCTGGGGTGAAGTGCACGCTGTCGCGCAGGTCGCCGTCCGTCACGTAGGCGGCGCGGCGGCCGGCGGCGACCCAGGCGACCGCGAGGGTGGTCGAGACGACCCGGGGGCGGAACCGTTCGCCGAAGGTCGGGTCGGCGAGCAGCCGCGCCGGATGGAAGGCCGGACCGTTCGGAAACGGCGGGTCGAGGTTCACGTCCACGAGCGCCGACTGCGCGGTCGGGACGAGCACCGTGTCCTTGCCGTTGCCGCGCACGTGAGCGGGGCCGCCCGACGTCCAGAACACCTCGCGGGCGAACGGGTCGACCGACACGGCCACGGCGGTGCCCGCGGGGGTCCGCAGTGCCACGTTGACGCTGACGAGCATGGCGCCGGCCGCGTAGTTGAGCGTGCCGCACAGCGGGTCGACCAGCCAGGTGCGGTCCCCGCCGCCCGTGCGGCCGCTCTCTTCGCCGTGCACGGCGTCGCCGGGGCGGGCGGTCCGCAGCACGTCGAGGATCGCCCGCTCCGCTTCGATGTCGGCGACGGTTGCGAAGTCGCCGCCGCCCTTCGAGTAGCGGTCCAGGTGGGTTCCGAAATGCGAACGGACCACCGCCGCGCCGGCTTCGGCGGCGGCGATGGCCAGTTCGAGGTCGTCGTTCGTCACCGTCAGACGATAGCCGGAGCCGGTGCGGGCTCCGCGGGGATCGGCGTCCGGTCGCGGAGGCGGACGGCGACGCCGGTGGCGCACAGCACCGTCACCGCGAGGATTCCCGCCGCCAGCAGTGTCCGGGCGTCCGGTTCGAGCAGGGGCTGGCCGCGCAGGGCCTGCCAGGTCAGGAGGGCGATCAGGCCGGCGTACCCGAGCGCCGCGGCCCGCACGAGACCCCGCGCGGCCCGCTGGGAGCCGAACGGACCGGTCGGCCAGCGGCGGGCGGCGCCGGCCAGGAGCAGGGCGAGCAGCGGCAGTGCCTGCAGGGCGTGGATGCCGACGAAGTGAGGGATGCGCAGGTCGCCGCCGGTGGTCGACCAGCCGGTCACCGGCATCGCCGGGCCGCCGTCGGCGACGCCGACGCTGTGCGCGCCGATCATGCCGACCGTCTCGCCGCGGTCGAGGGCGGCGTCCTGCTCGCTGGTCGGGGTGGTCATGAGGAACGCGACCAGCATGCCGGCCAGCGACAGGGTGAACCCGAGCCGGGCCGCCGACTTGAGCACCGGGTCGCCGCCGCGCTGGACGGCGACGACGATCGCGACCACGAGGCTGGCCGTCCACAGGACCACGACCATGTTGCCCATCAGCGACCAGATCGCCTCGTCGAAGGGCGTGGAGTTGTTGAAGTGGCTGGGTTCGCCGCGGACTCCCTGCAGCACGATCAGGCACATCTCGACGGTCGCGGCGAGCGCGACGACGGTGCCCGCCCACCAGCCGGTGCGCCGGGCCCGCCGGGCGGCGCGGAGGAGCCAGGCCAGGGTCAGGGCGTACACCCCCATCGAGACGGAAAACTTGAACGGCTTGAGCCAGGCCGGGCTGCCCACAACGAGCCGGTCGTCAACGAACACGCCGACGGCGGCGACGATGGTGAGCAGGCCCATGGCCGCCGCGAACCACAGCAGCGGGCGGTGCCAACGGAGGGGCTGCGGACCGGTCATGATGGTCTCCACATGCGAGGGCTGATGATGCGCCCACGATCCCAATCCGGGGTGCCCCGGCACGATGCCGTCGACCCCCGGATACGGCGTCCCGTCATCCCCAGGCACGGGGGTGTGGCTGTCCCTACCAACCCTCGGTGACGACCGCGAACGCCCGAACGGCCCCAGGCGGCGGCGCGGCGCTGTTCGAGGCGTTCGTTGCCGAGTGTCGCGTCCGGCACGGTCACGTCGACGCCGCGCCGGTCCGCCAGTTGGGCACCGCCGATCGCCGCCGCCGCGACGGTACCTGCGGCGCCGGTCAGCACGTGCCGTCGCCGCATCCCGAAAACCCCTCGGCTATGCAACGAGTGAGCGGTGCCGCAGGATCGCGGTGAGCACGTCCAGGGCTTCGTGGACCGCCGGGCCGTACTCGCGCCGCCACCCCTCGGGCCCGGTCCCGTCCGTCGCGCGCCGGCGGGCGGTGGCGAGCCGTTCCGCGTCGACGGGGGCGAGCCGCACCGCGGGGCGGGTCAGGGCGTCCAGGACCGACTCGCTGACCACGTCGTGCACGTGCGCGATGCCGTCCCGGTCGGAGCACACGATCCGCCCGCCGTCCTGCGACGCCCACACGCACCATGCCGGACGGTCGAACAGCGCCGGCAGTTCCCCGGCCGGGTCGAGTGACCCGGCGTCGAAGAGCCTCAGCCGGGTCCGTTGCGCGAACCCGTGCGGCCCGACGGCGAGCACCTGCCCGCGGTCGCGCAGCGCGGTCACGTGGGTGAGGCCTGCGTGCGGGCGGGTTGCCGCCGACACCAGCCGCCGACCGCTGATCTCCCAGCGGGTGAGGTGCACGCCGTCGCTGGTGACGAGCTGCTCCGGATCCAGGAACACGGCCTCGTCGATCGGGCGGGTGTCGTCGGTCCACGCGACCGCCTGCCGGTTCGGGGCCAGCACCGCGATGCTGCGCTGCCCGGCCACGGCCAGCCTGCCGCTGCGCGGGTCCGCGGCGACCGGCCGGCAGTGGGACCAGCGCGGTGGCGGCAGCCGCAGCGCCGGGATCCGTTGCACCGTCAGGGGCCGGCCCGCGCCGACGAGCAGTTCGTGCCCGTCGATGGTGGTGACGAACCCGTCGTCGGCCTGGACCGGCGGGCCGTTGCCGGTCCCCCGGTGCGCCGCTGCAAAGAACAGCGTCCGTCGCGCACCGGCGGTCAGCTCGTCGAGCCGGTACCCGTGGATGCGTTCCTCCAGCAGTACCACGTCTCCGAGGTCCAGCAGTGCGCCCTCGTGGACGGTGACCGGCCACTGCGCGAGCTGCCCGCCGTCGGGGAGCGCGTAGCGCCGCACGGGGTCGGCGTGCCACCTGCCGTCGCCGGCGGCGAGCACGATGCTGCGCCCGTCCGGGGCGAAGGCCGCGGCGGTCAGGTGGGACTCGACCGGGATGCGGACCGACGTCGCCCGCAGCTCCCGCTCGGCCGCTTCGATCAGGTCAGGGTCGCTGCGGGCCAGCCGCGCGAACAGCGCCCGCCCCGCCGGGTCGTCGGGGCGCCAGTCGTCGAACCGGCGCACGGCCGTGACCGCCGCGCGCACCGGCAGTTCCGTGGTGAGCCGCCACAGGCGGTCCCAGTCGCGGGTCGCGGCGAAGTGGCCGGCGAGGAATCCGGCCTCGTCGTCGGTGAGGTCGTCCGCGCCGAGAATCCGGGGGAGGTCGAAGTCCCCGTCGGCGGCGAGGGCGTCGCGCAGCATGGCGCGGAGCGCGGGATCGGCGGTCTGATAGCCCTCGGCGAGCAGCGCCGGGTCGCTGTCGTGGACCTTCTCGAACTGGCCGGTCAGCAGGTGGAACACGACCCGCTCGGCGGCGTCGTCCGGGGCGATCCCCTGCTCGACGCAGATCGCCGCCATCCGTGCCCGGCTGGCGGGTCCCACCGTCGGCGACACCGCCAGGCTGCAGACCTCGCGGACGAAGCCGGGGCGCCACCGGCGCAGGGCGTCGAACGCGTCCTGCCGCGGCTCCCGCAGCCACTGGTGCCACACGGCGTCGATCGCCTCGCGGTCCCCGGCGTCGCCGGCGGCGAGCAGCAGCCGCCACGCCCGGCGGGCGAGCACACCCCTGTCCGGTCCGGCCGCCGCCGTGCTCGCGAGCCGGGCCGCCCGTGCGGCAGTCAACGTCTTCACGGCGGGGTCAGTGGTAGAAGCCGACGATGCCCTTGTGCGCGGCGGCGGCGTCGGCGGTCCAGGCGGCGACGGCGCGGACCTCGTCCGTGGTGCCGGACTGCAGCGGTTCGGCGGCGGCGGCGACCTCGTCCGCGGTCCAGTACCCGATGGAGGGGAAGTCGTCCGGCGACGGGAAGTCGACGGGTGCGCCGCGGAAGATGAGGTCCGACATGCTGATCGTGGCGCCGGTGGCCTTCAGCGCCGGATCGACGGTGCTGTCCAGGTACGACGACGGGCACGGGTAGAAGTGCTGATTGTTCAGGAACCGGCCGGAGAACTCGACGATGTACTTGAAGCCGTAGCCGTACAGGTGGCCGGGAAGTGTCTTGTCGCCGCCCATCACGAGATGTTCGATCGCGGTGAAGACCGACGGTGCGCCACGGTCGTTGGAGCAGTCGAGGTCGTCGTTGAGCCGGGTGATGTCGGTGCGGAACCGGCCGCAGATCACCCGCCGCATCTGGTTGTCGCCGCTGCCGCACAGCGCGCTGAGCTTCTCGATGTCGACCCGGTAGGCCATGACGCCGTATCCCATTGACACATCCCTTCGTAGGCGGTCGACCGTATACCCGGCGCGCACGCGGTTTCCCGGCGGACGCTGTGCCCCGGCGCGCGCTACGACTTCGGCAGTGCGGTGACGACCGAGTACGCCTGGCCCTCACCGAGTTCCCAGGCCGCGACGACCCGGCCGCCGGCCTTGCGCATGCCGCCGAACCCGCGGTGGCGGGTGCGGACGTAGTGGGCGCCGGCGCAGCGGGCCGAGTGCGCGTCGAGGCACAGCATGCGCAGGTGGTCGCGGAGCCCCGGGTGCTCGACGCGGGTGAGGCGGCGCTCCCACTTCGGCTCGACGACGCAGTCCGGGTCGAACGGCACCAGCCGGTCCGGGCCGCCCATCGTCCACGTCGCGTGGCGCATCGCGTCGAACACCGTGCCGTCGGTGTGGATGCGGGCGTCGAGGTGGACCAGTTCCTCGGCGAGGTCCTCGACGGTCAGGCCCCGCGCGGTGAGGACCCGCCCGACGTGGGTGCCGGGCCGGGCCTTGCCCAGCTTCGGGATGTCGGTGTCGATGCGGAACATCGACCGGCCGAGGTCGACCCGCCAGTCCTTCCACGACAGTTCGTCGTCCTCGACCGTGTCGGCGAGGACGGGCACCCCGTCGAACGGTGCGCCGACGATCGCCCCGCCGGTGAGCAGCTCGAGGTCGAGACCCTCGTCGAAGAACTCGTCGGAGACGACCTCGTCCCAGTGGTGGAAGGCGTACGTCGCGTCCGGGTCGAAGGTGGACAACGGTGCGCGCAGCAGGATCTCGAATCCCTGTGCCAGCTGGGCTTCCCAGTCGTCTTCAGGCATCGGCGCATCCTAACGTCCCTTGACACAAAGGGATGGTAGGCTATTGTGCTAGTAGGCTAGTGGAAGTGAGGTGGCAGTGATCGAGTTCCATCTGGACACCCGCTCGGGGGTCTCGCCGTACATGCAACTGATCCAGCAGGTGCGCCAGGCGATGCGCCTCGGCGTGCTCGTCGAGGGTGACCGCCTCCCGACCGTGAAGGAGGTCGTGGCGAGCGTGGCGATCAACCCGAACACCGTGCTCAAGGCGTACCGCGAGCTGGAGTACGAGGGTCTCGTGCAGGCCCGCCCCGGGATCGGCACGTTCGTGACCCGGACCCTGAGCGGCGACACCCTCGCCGCGCACGAGCCGCTGCGCCGGGACCTGCGCCGCTGGCTCACCGACGCGCGGGCCGCCGGGCTGGACGAGGAGAGCATCGAGGCGCTGTTCGTCAGCACCTTCCGCGAGCCGGTCGGGGACCGCGCATGACCGGCCCGCAGCGGAGCGAGGAGCTGGTCATCGTGGGCGCAGGTTTCGGGTCAGGTCGACGCCGGAGCGCAGCGGAGGTGGCGGCGTGACCGGCCCGCAGCGGAGCGAGGAGCTGGTCATCGTGGGCGCAGGTTTCGGGTCAGGCCGACGCCGGAGCGCAGCGGAGGTGGCGGCATGACCGACGTGCTGCACGCCGAAAGGCTCACCAAGAGCTACGGGCGGCGCCGGGCGCTCGCCGACTGCACGCTGCGCATCCCCGCCGGTCGCGTGGTCGGTCTCGTCGGGCCGAACGGCGCCGGCAAGTCGACGCTGCTGCAGCTCGCCTGCGGGCTGCTCACGCCGACGTCGGGAACCCTGTCGGTGCTCGGTGCGCGGCCCGGCGCACGGTTGGCACAGGTCGGGTTCGTCGCCCAGGACACGCCGGTGTACGCCGGGTTGAGCATCGCCGACCACCTCAGGTTCGGCGCCCACCTCAACCCCGGCTGGGACGCTGGCCTCGCCGAGCGCCGCATCGCCGCGCTCGGCCTGGACCCCGAGCAGCGCGCCGGCAGGCTCTCCGGCGGCCAGCGCGCCCAGCTCGCCCTGACCCTCGCCGTGGCGAAACGCCCCCAGCTGCTCATCCTCGACGAGCCGGTGGCGAGCCTCGACCCGCTGGCCCGGCGCGAGTTCCTGCAGAGCCTGATGGAGTTCACCGCCGAGCAGGAGACCAGCGTCGTCCTCAGCTCGCACCTCATCGCCGACCTGGAGCGGACCTGCGACTACCTGATCGTGCTCACCGCCGGCCGGGTCCAGGTCGCCGGCGAGGTCGACGACCTGGTCGGCACCCACCACCGGCTCACCGGGGCCCGCTGCGACCCGGCCACGCTGCCTGGCGGGCAGGAGCTCATCTACGCCGGGCACACCACGAAGCAGTCGACGCTCGTGGTGCGCAGCACCGCCCCGATCGACGACCCCGCCTGGGTCGTCGAGTCGCTCAGCCTGGAGGACCTGGTCCTCGCGTACCTGACCGAGGCCGCCGGCCGCACCCGAGTCCTGGAGCCGCAACGATGACCTGGATGGCCTGGCGGCAGTTCCGTGTCCAGTTCCAAGCGCTCGGGGCCGTGGTCCTGCTCCTCTTGGCGGCGCTGGCGCTGACCGCGTCGCACATCGTGGACCTCCGCGAGGTGAGCAACTCGGCCGAGACGTTCTTGTCGCAGGTGCGGCGGGGGTACGCGGCCAACCTGTACCTGGCCGGAAGCGCCGTGCTGATGCTGCCGCCGGTCATCGTCGGGGTGTTCTGGGGTGCGCCGCTCGTGGCCCGGGAGCTCGAGACCGGCACCCACCGCCTGGCATGGAACCAGAGCATCACCCGCACCCGCTGGTTCGCGGTCAGGCTCGGCGGCGTAGCGCTCGCGACCGCCGTCCTCGCCGGCGCGGCCACCGTCGCGTTCGGCTGGTGGGCGTCCCCGATCGATGCCGTCGCGCTGGACCGGTTGCAGCCGGTGAACTTCGGCGCCCGGGGAATCGTGCCGGTCGGTTACGCGCTGTTCGCGCTCGCCGTCGGGATCACCGCGGGCCTGCTGCTGCGCCGTACCATCCCGGCAATGGCCGTCACGGTGGCCGTGGTCGCCGCGGTCCAGGTCCTGCTGCCGTTCGGCCTCCGGCAGCAGCTGATCCCGCCGGTGCACACGACCGTCGCCCTGGACATGGAGAACCTCGCCGAGATGGGCATGACCTCGGACGGCGAGGTGCGCGTCGTCGGCAACTTCGAGTTTCCGGGCGCGTGGATGATCTCCAACGAGACCGTCAAGCCCGACGGCACACCGTTCGTCCGGCTGGACGACCCGACGCCGTGCACCCGGGCCGCGGACACCCCGAAGGCCTGCGAGGCCGCGGTCGGCGCGCTCAATTTGCAGCAGTCGGTGGTGTACCAGCCACCGAACCGCTTCTGGCCACTCCAACTGGCCGAGACGGGCCTGCTGCTTGCCGTGGCGGGTCTGCTGACCCTGTTGTCCTTCTGGTGGCTGCGACGGCGGGTCACCTGAGATGTGCTTGTGGGCGGCGCCGCCGGAGACGGGCATGACTCCGGCGGCGCCGCTCGTCACAGCTTGACACCAACGGCGGAATGCTGGGGGGCGCCGACCCCGGTGATCGCGGCGTATACCGTTGGCACGTGATGGCAGAACAACCGGCGCGGCGGGCACCGCAGGCACACACCGGGCGGGTGGTGCGCACCGAGCGGCTCACCCCGAACATGCACCGTGTGGTGCTCGGCGGCGAGGGCCTCGCCAGGTTCGACGCCGGACAGTACACCGACCATTACGTGAAGCTGATGTTCCCGCCCGCCGGGGTCGTCTACCCGCGGCCGTTCGACCTCGCCGCGATCCGGGCCGACCTGCCCCGCGAGCAGTGGCCGGTGACCCGCACGTACACCGTGCGCGACTGGGACCCGTCCACCCGTGAGGTCACCCTGGACTTCGTCGTCCACGGCGACACCGGCCTCGCCGCGCAGTGGGCGATCGCGGCCCGCCCCGGCGACGAGATCGCCTTCGGCGGCCCCGGCGGCAAGTACGCCCCCGACCCGGCCGCCGCCTGGCACCTCCTCGCCGGCGACGAGAGCGCCCTGCCGGCGATCGCCGCCGCCCTGGAACGCATCCCCGAAGGCGCCACCGTCGAGGCGTTCGTCGAGGTCGCCGACGCCCGCGAGGAGCAGAAGATCCCCGGCGTCACCTGGCTGCGCCGCGCCGGCCGTCCCTACGGCGAGGCCCTCGTCCAAGCGGTCACCGCCGCCACGTGGCACGGCGACGACGTGCACGCCTTCGTCCACGGCGAGGCCGGCTTCGTCAAGGAGCTGCGCCGGCACCTGCGCCTGGACCGCGGCGTCCCCCTCGACCGGCTGTCCATCTCCGGCTACTGGCGCCTCGGCCACGACGAGGACGGCTGGCAGGCCTCCAAGCGCGACTGGAACACCCAGGTCGAGGCCGAACAGGAACCCCCCTCTTCGTGACGCTGCTGCTCAAGTTGCTGCTGGCTCCGCTCCTCGTCGTCGGATCGTCCCTCGCGGGCCGCCGCTGGGGCGCACCGGTCGCCGGTACCCTCGTGGCCCTGCCGATCGTCGCCGGCCCGATCCTCCTTGTCACCTGCCTCGAACAGGGCCCCCAGTTCGGCGCCCGGGCCGCGTCGTCGGCCCTGCTCGGCCTGGTCTCCCTGGCGGCGTTCACGGTCGTGTTCGCCTGGTGCTCCCGCCGGACCGGCTGGGTCGGCGCGCTGTCCGTGGCGTGGCTCGTGACGCTGGCCCTTGACCTCGGGCTCGCGCGCCTGCACCTTCCTGCGTTTGCTGCGTTCGCGGTGGTACTGACCACCGCCTGGCTCGCTCTCCGGGCCTTCCCGCCGGTGCCGGGGTCTTCTTCGTCTTCTTCGGTTTCCTCGGCGTCTTCGGCGTCTTCGGCTCCTTCGGGGGCGCCGGTTTGGCTTTGGTGGGACCTGCCCGGGCGGGCCCTGGCGACCGCGGCGCTTGTCGTCACGGTGACCACGGCCGCGGCGACCGTCGGCCCGTCGATGACCGGCGTCCTCGCCCCGTTCCCGATCGCCACGAGCGTCGTGGCCGCGTTCGTCCTCGCCCAGCAGGGCACCGACGGCGCCGTGCGCACCCTGCAGGGCGTCCCGCGCGGCCTGCTGGGCTTCGCGGTCTTCTGCCTGCTCGTCGCGGTCCTCATCGAACGCCTCGGCACCCCGGCCACGTTCACCGTCGCGGTCACGGTGACCCTGCTCGTCCAGCTCGGCTGGCGCTGGACCCAGACCCGCCGCCCAGCACTCGCCACCGACTGATTCCCGCCCGGACGCCCGCTGCGTGTTGCCTGGCTCACGGTGGGTCATGGCGCTGGACGTGGGGCTGCACCGCCTTGAGAATTGAGGGGTAGCGCCTACCGGGGGGAGGCGGCACGTGCCCAGACCGTATTTCTCTTTGGACGCACCGGATTCCGGGGCCGTCACGTCGTTCGAATCGGTCGATTGGGACGCACGGTTCGCGGCGGCCCGAGCCGAGCGCCGGCGCCGGCGTGAGGAGCGGGTGCGGGTCCGGGCGGAGTTCGCCGAGGCCCGGGCACACGGCCTGGCCACCCGGCACGCGACGAAGCTGGCCCGGGTGCGGGGCGCTCGGTTGCTGGACGAGCTGGCCGCCGAGCGGGAGCCGGCGGTCCGTGCCACGCCGCGGAACCCGGCGGTCTCCACCCCACCCCGCGCGCCAACCCGTCCTGCGCCGGCGCGTCCTGTGTCTGCGCCCGCTGGCCCTGCGTCTGCGGCGGCTCGTCCTGCGCCTGTCCCGGTTCGTCCTGGGACCAGTGGTGGGTCTGCCTGTGCGGCGCATGCCCGGCCGGTGGCTGGTGAGGGCGCGCGTCCGGGCCTGGCTCGGCCAGCGCCCGCTGTTGCGGCGGCTGCCGGTGGGCCAGGTCGTTCGGCGCTTGGCGGTGCGCTTGTCCATGCGGCAACTGTTGGGGCAGCCCGATCTGCACCTGTGCACGCCTGTCGTGGCGGCAACGCCTCAGATTTCGGCGCGCCGGCACACCGCGATGTGTTCCGGGCCGGATCCGGTGCGCCGGCCGATCCGCCGAGCCGACCGGGCGCTGCGGGCCATGTCTACACGACCTCGCTCGCGCCGCCGGCACCTGTCGTCACCCCTGACGCACTGACCGGACCTGCTGCGGACGGCGCCGCCGCGACCGAGTCCGCGCCGCACGGACCCGGCGCCGTGGGCGCCTGGCTTGTCCGGCAGACCGGCCGGGACATCCGGGACGAGCCGGGTTCGCTGCCCCGAGTCGAGCTCTGTCCCTTGTGGACATCGTTGCTGCCGTTGCGGGCTCCAGCTGCGGCTGTGCCGTCACATCGGTGCGATTGCGACCTGGCGACGTCCGTCGGCCGTTCCGGGACCGGCGCCTTCGTTCGCCGTGGTGGTTGCCGTCGCTTGGGGTCAGGCGAGGTGGTCCACCTTGCAGGTGAGCGAGATCCGGTTGTTGGTCGCGTTGTGCTGGTGGGAGTGGCCGGCCGTCCAGAGCGTGAACGTACGGGTGCCGGGCGTGAGAGGTGCCCGGAGCGCGAGGGTGCACCCGCCGTGGGACATCGTCGGGATGCCTGGGCCGCAGCAGGTCCCGTGGTTCGGGGCGATGCCGGCCGAGTAATTCGTCAGGTAGAGGCCCGGCCACGGCACCGGTTCGTGGCGCTCCGGGCTGGGTGGCTCTGCGGGCAACGCGCCTGCCTCGACCCGACAGCGCGCCCGGTCGCCCGACGGAAGCGCCTTCCGGTAGCGGGCGATCGGCAGGCCATCCACAACAGTCATCCGGTGCGACCGGCCTTGACGAGTCAGGCCGCCCGTCTTCGACGAGGAGCCGCCCGCCCCCAAATCCGTGCGCCGTCGGCGAGACCTACACGGCATCGAGCTCACCGACGGTGCCTGCTGTCTCGGCGGTGTCTGCGCTCTCGGTGGCCGGGCCGCTGAGGGCAGAGCCGATCGCCCGCCAGTCGCAGCCAACGGGTCGTAGCCCAGCGGGTCGTGCGCGCGACCGCGGTCCCTGGCAGGATCATGTCGCCGGGGGTTGCCGAGGGCGGCCACCGCCCTGCCATGACCCGGGCGCCGGAGACCACGCTTCGCTGAACCGCCCGATGACCGCACGATCGCCGGCGTTCACTGATCGCGTCACGCACCAGGTGCAGACACCCGCATCCGACCGGTGCCCAGTTGCCTTACAGAAACGGCGGGGGATGTGGGCCGGGCCGATCTCGCTCAGCCGACGCGGCGAGCATCGCCGACGACTGGGCGTGGCCCGCAGCCTCGGGACGGCGTCAGTCCGCCGGACGTTGATATCGTGGCGGCCATATACGTGCTAGACGATCCCGGCCTGTCAGAGCGGGCCCGCCGGTTCCTGGCGCGGCACGCGATCCGGCGTCCGCACCTGGACGCCGCCGCCGTTCGGGCGGCTGCGGTGCTTCCCGATGGGGCGCCGGCACCCGTCGAACTCGCCGACGTCCTGGTGTGGTTCGAGGAGCGGTATGGCGGCCTGTCGTACCCTCTGCTCGTCGGCAACGGCATGGAACACGGGGTCCGCCGCGGACGGCGTTTCGTCGTCACCGCGCTGGGGCTGGCGTTCGGTGGCATCGTGGACGGTGACTGGACCTGCGGCGTGGGTGTCCTCCTCGACGGCAGCACCACCATGGATCTGGGCGAGTGGGGGTGTCGCGTCATCGACCGGTCCGTCGACCAGCGGATCGAGAAGCACGCGCTGCTCGCCGAGGTGCGGGACTGGCGGCATCACCAGACGTTCGCCTGCCGCACGCCGCCGGACGTCCCGCCGATGGTCGACGAGCGGTGGCTGCCACCACCGGTGCCCGAAGCCACCGGCCCGGCCGAGCTGTGGTGGAGCGACGGGGATGCCGCCGTCCAGGCGACGCTGTGGAGCTGGCGGCCGGAGGGGGATCGCTGGATCGTACGGTACTTCGCCCGTGTCTGGGAGAAGGTCGACGACGCCAGCCGGACCGTCTACGCGGCGATGGGCCACGAGACGGTCCCGGCCGAGTGGTGCTATCTGTGCGACACCTCGGTGGCCGCGGGCTACCGGTGCATCCGGTAGCCGGTCAGCGCACGGTGCGGAAGAACGTGCGGACCTCGTCGACGAACAGGTCCGGCACCTCGAGGGCGGCGAAGTGGCCGCCGCGGTCGTACTCGGCCCAGTGGGTGATGGTGTTCAGCGGCTCGGCGAACTGGCGGATCGCGATGTCCTCGGCGAAGTTCGCCACGCCGGTCGGCACCGTGGACGGGGTGGGCCAGTGGCTGGAGTGCATCGACTCGTAGTACATCTGCGCCGATGAGCCGCCGGTGTTCGTCAACCAGTACAGCGTCGCGTGGGTCAGCACGTGGTCGGCGTCGATCGAGCCGGCCGGCACGGCCCAGTCGTGGAACTTCTCGCCGATCCAGGCGAGCTGCCCGACGGGGGAGTCGGCGAGAGCGAAGCCCAGCGTGTGCGGGCGGGTCGCCTGGATCTGGAAGTAGCCGTTCTCGTCGTTGAGGTACTGCTGCATCCGGTCGTAACGGACCTGCTCCGCGTCGGTGAGGACGGTGCCCTCGGGCAGGTCGCCGAAGGGGATGAACCCGACCGAGGCGGCGTTGACGTGCACGCCGACGACGTGGTCGGGGTCGACGCGGCCGAGGTCGGGGGCGATGAAGGCACCGAAGTCGCCGCCCTGCGCGCCGTAGCGGTCGTAGCCGAGGCGGGCCATCAGGGTCGCGTACGCGGTCGCGACGCGCCACGAGTCCCACCCGGCGCCGGCCGGGCCGCTGAACCCGAAGTTCGGGTGGGACGGGATGACCAGGTGGAAGGCGTCGGCCGGGTCGGCGGGGTTCGTGAGCGGCTCGATGACCTGCAGGAACTCGGTGAACGAGCCGGGCCAGCCGTGCGCGAGCAACAGCGGCAGCGCGCCTTCGCGCGGCGAGCGGACGTGCAGGAAGTGGATGGTTTGGTCGTCGATGCGGGTGGTGTACTGCGGGTGCTGGTTGATCCGATCTTCGACCTCCCGCCAGTCGAACTTCGTCGCCCAGCGTTCGACCAGGTCCTTGAGGTGCTCGACCGGCACGCCCCGGCTCCAGCCCGCGCCGGGCACCTGGGCGGGCCAGCGCACGCCGGTGAGGCGGCGGCGCAGGTCGTCCAGCTCGGCCTGGTCGACGGCGACCCGGAACGGCGTGACGTCGGTGCTCATGACATGGACTCCTCAGCGTCGGCTTCGGGCGTGTGCCCCTGCAAACGAACGATGCCAGCAGATGCGGACAGGTTCTGACCGGCAATATCTGAAAGACACTTTTACATCGGCCGTCACCTGTGGCACTCTGAAAGAGTCTTTCAGAAAGGTGGCAGGCGTGGGGCGCGAAACGCGACGAACGATCACCGAGCCGGAGGCACTGCGGGCCCTGGCCCACCCGGTGCGCTACGAGCTGCTGAACCATCTCATCTCCGGTGGCCCGGCGACCGCGTCGCAGTGCGCCCGGGCGGTCGGCGACACCCCGTCCAACTGCAGTTACCACCTGCGGGCACTGGCCAAGGCGGGGCTCGTCGCGCCGGACGACTCCACCGACGCGCGGGAGCGGCCGTGGCGGGCCCTCGTGACCGGCTTCGACGTGCCGCCCGACGCCGATCCCGGCTCGCCGGCCGGTCAGCAGGCGGCGGTGATCGCGGCCCTCGCCGTCCAGCGCGACCAGCGTCTCGTCCGCGAGCGGCTGGCCCGCCGCGACCGGTCACCGGCGCAGTGGCGCGACGCCGAGCAGTACGGCCTGTACACGCTCCGGCTCACCCCCACCGAGCTGCGCACGCTCGGCGATCAGATCGACGCGCTGATCCGCCCGTACATCGGCGTCACCCGCGACGACCCACCCGAAGGTGCCGAGACGGTCCACTTCGGATTCCACGGATTCCCACTCAACGAAGGGGACGGCGCATGAGGCAGGGTCCGCTGGCGCATCGTGAGTTCCGCCGGCTGTGGCTGGCCGGGCTCATCTCCGACACCGGCGACTGGCTGCTGCTGGTCGCCCTGCCGATCCTCGTGTTCCAGCTGACCGGCTCGCCGTTGCAGACGTCGTTCGCGTTCCTCGTCGAGCTGGCCCCGGCGGTCCTGCTGGGGCCGGTCGCCGGGCACCTCGCCGACCGGTGGGACCGCCGCCGGATGCTGGTCGGCATCACGGCCGTCCAGGCGGTCGCGCTGCTGCCGCTGCTGCTCGTGCACGACCGCGGCGACCTGCCCGTGCTGTACGCCGTGATCGCCGTCGAGGCGGCCATGCTCACGCTGTTCGGCCCGGCGAAGAACGCGCTCCTGCCGACCCTGGTCCCGCAGGAGCAACTGGTGGCGGCGAACTCCCTCGTCGGGCTCAACCAGAACCTGGGGCGGCTGGTCGGCGGCGCGCTGGGCGGGCTGCTGCTCACCCTCAGCGGCCTGCCGGTCATCGTGGTGGTCGACCTGGTCACGTTCGCCGTCGCGGCGGTGCTGATCGCGGGCATCGCCACGGGTACCAGAGCCGTCGCCGAGACCGGCAGGAAGCCGGCGGGCGGGATCGCGTTCGGCGGGCGGCGGATCCGGATCGGCCTGGCGATCGCCGCCCTCGCCGGCTGCGCCCAGGGCATCTTCGTCGTGCTGTTCGTGGTGTGGGTGGTCCGCGAGCTCGGCGGCGGCGCCACGGAGACCGGCCTGCTGCGCGGCGTCCAGGCGATCGGCTCGATCGGCCTGGGCCTGCTGCTGGCCACCTCGCGGCGCACCCCGGGGCCGGCCACGCTCGTCGCCGCCGGAGCCGGGGCGTTCGGGCTGCTGTCGTTCGCGGTGTGGAACGGGCCCGCGGTGACCGACGCGCTGCCGGTCTACATCGCCCTGTTCATCCTGGTCGGCGCGCCGGGGATCGCGATGCTCACCGGGCTCATCAGCCTGCTGCAGCAGGAGACGACCGACCAGGTGCGCGGGCGCGTGTTCGGCGTCTTCGGCGCGATCTTCGAGGGCAGCAGCGGCGTGGGGATGCTGGCGGCCGGCCTGCTCGCCGACCGGATCGGCATCATGCCCATGCTCGACCTCCAGGCCGCGCTGTACCTCGCCGCCGGCGCGACCGCACTGCTCCTCATCCGACCAAATTGGTCCGGACCTGTTATCCGGAAACCCGCCCGCCGGAGTGATGTCGTTCATCCTCATTGATTTCGATCGTTGCGACGTGACCCCCGAGTCGGAGGTACCCGATGCAACGATCGATCCGAAGGACCGTCCTGGCCGGCGCGCTGGCCACCGGCATGGCGCTCGCCGGAGCCGTCGCCGTAGCCGTCCCCGCGCACGCCGCCGGGACCAAGAAGCTGCTGGTCGTCGGCATGGACGGGCTCAACTGGGCGGGAGTCGTCGCGGCGAACGCGCCCAACCTCGACGGCCTCGCCGCCGCCGGCACGCTCGGCGAGAGCCTGGTGTACTGCCCGGGCGTCGCCGCCTCGTCGAGCGGGCCCGGCTGGTCGACGATCGCGACCGGCGTGTTCCCCGACAAGCACGGCGTGAAGGACAACAGCTTCGCGGGCAAGCAGTACGCGACATACCCCGACTTCCTCACCCGCCTCGAACAGGCGAACCCGGCCTACCGCACCTACTCCGCGGTCGACTGGGCCGTGCTGCACACCCAGGGCACCTTCGGCGCCGCCATCGACACCCGGGTGACCTTCGACGGCGACGCCGAGGGCTACGTCAGCGCCGACGTCAAGATCACGAATGACGCGGTGAACCGGCTCCGCAATGAGAACCCGGACGCCTCCTTCGTGTATCTGGGCAACACCGACGTCGTGGCACACGCCAGTGGCACCGGCACGGCGTACCGGACCGCCATCGAGAAGCAGGACCAGCAGCTGGGTCAGCTGCTCGCCGCGATCTCGGCCCGCCCCACCTACGCCTCCGAGGACTGGCTGGTCATCGTGACCACCGACCACGGCCACCTCTCGCCCGGCGGCGGCCACGGCGGTTGCGGCATCGACGAGCGACGCACGTTCGTTCTGGCCAAAGGCGCCGGGGTCGCGGCGGGCGCCCGGCCGGTCGACACCCGGCTCGCCGATGTCGCGTCCAGCGCCCTCGCGCACTTCGGCGTCGGCGCGGCACTGGACGGCAAACCGGTCTCGACCCGCTCGACCGACGCGTTCGACACCCTGGCACCGTCGCTGCAGACGCGCGTCGACGAGACCGGCATCCCCGCGTCGCTCAAGGGCTGGACGCCGAACGCCCCGGCCGGCTGGTCGGTGGACCGCAGCCGCATGCCGTCGGGCGGCGTCACCGAATGGCGCGGATGGACCTTCGCGACCGACGAGTTCTGGAGCCGGGCACAGAGCGGCCAGGAACGGGAGAACGCGATGCGCACCCGCGGCGTGTTCGCCGTCGCGGACTCCGACGAGTTCAACGACAAGTCCGGCGGCACGAGCTTCGACTCGACCCTGCTGTCCCCGTCGTACACCGTGAGCCCCGGCACCACGGTCCGCCTCAACTACGTGACGCACTACCGGCAGGAGGGCGCCCAGAAGGCCGACGTCCTCGTGTCCTTCAACGGCGGCGCCGACGTCCTGGTCAAGCGCTACACCGCGGACGCCCGGGCGAAGGTCGAGTCGCTCACGGTGGCGGTGCCGGCCGGCGCGACGCGGATGGTGGTCAAGTTCCGCTACTACGACGCGAGCAACAACTGGTACTGGGCGATCGACGACCTGCGAATCGCATAGGCCGCCGCAGGCCCCCCGCGACCGTCGCAGGCCCCCGTGACCGTCGCAGGGTCCCCTGACCGTGACCGCCGCAGGGCCCCCGCGACCGGCGCGGGGGCCCTGCGCGCCGGAACTGGCCGCAGGGGTCAGCCCGCGATGGCCGCCGGGACGGCGTCGAGGGTGATGCCGAAGGTGTCGCGGTACACCGCCAGGATCTCCGAATCGTCGTCGAGGACGCGTTCGATGCGGTCGGCGCCGACGGTGGTGATGAGGGTCCGGCCGCTGATCGTGGCCCGGCCGGTGCCGGTGAGGATCGAGCAGGTCAGCTTCCTGGTGAAGTTCGACTCCGGTGCGGTGCGGTGCCACCAGGCCAGCGGGGTGAAGTCGAGCAGTTCGTATGGGCGCTGGTCGAGCAGGTACTCCCAGGTGCCGTCGCCGCGGACGGCGAGGTCGGGCCCCTGGGGGATCACCTCGTAGACGCCGCCGGGGTCGGGTTGCGGGTCGATGGTGTCCAACCGCAACGGGTAGTGCGCGAACCTGCCGAACCCGACGTCGACGAGGTACGGCGAGTCGAGCTGCACCCGCACCGCCATGTGGTCGAGCGGCACGCCGAACCGCCGACCCGTCCACACCCGGCAGGAGTGCAGGGTCACCTCGTAGCCCAGATCGGTGAGCAGCGCGGCGAACGCACCGTTGAGCTCGTAGCAGAAGCCGCCGCGCCGCCGGTCGACGATCTTCGCAACGAGCGCGGCGGGCCTCAGCACGATCTCCTCGCCCAGTTTGACGCTGAGGTTCTCGAACGGCACCGCACCCAGGTGCGCGCGTTGCAGCACCCGCAGCGTGGCGAGGTCGGCAGCGGCGGGCCGAGGCACACCGATGCGCTCGAGATAGGCGTCCACCAGCCCAGCCTATGCGACCCTGATCCGCCAGAGCGCAAGGCCGGTCAGCGCCAGCGCCGCGGTGAGGAACAGCAGCGACTCCAGCCACTGGAACCGCCAGTAGCGCCCGCCCGGGTGGTACGCCACGTCGACGTGCAGGTCCAAGGCGGCCACGCACTGCGCCATGACGTCGAACTGGCCGGATAAACAGCCGTGGTACCGGTCGAGGTCCACGGTCCGGCCGTCGGCGGTCAGCAGCTTGCTGTTCGACACCACCCAGACGTTCGGCGCGCTGAGGCCCTCCACGTCCGCCTGTGCGCCGAGGAAGCTCAGGTTCCGGATCGCCTCCGCGGACATTGCCTGCGAACTGTGCACCGGCGTGCCCAGGTGCGGCCTGACCACGGTCGGCACCGCGACTTGGATCGCGGCGAACAGCAGCGCCGTCAATGCCATCGCGGGCACGGTCCGGCGCAGCACGAGCCCCACCAAGGCGCCGAGCACGACACTGCAGCAGGTGTACGCGACGGGCACGAGATTACGGGCACCGAACAGCAGGGCGGTGAACCGGTCCGCCGCGACCGCGTCATACGGGCTGGCGGCCCAGGTCAGCAGCAGGCTGAACAACCCGGTCAGCGCCGCCGCGGTCGCGGTCACCACGGCAAGCCGCACGACCAGCCAACGGTGCCGGGACACGCTCTGGTTCCACACCAGGCGGTGCGTGCCGGTCTCCAGCTCCCGGGCGACGAGCGGCGCGCCCCAGAACATGCCGAGCAGCGCGGGCGTCACCAGCAGCAGCGCGTCAAGCAGATACAGCTGCCCCTGGAAGCGGGACTGGAACTCCCGCAGCGCGGAGCCGCACGCATCACCGCAGGACGCGACGGCGTCGTGATGCCCGCTGCGGATCTGCGTGCCGAGCACGACGAGGTAGGCGCCGAGCACGGCGAGAGCGACACCGGTCACCAGCAGCTGCGCCCGCAACTGCCGCCAGGACAGCCAGGTCATCGCGGGTCCCCCTCGCTGCGCAGGTATGCCAGGACGAGCTCCTCCAGCTGGACCGGTCCGGCGCCGGTCCCGGCCTTCAGCGGTCCCCGCACCACCGCACCATGCACGACGTCGGCGCCCGGCGGCGGGGCCGTCGCCCGGTGGTGGGCGTCCAGCAGGGCGGTGACGTCGCCGGCCAGCCGGACCCGGCCGCCGGTGAGCACGACCAGGTGGTCGCAGACCCGCTCGACGTCCGACAGCAGGTGCGAGGACAACACGGCGGTCGCGCCCAGCTCGGCCACCGACTCGACCAGCGTGCGCAGGAACCCTTCCCGCGCAAGGGGATCGAGCGCGGCCACCGGCTCGTCGAGGATCAGCAGCTCCGGCCGTTTCGCGGCGGCGACGGTCAGCGCCAGCTGGGCCCGCTGCCCGCCGGAGAGCCGGCCGGCGCGCTGCCTCGGGTCGAGGCCGAGCGCGGCGACCCGGCGGGCGGCGAACGCGGCGTCCCAGGCCGGGTTGAGGCGGGCGCCGAGCCGCAGATGGTCCGCGACGCTCAGCGCCGCATACACCGGCGTGTCCTGGGCGACGAACCCGACCCGGTCCAGCCGTGTCCCCGGCCGGGCGCCGAGCACCGACACGGTCCCCGACGTCGGGGCGAGCAGACCACAGGCGAGCTGCAGCAGCGTCGACTTGCCGGCGCCGTTGGGCCCGACGAGCCCGACGACCCGTCCGGGCGGGATCCGCAGCGTGCAGTCGGCGAGGGCGACCCGCCGCCCGTAGCGTCTGGTGAGGCCCTCGGCCGCGAGGGCCGGGGTGGTGCCGGAAATGACCATGCGCCCATCGTCGGCGGCGCGCTGCCGGCACACATCGGTCCGGAGACGGGCCGCCCCGGCCGTACTTTTGACCGGTCCGCCGCGATCCCAGCCCTCGTACGCTGATCGCGTGAGACTCGTCGGAAACCTCGGACTGGCCGTCGCGCTCGCCATGGTTGTGGCCGGCACGGCGGTGGCGATCGCGGCCAGCTGGGGCGGCGCCTACTTCCTGCCCGGCGCTGCCGCCGGGACCCTGGTCGGCGCGGCTGCCCTGCTGCGGCACCGGGGCCGGGCGCGGGCTGCGGTAGTCGGGCTCGCCGTCGCGGCGGCGGCGGTGGCCGCGGCGCAGGTGGCCGGGCTGCCTGCCGAGCCCGGGCCGGCGACCGCCCTCGCCCTCGCCGTCCTCGTCGGGTCGGTGACGCGGGTCGCGCCGGTCCGCACGGTCGTGACGGTCGCCGCGGCTGGCCTGGCGGTGGTCGCCGTCGGCGCACTCAGTCACCCGGGCTCGTCCGGGGCGTTCGCCGTCACCGTGTTCGGCGGGCTTGCCTGGGCCGGCGGCGTCCTCACCGGCGGGGTGCTGCGGTTGCTCGACGCGCGCCGGCTGGCCGCGGTGGAGGCGGTCCGCCGCGACGAACGCCTCACCATCGCCCGCGAGCTGCACGACGTCGTCGCCCACCACGTCACCGGCATCGTCGTGCAGGCCCAGGCGGCGCAGCTGGTCGTCTGCGAGGACCCGGTGAAGGCAGGGGAGTCGTTCGCCCGGATCGAGGCCGCCGGCGCCGATGCCCTCGCCGCGGTCCGCCGGGTCGTCGGGGTGCTTCGCGACGACCCGGCCGAGGACCCCGGCAGCTGGGCGGTGGCGGCGGGACCCGAACGGATCGCCGACCTCGTGAGGCGGTTCGAGCAGGTCGGGCCTGCCGTACACCTGCAGCTGCCGCAGGATGAGCAGCACTGGCCCGCGGAAGTGACCGGTGCGGTCCACCGGCTCGTGCAGGAGTCCCTGACCAACGTCATCCGGCACGCGCCGCAGGCCCGCAGCGTCACCGTTGAGTTGTCCGAAGTGGACGGATCGGTCGAGGTGCTCGTCGCCGACGACGGTGCCGACGGCCCCGCGACCGTCCACGGTGGATACGGGATCGTCGGCATGCGCGAGCGGGTCGAGGCACTCGGCGGCGAGCTGTCGGCGGGGCCCGGGCCGGGCGGCGGCTGGCGGGTGCACGGCACGGTCCCGCTGACGGGTGTGCGATGACGATCCGGGTGCTGATCGCCGACGACCAGGCGATGATCCGTGGCGGGCTGCGGATGATTCTTGAGCACCAACAGGACATCGCCGTGGTCGCCGAGGCGGCCGACGGTCTTACGGCGATCGACCTTGCCCGCCGGCTGCGGCCCGACGTGTCGCTTGTGGACATTCGCATGCCGGGCGCCGACGGTCTCGAGGTGACGCGGGCGCTTGCCGGGCCCGGTGTCGCCGACCCGCTGCGGGTCGTCGTGGTCACCACATTTGACCTCGACGAGTATGTCTACGGCGCAATCCGGGGCGGTGCCACCGGCTTCCTGCTCAAGGACGCCGGGCCGGCACTGCTCGTCGAGGCGGTCCGGGCCGCGCACGCCGGGGACGCGCTCATCTCGCCGTCGGTGACGGTGCGGCTGCTGCGCTCCATGGCGGTGCCGGCGACACCGGCGAAGGCCGCGAAACCGTTGACGGACCGGGAGACCGACGTGGTGCGCTCGATCGCCCGGGGACGCACGAACCTGGAGGTCGCCGCCGAGCTGTTCATCTCGCTGAGCACAGTCAAGAGCCACGTGTCGGGCATCCAGACCAAGCTCGGCCTGCGCAACCGGGTCGAGATCGCCGCCTGGGCCTGGGAACACGGGGTCGTCACCGGTCCTTGCTAGGAGGGGGAGGCCTCGCCGCTCACGGCGGATGGGGACCCTGCCATCGCGGCGGATGGGGACCGACCCTGCCATCGCGGCGGATGGGACCTTGCCGCTCACGGCGGATGGGACCTTGCCGCTCACGATGGATGGGGACCCTGCCATTCGCGGCGGACGAGACCTTGCCGCTTACGGCGGATGGGACCTTGTCTGTCACGCGGACGGGGCCCTGCCATTCGCGGCGGACGAGACCTTGCCGCTTACGGCGGATGGGACCTTGCCACTCACGCGGATGGGGACCCTGCCACTCCGGCGGACGAGACCTGCCAGTCGCGCGGATGCGACACCGCCGCCCGGGTCGGCTGAACCGGAACCGGCCCGGGCGGCGGAGGCTCAGGCGACCGTTACCGGGTGGGCGACGACCGCGTCGAAGAGATAGCCGAGGGTGTTGAACGGGGTCACGTCGGGCTGGCTCGTGCCTGTCACGTCGACCGCCCGTGCCCGCAGTGTGTAGGCGCCCGGGCCGGTCGGCCGCCAGCGGTAGCTCCACTGCTGCCAGACTCCGCCGCGCCGGCCGTTCGGCGTCGCCGGGTGCCAGGAGGTGCCGCCGTCGGTGCTGACCTCGACCCGGCGGATCGGTCCGTTGCCGGACCACGACCGGCCGTGCAGCACCTGAGTCCGGCCGGCGGCGAGGGTGGCCTGCCACGGCAGCTCGAACGCGCTCTTCACCACCTGCCGGCTGAGCAGCTCGCCCTCGGTGGGGTAGCCGGGGCCGAAGTACCGGTAGAACTGGGTGTTCCACGGCGAGAACAGCGGGGCGGTGGACACCTCGATGCGGCCCAGCCACTTGATCGCGGCGATGCCGATCCAGCCCGGCACCACCACCCGCACCGGGTAGCCGTGGTCGGGCGGGAGCGGTTCGCCGTTCAGTTCGTACGCCAGCAGCACGTCCCGCATCGCCTTGGCGACCGGCAGCGGGCGGCGCACCCGGCCGAGGTTGACCCCGCCGGTGACCCACTCGTCGTCGAGGCCCTCGGGGAGCACGTCGACCGCGTCGGGGCGGATCCCGGCGCGGTGCAGAACAGTGGACAGCCGCACCCCGCGCCAGCGGCCGACGCCGACCGCGCCGAGCTTCCAGGCGGTGCCGCTGACCGTCTGGCCCTGCTGGGTGGTGAAGAAGCTGCGTCCGTTGCCGGTGCACTCGATCGCGGCGTCGTAGGTGACGCTCGGCAGCCGGCGCAGGTCCCGCAGCGACAGCTCGACGGGACCGTGCCGCAGGCCGCTGCCGAACAGCTCCAGGCGCCACGTCTTCGCGTCGATCGTCGGGGTGCTGGTGTGGTTGCGCACGAAGAACCGGTCGGTGGGCGTGTAGTACCCCTGGCCGGCCATCGCCTCCCAGCGGGTCTCGGCGTTGGTGCCGAACGGGTAGAACAACTCCGGCGGCAGCGGCTTGCGGATCGGCCCGGTGGGCGCCGGCGCGGGTTCAGCGGCGGCAGCGGCCGGGGCGGCAGCGGCGACCAGTGGCGCGGCGACGGCGGCGGCCGCGCCGAGGCGCAGCAGGTGCCGGCGGGACAGGCCGCGCGCGTCGGCCTCGCCGGCCAGCCACTGGCGTGTGCGCAGCGCGTCGTACACGTGCTCATCGGTGAGGTCGATCGACATACCTATAAACTCTATCGACTTACCATGAAACGGCAAGCGGGCCGTGGGAACGGCAAGCGGGCCACGGACAGGTAGGATCTGCCGGCGTGTCGACGGTGCGGCGGGCTGAGGCGTTCATCGTCCTCGCGGCCGTCCGTGACGTCGAGGGGTTCGAGCTCGACCTGGCCGCGCGCACCCTGGTGGCCGGCTGGGGCGACGGTGTCCCGCGGCTGCTCGAGGTGACCGCCGGCATCATGGCGCTGCGCGCCGCGGCCGGTGAACCCGACCCGGACCGATATCCGCAGTTCGGATACCTCCTGGCCGTGGAGCGGGCGCTCGCAGACCGGGGCGTCGCCGTGCTGTGCCGGGAGCTCGACCGGCCGGGGCTCGACCTGCGCGGCCGGCTGGTGATCGACCTGGCCCGGGCGGTCGGCGCGCACCCGGCGACGCCCTGCTTCGCCGTCGAGTGGGGCAGCGACCGCGGCTGGTCGACGGTGATCGAGCCGCCCGGGACCGGGGGCCAGCGGACCTGGCACTGGTTCGACGGGCTGCTGCCCGAGCCGGCCGTGGTCGCCGACCGGGCCGTCCGGCACCTCGACGGTGACCTGACCCTGCCCGGCCGGCGGCCCTGGCGGTACCACGGCCCGCAGCTGCTCGAAGCCCTCGCCGCGCACCCGGTGCCCGGGACGGTGCCGGACGTGCCGACCGTGTGCCGGTCCGATCCGGAGTGGCGGACGGCGGCGTTCCGGCGGCGGCTGCTGTGCTACGAGATGCCGCCGGTGCCCGCGGTCGGCGACGAGGTGCACCTGCCGGGGCGGCCGGGCGACCGGCGGCGGGTCGCCGCGGTGCTGCCCGCCCGCCCCGGCGACGTGGAGCTGTTCCGGGTGCAGCTCGCCGGACACGACTTCCAGGTCAGCTGGGACGAGGTCTGGCCCTTCCTGGCGACCGGGTAGTCACAGGCGCTGCCAGAGCGCGGGCCGGGTGGTCACAGGCGTTGCCGGAGCGCGGGCCGGGTGGTCACAGGCGTTGCCGGAGCGCGGGCCGGGTGGTCACAGGCGTTGCCGGACCGCGGGCCGGGTGGTCACAGGCGTTGCCGGACCGCGGGCCGGGTGGTCACAGGCGTTGCCGGACCGCGGGCCGGGTGGTCACAGGCGTTGCCAGAGCGCGGGCACGTTCGGCGGCTCCCAGCCGGGCTGCGCGGTGTGTCCCTGCAGGCAGCGGTACGCCACACCGCCGTAGGTGACCTGCGCGCCGGCCGCGTAGGTCTGCCCGGCCGCCCAGGTCCCGCCCGGCGTGCTCGGGGGTGTCGACGGCGGCGTGGTCGGGGGCGTGGTCGGCGGGACGCCCGGCACGTCGAGCACGACGTCGAACGTCGCCTCGCGGCCGCCGCTGACGGAGCGGACCGTCATCAGCAGCCGCGGGTCGTAGAGGCTGTCGGTCGAGTTGCGTGGTTCGCCCGGGAAGTACAGCTGCGTGGTGAGGATCGGCTGGCCGGGAGCCTGGACCTTCACGTGCAGGTGGCGGGTCCGTCCCGGGTACAGGCCGGGCACGATCGTGGTGAGGCTGAACGCACCCTGGCCGTTCGTGTACTGGTGCCCGCGCAGCCGGTACCCCACGTTGTCGTACGCGCCGGCGTTGTCAGCCTGCCAGAAGTCGAGCAGGGCACCGGCGATCGGCTGGCACGACGTACCGAAGACGTAGCCGGACACGGTGAGTCTGGTGCCGGGCAGCCCGGCCGCGATCGCGGTGCGCTGCGGCGAGTTCGGCTTGAAGTACGGGCCCTCCATCTGCGGCGGGGTCTCGTCGTCGCCGTCGTCGCACATCGGCGTCGGTTCGAGGTTCTCCCCGGCGGCGCCGTCCCGGGCGAGCGCCGGGACGCCCGCGAGCAGGATCGGCAGCGGCGCGGCGACGAGCGCGGCGCGCAGCAGCTGCTTGCGGGTGAGTGCGGGTCCACCGGTGCGGGTCTCGTCGGTGGTGTCGTGCGGATCGTTGCGCTGGCCTGTCATTGCCGGCTCCTCGGTTCGCTGGTCGGCCCGGTCGTGCCGGGCCCGACCGACACTAGGGAGCGCCATCGGTGCGAGTCGATGGACTTGTCGCCGGAGTCGTGGTGCATTCGGCGGGTCGCGCCGACCGGCGCGACCCGCTCCGCCGAGGGTGACGTGGAGGACCTTCAGGCCGACCTCAGACGGGCGACGAAGGAGCGTGCGTGGGGCATACGTGGACCCGGGCGGGCGCCAGCCGATACGGTCATACATATGACCACCTACTCGGGACCTGCAACGCTGATCCTCGCCAACGGGGCACGGGTCACCGGCATGGCTTCGCTCGGCACCAACAATCGCGGCAACCTCAACGGCTGGAGCGGCACGTTCCGGCCCAACGAGGTCAACGCGGAGGTCCGCAACGCGACCGACGGGCTGCAGCTGGAGTTGCCGTATGAGCAGATCGGCACGGTCGCCGTCACCAACGTGCGGCGGCTGCTCGCGACCCAGGTGCTGATGTCCCTGGCGGGCACCGGCCCGGCGCCGTTCTGAACATTTTCGGACAGCCGGCCCGCAACGGAACCAAGGGAAGCAGGTGCCGGTAACCCAAAACGGTCAGCCGCTCATCAGGTCGTTGAAGCGTTGGGTCACCCCGACCTCGTCGGGACGCTGCACGTCGCGCCGCAGCGCCGCCCGCCGCACCAGGATCTCGACCTCGTCGGTGGCGAGCACCTCCATGGTCTCTGCCAGGTACTCCTCCAGCGGCATCGCCCTGGGGTCGGTCAGGTTCACGTCCATGAGGGCGGTCTGCGTGTAGGGCGGCGCGATCTCCAGCACCGCCACGGTGGTGCCCTGCAGCCGGTAGCGCAACGCCAGGGTGTAGGAGTGCAGGGCGGCCTTCGTCGCGGAGTACAACGTCGAGGAGGCCAGCGGCGCGTAGCCGAGCATCGAGCTGACGTTGATGATCGTGGCCGACGGCAGCGCCCGCAGGTGGGTGATGAACGCCGAGTTGAGCCGGATCGGCCCGAGCAGGTTCGTGGCCACGATCGCGGTCAGCTGGGCGTCGTCGATCGGCTCGGCGGGGTCGTCGCCGAACATGATGCCCGCGTTGTTGACCACCACGTTCAGCGACGGGTGCTCGGCGATCAGGCGGGGCACCACGGCGGCGATCGAGGCCGGGTCGGACACGTCCAACCGGACGCAGCGCATGCCCGGGTTGGCCGCCGCGACCTGCTCCAGGGCCTCGAGGCGCCGGCCGGCGACGATGACGGTGTTGCCGCGCCGGTGCAGCTCCTCGGCGAGCCCGCGGCCGATGCCGCTGCCGCCGCCGGTGATGAGGACGGTGTTGCCGGTGAGGTTCATGTGGCTCCGTTCGCGTGGCGGCGCACGTAGGCTTCGAAGGTGGTGGGTGAGCGGCCGAGCAGCCAGGTGAGCACGTTGGGGTTGCCCACGAAGTCGTGGCTGCTGTAGCGGGTGGTGATGGACCGCAGCACGCGGATCTGGTGGGTGAACTGCGCCGGGTCGCCGTCACCCACCCACGCCTTGAGGTAGGTGTCGGCGTCGATCTGCCGCACCTCGATCGGCCGCTGCAGCACCCGGGCGATGATGTCGCCGAGTTCGTGCGCGGTGTACCGGCCGGGCCCGACCAGCTCATACGTGGCGCCGTAGTGTCGCTCGCCTTCGGCGAGGACGGTGCGGGCCACGTCGGTGACGTCGTGGAGGTCGACCATGGACTGGCGGCGTTCGAGGGACCAGGACAGCTCGAACACGCCCCGGGCGAAGACCGGTTTGAGCTTCAGCGGCAGCATGTAGTTGGCCGGCTGGAGGATGGTGAACTCCAGGCCGGAGGACAGCAGGTGCTCCTCGACGTCGCGTTTGATCTCGTGCTGGACGAGGTCGGTGGTGATGGCGTGCAGGACCGAGCTGAACACGAAGTGCCGCACGCCGGCGGCGCGGGCCGCGTCGACCACGGTCAGCCCCATCTCCCGTTCGCGCGGGTGCAGGGTCGGGCCGATGTGGTAGACCTGCTGCGCGCCGCGCATGGCCCGGGCCGCGACCGCGGGGTCGCTGACGTCGCCGACGACCACGTCCGGCACCCCGAGGGCGCGCAGCCGGTCGGCCGAGGCCGCCGACTGCACGCACGCCCGGACCGGCAGTTTCGCCTCGATCAGCTTGGGGATCAGCAGCCGCCCCTGGTTGCCGTTGGCGGCGGTGACCACGATCATGTCGGTGCCTTTCCTAGCGGGTGCGGGTGCCGCCGATCCAGACGCCGCGGATGTCGCGGGTCGCGGCGATGTCCAGGGTCGGGTCGCCGCCGACGAGGAGCAGGTCGGCACGGCGGCCGGGGGCGATGACGCCCCGGTCGGACAGGCCGAACGTGCCGGCGGCGGCCGAGGTGGCGCCGCGCAGCGCCTCGGCCGGGCTGAGGCCGGCGGCCACGAGCCGGTGCAGTTCCTCGTGGATCGACTCGCCGTAGGGCACCTGGGCGGGTGTCTTGACGTTGTCGTTGCTGTCGGTGCCGACGAGGACCGTCATGCCCGCCTTGCGGAAGGTCGCCACGGTGGCGGTGGCATGGTCGTACCGCATCCGCATCCCGGGAATCACGGTGCCCAGGACCCGCATGATCAGCTTGCCGCCGATGTTGCGCACGACGCCGTCCATCATGGTCAGCGTCGGCACGATCACCACCTGGCGCTGGGCCAGCAGCGCCTCGAACTCGGCGTCCAGCTCGCTGGTCAGCGCCGTGTGGGTGACGATGTCCGCGCCGGCCCGGATGGCGACGGTGAGCGTGTCGGCGCTGACCACGTGCGCGATCGTCAGCAGTCCGGCGGTGTGCGCCGCCTCGACGACCGCGGCGACGGTCTGCGGGCTCAGCGCCTTCGTGCCGGGGATCTTCGGGTCCTCGACGGCGATCTTGATGTAGTCGGAGCCCTCGGCGACCCGGTCCGCGACGAACCGGGTTGCGTCCTGCGGCCCCGTCACCGTGCTGGACGGCCCGAAGCCCATGTGCTTGACGAAGTGCGAGCCAGGCGCGTTGGCGAGGTTGCCGGCGATGCGGACGTCGGGCAGGCCCGGCAGGCCCTTGAGCTTGCCGGGGATGCGGGCGTCCCAGCAGCCCATGTCGAGCATCGTGGTGACCCCCCACCGGGCCGCGACCTCCAGGTGCGCGACCTCGGTGACGTGGACGTGCGTGTCGATGAGCCCGGGCAGCAGCGCGGCGCCCTGCCCGTCGACCTCGGTGTCAGCCGACGAGCCGGTGGCGATCAGACCGTTGTCGATGACGACGGTGGTGGGCTCGCCGAGCCGCACCCCGTCGAACACCCGCACGTTCGTGAGCGCGGTTGCGCTCACTCCGCCGCGTCCGCTTTTGCCACGCTGACCTCCAGGGCAAACGCGAGCTGGCTGAGCTGCAGGGCCGCGCCGGCGTTGTGGAAGTCGACGCAGTGCCCGGCGTTGAGCACCAGGCGCCCGTCGACGACCGGCGCCGCGGTGAACGACGCGGCGTAGTCGGCGGCCTGACCCACGTCGGTGATCCACAGCGCGTCGAACTCACCCTGCCGGGCGTGCACCGGCACCTTGACCTGCGCGTTGACCTCGCGGACCCGGCTGATCCAGCCGTTGTTGATGTCGATCAGCTCGGCCCGCGGCACCGACGTGTCGGAGCTGTGGCTCAGGTCCGGCATCGTCGTGGCGTGCGTCCAGGCCGGGCCGAACATGACGCTGTCCTTCATCGGCCCCGGCAGGTCGATCATCAGGATGTCGGGCAGCGCGTCGAACGCCAGCCGCGGCCCGTCCGGCACCTGCAGCAGGCAGCCGGACACGGCGATGCCGAGCAGCGGCCAGGCGGGTTCCCGGGCCGCGATCGCCGTGGTGACGGCGCCGCCGATCGAGTGGCCGATGAGGAACACCCCGGCGTGGCCGGCGCCGTGCTCCTGCCACAGCTCGCCGATGACCTGGTCGAGCGCCTCCGCGTTGGCCAGGATGATCGACTCGGCGGGCTCGACGTGGGTGCTGCCCAGGTAGCCGGGACGGTCGACGGCGATGACGGGGACGCCGAGCGCGGCGGCGCGGTCCAGCAGCGAGTAGCCGGGGATGTCGAAGTACTCGGAGGTGTACGTGCCGCCGTGGATCGCGATGATCAGCGGGACCTGCGTGGCGGCGGCCGGGGTCTGCGGGGTGTTGCGCCGGCCGGTGATGGTGAGGCCGTTGGCGCTGGTGTGGGTGAAGGGAGTGGCGGTGGGTGTCATGGCTGCTGTCTCCATTCTCCGCGGATCGCGTGGTCGAGAATCCGCGCGGCCTCGGCGTCCGGGACCGGACCGCCGATCCATGCGATGTGCTGGTCGGGGCGCACCAGCACGAGCCGGTCGCTGAAGAACGCGTCGAGTCCGAGCGAGGGGTCGTCGAGCACGGCCAGGGGTATGCCGTGCCGCTCGGCGTGACGCGCGAACGCGGCGGCGTGCCAGCTCGGGCCGATGAGCGTGAACTCGGGCCCGAGCCGGTCGAACAGTGACTGGCCGATGGGCAGCCAGGTGTGCGGGAGCCGGTTGCCGGCGGCGGCGACCGGGACGTAGTCCGACCCGTTGGTGGTCTGGACCTCCGCGTATTCGGAGTAGCCCAGGCCGAACACCAGGCCGTCGCTGTGGAACTCGATCCGCTTGGCCTCCTGGATTCCTGCCGCGACCTCGGCCTCGACCGCGTCGAAGCCGTCGCCCATCAGCCCGGCCACCGCGAGCATCGCCGGCCCGGTGCGGCCGTTCTCCGCCGCGGCGGCGACGAACCTCTGCGCGATCGGGCGGCGTTCGGCCTCGTAGCTGTCCAGCAGCTCGGGCGGGGCCCACCCGTTGACGACGGCGGCGAGCTTCCAGCCGAGGTTGATCGCGTCGCCGACACCGGTGTTGTACCCGTGCCCGCCCCACGGCGGGTTCATGTGCGCGGCGTCGCCGGCGATGAACAGCCGTCCGTTGCGGAACCGGTCGGCGATCAGGGTCCGGGCCCGCCACGGGTCGGTGGCGATCACCTTGATCGGTAGCTCCCGGCCGAGCAGCTTGTGCACCAGCCCGGCCGCGTCGACCTCGGCGTCGTCCTCGTCCTGCTCGTCGGGGCGGTACGTGGCGATCGCCCACCAGGTGCCGTTGAGGTCGAGGCGGCCGACGATCCCGGGTGCGGCGGGGTTGAGCACCCAGTACTGGACGGCGTTGCCGTGCGGGATCAGGTCCCCGAGCTCGGCGGACTCGAAGGTGATGCTGATGTTGGGGCGGGGGAGGCTGGATCCCTCGTACACCGCGCCCATCGCGGTCCGCACCGCGCTGCGGGGGCCGTCGGCGCCGACGACGTAGTCCGCCTCCACGGTCGACATGACCCCGTATTCGTTTTCGAGGGTGACGAGGACGGTGCTTTCCCGCTCGTCGAACGCGACCGCCCGCCTGCCCAACAGCAGCGTCGCGTTGCTCTCCGGACGGTCGAGGGCATCGCGCATCGCCTGCTCGACGATCGGCTGCGCGACCTGCTGGCCCGGCTCGGCGGTCACGTCGCTGCCGGCCAGGGCGAGGCCGAGGGTGCCGGTCAGCCGGGTCACCTCGCGGCCGGTGACCGTCGTGCAGAACACGATGTCCTTGGACCAGTCGATGTGCAGCGGGGCGCGTTCGCGGATGGTGGCGGCGAGGCCCCAGCGCCGGAACAGCTCCATGGTGCGCGGGGACGTGGTCTTCGCGCGGGGGCGCAGGTAGGACACGTGCTCGCGCGGCTCGACGACGACGGTTGCGACGCCGTGGTGGTCCAGCTCCATGGCCGTGGCCAATCCGACGGGACCGCCGCCGACGACCAGCACGCTGGTCCTGATCGTCGCGCTCATGCCGTGGTCAGCGCTTCCTGGCACTCGTGGAGGTAGTCCTCCACCGGGCGCGCGGGGCGGCCCAGCACGTGCTCGACGTCCGGGGTCACGAACTCGGACTGGCGGTCGCGGAACAGCTGGTACATCTCCTGGAAATGCTCGGCCTCCCACCGTGGCATGCCGCGCTCCAGCAGTGACGCGCGCACGTCGGCAGGGGTGATGTCGACGGTCTCGGCGCCGAGGAGGCCGGCAATCTCGTGGTACGTGACCGCACGGGCGCCGGTGAGCACCACGGTCTGCCCGGTCCAGCGGTCCTCGGTGAGCAGCAGCGCGCACACGTCGCCGATGTCGCGGGCGTCGACGAAACTGATACCGGCGTCGCCGATCGCGTTGGGGATGCGACCGGTCGCGCGCAGGGCCGGCAGCATGATGGCGCCGATCAGGGTCTGCATGAAGGCGTTGGGCCGCACGATCGTGAACGGCTGCCCGCTGTTGACCAGCACCTGCTCGACTTCCCAATGCTGGCGGCAGGTGTACGGGCCGTCGGGGTTGATGGCGGTGCTGGTGCCGCTCAGTTTCACGATGCGGACGTTGTGCCGGCGCAGCGCCCGGATGATGCGTAGCTGCAGGTCGCTCATGTCGTGATCGTGGGCGGTGAGCAGGAAGACGGTGTCGACGCCGGTGGCGGCGGCCATGACGGTGTCGTCGTCGCCCGGGTCGCCCTCGACGACCTGGCAGCCGGGCGGCAGGACCTGTGCCGCCCGGCCGGCGTCGCGGGTCAGGACGCGCACCAGGTCGTCGCCGCGCCGCAGCAGCGCCCGGGCGACGTGCGGGCCGACGGTGCCGGTGCCGCCGATGAGCAGGACGGCCATCAGTCGAACACCGTGACCGTGGCGTCGGCGGGGATGTCGTCGTTGACGCGGTCGGTGTCGTCCGCGCCGCGCCAGATCTCGTAACCGTTCTCGCGGCAGATCTTGCCGTCACGCATCTGGAACGCGTGGGTGAGCCGCATGCTGCACCGCGTCCCGGGCGGGAACGGGCAGTTGGTGAACCCGTCGTTCATGATCGTGATCTCGAAGATGCTGTCGTCGAACACCCACTCCTCGGTCGCGAACCGGTGCAGGTTGGTGATCTTGTGGACGTGCATCGCCGCGAAGATCTTCAGGTACTCGGCCTTGACCGCGGCCTTGTCCCGCAGCAGCAGGCCGCGGGCGGGCACCTCCCACACGATGTCATCGGTGTACACCGCGATCGCGAGGTCGATGCCGTCGGCGTTCTCGTTGTGGAAGTGCTGGTCGACGGTCGCGTTGTTCCTGGCGATGATCGCCTCACGCGATCCGGCGTCCATCTCTACAGACATGGGGCAACTCCATCCTGTGGCGGCGCTAGGATATACGTTTGACTCCAGACGTTCGCACACGTTTCGTCGGAGCACAACCAGCGTAGGCAGACTTCTCGCCGCCCTGTGGCCAGTGCGGAAAGGTCCGTCGATCGGGCGGCCTGCGGGCGTGCGGGAGGGGGTTGTGCGCGCGGCGGGCGTCGTGTCAGTCTGCAGAGAATATATTCTAGCGGCGCTTGTTCGCCGCATTCTGGTTCCTACACCCCGCTTGGAGTCACCCCATGTCCGTCGAGACCGGCGCAGAGTCGCGCGAGGCGATCCGCGAGGCGATCATCGCCAGGAACAACGCCACCGTCGACCAGCACTTCCACAACGAGAACGCCGAGGGCATCGACCTCGCGATCGGCGTCTACACCGATGACATCGTGTGGGAGGTCCCGGCCCGCGGCCTGCTGCTGCGGGACAAGGCCACCGTGAAGGCCGAGTACCTGAAGATCTTCGCGGCGATGCAGGTACACAAGATCACCAACCTGCACCGGTTCGCGACCGAGGAGTGGGTGTTCGACGACAGCATCTTCGAGATCACGGTGAAGACCGACGGGTTCCGCAACTGCCCGTTCCCGCCCGGGACCCGGTGCAGCATGCGGCTCACCCACGCGTTCCAGATGCGTGACGGGAAGATCTGCCGCGAGAACGGTTACGAGATCTGGCGCCGCGCGGACGACACCGACCGCGTCAACGACGACATCCCGGCCGACGCCGTCGTCACGGTGTTCGACTGATGCGGCTCGCCAACGTCGCCGGCCGGCTCGTCAGCCAGGAGGGCGCGGACCTCGTCGACGTCGCGACCGCCAGCGACGGCCGCTTCGGCCCGGACCCGCACGACGTCCTGGACCACTGGGACGAGTTCATGGCCTGGGCCGCCCTGCGCCCGCAGGCCGGTCCTTTGGTAGCGACTCCTGCCGGCGTCGGCCCTCCCGTGCCGCGGCCGTCGCAGGTGTTCGGCATCGGGCTCAACTACGCCGACCACGCCGGCGAGTCCGGTATGGCGCTGCCGTCACAGCCGATGGTGTTCCCGAAGTTCAGCTCCTGCATCACCGGCCCCGGCACCGTCGACCTGCCCTCGGACACCGTCGACTGGGAGGTCGAGCTGGTCGTCGTCATCGGCCGGCCGGCCCGGCACGTGCCTGCCGCCGACGCATGGGCGTACGTCGCAGGCCTGACCATCGGCCAGGACCTCAGCGACCGCGCGCTGCAGTTCGCCGGAGGCGCGTCGCCGCAGTTCGGCCTGGGCAAGTCGCTGCCCGGCTTCGGCCCGATCGGCCCGTGGCTGGTCACGCCGGGCGAGGTGAGCGACCCTGCCGACCTGGAGATCAGCTGCGAGCTCAACGGCTCGCAGGTGCAGCACTCGCGCACCAAGCACCTGATCTTCACCGTGCCGGCGCTGATCGCCTTCCTGTCCTCGCACCTGCCGCTGCACCCCGGTGACCTCATCTTCACCGGCACCCCCGCCGGCGTCGGTTTCGGCCGCGACCCGGCCGTCTACCTGCGCCCCGGCGACGAACTCGTCAGCACGATCGAGGGCCTCGGCTCGCTGACCACCCGGATTGGAAACGCTTCATGAGCAGCGACTGCCTGCCCTGCGAGATGGAGTCCGCCGAGGACGCCGCGGTGGTCTTCCGCGACGACCTGTGGGCCTGCGAGGTCATCCCCGGCTTCGACGTCCCCGGCTGGTACGTCCTGCGCGTCCGCCGGCACGCCCTGCGCCTCGGCGGGCTGAGCGAGCTGGAACTGGCCACGTACGGCCGGCGCGCCCGCGACGTCGTCGACGCGGTCAGCGAGGTGACCGGCGCGCCCGCCACCTACCTGCTCACCTTCGGCGAGGCGAACCCGCACTTCCACACGCTGATCGCCGCCCGCGGCGACGACGTGCCGCCGGAACGCCGGCTCGGCGCCATCATGCAGCAGCGCACCGACCGGCTCGACCGCACCGCGGCGCTCGCGCTCGTGCCGGCGGTGGCGCAGGCCTACACCCGGCTCGCGGCCCGCCCGGCGGCGCAGCCGATCGGCTCGTGACCGCGCCGTCCGGGAGCGGTCTTGCCGGTGTCGTGGCCGGCAGGTTCGTGACCGCGCCGTCGTTCGGGTGCGGGTCGTTCGTGACCGCGCCGTCGTTCGGGTGCGGGTCGCTTGGGTGCGGGCCGTTCGGGACACGGACGTGAACGTCGCGTGGATGCTGGCCGAGGGCGCCACCCGAGCCGGTGGCGCCCCGGCGGTGATCTCCGGCGACCGGACGACCAGCTATCCGCAGCTGCTCGACCGGGTCGCCCGCCTCGCCGCCGGGCTGCGCCGGCTCGGTCTGCGGCGCGGCGACCGGGTCGTGCTGCTGCTGCCCAACGCGCCGGAGCTGGTCGAGGCGCTGTGGGCGAGCCTCTGGGGCGGGTTCGTCGCGGTGCCGCTCAACTGGCACCTGCACCCCGACGAAGTCGGTTACGTGGTGCGGCACTGCGCCGCCGCGGCGATCGTCGTCGCGGAGGAGACACTGCCGGCCACCGCTGGGCTGCCGGCCGGGGTGACGGTGATCCGCACACCGTTCCCGCCCGGACTCCTCACCGGCGACCGGGACGACCTCGCCGGCGTGGCCGGCCAGGACCCGGCGTGGCTGTTCTACACGTCCGGCACCACCGGCCGCCCCAAAGGCGCCACGCTGACCCACCGCAATCTCCGGGCGATGACCGCCGCGTACCACGCCGACCTCGACCCGGTCGCGCCCGGCAGCGTGTACCTCCATGCGGCACCGCTCACCCACGGCAGCGGCCTGTACCTACTGCCGGCCACCGCGCACGGCGCCACCCACGTCATCGCCCCCGGCCTGCGCTTCGCACCGGACGAGTACCTCGCCCTGATCGAACGGCGCCGGGTCACGCACGCGGCCTTCCTGGCACCGACGATGCTCAAGCGCGTCCTCGACGCGGTCGACGGCCATGACCTGTCGACGCTGCGCAGCGTCGTGGTCAGCGGGGCTCCGCTCTACCAGGAGGACCTGCGGGCCGCGGTCGCCGTCCTCGGCCCGATCGTCACGGAGATCTACGGCCAGGGCGAGTCCCGATGACGATCACTGTCATGCCAGCCGGTGAGGCCCCCGCACACCCCGGCTCATGCGGCCGCCCGTTCAGCACCGTCGAGGTCCGCATCGCCGGCCCCGCCCAGGCCGCCGGCCCCGCCCAGGCCGCCGGCCCCGCCCAGGTCACCGGTCCCGCCCAGGTCACCGGTCCCGCCCAGGTCACCGGGCCCGCCCAGGCCGCCGGGCCCGCCCAGGTCACCGGGCCCGCCCAGGCCGCCGGGCCCGCCCAGGTCACCGGTCCCGCCCAGGCCGCCGGTCCCGCCCAGGCCGCCGGGCCCGCCCAGGCCGCCGGGCCCGCCCAGGTCACCGGTCCCGTCCAACTGGCACTGCCCGAGCGTGTCGACGGGCCGGAGCGGGCACTGCCCGAGCGTGTCGACGGGCCGGAGCATGTGGACAAGCCCGAGCGTGTCGACGGCCCCGCTCGGGTCGCCAATCCCGCCCGGGGCGCCGGCCCCGCCCAGCGGGCGCTGCCCGAGGGTGTCGACGGGGAGGTGCAGGTCGGCGGGGACGTGGTCATGGCCGGCTACTGGGACGACGAGGCGGCGACGGAAGCCGCGGTCGTCGACGGGTGGTTGCGAACCGGCGATGTCGGACACTTCGCGGGCGGTTACCTGTACCTCACCGACCGCCTGAAAGACGTCATCATCACCGGCGGGTCCAACGTCTACCCGCGCGAGGTCGAGGAGGTCCTGCTGACCTTTCCCGGGGTCCGGGAGGCGGCCGTGGTCGGGGTGGCGGACCCGGAGTGGGGCGAGTCGGTGTGTGCGTTCGTCGTTGCCGAGCAGCCGATCGAGGCCGGCGCGCTCATCGATTTCTGTCGCGGGCGGCTGGCCTCGTTCAAGAAACCGCGGGACGTCGTCTTCCTGGACGAGCTGCCGAAGAACGCCACCGGAAAAGTCCTCAAACGCCAGCTCCGGTAACGGTTGGCCGCTTCACTCACCGTAGCACCCGCCGAAAAATCAGCGACCCCGAAACCACTCGGCGCACCGCGGTCGCCACTGAACGTAATGAATGGCTGGGGGTCGGTCAAGTTGCGTCACGTTGTCAGGTGGACGGCGGCAGCGCGGCCATCCACTCGAGGCAGGCGAGCTCGTGCTCGGCGAGGTGCTCGTTGACCGCGAGCTTGAGCTCGGCGGGGGAGCCGGTGCGGGCGGCGTCGATCAGCAGCCGGTGCGCGATCTCGCGGCGGCGCCGCTCCTCCAGGTCGATCTGGTAGGTCTCGTAGACGACCCGGGTGTAGCGGTCACAGGCGTGCCACAGCTGCTCCAGCAGCCGCAGGTCCCAGTCGGTCAGCGCGGGTCGCAGCAAGGCCAGGTGGAACCGCTTGTGGATCTCCCACGACTCGTCGGCGTCGACGTCGGCCTGGGTGAACTCCTTGAGCAGCCGCTCGGCCTCGTCCAGGTCGGCGGGGGTGAGGCCCAGGCAGGCCCGGGCGGCGAGGTCGCACTCGATGAGCTTGCGGAGCCGGTAGATCGAGCGCAGCTCGTCGCGGTCGAGCGGGTTGACGAACGCGCTGCGCCCCGGGCGCAGGGTGATGAGCCCCTGGGTCTCGAGGCGGCGCAGTGCCTCACGGACCGGGATGTGGCTGACGCCCAGCTGCGCGCTGAGGTCGGCGATCGAGAAGCTCGACCCGGCCTTGAGGGTGCCGTTGAGCACGCCGCGCCTGATCTCGGCGGTCACCCGGTCCACGGCGGAGTTGGGACCGGCCACGGACCGCAGTCCGGCCCTGGCTGCTGACTTCTCGAGCGACGCCTCTGACACCACGAATATACGGTAGCGCATCGCCCCCTGTTTCGGTGTGTGGCCCGCATCGCCGTATCTGCCAGGGCGGTGGCGGCGAGCGGTGATGTGAGAAGTTGGTGTCTTGCGTCTATCATATATTCCTCATACCGTGAGGCCATGACCAGCATCCTCCACACCCCGGCGGTGCCCGTGACGGATCAGGCCGAGCCCGACGCGCTGCAGCCCGACGCGCTGCAGCAGGTCCAGGACAGGGTGCTGTGGCTGTCGACGGCCATGGTCCACCACGCCAACCGGGTGCGGCCCAACCCGAGCGGCCTCAAGGTCGGCGGCCACCAGGCATCCTGCGCCTCGATGGTGTCGATCATGACCTCGCTGTGGTTCGAGCAGCTGCAGGCCGGGGACCGGGTGTCGGTCAAGCCGCATGCGTCTCCGGTGCTGCACGCCGTCAACTACCTGCTGGGGGAGCTCGACGAGTCCTACCTGCCACGGCTGCGGGAGTTCGGCGGACTCCAGTCGTACCCGAGCCGCGCCAAGGACCCCGACCCGGTCGACTACTCCACCGGGTCGGTCGGCATCGGCGCGACCGCACCGATCTGGGGCGCGATCGCCCGCCGGTTCGTCGAGGCGAAGATCGGCGGCGCGGGCCGCGGCCGGCAGTACTCCCTCGTCGGCGACGCCGAGCTGGACGAAGGCGCCGTCTGGGAGGCGGTCCTCGACGCGTCCGTCGCGGAGCTCGGCGAGGTCGTCTGGATCGTCGACCTCAACCGGCAGTCGCTGGACCGGGTCGTGCCGCACATCGCCGCCGGGCGGATCGAGCAGATGTTCGCCGCGGCCGGCTGGCAGGTCATCACGGTGAAGTTCGGCCGCCTCCTCGAGGAGCTGTTCGCCCGGCCCGGCGGCGAGCATCTGCGGGCCCGGATTCTCGCCATGCCCAACCCCGAGTACCAGCGACTGCTGCGCTGCCGTCCCGACGAGCTGCGACTGCGCCTGCCCGGCCACGGAACCAAGGGCGACGCCAAAGACCGACCCAAGAACGCCAAAGACCAAGCCAAGGACGACGCCCAAGACCAAAAGAAGGACGAAGCCGAAGCCATCGCCGAGCTCATCGCCGGCCTCGACGACGACACGCTCACCCGCGCCATCCGCAACCTCGGCGGGCACGACCTCGACACGCTACGCGCCGCGTACGCACAGATCGACGACACCCGTCCGACCGTCATCATCGCGTACACCATCAAAGGCTACGGACTGCCCACGCAGGGACATCCGCAGAACCATTCCTCGCTGCTGACCGTCGAGCAGTTCGGGTCGCTCGCCGCCGGTCTGGGCATGGACCCCGACCGGCCGTGGGCGCGGTTCGCCGAGGACTCCGGCCCGGGCCGGCTGTGCCGCGCGACGGCGGAGCGACTGCGGCGCGAGACCCCGGCAAGCAAAGCCCCGCCCGCGGTCCCGGCGGACATCGGCCGGACCCCGTCGGGCACCTCCACCACGCAGGCCGCGCTCGGCCGAGCGCTGCTCGACCTGACCAGGGAGGCGCCGGAGGCGGCCCGCCGGGTCGTCACCGTCAGCCCCGACGTCAGCTCCAGCACCAACCTCGCCGGCTGGCTCAACAAGATCGGCGTGTGGTCGCCGACGGAGCGGCACGACTGGTTCGCCGACGACGCCGAGACCACGATGCACTGGCGCGAGCGCCCGACCGGCCAGCACATGGAGCTCGGCATCGCCGAGGTCAACCTGGTCGGCCTCATCGGCGAGCTCGGGGCTACCTGGAGCCGCTGGGGCCAGCCGCTGTTCCGATCGGCGTGCTCTACGACCCGTTCGTCGAGCGCGCCCTGGAGCCGTGGTCCTACGGCATCTACGCCGGCGGCCAGTCGATCCTGGTCGGCACGCCGTCCGGGGTGAGCCTCGCCGCCGAGGGCGGCGCCCACCAGTCGATCAAGACCCCGTCGATCGGCCTCGAGCAGCCCGGCTGCGTCAGTTTCGAGCCGGCCTTCGCGATCGAGGTCGAGTGGACCCTGTTCGATGCCATCTCGCGGCTCGGCCGCCCCGACGGCAGCTCGTCGTACCTGCGGCTGTCGACCCGCCCGGTGAACCAGGCCCTCGCCGCCGTCCCCGCCGACCCGGCCGCCCGGGAACGGCGCCGCCGGCAGGTCCTGGCGGGGGCGTACACGCTGCGCGCCGCCTCGGGGGACGTCCCGGCGGTCACGCTCGTCGGGATGGGCGCGATGATCACCGAGACGCTCGCCGCCGCGGACCGGCTCGCCGGGGCGGGTGTCGACGCCGAGGTGGTCTGCGTGACCAGCCCCGGCCGGCTGTTCGAGGCGGTCCAGGCGCGGCGCGGGCTGGCCGACGGGCCGTCGTGGATCCTCGACCAGGTCTTCCCCGCGCACCGGGCCGCGCCGATGGTGACACTGCTCGACGGCCACCCGCACACCCTGGCGTTCCTCGCCACGGTCAACCGGGTGCGGTCACTGTCGCTCGGGGTGTCCCGGTTCGGGCAGGCCGGCGGCCTGGAGGACGTCTACCGGTATCACGGCATCGACACCGACGCGGTCGTCCGCGCCGCACTCGATCTGGTGAACTGACGCGGAGGTACTCGATCTGGTGAACTGGCGCGGCCGCACTCGACCTGGTGAACTGGCGCGGAGGTACCAATCGCATCGACGTAGAACAAGGTCGTACAAACGGGCCTGATCGCCGACCGGAAGACGGTTCGGTGCCGGTGCCGGCCGGGGCAGGATGGCGGGTGTGAGCTACGCACCTTCCTGGCTTCGAGATTCGTCACCGGATCTCGCCGCCGTCCTGGCCGGTCTCGGAGACGACGCCAGTGTGGGCGCGAAACGCTTTGCCGTGCGCAATTTCCTGCTCGAGGAGGGCGTGCCCCGGCAGCGGGCGGAAGGCTACGCGCGACTCGCGGCGCAGCGGGTCAGCACGGCGGACGCGGAGGCCGCGTTCGAGCAGTTCTATGTTCACCACAACCTCTACCTGTCGGATCGGCAACGTGGTGGTGTCCGCACCGAGCAGTTCACCGCCGACGCGGCCACCTGCCCGGAGACGTTCACCGCCGGTGAAGGTGCCGACGACGGCGCCGACGGCGTCGACGACGTGACCTGGCTCGGCCGGGTCGACGAGATCGCCAACATCGCGCTGCACACCGGCGAGTCGCGGCACACCGTCCGGACCGCGCTCGATCTGATGGCCGACCGCCGCAGAAACGGCATCACCGACATCGACGCCGCGGACGACATCACCCACCTGCTGTACTGGTGGCAGCAACGTCTCGACAACCGCCCGCTGTCGGCGTTCGTCTGGAGCGACCTGGAGAACATGCTGTCCGACCTGCACACGGGCTGGGAGAACGAGCTGAGGGACAGCCTCGGCTTGGAGCACCTGGATCCCACCATGCGTGATCCGGGTGCCGGGATCGACGTGGTGGTGTTCCGGTATCCCGTGCGGCTGGTCCCCACCGGGTCGCAGCAGCGCCCCGTGCTGCGCCGGCCCACGCCGTTCGACGTCGACCTGCGCGAGGCGTTCTGCACCTCCCCGCCGGTGGGCGCCGGACACTGCGTGGACCTGCAGTTCGGCGCGGACCTCTGCCGTGAGGTGCTGCACCCGGCAGTGGTGTTCAAGGCGGAGCATGTCTGGGCCGTCGGCACCATCCGGGCGGGCGTCGACGGACCGGTGGACGAGTTGCGGGGATTTCATTTGCTCAAGCTGGTCAACCTCGACGACGCTGATTTCCAGCACCGCTTCGAGCGCGTCGACCGGGACCTGGTGTGATCGACATCAGCGCAGCGCAGATCTTCCGCAACCGCACCCCCGAATGGCTCAACTATTTCGCCGCGCAGCCCGTGGAGGCGATCGACGCCCTGTTCACGAACCGGTTCTACCACGGTCCGCTGAGCACGGTGGAGCCGGATTCGCTGCTGCTGGACTGGGTGTCCGCCATCCGCGACCCGGCATTCCAGTCCGAGGTCGACGCGGCGCTGGCGGGCTGGCTGCGGGAGCGGTGGGACCGGCCGGGCCACGCGGCGCAGGGCGTGGACCTGATGTGGCAACGCGCGCTGCGGGCGCTGGCGAACCTTGACCCCGTCCCAGCGGCCGGCATCCAGGCACTCGGCGAGCGGTTCCCCCAGGCCGGCCAGCGACTCGGCGCGATGACCCGCAACCGCGCGCACGACCCGTTGGGCTGGTTCTGGGCGGCGTGTTCGCGGGTCCAGCCGGACGACAGCTTCATCGAGCGCTGGTTGCAGCTGTGCGACCTGGTCCCCGGCACGCCCCTGTTCCACGGCCACTGGGGACTCGTGGGGCTGCGCCGGCTGACCGGCCGGACGCCCGAGCAGTCGATGGAGCTGGTCATGCTGGGCCTGCACCACTACCTGGTGGCGCTGGAACGGCTCGTGTCCGAGCGGCGTCTGCCACGCAACGACGCCCGGCTCCTGGCGGTCAACGAATGCCGCTGGGTCAAGCGCGCCTACCCCGTCGCCGGGGCCTGGCAGGGGCCGTGGAGCGACGCCAGCCTGCCGGACGACGCCCGCCGGTGGCTGGCCGCCGGGTTCGGCGACCGGGCCGGCGGTTCGGGCCGGCCGGCGGGCCGATCGCAACTCGACCGGGCCACGCTCGGATGGGCGGCACGTGCCCGGCAGCTGGCGCAGGGCCTGGGGCGGGACCGGCGCGCCCTGCCCGGCATCCACGAGCTGCTCGGAGAGCAACGCGAATACACGGCCCGCACCGGCAACGTCTACTACCTCGTGCGGTCGCTCTGCCAGTTCAGTTCGAAGCTGGCGAATCTGCGCATCCACCTGGTCCTGGCCACCGAATGGGCAGAGGAGGCGCGCAGCGTCGACCCGCTCAACGCGCACACCTGGACCACGTTGATCCGGTGCTGGCAGAAGCGCAACGTGGCCGAGGCCGCGATCGGCATCGGTTTCGAAGCGCTCGACCGGTTCCCCGACGACGCGGTGGTACGCAACGGCCTGGCTGACGTGTTGAAGGGCGCTGGGCGGCTGGGTGAGGCGGAGGCGGTGTACCGCGAGGGCGTGGAGCGGTTCCCCGACAACGTGGTCGTCCGGTGTGGCCTGGCCGAGGTGTTGAAGAGCGCGGGGCGGCTGGGTGAGGCGGAGGCGGTGTACCGCGAGACCGTGCAGCGGTTCCCCGACAACATGGTGGTCCGGGGCGGTCTGGCCGAGGTGTTGAAGAGCGCGGGGCGGCTGGGTGAGGCGGAGGCGGTGTACCGCGAGAGCGTCGAGCGGTTCCCCGACGACGTGGTGGTCCGCAACGGCCTGGCCGAGGTGTTGAAGAGCTCGAAGCGGCTGGCGGAGGCGGAGGCGGTGTACCGCGAGAGCGTGGAGCGGTTCCCCGACAACGCGGTGGTCCGGTGTGGCCTGGCCGAGGTGTTGAAGACCGCGGGGCGGCTGGGTGAGGCGGAGGTCGTGTACCGCGAGACCGTGCAGCGGTTCCCCGACAACGTGGTGGTGTGGGGCGGTCTGGCCGAGGTGTTGAAGAGTTCGGGGCGGCTGGGTGAGGCGGAGGCGGTGTACCGGGAGAGTGCCGAGCGGTTCCCCGACGACGTGGTGGTCCGCAACGGCCTGGCCGAGGTGTTGAAGAGCTCGAAGCGGCTGGCGGAGGCGGAGGCGGTGTACCGCGAGAGCGTGGAGCGGTTCCCCGACAACGCGGTGGTCCGGTGCGGTCTGGCCGAGGTGTTGAGGAGCGCCGGGCGGCCGGTGGAGGCGGAGGTCGTGTACCGGGAGACCGTGCAGCGGTTCCCCAACGACGTGGTGGCCCGGGGCGGCCTGGCGCAGGTGCGCAGGGAACTGGCCGGCGCCGGCCAGCAGGCCGTGACCACCGAGGCGGTAACCGCCGGTGGCAGCGACCCGGTCGAGCCGGCGGCATCAGCCGACCAGCCGCCGGAACCGGCAGCGGAGGCGCCCAGCCAGGAAACCGCGGTGCCCGATCGCGTCCAGGCAGCGCGGGCCTCCGGCGGCCCGGCGGCGCCGATCGCGCCGCCCATGCCGGATCTCCCTGCCCCGTCGCTGCGGTCAACGGTCCGGCGGGCGCTCGCGGCCGCCGGCGAGACCCGGCGCGAACGCCTCGAAGCCGCGCTGTCGACGGTGGAGGCGGCGGCAGCCGCGGACGGCAACGACGCGGACGCGTTGTTCGCGACGCTGGAGCTTCTCGTCGCGCTCGACCGGGTCGCCGAGGCCGACGTCGTGCTCCGGTCGCTGCCGTCGTATCTGCGGGCGCGCCCGGAGTTCGAAGCGATGCGGGGGAAGATCGCGCTGGCCGCGCTGCACGAGGCGGGCTCGGCGCCGTTCGGCAGCGACGTCGTCGAATCGGTGGTGAAACCGTGGGAGGAGGCCGTCCGGTCGTCGGCGGAGCTGCGGTTCGTGCCGGTGGTGCAGCGGCTTCGGGTCAGCGCGGTGATGGTCGACGGGGCCGACCTCGAGCACTTCCGGGCGGACGCGACCCACGCGGTGCGGGAGATCCTGCAGCAGAGCCGCGCCCGCGCGGCGGCACCGGCGTCCGACCCCACGGGATCGCTGCGGTCGTGGTGGCTCACCGGCGTGCAGCGGGCGCTGACCGGAGACGCCTCCCCGGACGACGCGACGACGGAGGAGTTCGTCGCCGGAGCGCGTGAACGCTCCGACGTGCTGGACGCGCTCGAGGACGAACTGCTCAGCGCGAGCCGCTACCGGATCGCCATCCGGTGATCCGGTAGCGCCCATTCGGCGGCCGTCGCGCCCCCCGGATCCACACCGAAGCGCCGGAGCCGGTCGGCTTCCTCCCGCCGCCCGCGGGCTTCCAGCCAGACCGCCAGATCCTCCAGTGATCCCGGTGTACCGATCTCGACCGCGAACCGGAGCCACCGCTCGGGGTCGTCGTTGCGCCGGTGCCTGCGGATCGTCTCCCGCAGCGCGTAGGCGTTGCCGCGGCGGGCCGCGTCCTGGAGCCATTCGGCGGACGTGCCGGTCCGTCCCGAGGCGTCGAACACCGCGATCAGGGAACGCAGCGCCACCGTGTCGTCCGCCGCGGCGCGGCCGAGCCAGCGTTCGGCCTCGGCCGGGCGGAGCTGAGCCAGGAGCCGCATCGCCTCGGTGTTGCCGCGTTCGGCGGCCTGCCGGAGCACCGACTCGGCGTCCTCCTCGCGGCCGGTGCGCCGGAGCCGATCCCTCAGCTGGCGCAGCGCCATCGGATGGCCGGCTTCGGCGACCCGGCGGAGCAGTGATTCGGCCTCCTCGGATCGCCCGGCCCGGTCCCAGCGGTTGACCAGTCGCTGCAGCGCGAGGATCGCGCCGGCCTCCGCCGCCGCCAGCAGCCGTTGCTCCGCCTCGTCAGCCGCTCCCGTCGCGTCGAGCAGCCGCGCCAGCAGCATCAGGTCCTCGGCCCGGCCCGTGGTGCTCAGCGGCCGGCCCGCCGCGACCGCCTCGGCCAGCCGGCCCTGATCGCTGAGCCGGCGCACGAGGAGCCGGCGCGCCCCGATACTGCCCTCCCGGGCCGCGCGGCTGAGGATCCGGTTGCCCCGGTCGTCCGGCTGCCGAGCCGTCCCGTCCAGCACCTTCACCAGGTGGCTGAGCGCGAGCAGGTCGCCGTCCGCCGCGGCGGTGCCGAGCAGCGACTCGAGCTCCGGAACCTCGTCGCCGGCCGCCGTCAGGTGCTCGATCAGCGACAGGCACGAGTCGGTGTCACCGGCGCGCACTCCTTCGCGCCACACGTCCGCGATCTCATCGGCTCGTCCCGACTGCTCCAGGTGCGCAACGAGCGCGGACCGCGCCAGGTGGTCGCCGCTGCCGGCGGCGGCCCGGAGCTGTTGCTCACCCGCGACCTGGTCGCCACGACGGAGCAGGGTCGCGCCCAGCGTCCGGATGGCGGGCACGTCGCCCGCGGCGGCGCACTGCGCCAGGCGCCGGTCCGCCGCCTCGAGGTGTCCGGCGCGTTCCAACCAGAGCGAGAGCGGCCGCCCGCCCGCGGGCAGCCCCTGGTCGACCGCGGCGGCGGCGAGCATGGCGGCGTGCCGGTAGAGGCCACGGCGGTTCGCGGACAGCGCGATCCGCAGGGCGTCGTCCGCCGACAGGTCGTGGGTGAGCAACTGGTCCCAGACCTGGCCTGGCACGGGTTCGCCCCGGCGCCGCTCCCGGCCGTGCTGCTCGAGATATCCGTGCAGGTCATACAGCCGGATGTCCGCGCCGTCGCGCCGTTGCACGGTGATCGCCTCGACACCGTCCACGCTGCGCAGCGCGGCGGCGATGGCCGGCGACCAGCCGCCGCCCTCGGCCGGCCCGTAGCGCTTCGACACGGCGATCAGCAGCGGTTCGTCGACGGGTGAACGGTGACCGATCCGGCGCAGATCCATCATGGCCGTGATCACCGCGCGACTCGCGGCGTCCGCCTCCGTCGCGGGGTGTTCGTATCGGTCGATGAGCCTGCGCCCGCCGGTCAGCGCCTGGACGAACCGGCCGGCCGAGCCGTCACCGGCGAGCGCGAGGCGGGGATCCGCCCGTCCGAGCTGCCGCCACTCGTGCTGCGCCGATCCGGTGACGGTGCCCGGCACCGGCACGGGCACGGCCGTCTCCAGCAGGGCCCGCAGGGCCCGTCCGGCGTCCGGCCCGGTTGCCTCGTCACCGCTCAGCCGTCGCCACTGGCCGGTCTCGACCGTCGCCATGACCACGGTCTGCCCCGCGGCGCCGGGCGGGCCGGTCAGCCGGCGGCGCAGGGCCGCCGGCACCCGGTCGTCGTCCAGGTAGGTCTCGGCCCGGTCGAGCCAGATCACCAGCCGGCCGCCGGTCGGATCGCGCTGGAGGTGCTCGAGGAGCGCATCCGCGTCGAACGGTCGCAGCACCGGCCAGTCGGTCAGGTGGTGGCGCACGGCCTCCAGCGCGGTGCGGGTCTTGCCGGTCGCCGGGTCACCCCAGAGGATGACCATCGCGTTGCGCGCCGGCGGCAGGATCTGCGCGACGGTGGTGTCGTGCGGCCGTGGCACGTAGGCGGTGAGTGTCGAGAGCCGGCGTTCGGCGTCGGTGATGCCCGGCATGACGGCGGGGTGCACGCCGAGGTCGGCCGGCTCCCACTGGTCGACGGGGTGTGCGTCGGCCGCGGATCCGTCGGTGCCGCGCCACTCCGAGACGATCGACGATGATCGCATCGTCGGCCACTGCTGCTGGATGATCTCAAGCGCGTGCCGGACATCCGGTGCCTCGGTGCCCAGCCGGGTGGACAGGGCGAGGATCAGCTCCTGATCGCCGTCGGGGACTCTGGCGCAGGCCCGGATGAGGTTGACGATATCGCCGCGGGCGGTGGCACCGGTGGTGGCGCTCGATCGGATGCCGCTGGGCAGGTCCAGGAGAAGATCGCGGCGGACCGACGGGTCATTCAGGTCGGGGATCTGCACCAGCGCGTCGACGATCCGGCCCAGACTGACCGTGCCCCGCCTCGGATCGGCCTCAGGCATATCGACCGAGGCCATTTCCGGCAGTCATCGCGGGCACGGGCACATTTTACGGGCGGCAGCAGATGTCGTGCGGCGGCACGACCTGCCAGTGCTTCCGGCCGGATGGAGGACGTCGAGCGGGACGGGCGGCGGCTTCCCAGGACGGGGTGCGGGCGACGACCTGGCCGACGTCTCCATTCGGGGGCGATCGTCCTGGAACTCCCGCCCGGCGTGCGGTCGACCGTGCGGGGCAGGACGCCGGGCTCGACCCCCGATCCCTGCCGGGTGGCAGGTCAGTGCCGGTGCTGGTCGCGGAACCGGCCCGGGCTGACGCCGACCTCACGGCGGAAGAAGCGGCAGAAGTACGCGGGGTCGGCGAACCCGACGGCGTGCGCGACCTGTGCCACGCTCAGCCCGGTGCCCGCGAGGAGCCGCCGTGCCTCCAGGGCCTGGGCGCGGCGGATCAGCCGCCCCGGCGGCTCGCCGGTGGAGGCCTTGACCGCCTCGGTCAGGTGGCTGGTGGACACGCCGAGCCGGGCCGCGTACGCCCGCACGGTCGGCGCGATACCGGTTTCGAAGGTCAGCAGCCGCCCGAACCGCTCGGCGACACCCGTCTCCAGCACGGACGGCGCCGAGCGGGCCCGGTGCGCCGGTGAAACCGAGGGCACCGGGGGCACCAGCCGCAGCGTCCGCACGACCAGCACGTGCAGCAGCGCCGCCAGGACCGTGTCGAACCCGGCGGGCCGTTCGGTGTACTCGTGCGCCATGACCCCGAGCAGCGCCGCCAGCTCGGCCGCGTCGCCGGCCCGGGGCCGCAGCCCGGCCGACCCGGCGAGCACGGCCAGGGCGCGCCGGTCCCCGGGGTGCTGCAGCAGCGCGTCGTCGGTGAAGACGACCACCCAGCCGTCCAGCCCGCGCACGTCCTGCCAGTGGTGCACCTGCCCCGGTGCGACCGCGAACAGCTGCGGCGGCCGCAGCGGATGCGCGTGCAGATCCACGACGTGCGCGCCGCTGCCGCTGGTCACGTACACGATTTCGTGGAAGCTGTGCCGGTGCGGGAACCCGGCCCGCGCCATCGGCCCGAACCAGTCGAACGAGCCGATCGCGAACGGCAGCGGCGCCGGGTCCGGCACGTCCAGCTCGTGCCTCGGCAGCACCGTCCCGCCCTTCTGTAAACAATCCTCAAAGTAACGCCGCCATGCACGACGGTCAATACCGTCGGGGCCGTGGCGCTACGCCCCGATGACCTCACCCAGCCCCGCGAACACCTCGTCGAGGAACGCGGTGCGCGCGGCGGGCGGCCCCCACGAGTCCTCGACCCGGCACAGCAGCAGCACCCGCGCCGCGACCCCGGCCCGGGCGTAGGCGACGAGCTTGTGGTGGCCGTCCAGGATCACGCCGACCAGGAACCGTTCGGGGTGCTCGCCGCGCACGTAACGGTCCTCGACCCACGCGCTGACCACCGCGGTGGGCCGCCCGCCGGCGGTGATCGTCTCGGCGTGCGCGTCCACGGCGCGGCCGTCGAGCGCGTCCAGTGCCCGGCTCGGCAGCAGCACCGCAAAGGTGAGACCGGCTCCGGGCACGACCGTGCGCAGCTGGAGATGTTCGGTGCCGGGCCAGTCCAGCCCGGCGTCGTCCTCGTCGTCGGTCTCACCGGTGCGCAGGTCGTGGCGGCGCGAGCACCACGACGCCGCCGGGTCGGTGACGTGCTGCAGGTCCAGGTCGGCCAGGACCGCGAGGTAGTGCCCGGAGCGCAGCCCGGTCAGCAGCGGCGCGACGGCGTCGAGCACGTCACCGCTCAGCGCCCCGACGTCGGCGAGGCGGTCCCGGACCCGCTGCGACAGCACCGCGGCCGGCCGCGGCGGCCAGCCGATGAGCCGCAGGCTCGTCTCGCAGGTGCCGCAGTCGGAGCCGACGTCGTACAGCCGCTCGCCGGCGACCAGGACCGACTTGCCCCAGCGCGGCCAGGACGAGGCGGGCGGCGGCGGGTCGTAGTCGATGCCGATGACGCCCCGCCCGTCCACCACGACGAGCCGGGCCCGGTCGCCGGCGAGCAGCTCGACGTCCTCGACCCGGGGACGGGCCGCGACGCCGGGGTCCCAGGCCGCCCACGCCCGCCGCACCGCGTCCGGCCAGGCGTCGCGGTCCAGGGGCAGCACCGGGTCGTAGCCGGTCAGCCGCACCAGGGCGTGATGCAGCCCGAACAGCAGCTCCGCCGGCGCGTCCACCACCCGCTCCCGCAGCGGCGCGACCGCCGCCGGGTCCGCACGCAGCTCCAGGGCGACGACGAGCGCCTCGTGCTCCAGGCCGGACAGCCGCGGCAGCCGGTCCGCCACGAACCCGGCGAGGTCGTGCTCCGGCAGCTGCGGCGTCGTCGATGTCACCGCCGCAGTCAAACACGCGAGCGCGGGCCCCGGTACCGTGGAGATCATGACGGCACCGGTCGCCACCGTGTTGCTGGTGTTCGGGCGGGGCGTCACGACGATCGGCGAGCAGTTCGTGCTCACCCCGGCCAGCGCCGCGAGGGTCGACGCCGCAATCGATTACGTGCACACGCACCGGGACGCGTTCGCCGCCGCGCGTGCGCCGCTGGTCGTGTTCACCGGCGGCTGGGCCGAGGCGTCGCGAGGGGCGCCGCAGCCGCCGGAAGGGTCCCGCGAGGGCGACCTGATGCTGGCCCGGGCACAGGCGGCCGGGCTGGCGGCGCACGCTGAGCTGAAGCTGGAGCGCCGCTCGCGGAGCACGCTGGAGAACCTGCTGCACACCGTCGAGGACGGGCTGCTCGCCGGGCATGCGTTCGGGCCGGGGCACCCGCTCGGGCTGGTATCGCACGCGTGGCACCTGCCACGGATCCGCTTCCTCGCCCGCAAGGTGCTGCGGCTGCGCGGCGCGGGGCTGCTCGACGTGCCCGCCACCGGTGGCGAGCCGGCGTCCAACCGGGAGCGGGTCGTGCACGTCGCGTCCCGGCTGTGGTTCCTCGGCGTCACCGACCCGGCCCGGCTGCGGCGCCGCGAGCGGGCGATGGTCGCGTCATTGCCCCGGCGCGCGCCGGGGTAACACCTCACTCAACCGATTCGAGTGAGGGATCTCAATGCTGTTGCTGCTGCCGGTGCACGACCCGGGCCTCGGTCTCCTCACCACCGTCACCTCGCTGCGCGACGCCGCGTCCGGCACCGGCGTCGTGGTGATCGACAACGGCAGCGGCCCCGCGTCCGCGCAGGTCCCGCGGGACGCCGAGGACCGCGGCTGCACCGTGCTGCGGCACGACACGAACCGCGGCGTGCGCGCTCCGCAGCGGCTCACCCGCACCGCCGGCACCACCCGCACCGGTGGCCCGGGCGGTGGCCCGGGCGGCGGCTGGGATCGCGGCTGCGGCCAGGTCGATCTTCATCGGGGCCAAGCCGGCAATGCCGGATGGCGGTCGGGAACATCACCGGGCCGGGGTGCGCGTAGCCGTCCGATTACACGATGGGGGATCATGAGCTGATGGAACCGACCGCTGGCCGCCGTGCCACCCGTGTGGCAACACCCCCGAACTCCGACGTGAGCGGGGGCGGCATGGACGTGCGCTGGGTGCCGATCACGGAGCTCACCGAGCTCGCGCGGGCCCTGCTGGGTGAGCGGCCGAGCGGCCGCGACGTCGTCCCCGCCCAGGTCGCCGAGCGGATCAGCCGCCTCGCCGCGCAGTGGGCGGCGAACGGCTTCACCGCCGCCACCGTCCGTCCGTGGGCCGACCTGCCGCCGGCCGCCGCCAAGGTCCTCGCCGCGGCCGGCGCGACCCCGGAGGCGCTGGACCGGCACGTCGTCACCGTGGCCGGCACCACCACGACCCTGTGGCGCGCGGTCTCCTCCGGCGGGATGACCGGCGAGGAGGCCGCCGCCGCGTTCAAGCCGGCCGCCGCCACCCCGCCGGCGAGCGGCGAGGACCCCGTGGGACCGCCGAGCCAGCTGCGTGGTGCGTCCCGCAACGCGTTCAGCGCGTCGGCGCCCGAGACGCCGGGTGCCTACAAGGCCGCGGCCCGCCCCGCCGCAGAGACGTTCAAGGCACCGCCGGAGGCCGAAAAACCCGAAGCCGAAAAGGAGGAGACCGCCGCCACCCGGGCGAAGATCGCACCGGCGGTGTTCTCGCACCCGGCCGCGGAGACCGTCGCGGACACCGACGACCGCCGGCGCCGCTCCGCCCCGCCGCAGACCCCGTTCAGCACGAGCTGACCTTGGACGGGGGAGTCCCGTCCAAGGCCATCAAGAGCGTCAGCCGGTGTACGCGGCGAAGATGCGACTGAACTCGTAGGGCTGCTGCGGGATGTTCGTGCACAGGTAGAGCGCCCCGGTGCAGGCGTTGCGGTCGCGGGTGGTCTCCCAGAACGACAGCATCCCGAGGTGGTTGGCCTGCGCGAACGCGACCATCTGCCGGGCGTCGGCCTGGTCGTAGGTGCCGCCGTCGTCGTTCTTGCCCAGCATCGGCGTCACACCGACCATCCGCCACACCTGCGCGTCGGTCTTCGCCGGGTACAGGGTCTTGAGCTGCGCGAACGTCGACTGCGCCGCCTGCACGGCGAAGTTGCCGTAGTCGCCGCTGCTGCGCTGGTAGTCCATCGCCATCACGTTGACGATGTCGAGGTTCACCCCGGCATCGCGGGCCGAGCGGACCACCGCGACGCCGTCGGCGGTGAGGCCCTCGGGCAGGACCGGCAGCGTCAGGGAGATCTTCAGGTTCGGCCGGGCCGCCTGCAGCAGCGCGAGGGCCTGCGACCGGCGGGCCACCGTGGTCGGGTCGGCGACCGCCGCGCCCTCGATGTCCAGGTCGATGTAGTTGAGCTGGTACGCGTCGACGACGGCCTGGTACTCGGCTTTCACCAGGGCCGGGGTCGAGCAGGCCTGGGCCAGTTCGATGCCGCTCGCCCCGCCGAAGGAGATCTTGACGTCGCCGCCCCGGGCGCGGATCGCGTCGATCTGGTCCTTCGCCCAGGCGGCCCGCGGGTCGTACGCGTTGAACCACGACGCCTTGCAACCGGCGCTGTTGACGAACGCGAGGGTGAAGTTCTTCAGGTTGCCCGCGGTGGCCATGTCGACCAGGGACGGGGTCGGCCACGCGCCCATGTCCACGTACGGTGCGACGGGCAGCGGGGTACCACCGCCGCCACCACCGCCGGCAGTGGTGCTGACGCTGACCGAGTTGCTCGCCGCGGAGGTGTTGCCCGCGGCGTCGCGGGCCTTGACCGTGAACGTGTAGGCGGTCGACGCCGAGAGCCCGCCGACGGTGCCGGTCGTGCCGGTGACGGTGGTGGCGAGCGTGCCGCCGCGGTAGATGTCGTAGGCGGTGACGCCCACGTTGTCGGTGGCGGCGTTCCAGGCGAGGCTGACGCTGCTGGAGGTGGCGCCGGTGCTGCGCAGGCTCGCCGGGGCGGTCGGCGCCTGGGTGTCGATCACGCCGGCGCAGCTCGCGCCGTTGAGCTTGCAGTTGGCGGGTTTGCCGGACCCGGAGACCAGGAAGCCGAAGCTGGTCGAGGCGCCCGGCGCGAGGGTGCCGTTGTAGGTGCGGTTCGTCGCCGTGACGTGCGTGCCGGACTGGGCGGCCAGGGTGTCCCAGTAGCTGCCGAGCGTCGAACCGGCCGGCAGGTCGAACTCGACCGTCCAGGCGGTGACGGTCGACGTGCTGCCGTTCGCGATCGTGTACTTCGCCTGGTAGCCGGAGCCCCAGTCGGAGTCGTAGGTGAGGGCCGCGGTCAGCGAGCCGGCCGCGGCGGCGGGGGTGGTGATCGCGGCCGTGCCGCCGGCGACCAGGAGTGTCGCGGCGGCGGCCAGGACCAGCCGGAGTCGTAGCGCCATCAATGCCTCCAGGACGAGGTATATTGAGGCACAACGATAAAGAAACTTAACTAAAAGTCAATGGGTGGGGCAGGTGACACACGTCCGGGCGGACGGCCTGATCTCGAGGCGCTCGGCCGGGATCGGCCGGCCGCACCGCTCGCACCGGCCGAACGTGCCCGCCTCGACCCGTTCGAGGGCGGCGTCCAGCTCCGCGAGGCGCCGGCGGGCACCGTCCAGCAACGCCGCGACCTGGGCACGCTCGAACGCGATCGTCGCGCCCTCCGGATCGTGCTCGTCGTCGGCGTTGGACGACCGGGACGCGTCGATGACGCCCTCCAGATCGCGGTGCAGGGCGGCGATCTGCACCATGGCGTCCTCGCGGGCGAGCCGCAGCACCTCGTGCGGTTGACCGGGCATGTGCCCATCCTGCCCCGCGGCACCCGTCCGCGGGAGGACGATGAGGTGTCGCCCCGCCCGGGCGGGGTAGTGGCACCCGATCGGCAAGGAGGCCCCATGTTCACATCTTCGGCGCACCCGGCCCTGCATCCCGCCGCGGATCTGCCGGGCCTGCTCGCCGGACAGCAGCAGCGCATCGAGTGGCAGTTCCAGCGGACCCTCGCCGCGGCGGGGGAGGACCGGCACGCCGCGTTCGGCGAGCTGGCCTGGTTGATCGCGGTGCACGAGTGCATCGAGGAGGAGATCGTCCACCCGATCACCCGGCACCTGGACCCGGCCGAGCACCTCGCCGAGCAGCTGCTGGACGAGGAACGCCGCATCAGCGACGCCCTCTCCGACGCCGCCCGCGTCGACGCCGCCGCCGGCCTCGGCCGCACCGACGGGCTGGTCGTGCTGCACGGCATGCTGACCACCCACATCCGTCGTGAGACGCGCGAGGAGTTCCCCCGGCTGCGCGCCGCCGTCGCCGCCGGTGAGCTGGAGGACCTCGGCGACGTGGCCCGCGCCGCGCAGGCCCGGGTCGCCGCCGAGAGCCCGGCGAGGCCAGGGGTGCCGGCCGCCGCGCTGGTGATCCGCGACGTGCTGCGGCCGACGTCGCACGAGGTGAACCTCTGACCAACCTCAGGTCTCGGTGGTGCGCAGAGCGCCGCGCTGTTGCTCCCGGATCCCGGCCAGCACGACGGCGAGCAGCGCCGCCGCGATCAGGCCGGCCGTCGCCGCGGGCGGCCAGCCGACCGGCGTCCCGGCGGCCAGGACGAGCGGCACCGCGGCGAGCGGCCACGGCCACGCGGCCCGCAGGCGGCGGGCGGTGCCGGCGATGACCGCAGCGGTGCCGAGCAGGAACAGGGCCGCCCCGGCCGGCAGCATCCACCGCCCGAGCGTCGAGACACCGCCGTCCGGGTGCAGGATCAACTGCTCGATGCCGACCGCCGCGGCGGCCAGGCCCAGCGTCAGCGGCAGGTGCGCGTAGACGTAGCCGTCGGCCGCGCCGCCCTCCTGGGTCTCGTCGGTGTGCACCAGCTCCTGCTTGCCGGCGGCGCCGCCCAGGTCGAAGTAGTTCCACCACAGCGCCGCGACCGCGACGAAACACACCCCCGCGACGAGCACCGACGACGTCGTCCAGTGCGTGTCGTGGACGCCGAGGACGACCGAGGCGACGGACTCGCCGAGCACGAGGATCACGAACAGGCCGAAGCGCTCGGGCAGGTGCTCCAGGTGCAGCGGCACGTTGTCGCCGAACCGGGTCGCGGCGACCGGGGCGAGCGCCTCCAGGAGGAGGCCACACCCCCACAGCAGGAACTTCCAGTCGCCCGGCACCGCGAGCGCCGCCAGCCAGCACGCCGCGCCCGCGGTGGCGCCGATGAGGTAGATGCCGATCGTGGCCCGGGCGTCCCGGACGTGGCGGTACGCGCGGGCGTACAACGCGAACAGCACGACCCTGGTCGCCAGGTAGCACAGCGTGAACGCGGTCGCGGTGCCGCGGGTCGCGTCCGGGGCGCTGGCGGCCATGCCGAGCACGGCCGCGGTCGAGGCCAGTTTGCCCAGGCGGTACAGCACGTCGTTGGTGTCAAAACGGTTCGCGTAGAGCGTCGTCGTGACCCACGACCACCAGGCGACCGTGAACAGCCCGGCGAACACGGCGACGCCCTCGGCCGTCAGGTCGTTCGTCAGTCTCGCCGCGAGCTCGGCGATGACCAGCACATAGGCGAGGTCGAAGAACAACTCCAGCCGGGTCGCCGCGCGGTCGACGTCGGTCAGCAGCCGGGGCGGCCGGATCAGGGGTGCGGGGCGCTGCTCGGCGTCGGGCATCCACCGCGGTTACCCAACCGGGTCACCCGCCACGCCTAGAACCCGGACGGCCCGCCCAGGACCGCGCCGACGCCGGTCATCTCGAACACCTCGTCGACCTGGCCGCGGGCGCCCTGCACGCGCATGGTCCGGCCGCGCTTGTCGGCGTCGAGCTTGCAGCCGACGAGCGCGCCGATGCAGCTGGAGTCGATGAACTCGACCGCCGACAGGTCGATGACGACGCCCGTGACCGCCGGGTCGTCCAGCAGCCGGTCGACGTGGCCGACGAGCGAGGACCTGACCGTCAGGTCCAGGTCGCCCTCGACGTCGAGGCGCACGGAGCCGTCCGGACGCGGGTCGCCGGTGGTGAACGACGCTGTCACACCGCCTCCTTCGCGACCGGGTCAGATCTTGTCCGGGCCGATGCTACCGCCTGGTGAAACCCGCCAGGATTCGCCGCCGCGTGGTGTGGGTACAGTGTCGATCGGGGCGACATGCCAGGACACAACCTATGCGTAGGGGCGCGGTGACTCATGACACGCGACCGCATACGCTCCGTGTCCAAGGAGTTCACCGGTGACGGCCTCCGCCGAGTCCGTGACCTCGTCGACCAGGCCGCCCACGTGGCCGGCGTCTCCGCCACCAACGCCCACAACCTCGTGATCGCGGTCAGCGAACTGGCCGCCAACGCCGTGCGCCACGGCGGCGGCAGCGGCCGGATCGTCATCGAACAGACCGACGACGGGGTCAGCATCGAGGTCAGCGACGACGGCCCCGGCCTGCCCGAGCACCTGTCGCAGGAGCTGCCGGCGGCGGACGCAGTCAGCGGCCGCGGCCTGTGGATGGTCCGCGCCCTGTGCCGCGACCTGCACATCTCCAGCACCGCCCGCGGGGTCACGGTCAGGTTGTTCATGCCCCGTGCCGGGGCGGCGAGCTGACGCATGGGCCTGCGGACCCGCCACAACGTCACCGTCACCGGCCCCGAGCCGGGCGCCGCCGGTCATCCGCTGCTGCTCGCCCACGGGTTCGGCTGCGACCAGCACATGTGGCGGCTGGTCGAGCCTATCCTCGCCAAGGACACGACGGTGGTCGCGTTCGACCACGCCGGGGCGGGCGGCGCCGACCCGGCCGCGTGGAGCCCGCAGCGGCACGCGACCCTCAACGGCTACGCCGAGGACGTCGTGGCCCTGTGCGACGCCCTGGACCTGCGCCGGGTCGTGTTCGTCGGGCACTCCGTCGCCTCGATGATCGGTATCCTCGCCACAAACCTGGCTTCGGATCGGTTTGCCGCGCTGGTACTGGTGACGCCGTCGCCGCGATACCTCGACGACGACGGCTACCACGGCGGTTTCAGCCGCGACGACATCGACGAGCTGCTGGACTCCCTGGACAGCAACTATCTCGGCTGGTCGGCGGCGATTGCGCCGGCCATCATGGGCAACCCCGACCGGCCGGAGCTCGGCGCGGAGCTGACCAACAGCTTCTGCCGCACCGACCCGGCGATCGCCTCGACGTTCGCGCGGGCGACGTTCCTGTCCGACAACCGCGCCGACCTGGCCGGCGTCACCCTGCCGACGCTGATCCTGCAGTGCCGCGAGGACATGATCGCCCCGCCGGAGGTCGGCGCGTTCGTGCACGAGCGGATCGCCGGCAGCCGGCTCGTCACCCTCGACGCGACCGGGCACTGCCCGCAGCTCAGCGCCCCTGCCGAGACCGCCGCGGCGATCAGGTCGTTCGTGTCGACCCTGCCGTGAGCGTCCCGTTCGACGAGGACGTCGCCGACCTGTACGACAACGCGCCGTGCGGGTACCTCTCCACCCATCCCGACGGCACGATCGCGAAGATCAACGCCACGCTGCTCGGCTGGCTCGGCCACGAGCGCGACGACGTCGTCGGCCACCGCCGGTTCAGCGACCTGCTCACCGTCGGCGGCCGCATGTATCACGAGACGCACTTCGCGCCGCTCCTGCGGATGCAGGGCGAGGTCCGCGGCGTCGCGTTCGAACTGCGCACCGCCGCCGGGGAGCGACTGCCGGTGCTGGTCACCTCCACCGTCAGGCGCGACGCCGGCGGCGGCCCGGACCTGATCCGCACCACCGTCTTCGACGCCCGGGACCGCCGCGACTACGAGCGGGAGCTGCTGCGGGCCCGGCAGGCCGCCGACCGTGAACGGGACCGGCTCCGGCTGCTCGTCGCCGGGCTGCAGCGCAGCCTGCTGCCCGCGGTCCTGCCCGTCCCGCCCGGCATGCGCACCGCCGCGCACTACCACATGGCGTCCCCGGACGAGGTCGGCGGCGACTTCTATGACCTGTTCCGGCTCAACGACGGCCGCTGGGCGTTCTTCCTCGGCGACGTGTGCGGCAAGGGCGTCGAGGCCGCCGCCGTCACCGCCCGGGCCCGCTACGCGCTGCGCGCCGCCGCCGTCTACGACCCGTCGCCCGCCGCGGTCCTCGACAACCTCAACACCGTGCTGTGCCAGGACGCCGACTTCGGCCACGGCAGCTACTGCACCGTCGTGTTCGGGGTCCTCACGCCGACCGCGACCGGACACCGCGCCGACCTCGCCAGCGGTGGGCACCCACCGGCGCTGCTGCTGGGTGCCGACGGCACCGCCGAGTTCCAGTCCACCGTCGGTGGCACCCTCATCGGCCTGCTCCCGCGGATCCGGATCGTCACCCGAGCCGTCGACCTGGGGCCGGGCGACACGCTGCTGCTCTACACCGACGGCCTCACCGAGGCGAGGACCCCGACCGGCCGGTTCGGCGCGCCGTCACTGCGCTCGTTCGCCGAGAGATACGCCACCGCCGGTGCCGCGGGCGTCGTCGCGGCGCTCACCGGGCTGCTGGACGACCTCGGGACCGGCATCGACGACGACACGGCCCTGCTCGCGCTGCAGGTCCTCCCGGCGGCCGTCGAGGAAGCGTAGGTAGTCGGCGAGCCGGCCCGCCGCGGTCAGCATCGCCCGGCCGCGCGCGGCGAGGCCCTCCCGCCAGCCCCGCAGTGACGCGTCCAGGGGCGCCGGTCCGGCCGTGGCCCGCACGTGGCCGACGACCTCTGCGATGTGGCCCAGCAGGTAGCCGCCGCGCCTGAGCAGCTGCGCCAGCTGAGCGTCTCTGACGTCGTCGGTGGTGTACAGGCGGTGATGGCCGACCGTGGCCCGCCGGGGCGCGAGGATCCCGGCCCGCTCCCAGGTGCGCAGCGTCGCGGGCGTCACGCCGAGCCGGTGCGCCACGTCGCCGACCAGCAGCGGCCGGTCGGCCTTCACCGCGACCACGGGCGCCGGCGTGGCCAGGGTCGTGACGGCGACCTCGACGGCGTCGAGCGTCTCCCGGTCGCGCTGCAACTGCGCGTGGCTGCGGTCCACGGCGCGCAGCACGGTGTCCAGGTCGCCGGCGTTCGCGGCGCGCATGATGTCGCCGGCGGTCGCGTATCCGTGCGCCGGGATCAACGCCACGTAGGCGCGCAACGCGTGGGCGTGCACGGCCGTGTAGGCGCGGTAGCCGCTCGGGGTGCGCGCGGCCGCAGGGATGCACCCGTCGCGTTCGTAGTTGCGGACCGCCTGCGCGGACAGGCCGTGCTCGCGGGCGAGGTCCACCGGCCGGAACCGATCCTGCGTTTGAGGCTTCATCGCCGCCTTCCGCACCATCAAGCGGTAAAACATTCAACGGGCGGTTCAACGATACGGTAGAGGTCATGACTCCTGCACCGGTCGCCGAGGTCCGCGCCCTGATCACTGCGCCGCTCACGTCGCCGGAACTGCTCGCCCTCGGCGAACCCACCCACGGCGAGCCCGCGTTCCCACAGCTGCGCAATGCGTTGCTCCAGGCCCTGGTCGAAGACGGCTTCCGGTCCGTCGCGATCGAGTCCGACCGGGTCGCCGCGCTCGACGTCGACGACTACATCCGCGGCGGCGAAGGGACCCTCGACGCGGTGGTGGCCGCCGGGTTCAGCCACGGCCTCGGGCAGCTGGACGCCAACCGTGACCTCGTCGCCTGGCTGCGCGAGCACAACGCCGGCCGCCCACCCGGCGACCGGGTGGCGTTCCACGGCTTCGACGCGCCGCTGGAGATGACCACCGCGCCGAGCCCCGGGCGGTACTTGCGGCACCTGCACGACTACCTCACCGCGCACCTCGGCCCGGACGGGCTCCGGCACGGCCGCACCGACCTCGGGGCGCTGCTCGGCGACGACGGGCGCTGGAGCGACACCGCCGCGCTCATGGACGCCACGAAGTCCGTCGGCGGCGGGGCGGCCGCCGTGACCCTCCGGGTCGTCGCGGACGACCTGGTCACCACGCTGTACGCCGAGGCGCCGCGCCTGGTCGAAGCGTCCTCACCGCGGGCCTGGCACCGCGCGGAGGTGCACGGCAGCACGGCGCTCGGGCTGCTGCGGTATCACGCCGTCGCGGCCGACCCGATCGCCCCGCAGGAGCGCACGTCGCGGCTGCTCGGGATCCGCGACGCGCTGATGGCCCGCAACCTGCTCGACCTGCGCGCCGCCGAGCGGCACCGCGGCCCGACGCTGGTCTTCGCCCACAATCGGCACCTGCAACGGCACCCGAGCACCTGGCACCTCGCGGGGATGGACCTGACGTGGTCGAGCGCTGGCGCCGTCGCCGCGACCCTGCTCGGCGGGCGGTACGTGTACATCGCCGGCAGCCTCGGCTCCAGCGCCGCCCTCGGCCTGGCGGCGCCCGATGCCGGCACCTTCGAGCACGCGCTCGGCCCAGGCCTCGTGGACGCCGTGCCGGCTGCCGGGCACGCGCTCGGTCCGCGCCTCGTGGACGCCGCCGCGCTGGCCGCGGTCGCGGACGGGTTGCGCGAGCGGACCGACGTCACGGCCGAACAGGGGTACTTCCCGCTCGACGCGGCGACCCTCGCCGGCTGCGACGCCGTGCTGCACGTCCCCGCCGCCGCGCCGCAGGGACCCGACCCGGCGGCCCTCGCCGAACGGATCCTGGCGCTGCCCGGCACCGAACTGCTCCTTGCGACCGAGGAGTCGGGCGCGCCCGAGACGAGCTGGGGCGACCGGTTCTTCTACGTCGGCCCGGACCGGCGGATGCCGTTCGCCACGATCGTCGGGCGGGACACCCCCGGCTGGGACGAGGCGTCGCGGCTGGACCGGCCCGGCGTCTTCCGCGTCAACGTCCACGCCGGGCGCGAGGAGTTCCAGCGGCTGCTCGGGTATCCGCCCGCGGCGCTGGAGGAACGGCGGGCGGGCGTGGACTTCGCCCGCCTCGACGCGATCCTGCCGCACCCGTCCTACGGCCGGCAGGGCTGGGTGTGCGTGCTCAACCCGGGCCCTCGCACCGCCGCCGAACTCGACGCCCTGATCGTCGCGGCGCACCACCGGGCGGCGCTGCGTCGATCCGGTTGATCTCGTCGCGGGAGGGGTACCGGGGAGGCTCCGACCACCGACAGAGGAGTTCACCGATGGCGCTCAACGACGACGACATCACCACCACCCCGCCCGGCCCCGGCCCCGAGGGACCCGCCGACGGCGGTGCCGTGCCGGCCGCGCACGACGGCGGCGCCGACGGCGGCGCGATGATGGACGAGGGCACCGCCGACGGCGGCGCGAACATCGAGGCCGAGGACGGCGGCGCCGACGGCGGCGCGGATGAGGGCCCCAACGACGGCGGCGCGGACGCCCGGGCCACCGACGGCGGTGCGGACGGCGGCGCGAGCGAATGACCACCGGCAGCGGCGGCGCGCGGACCGCGCTGCGCCGATGTGTCCCGATCCCCGCCGACGACTTCGCCGAGCGGCACTGGGACCGCGCGCCGCTGCTGTCGCGCCGCGTCGACGACTACACCGACCTGCTCGACCTCGACGACGTGGACGAGCTGCTGAGCCGCCGCGGGCTGCGCACACCGTTCGTGCGGATGGCGCAGCGGGGCAAGGTGATCGCCGCGTCCCGGTACACCGGCGGTGGCGGGCCGGGCGCGGAGATCGGCGACCAGGTCCACGACGAACGGGTCTTCGAACTGCTCAACGGCGGCGCGACGCTGGTGCTGCAGGGATTGCACCGGATCTGGCCGCCGCTGGTCGACCTGGCCGGCGGGCTCGGCCGCGAGCTGGGCGTGCCGGTGCAGATCAACGCGTACCTGACCCCGCCCGGCAACCAGGGCTTCGCCACGCACTACGACACCCACGCCGTCTTCGTGCTGCAGGTCGCCGGCACCAAACGGTGGCAGGTCCACCCGCCGGTGGTCACCGACCCGGTCGAGCGGCAGCCGTGGGGCGGCCGCGCCGACGAGGTGGCCGCCGTCGCCGAGGAACCGCCCGTGCTGGACGCCGTCCTGGCGCCGGGCGACGCGCTGTATCTGCCGCGCGGCTGGCTGCACGCCGCCTCGGCCCTCGACGACTGGTCGCTGCACCTGACACTGGGACTGCGCGCGCCGACCCGGCTCAGCGTCGGGGAGGCGCTGCTGGACCTCGCCGCCGACGAACCGGCGCTGCGAGTCGGGCTGCCGATGGGCACCGACCTGGGCGACGGGTCGTCGATCGCCCCGGTGCTCGCCGACACCGTCAAGGCGCTGCATTCATGGCTCGACACGCTTGCACCGGAGGATCTGGTGCGGGGGTGGCGGCGCACGGGTGCCGTCGCGCGGCCCGCGCCGATACGGCCCGTGGCGCAGGCGGCGGCGCTGGCGCGGTTGTCCGTGGCCGACCGGGTCCAGGTGCGGCCGGGGCTGCTGCTGCGGGCCTCCGAAGCGCCTTCCTCCGTGGCGATCGTGGCGCCGGACCGGACCGTCACGATGCCGGGGGTATGCGCGGCGGCGGTGCGCGAGCTGCTCGACGGCCGGGTGCACCGCGTCGGTGACCTGCCGGGCCTTGACGACGACGACCGGCTGGTGCTGGTGCGGCGCCTGCTCGCGGAGACGTTGCTGACCCTGGACGCATAAAGGCCGGCGCCTCGTTCGGCGCCGGCCCTTGGCATGCGTGCTCAGTCCTTGAAGACGTCCTTGATCTTCTCGCCGGCCTGCTTGAGGCTGCCGGACGCATGGTCGACCTTGCCCTCGGCCTCGAGCTGCTCGTCGTCGGTGGCCTTGCCGACGCCTTCCTTGACCTTGCCCTTGGCCTCTTCGGCCTGATTGCCGACCTTCTCGTTCAGTCCCATCGCGAACCCACTTCCATCCGGCCGCCGGCCGCGGCCCACGCCTCCGGGGTGCCCCGTGGCGACCGGGTGAAACTGGCTGGTTCACCTCAGGCGCCCCGATCCGCAACCGATCTGCACGGTGGGGAGCACTGCTGCAGCAGATCGTGTCCCGCTTCCAACTGGCCTAGGGTTTCTGTCCGAACGGGGCTGCGCCGTTCGTCACCATGGTGAGATCCCGACCAGCGGAGGATGCGAAGCCATGAAGTACATGATGTTCGTCTGCACTGACACGTCGCCGGACACGGATGAAGCGCCCGAACCGGACATCGACCTGTGGGTGGCGGAGAACGACCGGGCCGGGCGGCGGCTGACCGGCAACGAGCTGGCCCCCACGGCGTCGGCGACGACGGTCCGGGTCCGCAACGGTGAGCTGCTGGTCTCCGACGGCCCGTTCGCCGAGACCAAGGAGGTGATCGTCGGGTTCGACCTGCTCGAATGCGCCGACCTGGACGAGGCGATCGAGGTCGCCCGGGCGCACCCGATGGCCAGGTGGGGGCGCCTGGAGCTGCGCCCGTACGCCGCCCCACGGTGACGGCCGCAGCCGTCGCGGCTGCAGCCGCCGAGGCGTACCCGAAGATCGTCGCGACCCTCATCCGCGTCACCGGCGACTGGAACCTGGCCGAGGACAGCGCCCAGGATGCCCTCGCCGCGGCGCTGGAGCGGTGGCCACGCGACGGCGTGCCCGGCAACCCCGGCGGGTGGCTGATGACGGTCGCCCGCAACCGGGCCGTCGACGTGCTGCGCCGGTCCCAGGTCGAGCAGCGCAAGCTGCGCGACCTGGCGGTGCTGGCGTTGACCGCACCGGAGCCGGCGGCGCCCGACGCGCTGGACGACGACCGGCTGCGGCTGATCTTCACCTGCTGCCATCCGGCGCTGCCGCTCGAGGCGCGGGTCGCGTTGACGCTGCGCACCATCTGCGCGGTGCCGACCGCCGACATCGCCAGGGCGTTCCTCGTCACCGAGTCGGCGATGAGCCGCCGCCTCACCCGGGCCAAGACGAAGATCGCGACGGCCGGGATCCCGTACCGGGTGCCGACCGGCCGGGCGCTCACCGAACGCCTCCCCGGCGTCCTCGCGGTCCTGTACCTGCTGTTCACCCAGGGGTACAACGCCGACGGCGAGCCCGCGTTCGCCGACGAGGCGATCCGGCTGGTCCGCCTGGTCGAGCGGCTCCTGCCCGGCCAGCCGGAGGTGCCGGCGCTGCTGGCGCTGTTCCTGTTCCAGCACTCCCGCCGCGACGCCCGCCGCGACGCCGCCGGCGACCTGCTCACCCTCGACCGGCAGGACCGGTCCCGCTGGGACCACGCCGCCATCGCCGAGGGCAGCGCGATCCTGGCCCGGGTCGCGGCGGACGGCGTCTACGGGCTGCAGGCGCATATCGCGGCCTGCCACGCCACCGCCGCGTCGGCGCAGGACACCGACTGGCTCCGGATCGCCGGCTGCTACGACCGGCTCGCCGCCGGGCAGCCGTCGCCGGTGATCGAGCTCAACCGGGCCGTCGCGCACGGCTACGCGCACGGGCCGCGGGCCGGGCTGGCGGTGCTCGCCGCGGCCCGCGCCGGCGGTGCCCTCGACGGCTACCCGCACGCCCTGGCCGTCGAGGCCGACCTGACCGCCAGGCTCGGCGAGCCCGACCGCGCCGCCGCACTGTTCCGGCAGGCCGCCGCGGCCGCGTTCAGCGACGAGGAGCGCCGCGCCCTGCTCGCCCGCGCCGAACTCAGTACCTGTACCGATGCCGCGCCACCGCACCCGGGCGCACGCTCAGCGACGTGAACACCGTCCTGCGCGCGGCGTGGCTGTTCGACGGCACCGCCGGCACCCTGATGCCCGACCCCACCGTGATCCTCGACGGCGGCACGATCACCGCCGTCGGCACCGCGCTGCCCGTCCCCGCCGGCGCGACCGTCGTCGACCTCGGCGCCGCGACGTTGCTGCCGGGCCTGGTCGACACCCACGTCCACCTGGCGTTCGACGCGTCCGCCGACCCGGTCGGCAGCCTCGCTGCCCGGGACGACGCCGAGACCCTCGCCGCGATGACCGCCGCCGCCCGGCACGCCGCCAGGGGCGGGGTGACCACGGTCCGGGACCTCGGCGACCGCGGCTACGGCTCCCTCGCGGTGCGTGCCGCCGCGGCCTCCGACGCGACGCTGCCGACCGTCGTGGCGGCCGGACCGCCGATCACGTCGCCCGGCGGGCACTGCCACTACCTCGGCGGCGCGTCCCACGGCGTCGACGGGATCCGCGCCGCCGTTCGGGAACGCGCCGACCGCGGCGTCGACGTCATCAAGATCATGGCGAGCGGTGGGAACCTCACGCCGGGCAGCCGCCCGGAGGTGTCCCAGTTCGGCCCCGACGAGCTGCGCGCCGCAGTCGCCGAGGCGCACCGCCTCGGCCTGCCGGTCACCGCGCACGCCCACGGCACCCAGGCTGTCGCCGACGCCCTCGCGGCCGGTGTGGACGGCCTCGAACACGTCTCGTTCATGTCCGCCGACGGCGTCGACCCGATCCCGGACGCGGTGCTCGCCGCCATCGTCGCGCAGCGGGTCGCGGTCGGCATGACCGTGGGCTTCGTGCCGGTGCCCGGGTTCGCCCCGCCGCCGGCCGTACTGTCCAGACTGCCCCTCATGATCGCGGGGCTGGGCCGCCTGCACGCCGCCGGGGCGGTGATGACCGCGGGCACCGACGCCGGCATCGGGCCGGTCAAGCCCCACGACGTGCTGCGCTCCGCGGTCGCCCAGCTCGCCCAGATCGGCATGACCCCGGTGGCCGCGCTGCGGGCCGCGACCTCCGTGGCCGCAGCCACCTGCGGGCTCGGGCACCGCAAGGGGCGCCTCGCCCCCGGGTACGACGCCGACGTCCTCGCCGTCGACGGCGACCCGCTGCGGGATCCCGGCGCGCTGCACCGCATCCGCGCCGTCTATGTCCGCGGGGTCGCGCTCAACGGCGTAGCTCTCAGTCGCTGAGCAGGCCGTGCTCGCGGGCGTAGATCGCCGCCTGGGTGCGGTCGCGCAGGCCGAGCCGGCCCAGCACCCGCGACACGTGGTTCTTCACCGTGCCCTCGCTGACGAACAGGACCCGGCCGATCTCACGGTTCGTCGCGCCCTTCGCGACCAGCCGCAGGATCTCCACCTCCCGGGCGGTCAGCACGCCCTGATCGGCCGGCGGCGCGGCGAGCCGGGCGGCCACCCCGGCGGCGAGCGGCGCCACCCCGGCGTGCGTGAGCCGGACTGCGGCGGCGAGGTCGGCCGCGCCGAGGTCCTTCAGCAGGTAGCCGGTCGCGCCGGCCCGCAGCGCCCGCGTCACGTAATCGTCGTCGTCGAACGTCGTCAGCATCACCACCCGGCACCCGGGCAGGCGCCCGCACAGCTCCCGGGTCGCCTCGACGCCGTCCATGCCGGGCATGCGGACGTCCATCAGCACCACGTCCGGCGCGGTCTCCAGGGCCTTCGCGACGGCCTCGGCGCCGTCCGCGGCGGTGCCGACGACCTCGATCCCCGGCTGGATGCCCAGCAGCGACGCGATGCCGTCGCGGACCAGCTGCTGGTCGTCGACGACGAGGACCCGGACGCCGGTCATGCGTCCTCCGCTTCGCTCCGGCCGCCTGACCTCCGGACTGAGCCCATGATGACCGGCCCCTCCGCTGCGCTCCGGACCGGTCATGCGTCCTCCGCTTCGCTCCGGCCGCCTGACCTCCGGACTGAGCCCATGATGACCGGCCCCTCCGCTGCGCTCCGGACCGGTCATGCGTCCTCCGCTTCGCTCCGGACCGGTCATGTGGCCGGCACCGTGACGGTGACCGTGACCCCGTGCTTCGCGGCCACCTCGACGTCGCCGCCCACCGCGGCCACCCGCTCGCGCATGCCCCGCAGCCCGAACCCGTCGGTGGCGCCGTCGGCGAACCCGCGCCCGTCGTCGGCGACGACCAGCCGGGCCGCGGCACCGCCGAACGTCGCACGCACGGTGACCCGGCGGGCGCCGGCGTGGCGGCGGGCGTTGGTCACACCCTCCTGCGCCGCCCGGAACAGCGCCACCCGCGCCGCGACCGGCAGGTCGGGCTCGTCGCCGGACACCTCCACGTCCACGGCGCAGACCCCGGCGCCACCGGCCGAGGCGAGCTCGGCGAGCGCGTCGGACAGCGAGAACGGCGCGGCGAGGGCCCGCACCGCGCCGCGCACGTCGTCCAGCGCCCGGGCCGCGGACTCCCGGGCGTCGCGCACCGCCTGCTCCGCCGCGGCCGGGTCGAGGTCCCGGAACGCCGTCGCCTTCTCCAGCTGGATGCTGACCGCGGTCAGGTGGTGCCCGAGACCGTCGTGGATGTCCCGGGCCACCCTGCCCCGCTCCGCCGCCGCGGACAGCTCGGCGACCTCCGCGAGCGCCAGCCGCAGCCGGGCCCGCGAGTCCGACTCACCGACCGCGGCCGCCGCCATCGCGACCGCCAGTGCCATGCCGACGCCCAGCATCAGCACATCTGTCACCCGTTCGCCGCTGCGGTACCAGTACGCGTCGGCAACCGTCGCCCAGCCGACCGGCAGCACCACCCCGGCCGCCGCGAGGGTGACCGCGACCCGCCTGCCGTAGGCGAAGTACGCGGTGAACGGCACCAGCAGGAACAGCAGGTTCGACAGTCCCGACCCGTCCAGCGCCGCGACCGCCACGAACAGCGCCGTCCGCGCGGCCAGGAAGAGCCACGGCGGCGCGGCGACCCGCCGCTCCACCGGCTCCAGCGAGGCGAGCACCCCGATCGCGGCGACGAGCCCGGCCGCCTGGGCCGGGCCCCCGTTCTGGCCGCGGGTCAGGTCGTGCAGGCCCGCGATGAGGACGGCGCCGTACATCACGTACGGCAGCCACGACACCGGACGCGGCGGACCCATGCCCACCAGGTTACGCAGCGACCGGCACCGGACGGCGGGCCGGCAGCACCGCCAGCGACAGCCACCCGATCGACACCGCCGCCACGACGTGCACGACGCTGGTGGCCGGGCTGTCCGGCAGCGGCGCGAGCAGCGCGAGCAGCGTCAGCGCCACGCCGTAGCCGACCGCGGGCAGCTTCGGGAAGCCGCCGGAGCGCACCATCGACACGCTGAACAGGACCGTCCCGGCGACGAACACCAGCGCGCTGATCGACACCGCCGACCCGGTCGGCCCTGCCAGGAGCGAGTCCACAGTGGACTTGTCGAGGTAGAACAGCACCAGGTTCAGCGCGAACGCGACCCCGGTGAACAGCCCGAGACCGAGCAGGTTGACCGCATACGCGACCGCCCCGAACCGGCCGGCGGTGGCCCGGTGGTGCAGGTAGAGCGCGGTGACCGCCGGCGCCGAGAACGCCACCCCGAGCCCCAGGGCGAAACTCGTCGCCGACGTCTCGCCGGTGAACGCCTCGACCGCCCCCGGCACCCCGATCGACAGCCCGAGCACGACGCCGCTGACGGCGCCGAACCGTTGAAACCACGTGAGATCCATGCCTGGACCGTAATTTCGTGGCCGCCGCCGCGGCAGTGCCTCCCGGCCAGACCCCGGCGCCGGTCGTCATGTGCCGGTGGCCCGCCGCGACGCGGTGGATCGGTGCGGATCCACCGCGTCATGGTGGTGGCGATCAGTGGCAGGAGCCGGTGCCGCTGTCGCTGTAGGACTGGCCGGCGACCGGCACGAACTGCCAGTCGTAGGTGTTGCTGTGCAGGGTGAACTTCAGCACGCCGTAGGCGGAGCTGTTGCGGGCCTCGCTGTTGGGCTGGATGGTGCCGAACGCGTAGTGGCTGGCACCACCCATCCCGGCGACCCAGGTGCGCAGGCCGCGGGCGGTGTCGAGGCCACCGCTGGGGTTCATCGGGCCGAAGCGCTCGTAGACGTGGTTGTGGCCCCACAGCACGACGTCGGCGTTGTAGTCGTACAGCGCCTGGTACAGCGGGCGGGTCGACGTCGACGGCGCGTGGTTGGAGCTGGAGGTGAACAGGGGGTGGTGCCAGTAGGCGAGCGTGCACGGTTTCGTGCTGGCCGCCAGGTCGGTGCGCAGCCACTGCTCCTGCGTGGAGCCGGCGGACATGCTGATGTTCGAGTTGAGCGAGACGATGTGCCAGTTGCCGAGGTCGAAGGAGTAGTACCCGCGACCTGACGGGCCGGCGACGGAGCCGAAGTAGCTGTAGTACGCGGACGCGCCCGACGTGACGTAGTCGTGGTTGCCGGGCGTCGGGCGGGTGCGGGACTTGAACCGGCCCCAGGTCGGCTCGTAGTAGGAGTTGAACTCACTGGCGGTGCCGCTGTCGTACACGTTGTCGCCGAGCGTGTAGACGGTGCCGGGGATGCTGTCGATCAGTGCCGCGGTGGCGCTGTCGCCGGAGCCGGAGTTGGCGATGTCGCCCGCGCCGACGAAGACGGGGTCGCCCGACGGCGGGGTGGTGGTGCCGGTGGTGAGCACGAGCTGCGGTGCGTCGGCGCCGCTCTCCCGCGAGTCGTAGTAGGCGCCGTCGGTGTTGGTCGAGCTGCCGCCGATGCTGAACGTGCCGTTGCCGGTCACGAGTGCCTTGACGTCGATCTCGTACCAGCCGTCGCGGCTGACGGCGCCGAGGGTGCCCAGGGTGGCGCCGTCGATCGCGGGCTGGTTGGCCCACGTCGTGCCCGTCTCGGACCACGACGTGTTGCTCATGGCCTTGAACGTGCCGCCGTTGGCGCTGCCGTCGTTGCCGCTGATGGTGCGCAGCCGCAGCTTGGCAGCGGTGACCGTGCCGCTGACGCCGGACACCGTGAACCGCAGGAACAGCCGGCGCACGGGCGAGTTGTCCACGACGATCTGCGTGGCCGTGCCGTAGTTGGTGGAGGTGGCGTCGCTCTGGACGTACGTGTCGGCGACCGGCGTGAACGTTTGCGTGGCGGCCGACGCCGGCGAGGCGGAGGCCACGACGACGGTGGCGGTGGCGGCGACCAGCACCGCGACCGTCGCCATCGTCACCGGGGGGCGGGTGAGACGGATGCCCATCCAGAAACCCTTCTCTGGGCGTGTGCAGAAGCGCAAGGAACATAGGGACGCCGATGGGCCGGGCCGGTACCGTGAGGTAAACATATAGCGAAATACTTCGATGTAAAGCGCCGTTCATGATCTGCACGCCGGACTGCCTTGTGCGGTACGTTGCCGGCGGAATTCGCGGCGGCGGAGGATGGCGGACCGTCACTGCAGAAGGGAATGCGCCGGGTGTACCTGTCGACCGTGTCGAAGCCGTTGGCCGAGGCGCCCGCCGCCGGTCCGCGCCGCAGGAGGCTGGCCCTGGTCAGCGGCAACGTCGTCGCGCTCGGCACCGTCAGCCTCATCACCGACGTGTCCGCCGAGATGGTCACCGCGGTCCTGCCCCTGTACCTCGTGCTCGGCCTGCACGTCAGTCCGCTCGCCTACGGCGTCATCGACGGCGTCTACACCGGCGCGACCGCACTGCTGCGCCTCGTCGGCGGGTTCGTTGCCGACCGGATCCGCTCCCGCAAGCTGGTCGCCGGGCTCGGATACACGCTGTCCGCCGTCGCCAAGCTCGGACTACTGCTGGCCGGCCGGTCGATGGCCGCGATCGGCGCCGTCATCGCCGTCGACCGGCTCGGCAAGGGTGTGCGGACCGCGCCCCGGGACGCGCTCATCACCGCGTCGAGCCCGCCGGAGGCACTCGGCCGGGCGTTCGGCGTGCACCGCACGATGGACGGCATCGGTGCGTTCCTCGGGCCCCTCGCCGCGCTCGCCGTCCTCGCCGCGGCGGGGGAGTCCTACGACGCCGTGTTCGTCACCAGCTTCTGCGTCGCCGCGCTGGCCGTGGTGGTCCTGGTCCTGTTCGTGCGCGAACGACCGGACGGCGGCAAACCCGAAGCGCCGAAGGTCACCGTCGGTGAGGCGGCCGGGCTGCTGCGCGCCGCACCGGTCCGGCGGCTCGTCGCGGCCGCCTGCCTGCTCGGCCTCGCCACGATCGGCGACGGTTTCGTGTACCTCATGCTCCAGCGCCGCGAAGACCTGAGCCTCGTGTGGTTCCCGCTGCTGGCCGTCGGCACCAGCCTCGCGTACCTGCTGCTCGCCACGCCGCTGGGCCTGCTCGCGGACCGGATCGGGCGACTGCCGGTGGTCCTCGGCGGCTACGCCGCGCTGGGCGTGACCTATGCGTTGCTGTTCGGCCCGTTCGGCGGGTGGCCGCTGCTCGTCGTCACGCTCGCGCTGCACGGGCTGTTCTACGCCGCCACGGACGGGGTGCTCGTCGCTCTCGCGGGCCCGGTGCTGCCGGCCCGGCTGCGCACGACCGGGATCGCGCTGATCCAGACGGGGCAGGCGCTGGCGTACCTCGCCTCGTCCGTCCTCTTCGGACTCGCGTGGCAGGCGTGGGGCCCGCAGACCGCCAGCCGGGTCGCCGCGCTCGGGGTCGCCCTCGTGGTCGTCGCCACGCTGACGCTGTTGAGAAAAGGGTTGAAGACGCGATGAAGCCGATGTCCAACGGCGCACGGATCGGCGTGCTCGCCGCCGCCGTCGCCCTGCTGGGTGGCGTCGCCGCCGGCTACACGGCGCTCGCCGCCGACCGCACCGCGGCCCCAGCGCCCCAGGCGGCGGCCGCCGGCACCCTGACCCTGACGCCGGGACCGCGGCTGCTGACGATCACCGACCGGCACCTGGCGTCCGTGTCCGCGACCGACCCGGCCGGCCCGCGCATCGTGTCCACAGTGGAGTGCCTGCGGGTGTACGCCGCCGCCGGCACCGGGATCTGCCTGCGACCGTCGAGCGCGTGGAGCTACGAAGTGGTCGTGCTCGACGCGGACCTCAAACAGCGGCAGGCGTTCGCCGTGCCCGGGCTGCCGAACCGGGCCCGGGTCTCGCCGTCGGGCCGGTTCGTCGCCTGGACCGTTTTCGTGGGCGGCGACTCGTACACCAGCAGCGGCTTCTCCACCCGGACCGGCATCCTCGACACCCGCACGGGAACCACCGTGAACACCCTCGAGGAGTTCACGGTCATCCGGGACGGCGCCCCCTACCGCAACGTCGACGTCAACTTCTGGGGCGTCACCTTCGCCGCCGACGACAACCGGTTCTACGCGACGATGTCGACGGGCGGACGCCGGTACCTGGTCCGCGGCGACCTCGCGGCCCGCACCGTGGAGACCCTGCGGGACAACGTCGAGTGCCCGTCGCTGTCGCCGGACGGCACCCGGATCGCGTTCAAGCAGGCGATCGACGCGGACCCGACGAAGGGATGGCGGCTGTCGGTGCTCGACCTCGCCACCATGCGGGTGACCCAGACCGCGGAGCGGGCGAGCGTCGACGACCAGGCGGCCTGGCTGGACGGCGCGTCCCTGGCGTACACGCTGCGGCAGGACGACGGCCGGCCCGACGTGTGGTCGGTCCCGGCGGACGGCTCCGGCGCGCCGCGGCTGCTGATCCCGGGCGCGGAGTCCCCGGCGGCGCTCACGTCCGGCTGACACCCATGTCGTGAACTGGACCGGCAGCGGCGCGGCCCGTTGTCGTCACGCGCAGTGTGCCGGGTCAGCACATCGGGCTCAACCGGCCGGGAGAACGAGATGGCAGGTAGGAAACTGCACCGAGAACTTCGGCCGGGCCGTGCAGTACGAGTGCTACGGCGGCGCCAACCAGAAGTGGTGGTGGTCCTGACCCCGGCCGGCACATCGGGACGGTGACCCGTCCGCCGGGCTCTCGCAGGCCGGCGGGCGGGCTGCCGCCCCGCTTCGCTACGGTCGCGTGGTGAGAATGCGCGCAGCCGTGGCAGCCCTGGTGCTCGGCGGTGTCACGGCGGTCGCCGCTCCCGCGCCCGCCCACGCCGAGACCGTCCGTGAGCAGCAGTGGTGGCTCGGAGCGCTCAGCGTCGCCAAGGCGCAGCAGGTCGCCAAGGGCGACGGCGTCGTCGTCGCGGTCATCGACACCGGCGTCGACAGCACCCAGCCCGACCTGGCCGGCGCCCTGCTCGCCGGCACCGGCACCAACGGCGTCACGAGCCAGAAGGGCTGGGACGACCCCGACGGCCACGGCACCCAGATGGCGTCGGTCCTCGCCGGCCGCGGCAGCGCCGTGCTCGGCATCGCCCCGAAGGCCAAACTCCTGCCGATCGCCATCCCGATCGGCAACCGCGAGCTCAAGAACCCCGAGGGCACCCTCGCCGAGCCGATCCGGTACGCGGCCGACCACGGCGCGAAGATCATCAACATGTCGTTCACCCTCGCCGACGACGAGCTGAAGCAGCCGGAGGTCGACGCCATCGCCTACGCGCGAGCCAAGGGCGCCATCCTCGTCGCCGCCGGCGGCAACCGCCCCCAGGGCGACGACCACGTCCCGCTGCCGGCCCGCTACCCGGGTGTCCTCACCGTCGCCGGCACCACCCGCGCCGGCGGGCTGTGGGACGGGTCCATCGCCGACCCGACGGTCGACATCGCCGCCCCCGCGCAGGACATCATCGGGGCCGCCCCGAAGTCCCGCTACTCCTCCGGTTTCGCGGTCGGCAGCGGCACGAGCGGCGCCGCCGCCATCGTCTCCGGGGTCCTCGCCCTGATCTGGTCGAAGTATCCGACCCTGGACGCGGCGAACGTCCTCAACCGCCTCCTCACAACCGCCCGTGACAAGGGCACCGCGGGGCGCGACGACGCCTTCGGGCACGGGCTGATCGACCCGTACTCGGCGCTCACCGCGACGGTCCCGCCGGTGACCGCCGACCCGCTCGGCCCGATCACTGCCGCCGCGTCCCCGTCCCCACCACCACCGGCGACGACGGCGCCACCCGGCGATGCCCCCGGCCTGAGCTCCCGGACGATCCGCGCCGCGGCCGTCGGCGGCGGCTCGCTCCTGCTGGCGCTGCTGCTCGTCTTCGGTGTGGCCCGCCCCCTGCTGAAGTCCTCCCGGCGCCGCCGCTGACGATCCGCCACCGCCAGGTCAGACGTGGGCTCGCAGCGTCAGTGCGGCCGGTGAGCAGCAGCAGGGCAGGATCTTCAGGGCAGGACGCGCAGCGCGAGGGTGCAGGTGTCGTCGTCGGGGCTGGCGAAGTGCAGCAGGCCGCGCAGCCGGGTCAGCGGCTGCGGGCCGGGGTCGGCGGACACGTCGGCGAGGGTCTGCTTCACCCGGTCGAGCATCACGTCGATGCTCGCCGAGCGGCGCTCGACCAGCCCGTCGGTGTAGAACAGGACCAGGTCGTCGTCCCGCAGGCGTGCGGCGAGGACCGGGTAGGCGACGTCGTCGGCGGCGCCGAGCAGCAGCCCGGTGGGCCGCTCCAGCTCGCTGACCGCGCCGGCCCGGGCCAGCAGCGGCGGCAGGTGCCCGGCCCGCGCCCACGACAGCGTCCTCGCGCCGGGGTCGTAGACGCCGATCGCGGCGGTGCCGGTGATGCTCAGCTGCAGGCACAGCCGGTTCATGTGGGCGAGCAGCGTGCCCGGGTCGCGGATGCCGATGGACAGCCACGCCACCAGCGAGAACCGCAGGTGCGCCATGCCGTTCGCGGCTTCGAGGCCGTGCCCGGCGACGTCGCCGACCGCGAGCGCCACCTGGCCGTCGGGCAGGGTCTGCGCGTGATACCAGTCGCCGCCGACCTGCACGGCGCGCTCCGCGGGCAGGTAACTGACCGCCGCCTGCAGCCCGGCCAGGGGGAACGGCTCGAGCGGCACCGGCTGGATCAGGTTCTGCAGCTGCGCGGCGAGGCGGTGCTCGGCGAGCGCCGTCATCTCGCGGGTGCGCAGCTGGTCGCTGAGCCGCTCGATCGCCGTGCGGGTGTCCTCGCGGGCCGTGACGTCCTGCACGACGGCGTAGATCTTCAGCGGGCTGCCGTCGGCGTCGCGGGCGACGTCGGACAGGATCCGCAGGTACTTCACCGTCCCGCCGGCCCGGAACCGCACCGTCACGTCGGACGCGGCGCCGCTGTCGAGGGTCTGCCAGGCCGTCTCGCTGACCCCCCGGTCGTCGGCGAGGAGCGCCGCGGCCTGCTCCGACCGCGACATCGCGCCGAGCGCCGGGTCCCGCTCGAAGATCCGGAACATCCCCGGTGACCACTCGCTGCGGCCGGTGACCAGGTCGTACTCCGCCCAGCCGAGACTGCCGAGCAGCTCGGTGCGCTCCAGCCGGCGGCGGGCCTCGTCGACGCGCTGCCACCACACCAGCAGCCCCCCGAGGACGGGGTGCACGCTGATCTCGAACCGGGAGTCGGCCACGATCCCGGTCCGCTGCCCGGCATAGCGGAAGTCGGGGAGTTCGGCGGCCACGCCGTCGGTGAGGACCTGCAGGTAGAGCTGCCAGAGCGGGCCGCCGATCAGGCTCGGATACAGCTCGCTGACCCGTTCGCCGAGCCGGTCGGCGCCGCGGCCGTAGAGGTCGTTGTCGCGGCCGCTCACCGCCGCGACGAGGAAGTCGGCGACGTGGCCGTCCTCGCCGGTCAGCGGCAGCAGCCAGGTGCACCCGGACGGCACCGCCGACAGCAGCGCGCGGACCACCGACGTGACGGTGTCGCCGTCACTGCCCGCAGCGGGCGGCGCGGTCCCGCGCCGCGCACCGTCATGTGCCATCCGTCAAAGCTTAGTGCCGGAACGTCCGCACGGCCGCGTTCGACATTCACCCTGGTTTCCCGCCTTCCGCGCCCGATGGCGGCGTTACGGTGCTTGTATCCCCGCCGTCCGTCCCGCCTTCCAGACCGCTGAGGAATGCCACATGACGCAGCCCATCGGGTATCGCGACCTCGTCGCCGACCATCTGCGCCGCTCCGGCCGCCCGACCGGGGTCGCCGAGGTGATCCCCGGCGTCGGTGACCGGCTCGCGTACAACCCGTGTGTGGTGCGGCAGGGCGGCCGGACCCTGCTCGCGGTGCGGGTCGAGTCGCCGGACAGCTACTGGCGTGACGAGTCGTCGTGGGACCCGGAGATCCGCTTCTACGAACGCACCCCCGGCGGCTGGCGTCCCGCGCCCGGCACGCCGGTGTTCACCGGCGCCGAGGACCCGTTCGCGGCCTGGGTGCTGGGCCGCGACGGCACGCCGGTGCTGGTGTTCGGGGTGGTGTCGCTGGACTACCGGCAGGACCCGCCGATGGTCGTCACCCGCTTCCACGCCGCGCCCGACGTCGAGCGGCTCGACCCGGGCGGCGCGTTCCTCGAGGTGCCGCAGATGAAGGACATCCGGCTGCTGCAACGCGGCGACGGCCTCGCGGTCTGCGGCCGCCCGCAGGGTGGCACGGCCGGCCGCGGCCGGGTGAGCCTGATCATGGCCGAGGATTACACCGAGCTGTCGCCCGAGCTGATCGCGAAGGCCCACGTCTTCCACGACCAGGTCGCCGAGGACACCAAACTCGGCGTCAACGAGCTCTACGACCTCGGCGACCGCATCGGCGTCCTCGGCCACATCGCGGTCGGCGAGGAGGGCGGCCCGCAGGAGTACGCCGGTGCCTGGTGGACCATCGACCCGGCCGCCTGCACGGCCACCGCGCCGCGGGTCATCGCGATGCGGTCGGACTTCCCGCCGGCCCCGCCGAAGCGCCCGGACCTGACCGACGTCGTCTTCCCCGGCTCCCTCGAGACCCTCGACGGCGGCCTCGCCCGCGTCTACTGCGGCCTGAGCGACGCGACCATCGGCTCCATCGTCCTGCCCTCCCCCTTCTGACCGCTCTACCGTTTCCCTCTGCGGCGTCGGTACAGCCGTGCTGGCGCGAAAGGAGTGCTGGGCCGGATGGTGTGGCGGCGCCGGATACACCTGCTGAGCACCCGCCTGTACGGGCCCAAACGGCGCGCACCGGCTGAACCTCCCGACGCTCGATGCAATGGGGCGGCACGCAACGACCGGCTTCGCTACTGTGGCGGGCCGGGGGGAACACATGCTCAGTCGTTTGATCGTGGGTGGCGTCGCCGTGGCAGTGCTCACCGGTGGCTGCCTCGGGCTGCCGTCCGGCGAAACACAGTCCGACAGCCAGACCGCCAAGCCGTGGCAGCCGCCGTCGCCGACGGGGACGCCGGCGCAGACCCTGCTGGCCGAGGCGTTGCAGCGCTCGCAGCAGGTCGCGTTCCGGTTCACCGTGGAGGGTGACCTGCCCGGCGACGACGGCACCATCAAGGCCACCGGCGCCTTCGACCCCACGGCGAAGCTGTTCGAGTCGACCATCCAGATCTCGTCGCAGAAGGATCCGGTGCACCGCATCGTCGTGGGCACCGACAGCTACCTGCAGCAGACCGGCGGCAAGTGGGTGCACCTGGACCTGAAGCGGGTGAAGCCCGACGCGCTGGTCTACTTCGACATGACCGACGCGACCGGCCTGGTGAAGTTCACCACCCGGGTCGAATCGGCCGAGGGCACCGCCGCGACCGGCTACAAGGGCCGCTTCGACGCCGGCGGCGCGAGCCCGGAGTTCCTGCCGGTCGGCGCGCCGAGCCTCTGGGTGATCGGCGGGGCGGCGCCGTTCACCGCGACCGTGGACGGCAAGGGCTGGGTCACCACGATCACCGTGGAGCTGACCGACAAGGACCGGACCGTCAAGCTGACCACCACGATGAGCGGGCACGGCGAGCCGCTGCAGATCAAGGCGCCGGCGAAGAAGAGCGTGGTGGAGGCCGACGACCTGTATTACCGCTGAGCGCGGTTGCGCACCTCGATGACGGCACCGGTGTCCGGGTCGACGCGGAAGCTGCGACCCGGCGGCAGCGGCCGGTCGAGGGCGCGGACCCGCAGGTGGGTGCCGGTCGGCGTGAGCTCGCGGGCGGTGCTGAGGGCGTACTCGTCGGGGTCGGTGTCGTCGTCTCCGGCCTCGCCGGCCCGCGAGGTCGTCACGCTGAAGACGATGAGCCCGGTGATCGCGTCGAAGACGATCCGGTGCGCCTCCAGCACGATCCGGTCGGAACGGGGCAGCACCATGCCGGTCTGGAACACCAGCCCGGTGACGGCGGCCCAGCCCTGCTCCACGTACACGCGGAAGCTCACGGCGGCGCAGTCGTCGGACTCGCCACGGGCGTAGACCGTGTGGTCCCAGCCGCCGGTGCCGCCGTCGCGGAAGCCGACCGAGGCGTGCGCGCCGGTCCGCAGGTTCGCCGGGGCCGAGGGCACCCCGGGGAAGGGATAGGGCGGCGGCTGGTGGTTGGACAGGTTCGCCACGGCGAGCACCTGGCAGCGCGGGACGCGCACGATGTGCTCGGCGATCACATACACCTGGCACGCCGGTGTCACCGAGTAGTCCAGGATGTTGTCGGCGCTGACGTCCGCGCTGGCGATGAGGTCCACGCCGCCAACGTAGGCAGTGACGCGCGCCGATCACACGCCCGCTGCCGGAAATCGGACTCCGCGGCGGGCGTGACAGGATGGGACGGCACCAGCCGATGATCGAGAGGGAGCACCGTGGCCGCACGTGTCGTCAGTCCCACCGGGCGAGGGTTCCTGCTGCTCGACGCGCACCCGACCGGCTGCTTCCGCAGCGTCGCCGACATGGTGGCGCAGATCCCGCCGGCGGCGCAGCCGCCGCAACGGCGGCCGGTGGCGCTCGTGATCGGCTCCAGCGCCGGCTACGGCCTGGCCGCCACCCTGGCCGGCCTGCAGCGGCACGGCATCGAGGGGGTCGGCGTCGCGTTCGAGCGGCCACCGGGGCGGCGCACCGGGACCGCCGGCTGGTATCGCACGATCGCCACCGAGGCGGTCGCCACGGAGGCCGGCAGCGACTTCACGTTCGTCAACGCCGACGCGTTCGCCGACACCACCAAGGTCGAGGTGCTGGACCTGATCGAGAAGCGTTTCGGTCAGCTCGATTTCCTGGTGTACAGCGTCGCGGCGCCACGCCGGACCGACCCGCGGACCGGCACGACGTATCAGTCGGTCATCAAGCCGATCGGCGCCGCGCACACGACGCGGACCCTGGAGTTCGACAGCGACGGCGCCCCGATCCTGCGTGAGGTGACCGCCCAGCCCGCCGATGAGGCGGAGGCGGCCGACACGGTGCAGGTGATGGGCGGCGAGGACTGGTCCCGCTGGGTCGCCGCGCTGCAGGAGCGAAACCTGCTGCGCACCGGGTTCCGCACCGTCGCGCTGTCCTACATCGGGTCGAGCCTGACGTCGGCGATCTACCGCGACGGCACGATCGGCGCCGCGAAGGTGCACCTGGAGCGGACCGCCCGCGAGCTCGACGAGCGGCTCGCCGCCGTCGACGGCCGCGCGCTGACCTCGGTCAACGGCGCGGCCGTCACGCAGGCGTCGACCGCGATCCCGGGCATCGCGCTGTACGTGAGCCTGCTGCACGCCGTGCTCGGCGACGCGCTGCAGTCGCCGGTCGAGCAGTCGGTGCAACTGTGGGACCAGCTCACCGGGGCGGCCCCGTTCGACCTCGACGAGCAGGGCCGGCTGCGGCTGGACCGGTGGGAGCTGGACCCGGCCGTGCAGGCCGCGGTGGCGGAGCGCTGGCGCGCGATCACCCAGGAGACGATCGCCGAGGTCGCCGACGTCGACTGGTTCCGCGCGCAGTTCCGCGGCCTGTACGGCTTCGACGTCCCCGGCGTCGACTACGCCGAACCGGTCGACCCGGACCTGGAGTGGCCCGCACCGCGCTGAAGCGGCGCGCTACCCGACCGCGGACCTTGGCCGCACCGCGTTGCAGCGGCGCGTTCCAGCGCCGCGGACCTCGGCCGGCCTGCGGCGCGTCACAGCACCGCGGACCTTGGCCGGCCCGCGTCGCGGTAGAGCACGTAGCCGCAGGCCAGGCCGAGGACCAGCTCCACCACCCCGCCGAGCACCAGGCCGCCGGCGGGGGTGCCGTCCAGCGCGGCGGACAGCCCCCGGGAGACGGCGTACGCCAGGTAGAACACGGCACCGGCGAGCGCCGCCGCGAACGCCAGCCGGGCGACGAACGCACCGGCGATCAGCAGCACGCCGACCGCGAGGACCGCGCCGCCGGCCGCCCTGGTCTCGCTGAGCAGGTTCGCGTCGGCGCCGATGCTGATGCCGTACTGGCGGCGGAACGCCACCGGCGCGAACAGGCCGGCCGTGCCGACGGCGACCGCGACGAGCCCGGCCACGGACAGCAGGATCCGCCGGATCACCGCCAGGCTCCCGCGGCCGCCACGGCGCGGCAGTAGTCGGCGAAGTCGCGCGCCTGGCGGCCGAGCGCGTCGCGGACCCCGGTGCCCAGGTTGGCGTTGCGGCCGTCGAACACCTCGCCGCACAGGTCCGCGAACAGGTCGGCCTGCGGGTGCCCGGCCAGGGCGGCCCGCAGCTCCTCGACGGTGACCGGCACATAGGTCACCGGGCGCCCGGACGCGGCCGCGAGCTCCTCGGCCGCCTCGGCGAAGGTCAGCAGGCGCGGTCCGGTGACGTCGTACAGGCGGCCGGCGTGCCGCTCGTCGAGCAGCGCCGCGACGGCGATGTCGGCGATGTCCTCGATGTCGACGAACGGCTCGGCGACGGACCCGGCGGCGAGGTGGATGGCGCCGTCGAGGACGCCCTGGCGCAGCTCGCCCTCGCCGAAGTTCTGCGCAAACCAGGCCGAGCGGATCAGCGTGTAGCCCAGCCCGGACTCCCGCACGATGTCCTCGCAGCTCTCGGCGTGGTGCTCGCCGCGGCCGGACAGCAGCACCAGCCGCTGGACGCCGGCCGCCGAGGCGGCCTTGGTGAACGCCTCGATGGCCGCGGGCGCCTCGGGTGCGGCGAGGTCGGAGTGGTAGGTGACGTAGGCGGCCCCGACGCCGTCCAGGACGGCCGGCCAGGTCTCCGGCCGCTCCCAGTCGAACGGCGGGTCGGTGCGGCGGGAGACGCCGCGGACGGGGTGGCCGAGGTCGGTGAGGCGGCGAACGATCCGCCGGCCGGTCTTGCCGGTCGAGCCGGTGACGAGTGTGGTCATGGGTCCAGCCTCGCCCGTACCAGCGAGATTCTGAATCATCGAAGCACCTGAAGTCTTTGCAGATCGTCCAACCCGGTGGACGATGGTGCGGTGACGACGATCCTTCCGCCGGCGGCGGACCCGCTCGGTGAGGCGCTGCACCTGCTGCGCCTCACGGGCACCCTCTACTGCCGCTCGGAGCTGACCACGCCGTGGGCCATCGACGTGCCGGCCCTGGACGAGCTGATGGCGCTGCTGGTCGTGACGGCCGGTGAGGCCGTCCTGGAGGTCGCCGGCGAGCCGCCGCGGACGCTGCGCCCGCGCGGTCTCACGCTGATCCCGCACGGCACCCCGCACCGCGTCCACAGCGGACCCGGCCACCCGGCTGCCACGCCGCTGTTCGACATCCCGGTCGAGCGGGTCAGCGAGCGCTACGAGCTGCTGCGCCACGGCGGCGGGGGCGCACTGACCCGGGTCACCTACTGCGTGTTGCGCTGCGACCACGTCCCGGCCCGGCGGCTGGTCGCGCAGCTGCCGCCGGTCCTGCACGTCGACGGGTGGGACGACGACGGCGGCTGGCTGCACAGCACCCTGCAGCTCATCGCGGGCGAGGCGACCGCGCTGCGGCCCGGCGGCGAGACGGTGCTGACCCGCCTCGCCGACGTGCTGGTCGTGCAGGCGATGCGGGGCTGGCTGGACACCGCGCCCGAGGCGCACCAGGGCTGGCTGGCGGCGCTGCGCGACGAGCACGTCGGCCGCGCCCTCACCGCGATGCACCGCGCGCCGGAGGCGCCGTGGAGCGTGGAGTCCCTCGCCCGGGAGGCGGCGATGTCGCGCTCCGCGTTCTCGGCCCGGTTCACCGCACTGCTCGGCGAGCCGGTGATGCAGTACGTGACGCAGTGGCGCATGCAGCTGGCGCACACCCACCTGCAGCAGTCGGCGGAGCCGCTGTCGCAGGTGGCGCACCGCTTCGGGTACGCCTCGGAGGCCGCGTTCTCCCGGGCGTTCAGCCGCACGTTCGGCGTGGCGCCCGGGGCGGTCCGCGCGGGCCTGGCCGGCCAGGGCCCCTAGGTGTTTGCCTTCATACAAATGTAGGCTCGGGCCTCGGACTGGCGCCGGGGTGGAATCTCCCGCAGGATACGGCGTGCGGGAGACGTCGATGCTCGGGAGGCAGCCGGACGTGCAGGAGCAGCGGGTGCTCGGTGGTCGCTACCGGCTGGAGGAGCAGCTCGGCAGCGGTGGGATGGCCGTGGTGTGGTCGGCGACCGACGAGGTGCTGGGGCGACTGGTCGCGGTCAAGATGCTGGCCGGACAGCACGCCGCCAAGCCGGAGTCGCTGCGCCGCATCCGCGCCGAGGCAAGGACCGCGGCGACCCTTTCGCACCCGAACATCGCCCAGGTCCACGACTACGGCGAGGCCGAGGAGGACGGTCAGACGGTCCCGTACGTGGTGATGGAGCTGGTCCGCGGGCAGACCCTCGAGCAGCGCATGGCCGCCGGGCCCATCGAGCCGCGGGTCACGTTCCGGATCTGCGCCGAGGTGGCCGCCGCCCTGACCGCCGCGCACGCCGCCGGCCTGGTCCACCGTGACATCAAGCCCGCCAACGTGATCGTGACCGAGACCGGCGCCAAGGTGGTCGACTTCGGCATCGCCGCGTCGGCCGCCCCGAGCGGCGAGGGTGCCCTGCCGACGGAGGTGCTGGGCACCCCGTCCTACCTGGCGCCGGAGCGGCTCACCGACGACGCGGTCGAGCCGGCCTCCGATGTGTACGCGCTGGGCATGCTGCTGTACAAGCTGCTCACCCGGCAGCTGCCGTGGCAGGTCGACAACACGGTGCAGCTGCTCGTCGCGCACGTGTACACGGAGCCGCAGCCGCTGCCGTTGCTGCCCGGCGTGCCCGACGAGGTCATCGACCTGTGCCACCGCTGCCTGCGCAAGGACCCGGCGCTGCGGCCGGACGCGCCCGAGGTGGCGGCGGTCCTCGCCGCGGCGGCCGGCCTGCGGGTGGTCGCCGACGAGCGGGCGCACGCGGCGGCCGCCCCGGCCGCGGACGGTGAGCCGTCGGCCGTGCTCATCCCGCCGCCGGGCGTCCGGGCCGCCGCCTCGACGGGCACCCCGCCGGGCCGCCGGCGAACCCTGGTGGTGACGTCCGCCACCGTGGCCGGCCTGGTCACCGCGGGCCTGGTGGTGGCCGCGTTCGCCGCCGGTCCGCCCGCGCAGCAGCAGCGCGCCACCGCCGCCGCCGCCGCCGCTGCGGCGCCGTCGACGTCATCGACCGTGACGGAAACGCCGGGCGCCGACGCACCGTCCGCCACGACCGCGGTGGTTCCTTCCGTCGGCACCGGTCCGACCACGGCCGGTGGCGGGCCCGCGGGCAGGGGTCCGACCGGCGGCGCCACCCATCCCGTCCCGCAGCCGACCGGCGGCAACCCGGCGCCGACCACCGCACCGCCGACGCCGGGCGAACCGCCCTCACCCCAGCAACGGACCCTGTCGTCGATGGGCGGCAGCGTCCTGGCGACCTGCACCACCGGCGACCTGGCGCAGCTGCTGTCGTGGGAGCCGGCCGAGACGTATGAGCTCGTGAAGGTCGAGGCGGGACCGGCCACCAGGGCACGGATCTCGTTCAAGAACCCCGAGCACACGGTGCGGATGCAGATCGCCTGCCGCGGCGGCATCCCGTCGGCGACCATCGGGAGCATCTGACCGGCTCCCGGCGGGTCCCGGGCCCGGGCGGACAAACCGGTGTGACCGCCTGGGCGGGGTGTGGCTATCCTCGCCGGGGCGGCACGGAGCCGCCCACGGGGAGGAACACATGAAGTCCAGCAGGAGTGTCCTGCTCACCCTGGCCCTGTCCGGCACGCTCGCCGTCACCGGCGCCTGCGGCACCAAGACCGACAGCGGCGCCGCAGCGCCGGCGGCGAACGGTTCGACCAGCGCCGCGGCGTCACCGGCGGCCGACCCGCGCGCGGAACTGGCCGCGGCGTTCAACAAGTTCAACGGCGTGACCGTGGCCTACTCGACGGCCACCGACACCGGAGCCGCGGCCAGCGTCAAGCTGACCGGATCCAGCGACCCGGTCAAGAAGGCCAACAGCGGCTCGCTGACCATCAGCGCGCAGGGGCAGCAGATCACGGCCGACGTCATCATCGTCGGCACCGATCTGTACCTGAAGCTGAACCTGCCGGTTCCGGGCGTCGACCCGAAGAAGTGGATGTACGTCGACGGCAGCAAGACGTCGCTGAGCAAGCTGGGCCTCGGAAATCCGGACGACCCGGCCAACGTCAAGGGGTTCGCTGACGCGATCGTGACGATCGAGCGGACCGGCGCCGGCACGTTCAAGGGCACGATCGACATGACCAAGCGCAACCTCCCGGCGTCCAGCGCGGCCCTGATCCAGCAGCTGGGCAACGCGGCGCAGTCGGTGCCGTTCGAGGCGACGGTCGGCGCCGACGGTTACGTCACGTCGCTGATCGTCAAGACGCCCGCCGCCGGCCAGATTCCGGCGACGACGGCGACGACGACGTTCAGTGACTTCGGCAAGCCGGTCACGATCAACAAGCCGGCCGCCGCCGAGGTGCAGCCCGCACCGCCGGCGCTGCTCGCCCAGTTCGCCTGATCCGCTCGCGGGGGCCGCTACCGCGACGGCGGTAGCGGCCCGGTGGCTCAGGCGACGAGCAGCCGGAGGCCGAGGTCCGCCGCGTCGAGGTCGGCCAGCTCGCCGTTGCGCTCGGCCCACACGCCTGAGGACAGGTCCGCCCGGAGTTTGCGCACCGCACGCTGCTCGGCCTCCGGGCCGACCCTGGTCCAGACCGACACCGCGCGGCGCACATGTTCGTCCAGGTATGCCTCAGGGCGGCGCCAGTACGCCTCGAAGAAGCCGTCGGCGCAGTCCCACGGGACGGGCAGCGGCTCCGCGCGTCCCCCGATCGCCCGGGTCAGGTCGGCCAGTGCGGGCCCGCCGACCACCAGGCCGGCGAACTCGGGCAGGTAGTCGCGGTTGAGCCAGAACCGCTGGTGCGAGGCGGCGTCGTAGGTGAACACCACCACGCGGCGGGCCACCCGCCGCAGCTCACGCAGCCCGGCGATCGGGTCCGGCCAGTGGTGCACGGTGCTGACGGCCATCGCGGCGTCGAAGGACTGATCCTCGAACGGCAGGCTGTCCGCGGCGGCGGCCACGCACGGCGCAGCGCCCGCGGGACGCAGCGCCCGCATGACCGCCGACGGCTCCACCGCGGTGACGTCGCGGTCGGCGGGTTCGTAGGAGCCGGTGCCGGCCCCGACGTTCAGCACCGTTCGCGCGTCGCCCAGCGCGGCCCAGATGCGTGCGGCGATCCGCGGCTCGGTGCGCCGCGTGGCCGGGTAGGCGGCTCCGATGGTGTCGTACAGTTGCGCGCCGAACACCCGCAGTTGCTCCTCCGGTGTCGTCCTGATGCCCATTGCTCGTGCCTCCAGTTCCCGGTCGATGGCCGTCACCATGGCCGCGGCGCGGTCGCGCTGGTCCACCAGCAGGCCGCGCAGCCGGCGCAGGTGCGCGACCGCGTCGGTGGTGGGGTCGTCGACCAGGTCCGCGATCTCGCGCAGCCCGAAGCCCAGCCGCCGGTAGGCGAGCACCTCCCGCAGTCGCTCCACGTCGCCCGCGGAGTACGCCCGGTATCCGGCCGGGGTCCGCGTGGACGGCTGCAAGAGGCCGATCTCGTCGTAGTGATGCAGGGTACGGACGGTGACGCCGGCCAGCTCCGCCACATGTCCCACGGTCAGGTGCTCCTCCACGCCACCGACTATGTGGCATGACGCCGCGTGAGGGACAAGTCCCGCGTCACCCGGCACCGCAGTAGCGCCGCCCGGCCTACGTGCTTGAGCGCCGGTCAGAGGTGCAGGCGCAGCCGGACCGTGGTCCCCTCCGGGCCGCTGACCGTGTCGACGTGGTCGCAGACCCGCTCCACGATCGCCAGCCCCCGGCCGCGCACCGCGTCCGCCGGCGGCATCTGCCGCTGAAACGTCCGCGGCGGTCCCTGGTCGACGACGTCGCACACGATGTGCCCGTCGTCCGCCCACACCCGGACCTGGCCGCCGCCGATGGTGTGCTGGACCGTGTTGGTCGCGAGCTCGTTGACCGCCAGCATCAGCAGCTCGGTCCGGGCCTCCGACATGCCCAGCGCCAGCGCGTGCCGGCGCACGAACTCCCGGACCGTGCCCAGGTCCCCGACGTCGCCGTACGACAGCGTGTCGGACCTGTCGGCGCGCTCCGGCGTGTTCACGGGGTCGGCTTCCCGGTGCCGTCGGCCGGTGGCGGGAAGCCGACCCCGGTCAGCTCCAGGACGTCGGCGACCGCCCCGCCCTCGTTGACCACGTGCAGCCGGCGACCCTGCCGCCGGGCGGCGTGATGGAGTGCCATCGAGCTCACCTGCCCCTCGCGTGACCCGAGACCCGTCCCGGCCACCATCATGGCACTCGGGACCGGCGGTGACAGGCCGCGCATCACCCGCTCAGGGTGACCCGGCGTCCGGGATGTCGCGATCGCCCCGCACTGCCGGGACGACCGGGCCGCTTTTGTCCGCCACGACCGCCGCCTGCGCCCGGCGGAACTCGCCGAGATGCGCCGCACGGTGCCGACGAACGACGCGTTCCATGAACACCGACTCGTTCCAGCGGGCCCCCGGCGTGCCGGCGCCCACCGAGGACATCACGGTCGACCTCATCGACCACGCCCTCTGCGGCGGGCGCTGAGCGGCCTGGTTTACTGCGACATCGTGGAACACGTGCTGGAACCCGACGACCGGACGCTGCACGGCTACTTCTCGGCGGCCTACCCGCCGGTGCTGACCGTGCGGCCCGGCGACAGCGTCACCTTCCGGACCCTCGACTGCTGGTGGTCGGCCGGCCCCTACGCCGGGGAGCACCCGCCCGACCGGCCACGCGTGCCGCAGCACCGCCCGGGGTACGGCCACGCGCTGATCGGCCCGATCGAGGTGCTCGGGGCCTCCGCCGGTCAGACACTCGAGGTCCGCGTGGACGAGGTCGTCCCGGCGACGTGGGGCACCACGGTCGCGGGTGGCTGGCCGAGCGGCCCGAACCGGCGGTACCACCTGGAGACCGAGGGCGTCGTGCACGCGTGGACGCTCGACCCGGCCGCGATGACCGGCCGAAACCAGCACGGCCACACGGTGCCGCTGCGCCCGTTCCTGGGCGTGATGGGCATGCCGCCCGCCGGACCCGGCGAGCACTCGACCATCCCGCCGCGCGTGCACGGCGGCAACATCGACTGCAAGGAACTGGTCGCCGGGAGCACCCTGCTGCTGCCGATCCCCGTCGACGGCGCGCTGTTCTCCGCCGGCGACGGGCACGCGGCCCAGGGCGACGGCGAGGTCAGCGGCACCGCGATCGAGTGCCCGATGGACCGGGTGACGCTGACGTTCGGGATCCGCGACGACTTCCCGGTGCCGGGCCCGGTCGTCCGCACCGCCGACGCCTGGCTGGCGCTGGGCCTCGGCGACACCCTCGACGACGCCGGCTACGCCGCGCTGGAGTCGATGTTCACCCTCCTGGAGCGCCTGCACGGGGTGACCCGGGCCGACGCCGTCGCGCTGTCCAGCGTCGCGGTCGACCTGCGGGTCACGCAGATCGTCAACCAGGTCGTCGGCGTGCACGCGGTCCTGCGCGACGGCGCCATCAGCTTCGCTTCGCGCGATCCGGGCTGAGGCGGCGGCCATCCGCGGCGGGTGAGACGGGGCCGTGGTGGCGCGGCGAGCCTTGGAGTCGGCATGCCGGCTGTAGGGCTCGAGAGGAGACGCGCACATGGCACGCGCTGTAGGAATCGACCTCGGGACGACCAACTCCGTGATCGCCGCGTTCGAGGGCGGTCGGCCGACCGTCCTGCCCAACGCGGAGGGCAGTAGGACCACCCCGTCCGTGGTGGCGTACACCGACGGCGGGGAACGGCTCGTCGGGCAGCTTGCCCGCAGGCAGGCGGTGCTCAACCCCAAAGGCACGATCACCTCCGCGAAACGCTTCATCGGCCGCAGGTTCGACGAGGTCGGCGAGGAGACCCGCGGCGTCACCTACGACGTGGTCGCGGGGCCCGACGGCATGGTGCGCTTCGACGTACGGGACAAGCTGCTGTCGCCGGAGGAGGTGTCCGCGCAGATCCTGCGCAAGCTCGCCGACGACGCGGCGAAGCACCTCGGGGAGAAGGTGACCGAGGCGGTCGTCACGGTTCCGGCATACTTCAACGACGCGCAGCGCCAGGCGACCAAGGACGCGGGCAAGATCGCCGGCCTGGAAGTGCTGCGGATCATCAACGAGCCGACGGCGGCGGCCCTCGCGTACGGGCTGGACAAGAAGGGCCACGAGACGGTCCTCGTGTTCGACCTCGGTGGTGGCACGTTCGACGTGAGCATCCTCGACGTCGGCGACGGGGTGGTCGAGGTCCGGGCCACGTCCGGCGACACGCACCTCGGCGGCGACAACTTCGACCACCGCCTGGTGGAGCACATCGCCGGGCAGTTCCAGCAGGAGACCGGCATCGACGTCCGCACGGACCCGCAGGCGCTGCAGCGGCTCACGGAGGCCGCCGAGCGTGCCAAGATCGAGCTGTCGTCGGTGACGCAGACGCAGGTGAACCTGCCGTTCATCACCGCCGACGCGACCGGGCCCAAGCACCTCACGACGACGCTGACCCGCTCGACGTTCGAGGAGCTGACCCACGACCTGCTGGAGCGGACGATGGGTCCGGTCAAGCAGGCGATGCAGGACGCGAAGGTCACCGCCGGCGACCTCGACGAGGTGATCCTGGTCGGCGGGGCGACCCGCATGCCGGCCGTGCAGGCCCTCGTGCGCCGCCTCACCGGCGGCAAGGAACCGAACATGACCGTCAACCCCGACGAGGTCGTCGCGCTCGGCGCGGCCATCCAGGCCGGGGTGCTCAAGGGCGACGTGCAGGACGTCGTCCTGCTCGACGTGACGCCGCTGTCGCTGGGCGTGGAGACCCTCGGCGGGCTGATGACGAAGGTCATCGACCGCAACACGACGATCCCGACCCGGCGGGCCGAGGTGTTCTCCACCGCCGAGGACAACCAGCCGGCCGTCGACGTCGTCGCGCTGCAGGGCGAGCGGGAACGCGCGGCGGACAACCGGGTCCTGGGCCGCATGCGGCTGGAGAACATCCGGCCCGCCCCGCGTGGTACCCCGCAGGTCGAGGTGACCTTCGACGTCGACGCCAACGGCATCCTCAACGTGTCGGCGAAGGACAAGGACACCGGCGCGCAGCAGCAGATCACCATCACCGAGAGCGGCACCCTGGACGCCGCCGAGGTCGAGCGGATGGTCCGCGAGGCCCAGGAGCACCGGGCCGAGGACCAGCAGATCCGCCAGCGGGTCGACGCGAGCAACGAGCTCGACAGCGCCGCGTACCAACTGGAACGCGGCCTGCAGGAGCGCGGGGACGCGCCGGAGCACGAGCGGGCCCGGGCCACGATGCTCGTGGAGGAGGCCCGGCAGGCAGTGCGGGAACAGGCGCAGACGCCGCGGCTGCGCCAGCTGACGGAGGACCTGCGGCAGGCGGCCCTGGCGCTCGGCAGCGGTGGCGGAAACCGGGAGGCCCCGCAGGACGCCGACGACGTCATCGACGCCGACTTCAACACCGGGTGACGCCGTGGCCGAGGTGAACGGGGACGTCGCGGAGCTCACCGAGCGCTGGCAGCGGGCCGCCGCCGACGTCGAGAACACCCGCAAATGGGCCGAGCGCCAGTCGGCGCGGCAGCGGCAGGAGGAGCGGCTCGCCGTGTCCGCCGCGTGGCTGCCGGTGCTGGACAACCTCGACCTGGCGCTGCAGCACGGCGACGCCGATCCGAGCACCATCCTCGAGGGCGTGGCAGGGGTACGGGACCAGGCGCTGAGCATCCTTGCCCGGCTCGGGTTCGAACCGGTCGGCGAGGTCGGTGAACCGTTCGACCCGGTGCGGCACGAGGCGGCCGAGGTCGTCCGCGACAGCGACGCGCCGCCGGGCACGGTCGTGCGGGTGCTGCGTCCCGGATTCGGCGACGGGGAGCGGCTGCTGCGGCCGGCCGTCGTCGCGGTGAGCGCGCCGGCCGAGCTGGCGGTGGACCCGGAAGCGGGTCGGGACGGTGGCTGACAACCGCGACCCGTATCAGGTGCTCGGCGTGGCCAGGGACGCGAAACCGGAGGAGATCCAGCGCGCGTACCGGACCCTGGCCCGCCGGCAGCATCCGGACATCAACAAGGAACCCGGCGCGGAGGAACGCTTCAAGGAGATCAACGAGGCCTACCACGTGCTGTCCGACCCCGAGCGCCGGGCCAAGTTCGACCGGGCCGCCCGGGCCCGGCGGGGCGCGGGCGTTCCGAGCGCAGGATTTCAGAGCGGAGGAGGATTTCAGGGCGGCGGGTTTCAGGGCGTCGACGTCGACCTGGAGGACCTGCTCGGCAGCATGTTCGGCGGCGGCCGGTACGGACCCGGCGGCGCGGGCCCGGTCCCCGGTGCCGACACCCAGGCCACGATCACGATCGGCGTCGAGGACGCGTTCCGGGGCGGCCGCCGGCAGGTCACCCTCCCGGGCCCCGACGGCAGCCCCCGCCGCTACGACGTGAACGTGCCCGCCGGGGTCGTCGACGGGCAGCGGATCCGCCTCGCCGGCCAGGGCAACCCCGGCGTGGTCGGCGGGCCGTCCGGCGACCTGTACCTGGTCGTCCGGCTCGCGCCGCACCCGCGGTTCCGGGTCGAGGGCCGCGACATCGTGCTCGACCTGCCGGTGGCGGCCTGGGAGGCGGCCCTCGGCGGGCCGGTGCCCCTCGACACGCCCGGCGGGCCGGTCCACGTCGACGTGCCGGCGGGAACGTCGTCCGGGCGCCGGCTCCGGCTGCGCGGGCGGGGGCTGCCCAACCCGCGCGGCCGCCCTGGCGACCTGTACGCCGAGGTCAAGATCATGGTCCCGGCGAAGCTGACCGAGCCCGAACGCCGGCTGTTCGAGGAGCTCGGCGAGGCGTCCCGGTTCAACCCGCGGGAGGGCTGACCACGCGCCACGGGCGGCGCCGCCGCCGATCGCGTACGTTGCTGCTGTGATTGGCACAGGTGGATTCCCGCGGCGGTGGAGCACACAGCGCTGGTTCGCGTCGGTCCTGATCGCGATGGTGGTCCTGGTCCTGGCCGGTGCGGCCGTCGGCGCGGCGATCCTGGCGCACACCGCGGCGGTGTCCAACCGGCTCAGCGACCGGATCTCCCCGGCCCGCACCGCCGTCGTGGAGCTGACCGCCGCCCTCGTCGACCAGGAGACCGGCGTGCGGGGCTACCTGCTCAGCGGCGACGAGCGGTTCCTGGAGCCCTACGCGCGGGGCGTCGCCGGCGAGCGGACGCTGCTGGCCCGCATCCGGCAGCTGCTCGCCGGCGAGCAGGCCGCCCTCGTGGACCTGGACCGGGTCGAGGAGCAGGCCCGCGACTGGCGGACCACGGTGGCGGATCCGTCGATCGAGGCTCGCCGTCGTGGTGGTGACACGTCGACCACGGTCGACGCGGTGCGCGACCGGATCGGCACCCTCGACGGGCACCTCGCCGGCGTCCGGGAGCAGGCCCGCAAGGACCTCGACGAGGCCCGCCGGCTGCGCGACGGCGTGTTCCTCGGCATGGTCGGGTTCCTGCTGCTGTTCATCACCGCCATCGCGGTGCTGCTGCGCCTGGTGGTGCTGGAGCCGCTCGACCGGCTGAGCGCCGGGGTGCGCCGGGTCGCGGGCGGGGACTTCGACCACCGCCTCGCCGTGCGCGGCCCCGCCGACCTGGCCCGGCTGACCGGCGACGTGGAGACCATGCGGCAGCGGATCGTGGACGCGTTCATCGCCAGCGAGCAGGCCCGGGCGAAGCTGGAGCAGCAGCAGCTGGAGCTGCACCGCTCCAACGCCGACCTGGAGCAGTTCGCCTACGTCGCCTCGCACGACCTGCAGGAGCCGCTGCGCAAGGTCGCCTCGTTCTGCCAGATGCTGCAACGCCGCTACAGCGACCAGCTCGACGACAAGGCCCGGCAGTACATCGCGTTCGCGGTCGACGGCGCCACCCGCATGCAACGGCTCATCACGGACCTGCTGACGTTCTCCCGGATCGGCCGGGTGTACGACGACAGCCGCTCCGTCGATCTCGACGAGGTGATCGGGCAGGCCGAGGCGAACCTCGCCGGCGCGATCAGCGAACGGCGGGCCCGCATCGAACACTCACCGCTGCCGACCGTGCCCGGCGACGTGACCCTGCTGACGATGCTGTGGCAGAACCTGATCAGCAACGCCATCAAGTTCCGCCATCCGGAGCGCGACCCGGTGGTGCGGGTCACGGTCGCCGAGGCGGGCAACCGGTGGCAGTTCAGCGTCGAGGACAACGGCATCGGCATCGACCCCAGGTTCGCCGACAAGATCTTCGTCATCTTCCAGCGGCTGCACTCCCGCGAGACCTACACCGGCACCGGGATCGGCCTGGCCGTGTGCAAGAAGGTGGTCGAGTTCCACGGCGGCGAGATCCGCCTCGACGACACCTACCGCGACGGCGCCCGGTTCATCTTCACGCTGCCCCGCGGGACGGCCACCCCGGAGCTCGCGGGCGTTTCCGCGGACCTCGCACCCGCGGCCGCGGACGGGCTGCCGGCGCTCGACTCGCGCTGACCGCCCGTCCGGTGGGCAGCCGGATCAGGGGACGCGGACCCCGGACCCCAGGGTCCAGCGCTGGTTGGCGCCGCCGTTGCAGGTCCACAGTTCGAGGCCGGATCCGTTGGGATTCGTGGTGCCCGTGACGTCGAGGCAGATCCCGGACTGGACGCCGGTGATCGTGCCGTTGGCGTTGACGTTCCACTGCTGGTTGGCGCCGCCGTTGCAGTCGTAGAGCTCGACGTGCGTGCCGGCGGCCGTGCCGTTGTCGTGCGCGTCGAAGCACTTGTTCAGCACCTTGAGGGTCCTGGCCGACGCGCTGTAGGTGATCCGCTGGTTCTCGCCGCCGTTGCAGTCCCACACCACGAGCTGCGTCGCGTTGACGGTCGTGCCGCCGGGCGAGTCGGCGCAGCGGCTCGAGTTGGCGCTGACGAGCTGGCCACCGAGCTGGGTGCTGCCGGCCGCCGGCGTGACCTTGAACAGCGCCGACTCGTGGCTGGTCAGGCTGCGCGTGACCGAGTTGGACAGCGTCTCGGACGAGCGGCCCCACAGGTTGCGGACCGTGGCGTTGCCGGTGAAGCCGAGGTCGGCGAAGTTGGCGGTGATCGTGGCGGTGTTGTCGCCGAGGTTGAACATGGCGACCGTGTAGCTGCCGTCCGGGTTCTTCGTCGAACGCCAGACCTGCTGCTGGGTGGCCTGGGAGACCGGGGTGGCCGGCCGGCCGCCGTCCCGGTCGACGGCGAGGACCTCGTCGTTCTTCAGCATGTTGAGGTCACCGGCGTCGAACTTGGTCATGTCCACCCCGAGCAGCAGCGGAGCCTTGGAGATCGCCCACAGGGTGAGCTGGCTCTGCCGCTCCTGCGGCGTGAGCCCGGTGGCCGTGCCGTTGCCGACCTCGAGGGAATCCGGGTCGTTCCAGCCACCCGGACCGGCGTACGGAGCCCACTTCGGCAGGTCGGCCCAGCGCGAACGGATCATCCCCCAGTGGGTCAGCGTCGAGCAGTAGCACTCGATGTCACCACTGATCCGCCAGCTGTTGGCCTGCTGCTTCCAGGTGCCGACGTTGTTGAAGTCCAGGGTGTTGGACAGTCCGTAGTGGATGGTCCGGCCGGTCTGCCGCAGCGCCGTTGCCCAGTGGATGACGTCGTCCTGGTCGCTGGTGTGCACGCCGTCGATCTTGATGTAGTCGACGCCGTAGGAGGCGAAGAGGTTGGCCCACGAGTTCAGGAACGCCTGTGCCGCAGTGGGATTCTTGGCGTAGTCGATGAAGTACATGACATTGCCGAAACCGCCGTAGTTCGTCTCGTACCGGCTGGTGTCGGACACGATGTCGCGGGCGTGGAACGATGTGCCCTCGATCGGGGTGTTCTGGTTGTACGCCGCCACCGGGATGCCTGGGGTCACGTACATGCCGAACTTCTCGCCGAGGCCGTGGACGTAGTCACCGAGGGCCTTCATGCCGCTCGGGAACTTCGTGGTGTCGACCGCCCAGCGCCCGTACTGGTCCACGGTGGTCCCGGGGTTGCGGATGTAGTAGTCGTCCAGATTGACGTACTGGAAACCCTTGGCCACCAGGCCGGCGTCGGACATGCCCTTCGCCTGGGCCCTCACTTTGGCCTCGGTCGGGCTGCGCATCAGGAAGCTCCAGCTGCTCCATCCTGCCGGCGGCGTCCGGGAAGCACCGTTGTCGGATGCCAGCGCCGGTGCCGGCGCTATGACGTTCGAGATGAACAGCGACGATGCCAACACCGTCGTCGCGACGAGCGCTCGCTTGTACATAACTCTCCTCGAGAAGAACGATCAACGAACCGTCCTGGCGGACCTCGTGGTTGTTACATATTGAGCGACGATGTTGGATCTGGTGTCAACACGTTCTTTTGTGAATCTCCGAAACAAACACGTTCTATAAAGTTCGAACATTCAATCGCGGGTTGCGCGCCGACGGGTCACGACGCCCCGCCGCGATGTGCCAGTGAGGATCTGCGACGTTCGGGCGCGTCGCGACGGGAGTCCAGGCGGCGAAGCGCGTTGATGCCGATGACGGTGGCCGACCGGCGGTGTGTCGCCAGCTGACGAAGGACAACAATCGCGACGCCGATCGAGCCGGCGTACAAGGCCAGGAGCGCGGGCGCCAGCATGCCCCAGTCCGGCGGCAGCGTGCCACAGGTGGCAGCGGTCACGGTGTTGACGGCGATGTAGAACCAGGCCAGACCTCGCCCCATCCGGTACGCCCACAGGCGGTCCTCGCCCAGCCCCAGGCATGTCACGCCGGTCGCAACAACGGCGAGGAGCGATGCGACCACGTCTCCGAACCAGACCACCGCGGCGGCGGTCTGGTTGTCTGCGCTGATGAGCAGCCCATCGATCGGACCCAGGAGCGGCCCGACATACAGCCAGGTGAGCAGCCAGATGGGTCCACGAAGCAGCACCGATGCGGTCAGCCCGGCCAGCAGCCAGGCCCCCGGTCGTCCATTTTTGAACACGTTCAACATTCTGCGCCGATCCTGCTCAGCTGCGCAACCAGCCGCTGCTGCACGTGATGGACCCCCTGGGCCGCGGTAGCAGCCGTACGATCCAGGGCGGATTCATGACGCCGGGGTCGCGCTCGTAGCGTGATGCCGCCCGCTGGTCAGGGGTCACACCGCGACGCTTGCCCGGCGAAGCAGGCGGACACTCACTCGGGCGCTTGCGCCGCAGCCGCAGCCGATGCCGTCGCGGTCGCCGTCGCCGTCGCCGTCGCCGTCGCGGTCGCTGTTGAAGCGGAGCCGTTCAGGCTGCGGGATTGCCGAACACGACTCCGGCCGCTCGCTCAGGAGGGTGTGTCCGTGGGACCCGGGCAGACGTGCACCACGGCGTCCATCTCGTTGAAGATGTCATTCTTGCCGCTGGCGAAGGCGTCGGCGAGGTTGGTGAATGCCGTCTTGACGGCCGGGTCGGTGGCGCGCCCGGCCAACGGCCGGATGCGTTTGGCGTAAGCGGTCGCCCAGGCCCGTCGGGCGGCTTCCTGCTTGGCCGGGTCGCCCGTGCCGCCGGATGACTTCAGGTTCTCCGCGTTGAGGGTGGCCTGCTCGGGCGACTTGGCGAAGTCGTCCTGCACGTGTCGGTAGTCGGCGCAGATGGCAGGCGTGTCACCAGGACCCTTGGGGGTATCCGAGGAGCAGCCCGCCAGCAGGAGGCGGCCAGGGCCAACGGGGGAGTGGCCCGCAGAATGTGGGTCGGGACGATGGGCACGACCGCGACTGTACGGCCTTGATCACCCCGCTGCGGGGCACCCGGATCGGGGCTCGCACCCGGCCTCGTTCCTGGCCAGTTCCAGCCGCGGCCGGTGTGAGCGAACATCGGCACGAGCGCCCGCCGGCGGCGGTCCGGAGCGCGGGATGCGCCACCACGAAGCGTGACGATCTACAAGCCGGCCATCGCGCGTTGTCTGCGCCATGAGCGGATGCGAAACCTCAGTGGCTGCGGGTGCCCTTATCGCAAGGATTCGTCGATGAGCCAGGTCATCACGACGGTCGGCACGGGGCTCATGCCATGTCCGTCGGCCGCCAGCCGCGCGTCAAAGCCGTTGATGCATACGAGCCTCTCATCATCACTCCACCACCCGACCGAGAACCCGCTCGCCGAGTTCACCGGCTGCAGGCGCGGGTGACGGGCACGTAGGGCGGTGAGATAGGCATTGGCATCCGGCGGTGTCTCCGTGGACTCGAGCCGCTGCTGGTGGGCATGGTGGAGCAGGGCATCACACTCCAGAAAGTGGTCGAGGGAGGGAAACGCCGGCGCATCAACGTGCAGGTGGCCGAACCACACCGTTTCGTCGGGCCGCACAAAGCCACTGCGGCAGCCGTCGGGCGCAGCGTCCATGACGGCGTACTCGAAGGCGACCTGCCCTGTTTCGGGATCGACTTCGAAGGCAGGCTCGAAGACGATCTCGGCACGACGGAACCGGCTGAAGTAGGTAAACCCCGAATATCGACGCTGAATGCGCCGGAACGTGGCCAGGGCACTCTCGTCGCTGTGCCCGAGCACCGAACGCCGCCGGCGAGCTTGCCGAGGCTCTCCATCCGCTGCGCCTGATGGGTGCGTTCCTGCATGGCGCGCTGCCGCTCGGCGGCCTCCTTCGCCGCGGCGATGTCGCGGGCGACGACGGAGATGCCGATGAGGGTGCCGGTGTGGTCCTCGATCGGGGCGACGGTGAAGGCGACCTCGAGCGGTGAACCGTCCTTGTGCACCCGCTGCGCCTCGTAGGACAGGCTGCGCTCGCCGGCGCGGATGCGGGCCAGCAGCCCTTCCTGTTCGGCGGTGCCTTCCCCGCTGGTGAGGACGTCCGCGTGCCGGCCGATCGCCTCGCCGGCCGGGTAGCCGAACAGCCGCTCGGCGCCGGCGTTCCAGGCGGTGATGACGCCGTCGGGGGTCGAGCCGATGATGGCGTCCGCGGTGTGCTCGACGACGGCGGCGAGGGTGGCCCGGTGGCTCTCGGCGGCGGCGCGGGCGACCCGTTCCCGCTCTCCGGCGGCGTCGATGCGGTCCTGGCGGCCGGGCTCCACATACATGGCACCCTTGTCGAGCAGGACGCCGTACCCGCGCCGCAACGTCCAGTAGTAGATGCCGACGACGGCGGTGAACGCGTCCCAGAGCGCCGCCGACCAGGACCAGGCCGACGACGTGCCGTGCCCGTGCAGGATGCTGCGATACGACAGCAGCGCGTGCATCCCGTGCCCGACGGCGCAGCTGAAGAAGATCAACGCGGTGGCCACGGCGAGCTTGTTCGTCAGCAGCTGGCCGGCCCGCACCACCGGCACGACGATCGCGACCATGATCGCCGCGTACGCCGTCATGATCACGATGTTGCCGAGCAGGTAGAGCTGGTCCGGCATGCTCGTCATATCGGACGGCACACCCAGCAGTTGAGTGCGTCGGGAGCTCGACCGTGCGCGTGGGTCCTTCGACGCAGACGCCGCCGTCCTCCGGGCGGATCGTCGGCGGTCAAGGAGGTACACCCAATGTCGAAGCACCATTCGGACCGCGCGGTGGTCCTCGGCGGCAGCGTCGCCGGGATGCTGGCGGCCGCCGCACTGGCACAGCGCTACACCAGCGTCACCGTCGTCGAACGCGACGTCCTGCCGCCCGCCAACCGAAACAACGAGCACCGGCGCGGCGTGCCGCAAGGAAGGCACGTGCACGGCCTGCTGCCGCAGGGCCGGCGGATCGTGGAGGAGCTGTTGCCCGGGTTCACCGAGCGGGTCCTCGCGGCCGGCGGGCACCAGGGCGACATCCTCGGCAACACCCGCTGGTATCTCAACGGCCTGCCGCTGCGGCAGGCGCACACCGGGCTGGCCGCGCTGTCCGCGAGCCGGCCGCTCATCGAGGGGACCATCCGGGAGCTCGCCCTCGCCCTGCCCAACGTGACGCTCCTGGACGGCCACGACGTCGTCGGGGTGCGTGCCGACGACGGCGGGGTGACCGGCGGGCGGGTCACCAGCCTGCACGGCGGCGGCTCCCGGGTCCTGCCGGCGGGCCTCGTCGTCGACGCCACCGGCCGGGGCTCCCGCGCGCCGCACTGGCTCGCCGACCTCGGGCTGCCCGGGCCGGCGGAGGAGGCGGTGCGCATCGATCTCGCGTACACCTCCCGGCTCTTCGACGTGCCCGACGAGCTCTTCGACGGCGACATCGTCGTGGTCACGGCCCGCTTCCCGGGCCAGCACCGCAGTTCGGTGATGCAACGCCTGGAAGGGGGCCGCGCCCTCGTCACGCTCGCCGGCGTGCACGGCGAGCGGGCCCCGGCGGACCTCGCGGGGTTCACCGCCTATGCCGAGTCGTTGCCGGTGTCCGCGACGGCGGATGTGGTACGGGCCGCGACTCCCGCCGGTGACCCGGTCTCGTTCCGCTACCCGACGTATGTGCGCCGGCGCTACGAGCAGCTGGCCACGGTCCCCGACGGACTGCTCGTCCTGGGCGACGCCGCGTGCGCCTTCAACCCGGTGTACGGCCAGGGCATGTCGGTCGCCGCGATGTGCGCCGGTGCCCTGCGCACGTCGGTCGAGCCGGCCGCGTTCTTCGCCGCGCAGGCGGGGCTGCTGGACGCGCCGTGGACCCTCGCGGTCCGCGCCGACGTGGAGGGCCCGTCGGAGCCGGTGCGGCGGCTGCAGCTGGCCGCGGTGCACGACGCCGAGCTGGCCGAGGCGTTCATCCGGGTGACCGCGCTGGTCGACCCGCCGTCGGCGCTGGCCGCGCCGTGGATCGCGCAACGCCTGTCGGCTCCGGCCGCGGCGTGAGGAACGGCGGTCAGCGGACGAAGGCGCCGGCCCGCGCCGCCGCGACGGCCGCCGTGGCGGCGGTGTCGGCGGCGGCCTCGTCGACCGGGTCGCCGCTGGCCAGCAGCCGGTAGTACAGCGGGGCCGACACCGCCCGGATGACCTCGTCCGGGTCGGTGCCCGCAGGGACCTCGCCGCGCGCGGCGGCGAGGTCCACGCACGGTGCCCACTCGCGGATGCGGGTCCGGTAGAAGCCGTGCAGCGCCTCGGCGGTCCGCGGGTCCGAGGTGGCGGCCGCGATGACCGCCTTGAACAGCGCGCCCTGCCGGGGGTCGCTGAGAGTGCGCTGCACCAGCCTGGCGTTGGCGCGCAGGTCCCCGGCGAGCGACCCGGTGTCGGCCCGCGGCAGCGACTGCTCCGCCATGTCCAGCAACAGGTCGGCGACCAGCCCGGCGACGGTGCCCCAGCGCCGGTAGACGGTCGTCTTGCCCACCACCGCCCGCCGGGCCACGTCGGCGAGGTCCAGGCCGGCCAGGCCGTGCTCGGCGAGCACGTCGCCGGCGGCCTGCAGCACCGCCTCCCGCACCCGCGCGGTGCGCCCCCCGGGCCGCGTGTTCCCCGTCATAACGGTGCTCCAGTTCCGTTTAGCCAACGCCGGTGCTAGCGTAGCGGAAGCACTAACGGAACTGCAGCACCATTAAGGGGAGCGGTCATGGAATACAGGAGACTTGGCGCGTCCGGGCTCAAGGTTCCCGCCCTGAGCTTCGGCGCCGGGACGTTCGGCGGCAGCGGCCCGCTGTTCGGCGCCTGGGGCAGCACCGACGCCCGCGAGGCCCGCCGGCTCGTCGACATCTGCCTCGACGCCGGCGTCACGATGTTCGACACCGCCGACGTGTACTCCGGCGGCGCGTCCGAGGAGGTGCTCGGCGAGGCGATCAAGGGCCGCCGCGACCGGGTCCTGGTGTCCACCAAGACCAGCCTGCCGACCGGCGACGGCCCCGACGACGCCGGCTCGTCCCGGTCCCGGCTGATCCGCGCCACCGACGCCGCCCTGCGCCGCCTCGGCACCGACCACATCGACCTGTTCCAGCTGCACGCGTACGACGCCGGCACCCCCGTCGAGGAGGTCCTGTCCACGCTGGACGGCCTGGTCCGCGCCGGCAAGGTCCGCTACCTCGGGGTGTCCAACTTCGCCGGCTGGCAGATCATGAAGTCCCTGGCCGCCGCCGACCGGCACGGGCACCCGCGTTACGTCGCCCACCAGGTGTACTACTCCCTCGTCGGCCGCGACTACGAGTGGGACCTGCTCCCGCTCGCCCTCGACCAGGGCCTCGGCGCGGTCGTGTGGAGCCCGCTCGGCTGGGGCCGCCTGACGGGGCGGATCCGCCGCGGCACCCCGCCGCCCGCCGGCAGCCGCCTGCACGAGACCGCCTCCTTCGGCCCGCCCGTCGACGACGAGCAGCTGTTCACCGTCGTCGACGCGCTCGACGAGATCGCCGCCGAGACCGGCCGCGCGGTGCCGCAGATCGCCATCAACTGGCTGCTGCAGCGCCCGACCGTTGCCTCCGTCGTCATCGGCGCCCGCGACGAGGCCCAGCTGCGCCAGAACCTCGGCGCGGTCGGCTGGTCGCTGACGCCGGAGCAGGTCGCCCGGCTCGACGCGGCCAGCGCCCGGACCGCGCCGTACCCGCACTTCCCGTACCAGCGCCAGGAGGGCTTCGCCCGGCTCAACCCGGCACCGGTGTGAAAGCGATCGGCGCCCGTTGGGTAACAGGCGTCCATGACGGTCTTCGGGTTGCACAACTCCCACGAGCAGATCCACCCGTCCGCGCTGCTGGCGGCGGTGCGGCGGGCCGAGGCTGCGGGCTTCACCGCCGCCATGTGCTCCGATCACTTCTCGCCGTGGAGCGAGCGGCAGGGCCAGTCGGCGTTCGCCTGGTCGTGGCTCGGGGCGGCGTTGCAGGCGACGCGGCTGCCGTTCGGGATCGTCAACGCGCCCGGGCAGCGGTACCACCCCGCGATCATCGCGCAGGCCATCGGAACCCTCGCGGCCATGTACCCGGGGCGGTTCTGGGCGGCCCTCGGCACCGGTGAGGCCAGCAACGAGCACATCATCGGCGGCGGCTGGCCCCGCAAGGAGCTGCGCAACGCCCGGCTTCGCGAGTGCGTCGACGTCATCCGGGCGCTCCTCGCCGGCGAGGAGGTCAGCCACGACGGCCTCGTCACCGTGGACCGGGCGCGGCTGTGGACCCGGCCGGCGGAGCCGGTGCGGCTCGTCGGCGCCGCCATCAGCGTGGAGACCGCCGGCTGGGCCGGGCAGTGGGCCGACGGGCTGATCACCGTGAACCAGCCGGTCGAGCACCTCCGCCGGATGATCGACGCGTACCGGGCCGCCGGCGGCCGGGGTGAGCTCTGCCTGCAGGTGCACCTCAGCTGGGCGCCGACCGAGGACGAGGCCCTCGCGGTCGCGCACGAGCAGTGGCGCAGCAACGTCTTCGCGCCGCCGGTGTGCTGGGACCTGGAGACCGCCGAGCACTTCGACGTCGTCTCCCGCGACGTCACCCCGTCGCGGGTCGCCGAAACCGTCCACGTCAGTGCGGACCTCGGGCGGCACACCGAGATCCTGCAGCGGTACCGGGAGCTCGGCTTCGACCAGATCTACCTGCACCACGTCGGGCAGCGGCAGGAGGAGTTCATCGACGCGTTCGGGGCCAAGGTCCTTCCGCAGTTGACCTGACCATCAAGAAACCCGCAGGACGGGCGGCGGGTGTCCGATAACCGGGTATGTGGTCCGTCGTGCGGCGGGTCGGGCGCCTCGTGTCTCGCGCCGGGGTCCTCGCCACGCTCGTAGCGGTCCTCGCCGCCACGGTGTCGGTCGGGGCCGGGGTGGTGCTGGACCGCGCCCAGCAGCGGGAGATGACCCAGGCCCTGGACCGGAAGGTCGGCGCGGTAGCCGCGGTCGTCACCAACGAGACCGGCCGCTACGTCGACACCCTGCGCACCGTGGCGGCCTCCCTCGGCGGCGACGGGCTACCTGGGCTGCCCGGTGGCGACGTCCCACAGCCGCACGGTGTGGTCGAAGCTACCGGTGGCGAGGGTCTTGCCGTCGGGGCTGAAGGCCGCGCACACGACCTTGCCGGTGTGACCGGTCAGGGTGGCGGTGACCGCGCCGGTGGCGGCGTTGCGCAACTGGGCCAGGTGGTCGCCGTCGTCCTCGTCGTTGGTGCCGGTGGCCAGGGTCTCGCCGTTCGGGGTGAAGGCGAGGATGCCGGTGGTGCTGCCGTTGAGGGTGGTGACCGCCTTCGTGGTGCTGACGTCCCACACCTGTGACTTGCCCTGCCGCCAGTTGTTGGTGACCAAGGTGTTGCTGTTGATGCCGAACATGATCTGTCCGAAGACCTCGCCGGCGTCCGGGGTGATCGTCGCGGTCACCGTGTGCGTCTTGATGTCCCACAGCCGTAGCTGCTTGGTGTCCCGGTCCGGAGTGGTGGCGAGGGTGGTGCTGTCGGGGGTGAAGGCAAGGGAAGCGAGGAAGAAGTTGCCGGGCAGGGTGGCGATGGGCGCTCCGGTTCTCGCGTTCCACAGCTGGGCGCCGTCGTCGCTGAGGGCGGCGGCAACGGTGTTCGCGTCGGGGCTCAGCGCCAGCGCTTCGATCGGCTTTGTGCTCGTGAGTGTGGTGATGGACCTGCCGGTCGGCACGTCCCACACCTGGATGACGGTGCCGCGCGCGTTGGTGACGGCGACCGTCTTGCCGTCGGCGCTGAGGCCGAACCGGGTGTTGGTGGCGGTGGAGAACTTGATGACGGTCTTACGGGTGGCCAGGTTCACGAGGCGCACCTGGCCGAAGTTGGTGACAGTGGTGAGGGTCTTGCCGTCGGGGCTGAACACCATGCCGATGACCTCGCTGTCGTTGGCGAGGCCATCAGCGTTGTCGGGGCGCTGGCGGTACCAGACCGCGAAGGCCGCGGTGGCGACGAGCAGGAGGACCGCGGCTCCGACGAAGGCAACCATGCGGCGGCGGGACGGTGCGGTGGTGGCGGGCGTGCGCGGTGCCGGCTCCGTCATGGGTGGCGGTGCGGTCGGCGGCGCTGCCTGGATGACTGCCGGTGCCTGCAGTGCGGTGTCCGGCGCCGGTCGGGGCGCCGGCACCACAGGTGTCGCCGGCGAGACCGGGGCTGGCGAGACCGGGGCTGGCGAGACCGGGGCTGGCGAGACTGGGGACGGCGAGGCCGGGGCCGGTGAGGCCGGGGCCGGCGCGAGAAGCTGGGTCGTGGGCGCGGGGAGGCGGGGCAGGGTGGTCGAGGTGAGATCTGCGGGGGTGTGCAGGCTGCCGTAGGCCACCACGAGCTCGGGCTGCTCGAGCACCGTCGGCGCGATACCGAGCGCCCGGTGCAGCAGGCTGGCCGCCAGCGGTGTCCGGCTGGAGCCGCCGACGAGCAGGACGCCGCCGATGTCGTCACGACGCACACCGCTGGCGCGCAGCGTGGCGACCGTCAACGCGACGGTGCGGTCCAGCAGCGGCCGCGCGGCCCGCTCGAACTCCTCGCGGGTGACATGGCCGTCGACGTCGGCGACCGGGATGTGCACGTCGGCCCGTGCGTGCCGGGTGAGCTGCTCCCGCGCCGCGCGGGCATCCAGCCACAGCGTGCGGCGGGCCCGCCGGTCGGCCGGCGTCGTCGGCCAGTCCAGCCGCCCCCACGCCTCGGCCGAGGCGGGCGTGGAGGTCCGCAACAGGTCGACCACGAGCGCGTCGAGGTCGTTGCCGCCGGCATCGGTCAACCCGTCGGCGGCGATCACCTCCACACCGGTCTCCGCCCTGCGCACGACGCTGACGTCGAAGGTGCCGGCGCCGAAGTCGTACACCACCAGACCCTGCCCGACCGGCAACCGCAGGCCCAGCACCGAAGCGAAGTACGCCGCGGCCGCGACCGGCTCGCGGACCAGCCCGACCTCGCCCAGCCCGGCCTGACGCGCCGCCTCGGCAAGCACCGCCAGCCTCGCGCTGCTCCACCCCGCCGGATACGTCAGCACCGTCTCGGCCGGGTCCGAACCCGCCACCCGGCGTGCCTCCGAGGCGACCCGGTCCAGCACCGCACCGAGCAGTTCCACCACCGGCACGGCGCGTTCGCCGAGCCACACGCTGCCGTCGTCGATCCGCTGTTTCGGGCTGGGCTCGAACCCGGCCGGGGCTGCGCCGGCGGCCCGGGCCGCGTCCGCCCCTGTCAGCACGGCGCCGTCGGTGCCCACGAACACCGCGGAGGCCAGCAATGGTGAGGCGTCGAACAGCAAGGGCGTCACGGCGGCGGCACCGAGGCGGACGCAGGCCACCGTGTTCGACGTACCCAGATCGATGCCCAGCCTGAACCCGGGGTCCGCCATCCCGGCATCGTACGGCCCACCGACGCATCCAGCCGTCAGATCCGCGACGCCGGAAAACTGTTCAGCCGCGGTCGGACCAGAGCGGCAGCGGTTCCCGGCGGACGATCCACCCGACCGGCACGCCGCGGCTGTCGGGCCGGTCGCCGATGCCGGTGCACGCGGCGACCACGCCACCCACGATCGCGGCGGTGGTGTCGATGAATCGGGTGGTCAAGCCTGATCCGAACCCTGCTGCCGGACCTGTTTCAGCGCGGTGAGGACCGTGTGCAACCGGCTGTCGAGCGGCCCGCTCAGCTCCAGCACCGGCGTGTCCTCCCAGGCGTTCAACGGGTCGTCGTACACCAGATCCAGCATCGCGGCATTCGCTCGCGAACGAAGACCGGGCAGCTCCGCTGCCGGCAACACCTGCTCCGTCGTGGGTGTGATCACCGTGATGACCAGCAAATCCAGACTGGCGAACGCCGGCCGCAACACTGCACCATCCACCTCCTCGGCGGGGTCCGCACCAGCCGCTGCCATGTATGCGAGGTAGTCCAAAGGCGTCCGGTCGAAGATCACGTCGGGCCGGGACGGCGGCGAGCACAGGCTCCGCACCGAGCGGGCCAGCAGTGCCCGGTAATCCTCGAGTGCCGGCGGGAACTGAAACTCGTAACCCTCCTCTTCGAGCAGGTAGTACGGCTCGTCGGCGGCGACGTGGCCCGGCAGCTGCGCGCACAATGCCTCAACCAGCGTTGTCTTCCCGGTTCCGTGTGTCCCGGAAATCCCGACCCGCATCTGCACTCCCACCACCCAGCCAGAGCAATCCGGGGGATCATAGCCGCGGTCATGATCACGCACTGCCGGTGCAGTCGCCATTCCGGCGGTGTGTCGAGCTGCGGCGATAGGGTCGCGGCATGGCCTTCGACAACGAGGACATGTCCGGTGCGCGGTTCCGTGCCGTCCGTCTCGCCGGCGCCCGGTTCCAGGACGTCGACCTCACCGGTGTCGTGATGCGGGGCGTCGAGCTGGTCGACGCCGACATCTCCGGCGAGGTCCGCCACCTGAGGATCAACGGCGTCGATGTCGGGCCGCTGGTCGAGGCCGAACTCGACCGCCGGTATCCCGACCGGGCCAGGATGCGTCCGACGGACCCGGCCGGCTTCCGCGAGGCGTGGGACATCCTGGAGCGGCTCTGGGACGGCACCGTCGAGCGCGCCCGCCGCCTGGATCCCGGGCTGCTGCACGAGTCCGTCGACGGGGAGTGGTCGTTCATCGAGACCCTGCGGCACCTTGCGTTCGCCACCGACGCGTGGATCCGCCGGGCGGTGCTCGGTGACCCGGCGCCGTGGGATCCGCTGTCCCTGCCGTGGGACGGGATGCCGGACACCCCGGGCGTGCCCCGCGACCGCGCGGCGCGACCGTCGCTGGACGTGGTGCTCGAGCTGCGCCGGGACCGGATGGCCACGGTCCGCACGCTCGTCGACGGTCTCACCGACGAGCGGCTCGCCGCGCACACCGAGCCGGTCGAGGGTCCGGGCTGGCCGCCGCCGCGCAGCTTCCCGGTGCGCGAGTGCCTGTCGGTCGTGCTCAACGAGGAGTGGGAGCACCGCCTGTACGCCGAGCGCGATCTGGCCGTGCTCTCAGTGAAACACTGAGATCCGGGTGCGGTGGTGCGCCGGGGTCTCGATCTCGTCGAGCACGGCGACCGCGAGGTCGGCATAGGTCAGCCCGGTCGACGGCGCGGTGTCACCGCCGGTGCGGTACCGGCCGAGCCGCGGACCCGCCGGGTCGAGCCCCGCCGGCGGGGTGAGCATGAGCCAGTCGACCTCGGTGCCGGCGTCCCGCAGCCGGTCCAGGCCCGCGGTGTGCGCCAGGGCGAAGGGCCGTAGCTGCGCCGGGAACGCCGCCGGGTCGTCCAGCACCGGGCGGCCGTCGGCGCCGAGCAGGTTCGCGAAGAGCCCGATGAGCACCAGCCGGTGCACCCCGGCCCGCGGCAGACCTGCCAGCAGCGCGTCGACGCCGTCGACGAAGAACCGTTCGTCGAGCCGCCCGAGGTCGGCCAGGGCCTCGGGGCCCGACGCGGGCGTGACCGCGCTGACCACCGCCGCGTGCCCGCGCGGGATCGACGACGTAGCGCCGACGTCCCTGACGTCGCCCCGGACGACGGCCACCCCGTCGGCGGCGAGGTCCGGGTGCTTCTCCGGATCGCGGACGACGGCGGTGACCTGATGACCGCGGTGCCGCGCCTCGGCGGTGATCGCCTGCCCGGCCCTGCCGCCCGCCCCGAAGATGACGATGCCGCCCATGTTCCCGCTCCTCCGCTCGACTGCCTGGTCGACTGCCTGGCGGGGACGGTATTTCAGGGGATGCCGGTATCTGCAAGGGTACTGGGATGGACCTCGACCCGGAGATGTTCGACCCGGTGTGTCCGTCGGGCGCCCTGCCGTTCCAGATCGGCGACAAGTGGACGGCGATGGTCGTGCTGTGCCTGGAGCACGGTCCGCGGCGGTTCACCGAGCTGCGGGTCCCGTTGCGCGCCGTCACGCCGAAGGTCCTCACGTCCACGTTGCGCGCGATGGAGCGCGACGGGCTGGTGGTGCGCACCGCGTATCCGGAGCATCCGCCGCACGTCGAGTACGCGCTGACCGAGCTGGGCCGCAGCCTGCTGACGCTCATCGCGGCGGTGCGGGTCTGGAGCGGTGAGCACCTTCCGGAGCTGCTCGCCGCCCGGCAGGCCCACGACGAGGCGGCTACGCCCCGTCCGGCGGTGCCGGCGCTGCAGGTGGCTCCGGCGGCGCCGGTGGTCCGGCCGGTGGTTCGGGTCGCGGGAAGTGGGCCGACGGGTCGGGGCAGATGACGTAGGGCATCGGTCTGCCCGGGAACGCGGGCCATGCCGGAGCGGCGGCCCGCGGGACGAAGTAACGGTTCGCGGGCGGCAGCGCCAGCAGCAGGACCACGGCGCCGGACAGGGTCAGCACGAGGAGCGCGACCACGAATCCGGACAGGAAGAAGACCTCGGTGAAGAGGCCGGAGCTGTTGTAGAGGGCGTCCTGGAACCCCGACTCCTCCCACGACACGCCGTCGTCGACGATGACGTCCTCGTCGCCGCTGAACGCGAACGCCAGCGGCAGCAGCAGGATCCCGCCGCACACCTGCGTCGCGGCCAGCAGCAACTGTCCGCCACCGGCCACGAAGACGAAGATCCTCGCGACGTTGCTGCCGCGCAGCACCGGTCGCGCCGTCACCGCGAGCCATGCGGCCAGCAGCAGCGCCGGCACGCCGACGAACAGCGTCCCCACGACGTTGGCCGATCGCTCGTCGCTGACCTCGCGGGGGTCGGCGTCCGGCACCAGCGCGGCGGCCCGGGAGATCGCCCCGTCGAAGTGCACGGCGTGGGCGATGGCCACTCCGACGATGCCGAGCAGCAGTGCGGCACTGGCGAGCTGGAGCCAGAAGGCCACGGTCACCTGCGCCGGGCGGGGAGGGCGGGCGGCATCGACGGTCACAGCTGGCGACGGTACGGGCGGCGGCGCGACGGCGCATCTGCCCGTTCAGCCAGAACGGTTGTACGATGCTACGTAACTACGTAATATCGTAGAAGTGGCGAGCATTGAGGAGCGTGTAGCGGCGCTCGAGGCGCGGGTCTTCGCCGAGGCGGCGGGGTCCGACCAGCCGGCGCCGGTGTTCTGGGCGCTCGACCGGTTGCGGGAGCTGGCACCGAGCCCCGGCGCGGTGCTCTTCACCGGCGCCGTCGACCTGCCGGCCGGCGAGCACTACGAATGGCAGCTCGGCACGCCCGTCGAGCGGCTGCTCGACGAGGACTGGTCCGATCTCGGCGCGACCCTCGCCGCGCTCGGCCACCCGATGCGGCTGCGGCTGCTGCGGGAGATCCTCGGCGGCCGGCACGCGACCACGGAGCTCGCCGACGTCGAAGGGCTGGGCACCAGCGGCCAGCTCTACCACCACCTGCGCCAGCTGACCGCCGCCGGTTGGCTGCGCACGGGCGCCCGCGGGCAGTACAGCGTGCCCCCGGAGCGGGTCGTGCCGCTCCTGGTGATCCTGGCGGCCGCCCGTCGTTGAACGGAAGGAGCCGAACGTGCGTCACCACACCGTCGTGATCGTCGTGATCGCTCTGCTTGCCGGGAGTCGTCGCCCTTCTGGCCGCACCGAGACCACCGCACCTGCGCGGACCCGTCACCGGCGACGCCGTGCTCGCCGCCGACCTCCGCGCGGCGGCCGGCGACCCCGACGGCTACCGGGGCCTCGCCGTCGCGCTCATCGGGCCCGGCGGAGTCCGCACCGCCGGGGTCGGCGACCGGGGCGACGGCCGTCCGGTGACCGCCGCGACGCCGTTCGAGATCGGCTCGATCGGCAAGGCCCTCACCGGCATGCTGCTCGCCGACCTCGCGGCGGCACCCGGACCCACCGTGGCACCCGGCGACCGGGTCGGCGTCGACGGCCCGGCCGGTGACGTCACGCTCGCCGAGCTCGCCAGCCACCGCTCGGGCCTGCGCAGCGTTCCCGTCGTCTCGGCGGGTCAGGCGCTCCGGCTGTACCTCGCCGCGGTGCGCGGCGCCGACCCGTACGCCGGGCAGGACCGCGGCTGGCTGCTGCGGACCGCCGGCACCGAGCGCCCCGGCGGCGGCCGTGGCACCGTGCACTACTCGAACTTCGGTGCCGCCCTGCTCGGCCAGGAACTCGCCGGACGGGCCGGCGTCACCTACCCGGAGCTGCTGCACGACCTCCTGCTCGGCCCGCTCGGCATGGTCCACACCACGCTGCACCCCGACGGCGTCGCGCTGCCCGCCGGGCACGCCACGGGTTCCACGGCCGCCGGCCGGCACGTGTCGCCGTGGCGGGGCGAGGGCTGGGCGCCCGCCGGCGTCGGCATGTGGTCCACCGCGGCCGACCTGGCCCGCCTGGTCACCGCCGTGCACGCGGGCACCGCGCCCGGCGCCGCCGCGCTGGAGCCGCGGTTCGACGCGGGCCCGGGGGAGCGCGTCGGCTACGGCTGGTTCACCACCCGCTTCGACAACGCGACGCTGACCTGGCACAACGGCGGCACCGGTGGCTTCCGTTCCTACCTGGCCGTGGACCGCGCCACCGGACGCGGCGTCGTCGTGCTGGGCAACACCGACCGCGACGTCGACGCGATCGGCCGGCGCCTGCTCGGCGTCACCCCGGCCGGCTCGCAGCGCCCGCCGCACCCGCCGATGGCCGTGGTGCTCGCCGTGGGCCTCAGCTTCCTGGGCGCGGCCGGCCTGTTCATGACCGTGGGGCTGGCCGCCCGGGGCCGCACCGACCGGGTCCGCCTCGCGTCGTCGGCGGTGTGGTCGGTGGTGATGCTGGTGCTCGCATTCCGCGCCGGCGACTGGCTCACGGTCCCCGGCGCGGTCTGGGCGCTCGGCGTGGCCGCGACCGCCGTCGCGCTGTGTCTGGCCGTCCCGCGCTGGCGCGGGCTGCCCCTGACCGCCGGCCGTCGCTGGTGGCGCTGGACCGGCGCGGCCGTCTCCGCGGCGGCCGCGCTCGTCGCGGTGCTGCTGGTGACCTGACCCGCCGTCTGGTGGTGGGGACGGGCCCCCGGCGGTCTTCCGCCGGGGCCGTGGTGCGATCAGTGTGTCAGCGGACCGTGACCGGGGTCGTGACGACCGTCGTGCCGGCGACCAGTGGGGAGTCCGCGGTCGTCGTCAACTGGCCGTTGCCCCGGAAGATCCCCTTGACCGTGACGGCCGCCGAGCCGCCGTGCAGGATCAGGCCCGCGGCGCCGGCGCCGAGCACCTGGTAGCTGTTGCCGACGTACGGCGCGACGGCGGCGCACACCGCCACCTTGCCGGTGAGTGAGCCGGCCGGCAGGGTGCCGGCGCAGTCGACGACGGTGACCGGCGCGGGCGTGGCGAGCCCGCCGGTGACCGACGCGCCGCTGAAGGTCGCGGACGTACCGTCCGTCGAGGTCAGCGTGATGACCGACCGGAACTCGCGCCGCTGCGTCGAGGCCGCGACGGTGGTGACCCAGGGGGGAGCGGTGCGCGACGGTGCCGGCACCGGGGCCGGAAAACGGTCAGCGGGCGCCGCTTTCGGCGAGGGCGAGCAGCTCGTCCACCGACCACTGGTCGTAGGCGTGGCTGCCGTACTTGACCGCGACCAGGCGGCCGTCGCCGGCGACGAGGAAGTCGGCGGGCAGGCCGAGGCGCCCGTTGGGCTGCTGGAGCGCGGGTGCCGGCTTCCCGCGCCGCAGGACGGCGGGCAGGTCGCGGACGATCCCCTGGATGATGCGACCCCACACCCGCGGGTTGAGCAGGGCCCGCGCGCCGGCCTCGACGCCGTACCGGACGTACAGGCGCTTGCCGGGGTCGGCGATGACCGCGAACGGCAGGTCGTCGGCGTGAGGCCGGAGCTCCTGCTCGGAGGAATGGAAGACGACCACCTCGCGGATGCCCGCGGCGGCGATCTCGTCGTGCCGGCGGACGATGGAACGCAGGTGCAGGTTGCACACCGGGCAGCCGGCGAAGCGCCGGAACTGCAGGTGGACGAGAAGCCCTGGGGCGGGCACGTCGACCGGTGCGCCGCCGACCGCGGTGAGCGCCGTCGCTTCGATCGTCTGACCGGCGACCAGGCGCCGTCCCATCTGCTGCGTGACCATGGTTCCCCCTCGTAGGCGTACGATGTACTCCTAAATCGTAGGCGTATGTCGTACGCTGTCAAGGCCATGCCACGTCCTCGATCACTGACCGACGACCAGATCGCCGCCGCCGCGCTCGCCCTCATCGACCGTGCCGGGCTGGCCGTGCTGTCGATGCGGACCGTCGCCGCCGAGCTGGGCATGGGCACCATGTCGCTGTACCGCTACGTCACCGACCGCGAGCAGCTCGAACGCCTCGTCGTCGAGCTCGTGCTCCGCGACGTCGACCTCACCCCGCCCGCCGACGTGCCCTGGACCGACCAGGTGACCGCGGTGACCGGCGGCATCCGGGACGCCGTCAGCGCCCATCCGGCAGCGGTGCCCCTGTTCCTGACCCACCGCAGCACCAGCGCCGGCGTCATGCGCTGCGGCGAGGTGCTGCTGCGGGTGCTGGCGGGGGCCGGCTTCCACGGTCCGGACCGGGTCGTCGCCTTCCGTACCCTGCTGGCCTTCCTGATCGGCGCGCTCACCACCGAGCACCTCGGCCCGCTGTCCGGCCCCGGCACCGCCGCGCTGGCCCGGCTGCCGGGCGACGACTTCCCGTTCCTGGCCGAGACCGCCCGCGCCGCCCGCTCCATCGGCCCCGACGAGGAGTTCTACCGCGGGCTCACCGTCGTCCTGGCCGGCCTCGGACGGTGACCGCCGGGTCTCATGATCCGGTAAAGCCTGTGTACCCAGGGGTGCGCAAGGTCTACCGGATCATGAGGAAGGCACGTCAGTCGTCGGGGCCGAGCGACTCGAGGGCGCCTGCGAGCGCGGCGCGAGAGGTGATGCCGAGCTTCGGGAAGAGCCGGTGCAGGTGGGCGCCGACGGTGCGGTGCGACAGGAACAGGCGCTCGCCGATCTGCTTGTTGGTCAGCCCGGTCGCCGCGAGCGTCGCGATCTGCCGCTCCTGCGGTGTCAGCGCCACGACGGCATCGGCTCGGGCGGTCACGACGCCGGCGGCGCGTAGTTCGTTGCGGGCCCGGTCCGCCCATGGTCTGGCGCCCAGCCGGTTCAGGCTCTCGAAGGCCTCCCGCAGCTGCAGCCGGGCCGCGGTGGTGTCGCGGGTGCGGCGCAGCCATTCGCCGTAGGCGAGCCGGATCCGGGCCTGTTCGAACGGCCACTGGTCGGCGTCGGGCAGGGCGAGTGCCATGCTGTACAGCTGGTCTGCCTCGGTGTCGGGGGCGGCGAGCGCGGCGGCGCCGGCGGTGAGCAGCGCGGTGCGGGTGGAGACCTCCGGGAGCCCGGCCTGTCGTGCCGCGGTGACGTGCGCGCGTGCCTCGTCGACGTATCCGATGTGGACGGCGGCGTCGACCAGGTCCAGCACCAGCCATCGGCCGGGGATGCCGAGGCTCGGGTGGCCGACCGGGGCGATCCGGGTGGTCTGCAGGTAGGCGTCCTCATAGTCGCGGCGGCCGAGGGCCGCGACGCCGCATGCCTGCCAGGCCAGGGCCTGGGTGAGACCGACGCCGCGCGGGGTCGCCCAGCGGGTCACCTCGTCGGTCAGCACGCGCGCCTGGGACCCGTCGCCGCGGGACGCCGCGATGAGGGCGAGCCGGCACCGGATCTGGCCTTCGAGGAGGTGGTAGCCGTCGGCCCGGGCCATGTCCAGGGCCTCCGTGGCCAGCTGCTCGGCCTCGTCCCACTGGCCGTGCGCGATCGAGTCGACGCTGAGCATGAGCAGGCCGGTGATGACGACGGTCACGATGCCGCCGTCGCGTTCCCGGTCGATGACCTGCTGGCACAGGTGCCGGTAGGCGGCCAGCTCGTCGAGCTCGATGGCGGCGTACGCCAGGGGGATGAACTGCCAGGGCGCCGGATCGCTGGACAGGGCCTCGAAGGCGCTCGCCAGCCGGCTGCGGACGGGGGTCGCGGTCCCGGCCGGGTCGGCGTAGGCGTCGTAGCACAGCCGCAGCGCGGAGATGGCCCGCGGGTCGAACCGGGACAGCGCCCCGCGCAGCAGCTCCCACGGCTCCGGGCGTCCACTGTAGACGCAGACGAAGAGCAGGGCGTACAGGACACCGGACGCGTCCCAGCCCTCGTTGCCCGGGATGGCGTCGAGGTCGTCCAGGGCCTTGGCGAGGAGGTGGTGGGCGGTGTCGACCTCGCACTCGCCGTTGGTCAGCAGATGCGCGGTGGCGGCGAAGACGAGCCCGGTGGCCGTGTCGGGGGTCTGCCCGGCGTCGTGCAGCAGCTGCGGCACCCGGTCGAGCTGACCGGTCACGTTGGCCAGGAAGGCGGCCTCGACGAGCCGGCGTGAGCGCTGCCCCGGCCGGTCGCTGAGCTCGCTGGCGCGCACCAGCGCGCTGACCGCGCCGGCGGCCCCGATGCGCCGGCCGGACGGGCCGCCCCAGGCGGACTGGGCCACGTCGTCCAGCGCGCGGGCGACCGTCTCGTCCGGGCCGGTCGCGGCGTCGGCAAGGTGGCGGGCTCGGCGTTCCGGGGCGGTGCCGCGAGATCCGGCCGAGGACGCGGCGAGGGCCTCGGCGAGCGCCTCGTGCGCGTGCCGCCGCTCGTCGGCGGATGCGAGCTGGACGATCGCGGCGCGGATCAGCGGGTGGCGGAAGACCATCCGGCCGCTGGCCTCGTCCACCGTGATGAGGCCGGCCCGCCGCGCCGGGGTCAGGTCCTGCAGGTCCGCCTGCGGCCGGGCGGCGGCCAGCACCGTCGACAGGTCCGCCTCGCCGTCCAGCGCGGCCAGCAGGAGCAGGACGCGGGCCGGCTCCTGCAGCGCGGCCAGCCCGGCGGCGAACGCGGCCTCGAGGCGGGCGTTCAACGGCAGGAACGTGGGCAGGGCGACCTGGCCGGACCGTTGCCGGTCGGTCAGCGATCCGGGCAGCTCCACCAGCGCCAGGGGGTTGCCGTCGGCGTCGGCGAGCAGGCGCCGCCGCACGACGCCGGGCAGGCCGCGGTGGCCGGCGTCCAGCAGCATGGCCGCCGCCTGCGGCGGCAGCGGGCCGACGGTGTGCTCCGGCAGCCGCATCTCGTCGAACAGGCAGGGCGTGCCGATGCGGCCGGCGGCGAGGAACCGCGCCGGGGTGCCGCCGACGCGGCGGGCGAGGAACCCCAGGACGGTCGCGCTGGCGGGGTCGATCCACTGCACGTCGTCGACCGCCACGAGCAGCGGGTGGCCGGCGGCGATCTCGTTGACCAGCGCCAGCACGGCGGTGGCGAGCACGAGCGGGTCGGCGTCGCGGGCTCCGCCGCGGCCGAAGACATGGGCGAGGGCGTCGCGCTGGTCGTCGGGGAGGCGGCCGGCGATGTCCCGGGCGGCGTACAGCATCTGGTGCAGCGTCGAGAACCGGATCCCGGTCTCGAAGGGGGCGCCGGTCGCCCGCAGTACCCGGGCCCCGGCGGTGACCGCGCGGGCGCCGGCGGCGTCGAGCAGGGCGGTCTTGCCCGCGCCCGGATTGCCGCGCAGCAGCAGGCTCGGGCCGGGCGGGTCGGTGCCGGCGAGCAACGCGTCGATTGTCCGCAGCTCGGACGCCCGGCCGAGCAGATCGCCGCTGGGCGGCGCAGGAACCTTCACCGTGCTGCCCCTGTCACGTGTGGTGTGTCCCACCGTAGCCCGTGATGCGGTCATCTGACTCATGCCCTGAGCCGGTGCCCGCCGCAACATTCATGGGTAGCCACACACGGATGAGGAGAGACCATGCGGGTACTGATGATCGCGCCACCCGGCGCCGGCAAAGGGACGCAGGGCGCCAGGATCGCCGCCCACTTCGGGGTGCCGCATCTCGCCACCGGAGACCTGTTGCGCCGCCACGTCGCGCGCGGCACGCCCCTGGGCCGCACGGTGCACGCGTACCTGGATCGGGGCGGCCTGGTCCCGGACCAACTGATGCAGGACCTGGTCCGCAAGGCGCTCGCCGACGCGACTGCCGGAGGCGGCGGCTACGTCCTCGACGGCTACCCGCGCAACCCCGCCCAGGCGTGGGCCGCATACCAGATCGCCTCCTCGATCGGTGCCACCGCGCAGGTGGCGCTGCACCTGCGCACCGACGACGACGAGGTGGTCCGGCGGCTGCTGACGCGGGCCGGGATCGAGCACCGCTCCGATGACACCGAGCCCGTCATCCGGCGTCGGCTGGCCCTGTACCACGAGGTCACCGAGCCGATACTGGAGTGGTACGACCGCCGCGGCATCCTGCTGTCCGTGGACGGGATGCCGGACGCGGACCGGGTCACCGCCGCCGTGATCCCGGCGCTGGAGGCCAGGCGGGCCCGCCACAAGGCCCGGCCCGGCCCGGTTCCAGAGCTGCTGATCGCCGCCTGAGCGGGTCAGCTGCGGTTGAGGCGCTGCACCACCCCCGTGCCGTCGAAGACGTTGGCGCCGAGATACCCGCTGCTGTACGCGGTGTCGGTGGCGTCGATGACGGGCGTGGCGCCGTTGTTGAAGTACACCTTGATGCTGGCGCCGCTGGCGACGACCTTCAGGTGATACGTGCGCCCGGGCGTAATCGTTGTCGGGTAGCTGGCGATGTCCCGGCCGGGACGCCACAGCTTCACCACCCCGGACGCGTCGATGTTCGCCGTGTAGTGAGCAGTGGCATCGGCGCTGGCGCGGAAGGTGAGCGCCGCCGCCGTGCCGTTGAGGATCGTGACGTCGCCCTCGTAGGTGAAGTCGGTGGCGACGGTCCGGCTGAGGTAGAAGGTGTCGCCGGCGGCGTTGCCCCGCGCGCCCGGCCGGGCCGCCGCCCCCGTGGTCCAGGTGCCGTTGACGGGCTGCCACGGACCGGCCAGGTTCGTCGCGAAGCCGGGACCGTTGAGGGTGAGGTTCTGCACGGTGCCCGTGCCGTTGAAGACGTTGGCGCCCAGGTATCCGCCGGTGTAGGCGGTGTCGGTGGCGTCGATGACCGGGGTCGTGCCGTGGTCGAGGAAGACCTTGATGGCCGCCCCGGCGGTCACGACCTTCAGGTGGTAGGTGCGGCCGGGCGTAATCGTTGTCGGATAGGTGGCGATGACCCGGCCGGGCCGCCACAGCTTCACCACCCCGGACGCGTCGATGTTCGCGGTGTAGTGCTGCGAGGCGTCGGCGCTGGACCGGAAGGTGAGGGCGGCGGCGGTGCCGGACGCGATCGTCACGTCGCCCTCATAGGTGAAGTCCGTGGCGCTGGTGGCGCTCAGGTAGAAGGCGTCACCGCCGGCGGTGCCGCGCTTGCCGGCCGCCGCGTCACCCCACGTCCCGCCGACGGCGCGCCAGGGCCCGGCCAGGTTCGACTCGAGGGTCGGCTGGCCCTGGTTCGGGCCTTGATTCCAGGCGGAGGAGAGGCGGTGGAACTCGGCGGAGACCAGCCGCACCGAGCCGCCGGTGGCGAAGAGCCGGATGCCCTGACTGCCGGCCGCGGAGTTGAAGTTCACGTTGTCGGTGACGGAGAGCCGCCCGTCGTTGCCGAAGACCTCCAGCTGGCCGCGGTCGACCAGCAGGCGCATCTTCACGCGGCCGTTCAGGGGTGCGAGCGGCGCGCCGTACAGCGTCTGCGCGGCCCGGTCGTAGACCACGGCCCGGTCGTAGCTTCCGTCGGCGCGCCGGTGCAGCTGGAACCCGAACTGGGCGGCGGTGGCCGTGCCGGTGTCGAACTCGGCGATGATCTCGTAGGTGTCGGCGGTGATCCCGGTGAACGGGTCGGTGGCCGGGTCGGCGGTGACGGTGCGGTTCGACCAGGTCGTCGTGTCCGCCCGCAGGCCGGCCAGCTCGGCGACCGGGTTGCGGGTGACGCGGAGCCCGGCCGGTGTGGTGACGAGCCGCAGCTGGGCGGGGAACGACGCGTTGCCGGTCCAGGTGGCACCGTGGTTGCCGGGCTGCCAGGCCATCTGCACGGTCCGGCCGTCGGGCATGTTGTTGAACGTCAGCCCGGCGTAGAACGAGCCGTCGAAGCTGTTGCGACCCTGGTCCATGCGCTGCGGGGAGGACCAGTCGGGGCCGAACGTGCTGCCGTCGAACGTGCCGGTGACGTACTCGCCGGACGCGTCGGTCATGACCCACCGCACGTTGCCGGTGTCGCCGTCGACCGGCAGAGGGAAGAAGTCCGGGCACTCGAACAGCCAGCCGGCGGAGTACCGGCTGCGATAGGTCCAGTCGAGCAGGTTCGTGGACGTGTACACGTTCACGCCGTTACCGCCGCCGTCGGACCAGACGACCATGACCCACCGGCCGCGGGCGGCATCCCACAGGACCTTCGGGTCGCGGCTGGTGCCGGCCGGGGTGACGACCTTGCGCCCGCGGTCGTAGTTCTGGAACGTGCGGGCGCCGTCGGTGCTGTAGGCGATCGAGACGCCGTTGGTGCCGGTGAACACCACGATCGGGGCGTCGGTGCCGGTCCGCAGCCCCGAGGTGTTGGCCGTGTCGACGACCCCGGCGCCGGAGAACAGGTCGCCGGGGTGCACGCCGGGCTCCAGCGCGATCGGCTTCTGCGTCCAGTGCACGAGGTCCGGGCTGGTGGCGTGGCCCCAGTGCATCGTGTCCCAGGCCAGGCCGTGCGGATTGTGCTGGTAGAACAGGTGGTAGAGGCCGTTGTAGTACAGCGGTGCGTTGATGTCGTTCATCCAGCCGCCGCGCGAGCTGAAGTGGAACTGGCCCCGGTAGGGCTCGTCGTAGGCGGCGGTGGCCGGGTAGGGGAACTCCGGGTAGTCACTCGACGGGCTGGCGCCGGCGGGCGCTGCGGGCAGCAGGATGCCGGCGACGAGGACGAGCGTGAGCAGGATGCGCAGGCGCATGGTTGCGGTCCCTTCTGGCGGGAAGGTGCCTCGTGTGGAAACGTTTCCTGACGACTGTTCGACAGTGTGCGCCTGACGATGGAAGATGTCTATATATGAATGTTCATGTGCGGGCCACGATGAAGGACGTCGCCGCCCTTGCCGGGGTCGGCCTGGCCACGGTCTCCCGGGTTCTTAACGGCGTCCCGGTCGACCCGCACCTGACCGGCCGGGTCCTGGACGCCGCGCGGCAGCTGGGCTACCGCAAGGACACCGCGGCGACCAGCCTGCGCCGCGCGGACCGGCGGACCAACACGATCGGGCTCGTGCTGCAGGACGTGGCGAACCCGTTCTCCTCCGCCCTGCACCGGGCCGTCGAGGACGTCGGCGTCCAGCGGGGGCTGCTCGTGCTCGCCGGCAGCAGCGACGAGGAGCCCGAACGGGAGCGTGAGTTGCTCGGTGTGCTGCGCACCCGGCGGGTCGACGGCCTCATCGTGGTGCCGACCGGCGCCCCCGACGACGAGCTGGAGTCCGCGCACCGGGACGGGACCCCGATCGTGTGCGTCGACCGCGCGTCGCCGGTCCCGGGCGTGGACACCGTGACCGCCGACAACCGCGGCGGCGTCGCCGGCGCCGTGCGGGCACTGCACGCGCTCGGGCACCGGCGGATCGGGTTCGTGGCCGATCACAGTTCACTGTGGACGGCACGGGAGCGGCACGAGGGTTTCGCCGCCGCGATGGCGGAGCTGGGCTGCCGGACCCGGGCCGGTTGGGTGCGCCGCGACGTGCACACCGAGGACGCGGCCCGGGCGGCGGTGACCGGGATGTTCGGCGCCGCGACCGCGCCGACCGCCGTCGTCACCGCACAGAACTGGCTGACCGTCGGCGCCCGGCGCGCCCTGGTCGACCTCGGGCTGCACCACACCGTCGCGCACGTCGGGTTCGACGACTTCCCCCTGGCCGACATGCTCGACCCGCCGGTCTCCGTCATCGCGCAGGACCCGGCCGAGCTGGGCCGGCGCGCGGCGCTGCTGCTGCTGTCCCGCCTCGACGGCGACAGCGGCCCGGCCGAGACGGTCACGCTGCCGACCCGGTACATCGCCCGGGGGTCGGGCGAACTCCCACCCCCGGTCCGCCCGTCCTGATGCCGGGGCGCGGCCCGCACCCGCGCACTGCCGTCAGGCGGGGCCGGTGCGCGTGTGGCGGTGGCGGGGGTGCCAGCCGGCGGGTGCGGGACGCGCGGACCAGGCCGGCGCCGAGGAGCAGCATCAGGAGCCCGGCCTCGGCCGTGACGGCGGTGGCGGCGCCGGTGACCGCCAGCGGCGGCGTCGCGGGCGTCGCCGGGGTTGCGGGAGCGGCTGGGGCGACGGTGACGTCGAGGCGCATCGCCCGCACGTTGCCGTCCTTGTCCGCGCCCACCGCGGCCCGGGTGTGGTCGCCGACCGGGAGCGAGGGCGGCACGACGACGTCGACGGAGAACTCGCCCTTGTCGTCGGTGACCACGGTGCCGAGGGAGACCGGCGAGGAGTACACGATGAGCTCGACCGTCGAGTTCGGCGCGTAGCCGCTGCCCTTGAGCGTGATGGTCGCGCCGGGCGCCGTGGGCTTGTCGTCGCTCTGGGGCGTGTCGAGCTTCTCGTCCGTGACCGGCGGCGTGGCCGGGATCTCCGGCGCGGCCGCGGTCACGCTGCTCGACGGCGCGGACGCGGCCGAGTCGCCGCTGGCCGAGTGGGCCACGACCGTGATCGTGTACGCCTGGTTCGACTGCGCGCCCAGGACGCAGGTGGTCGCGCCGACCGCGTCGCAGGTCGCCGGGCCGGGCGAGGCGACGGCGGTGTAGCCGGTGATCTGTGCGCCGCCGGTGGGCGGGGCGACCCACGTCACGGTGATGGTCGCGGTCTTCGCCGTGGCTGTGACCCCGCTCGGCGCGGCCGGCGCGGCGAGCGGCGTCACCAGCACCGGGCCGGCCTCCGCGCCCGGGCCCACGGCCGTCACCGCGCGCACCTTGAGCTGGTAGGACCTGTCGTTGACCAGCCCGGCCACGTTGCCCTCAGCGCGTCGGTGCCCTCCGTGCCGAGCCCGGTCCAGGTGCCGCCGTCGACCGACACCTGGTAGCCGGTGATCGCGGTGCCGCCGGTGTCGGCGGGCGCCTGGAAGGTCAGCGCCGCGGCCTGGCTGCGGGGGGCCGCGGCGAGCCCGACCGGCGCACCGGCGGCGCCGGCCAGGGTCAGGACAGCGGTTCGTTGACCGGCGGTGATCGGATCGATACATTGCTGCCGCGAGCCGCGGTGGGAGCCGAGCGGCCGGTGCGGCGGACGGGCCGTGTGACCGGCGCGCGCCAGTGCCCGATCCGCATCCCACCATGGAGGCTCGATGTCCCGTCCCGCCCGCCTGCTCGCCACGGCCGCGTTCCTGCCGGTCGCCTGGGCGGCGCCCGCAGTTGCGCTTCCGCCCGTCGCGGTCGCCTGTGACTACTCGTTCGTCGCCTGGTCCGGCGGGTTCGTCGCGGACCTCACGATCACCAACCACGGCCCGGCCGTCATCGGCTGGACGGCCCGGTGGACGATGCCCACCGCGACCGGCAACCTCGGCGCCTGGCAGGCGACGATGTCGCAGCCCGACCCGTTCACGGTGACCGCGACGAACCTGCCCTACAACGCGGTCATCGACACCGGCCGGTCGGTGCGGTTCGGCTGGACCGCGTCGGCGGCGAGCACGGGGGCGCCGGTGGACATCACGGTCAACGGCGTGCCGTGCTGAGGTGACGACCGGCGCTGCGCTCCTGGCCGTCCAGGGCGCCCGCCAGGCCGTGCCGGTCGCCGGTCCGCTCGGCGAGGGCGCGGGCGGCCGCGAACCGGCGCGCCGCCGCGTCCTGCCGGCCGGTGGCCAGGAGCACGTCGCCGAGGGTGTTGAGCGTCTCGACCTCGAGGCCGCACTCGCCCGTCGCCCGGCTGAGGGCAAGGGCGCGCCGCAGGTGCCCGAGCGCCCGGTGGTGCTGGCCGGCCCGGTGCAGCGCCGCGCCGATCGTCCCGTGGGCGCTGCCCTCGCCGCCGCGGTCACCGGCCGCGACGCAGTTCGCCAGGGCCTGCCGGAGGTGCGCGAGGGCCTGGTCGTGCCGGCCGGTCAGGCTCTCCACGGCGCCGAGGTTGCCCAGCGCGTAGCCTTCCAGCCGCCGGTCGCCGAGCTCGGCGAAGAGGTTCACGGCGCACCGGAGCTGCGTTTCGGCCTTCGCGTAATCGTTGCCGCGCTGATACGTGAAGCCGAGGTTCAGCAGTTGCGCGGCTTCGCCGTGCCGGTCGCCGGCGGCCCGGTACATGGCGAGGGCGTCGCGGAGCCGGGCCGCGGCCTCCTCGTGGTCGCCGAGCCGCTCGTGCACCAGCGCGAGCCGGGCGGTCGCGCGGGCCTCGCCGGCCGTGTCGCCGGTGCTGCGGTGCCAGCACAGCGACCGTCCGAAGTGGACCTTCGCCAGGTGGTGGTCGCCGAGCAGCCAGTGGACCGCGCCGAGGTTGGTGTGGGCGTCGGCGTCATCGTGCGCCGCGGCGGCGGTGTGCACGGTGAGCGCGTCCCGGTAGTGCCCGCCGACCTCCAGGTACCGCCACAGGACGCGGGACAGATCGACGGCGGCGTGGGTCCGGGAGAGGGCGACGAGCGTGGCGCGTTCCCGGTCCAGCCACCGCTGCGCCCGTTCCGGCGTGTCCACAGTGGACGCCCCGGTGCCGCCCGGGTGGTCGTGCGGGAACAGGGTAGCGGCGGCGAGGGTCGCGGTGTGCAGCAGGTGCGCGGCGAGCCGGTCCAGTGCCGCCTGTGACTCGTCGCCGGTGAGCTGCCCGGCGAGGTCGACGCTGTACGCGCGCAGCAGGTCGTGCATGCCGTAACCGCCGGCGCCGGCCGGTTCGACGAGATGCGCGCGGGCCACCTCGTCGAGCATCGCCCGGCCGGCGGGTGGTGGCACCCCGGCGAGCGCGGCCGTCGCGGCCGCGTCCACGATCCGACCCGGATGCAGCCCGAGCAGCTGGAAGGCGCTCGCCCCGGCCGGGCTCAACTGCCGCAACGACCAGGAGAACACCGACCGCAGCGCGGTGCGCGGGTCACCGCCGGCGTCGAACGCGTCGAGGTCCGGCCGGTCGTGGAGGTCCCCGGCGAAGTGCGGGGTGGCGGCGACCCGCAACGCCAGTGGCAGTCCCGCGCAGCGCTCGGCGATCAGCGACGCGGTGCCGGCGGGGACGCCCGGCCCGGCCAGCCGCCGCAGCAGGGTGAGTGAGTCGGCCCGGTCCAGGCGGCCGAGGTGGACCGGGTGCACGCCGTCGCGGGCGACCAGCCCGGCGAGCGCGTCGCGGCTGGTCACCACCACGACGCAGGTCCCGGTGCCGGGCAGCAGCGGGCGGACCTGCTCGGCGGTGGAGGCGTTGTCCAGCAGCACGAGCAGCCGCCGGCCGGCCACCGCCGTGCGGTAGCACGCGGCCCGCTCGGCCGTCGCGGCCGGGATCCCTGTGGCGGGGACGCCGAGACCGCGGAGGAACCCGGCGAGCGCGTCGCCGGCGTCGACGGGCTGCCGGGGGTCGTATCCGCGCAGGTCGACGTACAGCTGGCCGTCGGGGAACCGGGCGGCGACCCGGTGCGCCCAGTGCACCGCGAGCGCCGTCTTGCCCACGCCGGCGGTGCCGGCGATGAGCGCGGCCCGCGGCCCGGTGCCGTCCAGGACCCCGTCGAGGCCGGCGAGCCGCGCCGTCCGGCCGGTGAACGCGGGCACGTCCGCCGGCAGCTGCCGCGGGACGGGGGTCGTGGGCGCCGGCGGCAGCGGCGGCGCCGGGCGGCGGCCCTCCTCGACCCGGTCGCGGGCGGTGGCGAGGGCGCCCTGCTCGGCCGGTGCCGCGCCGAGCAGGCGGACCAGGACGTCGAGCCGGTCGGTCGGCGGCAGCACCCGCCCGGCCAGGTAGCCGCCGATGATCCCGTGCGACCAGCCGGTGGCCGCGGCCAGCTCCCGGTAGGTCAGTTCGGCGCCGCCGCGCCGGCGGGCGTCGCGGCGGCGCAGCTCGCGCAGCAGCCGCGCCAGGTCCTCGGTCGTGCGCACGCCCGCGACCGCGCCCGGCGCCAGGAGGGCGTCGGGCGGGCCGGTGCGGGCGTGGCTGTCGATGCCGGCAGCGTAGGCCGGGGGAGCGGTGCGATGCGCGGGGCTTCTCCGGCGGTTGGCCCCGCGCCGCAGGTCACGGCGTCATGCCACGGTGCACGGGGTGCCGTTGAGCGTGAAACTCTCCGGCGGCGTGAACGGGGTGGCGGTCCCGGAGAAGCCGGCCGTCAGCTGCCCGCCGGGGCTGATCGTGCCGCCCCACGGCGGCGGGCTGATCGTGCCGGTGCCGCCGGAGCGGGTGAGCGTCCCGCCGAAGGCGTTGGAGACGGACGCGGTCGCGGCGAGATTGAACCGCACGGCCCAGCCGCTGACCGGCGCGGCGGCGGTGGTGTTGGTGATGGTCACCGTGACCAGGAAGCCGGGGTTGAACAGGATGATCTGGGCCTGGCAGGTCGGCGTGGCGGTGGCGGCGAGGGTGGTGACGGTCGCCGGCGCGGACCGGGCGGAGGTGTTGCCGCGGGCGTCGAAGGCGATGACCGCGAACGTGTACGACGTGCCGGCCGACAGCCCGGTGACCCGCTGGAAGCGGCTGAACGCGTCGACGGTGCGGATCGTGGTCCAGGCGCCGCCGACCAGCTGCTGCAGGTGATACCCGGTGACCTCGACGTTGTCGGTCGACTCGGCCCAGAGCAGGGACAGTGCGGTGGTGGTGATGCTGCTGAACAGCATCGAGCCGGGCGCGGACGGCGCGACGGTGTCGGGACCGGGCAGGGTCGTGAACGTGACCGGTGCGGATGGCGGGCTCGCGGCGTACCCGGCCGCCACCAGGGAGATCCGCAGCGTGTAGCCGCTGCCCGGTTGCAGGCCCGTCAGGTGGAGCGCGCCGAAGGCACCGCGGGCGAACGGCGACCAGACACCGCCGACGTTGCGCTCGATGACTGCCTCGTCGCTGCGGGCGTCGCCGTTCCACCACAGGTCGGCGGTGGTGTCCGCGACGTGCACGGCCTGCACGTTCGTCGGCGCGTCCAGAGCGTCGGTGGCGAAGGCCGGCGCCGGGGCGAGCGCCAGCACCGCGGCGGTGAGCGGCGCGAGGAATGGGAGCAGCGTGCGTCTCATTGTGAGCCTTTCGATGCGGGGCACTCATGCTCGCCGCCGCCGCCCGCCGCCGTCGCGCGATCCTGGACAGCGTCGGACACCGTTAGACGGCGGGCCAGCCCGTGTACCCCTCCGCCAGGTAGCGGCGGCCCGACTCCGACGCGACCAGCGTGGCCAGCTCGCCCTCCTGCCGGCGCAGGTCGAACGTGTCGGCGCCGGGCGGGACGTGCAGCATCGTGGTCATCCAGAACGAGAAGTGCTGCGCCTTCCACACCCTGATGAGCGCGCGGCGGGTGTAGTCGTCCAGGGCGTCGGGGTCGTTGCGGCGCACGGCGAGCTCGAGGACCTCGGCGAGGACCCGCACATCGGCGAGGGCGAGGTTGAGGCCCTTGGCGCCGGTCGGCGGGACCGTGTGTGCGGCGTCGCCGGCCAGCAGCAGCCGCCCGTGCCGCAGCGGCTCCTGCACGAAACTGCGGAACGGCAGCACCGTCTTTTCGAAGATGGGCCCCTCGTGCAGCCGGAACCCGTCGGTGCCGGCCAGTCGCGCCTGCAGTTCGCTCCAGATCCGGTCGTCGGGCCAGTCTGCCGGGTCGTCGGCGGGGTCGCACTGCAGATACATCCGCTGCACGGCCTCGGTGCGCTGGCTGATCAGGGCGAACCCGCGGTCGGAGCGGGTGTAGATGAGCTCGGGCGCGCTGGCCGGCGCCCGGCACAGGATGCCGAACCAGGCGTACGGGTACTCCCGGAAGTACCGGCGCCGTGCGGACGACGGGATCTGGTGCCGGCAGATGCTCTTCGAGCCGTCGGCGCCGACCAGGTAGTCGCAGGCGATCTCGTGGATGGTGCCGCGGTCGTCGGCGTACCGGATGAACGGCGACCCGGTCACGTCGGCGACGGTGGTGTCGCGCACCCCGAACCGGACGTCGCCGCCGTCGCGGGCCCGGGCGTCGGCGAGGTCGACGAAGACGTCCGTCTGCGGGTAGAGCCAGGTCGACGCGCCGGCGAGGCCCTGGAAGTCGATGCGGTGGCTCTCCCCGCCGAACCGCAGGTCGATCCCGCGGTGTTCGTGGCCGCCGGTGAGGACCCGGCCGGACACGCCCGCGTCGACGAGCAGGCGGACGCTGTCGCGTTCCAGGATGCCGGCCCGGTGGGTGGTCTCGATCTCGTGGCGGGTGCGGTGGTCGACCGCGACGGTGTCGATGCCGGCCCGCGCCAGCAGGTGCGACAGCATGAGCCCGGCCGGCCCGGCGCCGACGATGCCGACCGTGGTGCGGGTGACCGTCATGGCACTCCTTCCTCAAGCGGCACCGGTGCCCGTTGCCGGCGAGCGGCGAAGCTGGTCACGGGGACTCGTCCAGGACGGGACCGGCGACCGCGAACGCGTGGTTGGCGGCGGGCACGCCGCAGTAGACGGCGGCGTGCAGGATCACCTCGCCGATCTCGTCGCGGGTCAGGCCGTTGCGGCGGGCGGCGCGCACGTGCATCGCGAACTCGTCCCAGTGCCCGTTGGCCATCAGCGCGGTCAGCGTGACCAGGCTGCGGGAGCGGCGGTCCAGCCCCGGCCGGGTCCAGATCTCGCCCCACGCATAGCGGGTGATGAACGACTGGAAGTCGGCGGTGAACCCGGTGGTGCCGGCGACGGCACGGTCGACGTGCGCGTCGCCGAGCACCTCCCGCCGCACCGCCATCCCGTCGTCGAAGGCGTTCACGAGGTCCCCTCGAAGTTCAGGAACGTGGTCTGGCCCGGCCCTTGGAGCCGGATGTCGAAGCGGAGGTCGCCGGACGGCTCTTCACGAGCGATGAGCGTTGCGCCCTCGTCCGGGTCGAGGGACGCCAGGAACGGGTCGTCGCCGAGCCCCGGCCCGGGCACGTAGGCGCGGGTGAACAGCCGGTCCAGGAGCCCGCGGGCGAAGACGACGACGGCGAAGAACGGCGCCCGGCCGCCCGGCACGAGCGTGGTGAAGCTGTAGTGGCCGCCGGGGTCGACGCCGGCCCGCCCCCAGCCGGTGAAGCGGGTGCCGTCGCGGCGGATCGAACCGTCCACAGTGGGCACCACCCCGTCCGGCCCGGCCTGGCGGATCTCCAGCAGCGCGTCGGGCACGGGCACCCCGGCGCCGTCGGACACGGTGCCGTGCAGCCGGATCGCCCCGGGGTGCGCGGGCGGGACGAGCTCGTGATCGCGCCGGTACGGCAGCGCGTACCCGTAGAACGGGCCGATGGTCTGTCCGGGGGTCGTCATGCGGCGTCCAGCGGGGTGCGGTGGGTGCCGCTCAGCACGATGTCCCAGCGGTAGCCGAGCAGCCACTCGTGCTCGGACAGGTCGTGGTCGTAGGTGGCGACCAGGCGCTCCCGGTCCCGGGGATCGGTGATGGACTGGTAGATCGGGTCGTGCCCGAACAGCGGGTCGCCCGGGAAGTACATCTGCGTGATCAGCCGCTGGGTGAACTGGGTGCCGAAGAGCGAGAAGTGGATGTGCGCCGGCCGCCACGCGTTGTGATGGTTGCGCCACGGGTACGCGCCGGGCCTGATCGTCACGAACCGGTAGCCGCCGTCGTCGTCGGTGAGGCAGCGCCCGACCCCGGTGAAGTTCGGGTCGACCGGCGAGGGGTGCTGGTCCCGCTGGTGGATGTAGCGGCCGCCGGCGTTGGCCTGCCACACCTCCACCAGCTGCCGCCGCACCGGCCGGCCGTCGCCGTCGACGACCCGGCCCTGCACGACGATGCGCTCGCCGATCGGCACGCCGCCGTGCTGGATGGTCAGATCCGCCTCCAGGGGGTCGACGTCGCAGTGGCCGAACACCGGCGCGAGCAGCTCGGCGCCCTCCGGGTCGGCCCGGCGCGGTTCCCTGGTCGGGTGGCGCAGGGTCGAGCTGCGATACGGCGTGAAGGACAGCATCGGCTGCCGCGCGGGCGGGGGACCCGCGTGCAGGGCCTCGATCTCGGCGGAGATGTCCCGCTGCGATGGGTCGGCGGTCATGGACGCGACCGTACGGATCCCGGCGCGCGGCGGTCTACGCTTGGCTTCCACTGAGTGGAAGGGTTTCGGATGGCTGGTCGGGTCTCGACCCCGGGCTCGTCGGTGGTGTCGCGGGCGTTCGCCGTCCTCGGCGCGTTCGACGAGCGGCACCGCGCCCTCACGCTGTCCGACCTCGCCCGCCGCGCCGGCCTGCCCCTCACCACGACGCACCGCCTCGCCGCCGAGCTCGTCGCCGCCGGCGCCCTGGACCGGCGGGAGTCGGGGCAGTACGTGGTCGGCCGGCGGATCTGGAGCACCGGGCTGCTCGCCCCGGTGCAGACCGGGCTGCGCGAGCTTGCCTCGCCGTTCCTGCACGACCTCTTCGCCGCGACCCTCGCCACCGTGCACCTCGCCGTCCGCGAGGGCACCCAGGTGCTCTACCTGGAGCGGTTGCGCGGCAACGAGTCAGTGCCGATCGTCAGCCGGGCCGGCGGCCGGCTGCCGCTGCACAGCACCGGCGTCGGCAAGGTCCTGCTCGCGCACGCGCCGCCGGAGGTGCGGGCCGAGGTCCTCGCGTCGCTGCACCGGGTCACGCCGTTCACGGTTGTGCGGCCGCCGGTGCTCGCCGCGCAGTTGGAACGGATCCGGCGGGACGGCTACGCGACGACCGCCGACGAGATGACCCTCGGCGCCAGCTCCGTCGCGGTGCCGGTGCTGCGCGGCGGCACCGAGGTCGTGGCCGCGCTCGGCATCGTCGTGGCGCGGCTGGGCCGGGACCGGCGGCGCCTCGTCGCCGGCCTGCGGGTCGCGGCGCAGGGCATCGGCCGCACCCTCGACGGCTGAGCCGCGACGACCCCGACGGCCGCGGGCACCCGTTGCGCCTGTGTGGTCCCGGAACTGATTTGAGGGTATGAGTGTCCGATGGACTGGACCGTCATCCCCCTGCTGCTCGTCGCCATCTGCCTCGGCGCCCTCGTCGGCCTGGAGCGGGAGATGGGCGCCCAGCCCGCCGGCCTGCGCACCCACATGCTCGTCGCGGCCGGCGCGGCCCTGTTCACCATCGCCGGCAAGGAGGTCGGCTCCGATCCGACCCGCATCGCCGCCCAGGTCGTCACCGGCATCGGCTTCCTCGGCGCCGGCGCCATCTTCAAGGAGGGCGTCAACATCAGCGGCCTGACGACCGCGGCGTCGCTGTGGATCACCGCCGCGATCGGACTCGCCACCGGGCTGCGGCTGTTCTGGGCGGCCGGCGCGGTGACCGTGATCGCGCTCGCCGCGCTGTGGCTGTTCAAGGTGGCCGAGTCGAACTGGCTGCCCGACCGGCACCGCATCCAGATCACGCTGACCCTCGCCCCGGACTTCCCGCTCGACGTCGTGGAGCGGGAAGCCCTGGAGGCCCTGCCGAGCGGGCACGTGCTGCGGGTCGACTACGCCGGCCACGACCAGTCGATCGTGCTGACCGCCCGCGGTGACAACAACACCTCACTGCCGGCGATCGCCGAGTCCCTGCGCCTGCTCGAGGGTGTGCGGGGTGTGGAGATAGCCCGCTGACCGGCGCGGCCTTCCCGGCCGCGCCGATCGGGGAGTCAGCTCGCCGAGGGGGACGGCGACGCGGACGGTGACGCGCTGGTGGTGGCGGGCACGTATGGCACGGCGCTGCCCTTGACGTACTCGTCCCAGCTGACCGACCAGTCGGTCCAGCCGTTGGCCCACTTCACCTTCTCCTCGGTGCCCTTGATGATGACCGGGTCGCCGATGCGGGTCTGCTTGTAGAGCCAGTCCGCGTTCGCGGCGGAGACGTTGGTGCAGCCGTGGGAGACGTTGCGCTTGCCCTGGTCGCGCTCGGACCACGGCGCCGAGTGGATGTACTCGCCGTCGTAGGTGAGCCGCTGCGGCCAGTACACCTTGGTCCGGTAACCGCCGCTGGAGTCGGACGGGACGCCGAAGGTGGTCGAGTCGAACCACTCCCACTCGTTCTTGACCATGATGACGAAGTTGCCGCTCGCCGAGGGGCTCGACGGCTTGCCGAGACTGACCGGGATGGTGCGCAGCACCTGGCCGTCCTGGGTGACGGTCATCTGCTTGGTCGCGTTGTCGACCTCCATGACGAACTTCGGCCCGACGGTCGCGCTGAACGCGACGTCCCGCTCGCCCCACCACTTGCCGTCCAGGTTCGTGCCACCGGTGCGGGCGTTCACCTGGAGTTTGGTGCCGGACTGCCAGTACTCCTTCGGGCGGAAGTGCAGCTCGTTGCCCTTGAGCCAGTTGAAGGCGCCCTCCTGCGGCGGGTCGCTGATCACCTGGATTCGCTGCTGGACGGCGGCGCGCTGGGCCGGCGCGACGTCGACGCCGAAGGTGATGACGACCGGCATCCCGACGCCGACGATCTGCTTGTCGTTGATGATGCTGGTGATCTTTCCGAGCTTGCCGGGCTTGGCCATCGTGGTGAACGAGGTGGTCATCGTGGTCGGCTTGCCGTCGGTCGAGGTGGCGGTGACCGTCGCGGTGTACTTGGTCGCGTACTTCAGCTGACCGGCCGGCTGCCAGGCCTTGCCGTCCGGGGCGAGGGCGCCGGCGACCTCCGCGCCGGCGGCGTCGGTGAGCTTGACCGTGACGCTGGCGGCGTTGGTGGCGGTGTAGCCGATGTCCAGGGCCGTCGCCACGTTGGCCGCGCCGTCGGCGGGGCCGCTGATCGCGAGCTGGACCGGCAGGGCCGGCGGTGGCGGGCTCGCCGTCGGCTTGCCCTGCGCCGCGCCGGGGTCCTTCGACGGTGAGGTGCACGCCGCCAGCAGTGTCGCCGCGGCGGCCGCGGCGGCGGCGGACAGCACGCGGCGCCGGCCGAGGGTGCGTGGGGGTGGTGTGTATGTCATCAGGTGTTCGCCATCCGGGTGTCGGTGGTGGTCAGCGGCTGGATCATGGGACGCGCACTGTTTTGACGACGGCGGGGGCCGCGAAGGTTGCGGGCGGCGGGCCGCGACCGTCAGCGCCGCCAGGCCTGGAGCTCGGCGAGCGACGGGCGTGCCGGTGGCCGCGCCGTGGGGGAGTGCTGATCGACCGGGTCCGCGGGGATGTCGGCCGGGTAACCGGCACCGGCGCCGTCCTGGCCCGTGGTGGCCGGCTGTAACCGCCCGGTGGCGCCGTGGTTGCCGCCGTGATCGCACCGGGCCGGTCCGCCCGGGTTGCCGAGGAACTGGCAGCCGCTGTCCTGCACGGCCGCGCTCGGCGCGTGGCCGGCGGTCGGGTCGTGCACGACGCCGAGGGCGAGCCAGCTCACTGCGAGTGCCAGCAGCAGGACGGACAGCAACTGTCCGGTGCGCCGGGGCCGCGCAACTCGTGCGACAGGCCCCCACTGCACGATGCGCTCCCCCCGCCACCCCGTCGTTCTGGCGAGAAATCTACCCCGGCGCTCTCACCTGAAGGAGCCCGGGACAGCGATGCGAGATGCGCGAGAATGCCGGTATTTCACCGGTTTTCGGCCGACTGGCGCTTCCCGGCGCCTTGGCTAAGCTGACGACAATGCTGACCGCTTCGACCCGCCGACTGCCCTGGGTTCTGACGCTGCTGCTGGCCTCCCTGCTCCTGGGGGTGGTCGGGATCGCCGACCCCGCGACGGCCGAGCCCGGGGAGGACGGCGGCCAGAACCTCACCGTCCGTCAGGCGCTCGACAAGGCCAACGCCGAATACAACGACGCCAAGGGTCGGCTGGACAAGTCGGTCGCCGACCAGGCCGCGATCGGTGAGCAGCTCACCGCGACGCAGACCCGGGTCGGCGAGCTCGAGGCGTCGGCCGGGACCGTGGCCAACGCCGCCTACCGCGGGCAGCGGGTCAGCCTGACCAGCGTCTTCCTCGCCAGCGAGGACCCCGAGACCGTGATGCACGGCCTGACCACGGTGCAGTACATGTTGACCCGTGACGACAAGGCCCTGCGTGAGCTGGCCGAGACGCGCAGGAAGCTGGAGCAGCAGAAGGCCGACATCGCTGCGGCGGTCGCCAACCAGCAGGCCCAGCTGAAGATCATGGAGACGAACAAGAAGGCCGCCGAGGACGCGCTGAAGAAGGCGGGCGGCGGCGGGGCCACCACCGGCGCGCCGAGCGGCGGCAAGGTCACCACCAGTGCCGGGGGTCGCAACGCGGACGGCTCCTTCACGAAGGAAGGCTGCTCCCAGAACGACCCGACGACCAGCGGCTGCATCTCCCCGCGGATGCTCGCCGCCTACAACGCGGCGCGGGCGGCTGGCTACACGCACTACACGTCGTGCTTCCGCAGCGGCGGCGGGGGCGACCATCCGGCCGGTAAGGCCTGCGACTTCTCCGCCAACGCCAAGACCTTCGTCAACGCCAGGGCCACCGGCGCCGACCAGCAGTACGGCGATGCCCTGGCCGCCTGGTGCGTGGCCAACGCGAAGAACCTCGGCGTCAAGTACGTCATCTGGTACAAGCGGATCTGGCAGCCCAGCAGCGGCTGGAAGTCCTACGGCGGCGACGGCACCCCCGCCGGCGACCACTACAACCACGTGCACCTGTCGATGCAGTAGCGCGCCGCACGCGTGCCGCGTTGCCTCCGCCCCACCGTCAGACGTGGCGGACGGCGGCTGCAACCGATTTGCTCCCGGCCGGAGGGGTCAGATGTCCGCACGGCGGGCCGATGGCAGGGTCGGTGCTTCGGCTGACGGAGCCGTCAGACGCTCGGTCAGTCGGTGGGACAGGAGGAATTCGTGGCGCTGCGACCATCCCGGCTGCTCCGCACGGGTGCCGTGCTCGGACTCGCCACCGTCCTGTTGGGCCTGACCGGCGTCAGCGTCGTGGGCTCGACCCGGACCCGGGCCTCGGCGAACGCCGCCGTCGCCGCGACCGCGCTGGCCGAGGCGTACGAGCTGGCCGACGACGCGGTGGCCCTCGAGGAGATCGCCGAGCAGCAGTACCGGCTGGCGGCCGGCGACGCGGCCCGTGAGGCGGCGCGCGAGCTGCACCGCGGCGCGGCCGGCGCGCTCGAGGTGGCGCTGCACGACGTCGAGCTGCGCGGCGGCCCCGCCGACCGGGACCTCGCGGCCAGGGTGCGCACGCTGCACGAGTCCTATCTGACCGCGAAGGACCGGCTGTTCGACGCCGTCGACCGGGGGGACCCCGCGGCCGCGGACCGCATCGACGAGGCCGAGGTCGACCCGGTCGCGGAGGAGATCGGCGGCCTGGTCCACAGCGCCTCGGCGGCCACCGCGGCGGAGGCGGCCGGCGCGATGCGCGACCTGCACCGCGTCGAGGGCATCGTCTTCACCGCCACGGCCTCGACATTCGGCGTCGGGCTCGCGTTGCTGGTCGCGTTCGCCGTGGTCGCGGGTGGCTACCAGCGCCGGCTGCTGCGGCACGCGGCCGAGCACGAGTACCACGCCTCGCACGACGCGCTGACCGGCCTGCCGAACCGCACGCTGTTCACCGAACGCACCGCGGAGGCCCTGCACGCCGCCGAACCGGACGGCCATGGCCTCGCGGTGCTGCTGCTGGACCTGGACCGGTTCAAGGAGGTGAACGACACCCTCGGTCACCAGTACGGCGACGAGCTGCTCCGGCAGGTCGCCGCCCGGACCACCGCGGCGCTGCGGGGCGGCGACATGGTCGCCCGGCTGGCCGGGGACGAGTTCGCGGTGCTGCTGCCCGGCGCGTCGGCCGCCGACGCCGCCGGCCTGGCCGCGCGGTTGCAGAGCGAGCTGCACCGCAGCTTCGCGCTGGACGACGTGGCGGTCGACGTCGAGGTGAGCATCGGCATCGCGGTCGCGCCGGAGCACGCCGGGGACACCGACGCGCTGCTGCGCTGCGCCGACATCGCCATGTACACGGCGAAGGACAGCAAGACCGGCGCGACGCTGTACCGGCCGAACATGCACACCGAGGACGGCAACCGGCTCCTGCTGCTCGGCGACCTGCGCCGCGCCCTGGACGTCACGGACCAGCTCACCCTGCACTACCAGCCGAAGATCCGGCTCGACGACGGCCGGCCGTCCGGTGCCGAGGCGCTCGTGCGCTGGACGCACCCGACGCGCGGGCCGATCCCACCGGCGGAGTTCATCCCGGTCGCGGAGACCACCGGCCTCATCACCCGGCTCACCATGTACGTGCTGCGCCTCGCCGTCGCGCAGGCCCGCACCTGGCTCGACGACGGGCTCGTCGTGCCGATCGCGGTCAACCTGTCACCGCGCTGCCTGCTGGACCCCGAGCTGGTCGGCCACGTGACGCGGCTGCTGGAGGAGCACGACCTGCCCGCCGAGCTGCTGCGCCTGGAGGTGACCGAGACGGCCGTCATGGCGAACCCGGCCCTCGCCACCGAGACGCTCGTCGCGCTGCACCGCCTGGGCGTGCGGCTGTCCATCGACGACTACGGCACCGGGTACTCGTCGATGGCGTACCTCAAGAGCCTGCCCGTCGACGAGCTGAAGGTCGACCGCACGTTCGTCATGCACATGGACGACGACCCCGAGGACGCGGTCCTGGTCCGCGGCGCGATCGAACTCGGCCACAACCTCGGCATGTCGGTCGTCGCCGAGGGCGTCGAGGGCGCCGCGCACGTCGCCGCGTTGCAGGAGCTCGGGTGTGACGTTGCGCAGGGCTACCACTACGCCCGGCCGATGCCCCCGGCGGAGCTGACCGCGTGGCTGCGGACCAGCGCCGCCACGGCGCTGGTCCGATAGATACGGCCTGCGTCAGATCTTCGGCTGGGTGCGCTGGATCTTGCGGTGCTTCAGCCGCAGCTTGAACGGCATCGTGGCACTCTCGATCTTCGTGGCCGTGGTCATCTTCGACACGCCGTCGGTGCGCTCCTCGAAGCGGATCGGCACCTCGATGATCGTCTGCCCGAGCTTGGTGGCCAGGAAGTGCATCTCGACCTGGAAGCTGTAGCCGTTGGACTGGACCCGGTCCAGGCCGATCGCCTGCAGCGCCTCCGCGCGCCAGATCTTGAACCCGGCGGTCAGGTCGCGGATGCGCACCTGGAGCAGGGTGTGCACGTACAGGTTGGCCCAGCCGCTCAGCGCCCGCCGGTACAGCGGCCACTGCTCGTCGAGCTGCCCGCCGGGCACGTAGCGTGACCCGATGACCACGCCGGCCCGGGTGGACAGCAGCGCGCCGAGCATGCCGGGCAGCGCCTCCGGCGGGTGGGACAGGTCGGCGTCCATCTGCGCGACGAACTTGGCGCCGTCCTCGAGTGCCTTGCCGATGCCGTCCACGTAGGCCCGGCCGAGGCCCTCCTTGCCGGCCCGGTGCACCACCCGGATGCGTCCGGGGTGCTCGGTGGCGAGTTTCTCCGCCACCTCACCGGTGCCGTCCGGCGAGTTGTCGTCGGCGATGAGGATGCTCAGCCCCGGCAACGGCAGGGCGAACAGCCGCTCGACCAGCCGGGGCAGGTTGCCCGCCTCGTTGTAGGTCGGCACGACCACGGTCAGGGGCTCGTCACACCACGGCGACGGCAGCCGCACTGGCTCGATCATTACGGTGGACCATCCTCGGTTCGCCGGCGGGGTTCTTCAGAGGCAAAGGGTAGTCGGGCCGGGCCCGCCACCTGAGCACCGGGCCCCTCCCGGCGCCGCCGGCACCTCGGCGCTGCTCTATGGCTTGCGACCGGGACGTCCATGGCGTCGGCGGCGGGGGCTGCTCCGGGCCGGCGGCGAGGGCTGCTACGGGCTGGCGGCGAGGAACAGGAACGCGGCGCAGATGGACAGGTGGACGGCGGCCTGCAGCAGCGTCGCGCGGCCGGGCATGACGGTCAGGACGCCGACCCCGGCGGTGAGGGCGAGCAGCACGATCTGAGTGGCGCCGAGGCCGAGGATCAGCGGCCCGCTGAGCCAGATCGACGCGACGGCGATCGCGGGGATCGTCAGCCCGATGCTCGCGATGGCGGAGCCAAGGGCGAGGTTGAGGCTGATCTGGACCCGGTCGCGGCGGGCGTTGCGGATGGCCGCGAGGGTCTCCGGCAGCAGGATCAGCACGGCGATGACGACCCCCACGAACGAGTGGGGGAGCCCGAAGCGGGCGACGCCGGCCTCGATCGTGCCGGACTCGACCTTCGCCAGCCCGACGACCGATATGAGCGCGACGACGAGCAGCACCAGGCTGGTGATGGCCTGGCGCCGGGAGGGAAACTCGGCGTGCTCCTCGGGCGGGCCGGTGACGGGCAGGAAGTACTCCCGGTGCCGCACGTTCTGGACCACCACGAACAGCGCGTAGAGCGTGAGCGACGCGACCGCGGCGAACGCCAGCTGTGGGCCGGTGAACTGCGGTGCCGGCGCGCTGGTGGTGAAGGTCGGCAGGACCATGCTGAGGGTGGCGAGGGTGATGACGGCGGCCAGGGCCGCACCGGTGCCCTCGGGATTGAACACCGCGACGTGGCTGCGCAGCGCGGTGACCAGCAGCGACAACCCCGCGATGCCGTTGCAGGTGATCATGACCGCGGCGAAGACGGTGTCCCGGGCGAGGGTGGCGGTGCCGGGGCCGCCGGAGACCATGAGGGTGATGATCAGGCCGACCTCGATCACAGTGACCGCCACCGCGAGGATGAGCGAGCCGAACGGCTCCCCGACGCGGTGCGCGACGACCTCGGCGTGGTGGACGGCGGCGAGCACCGACCCGGCGAGCAGCGCCACCACCGCGACCTCGACGGGGATCGGCAAGTTGCGGCCCCACACCGCGGCGAGGACGCCGAGCGCGAGCGGCGGCAGGACGACGGCCGAACGGTTCAGCGATGCACCCACGGCGGGCATCTGACCGCCGTTGCCAGCATGAAACCTGCGTCCCATTGAATCCCGCGCGGCAGGTGGGATCATCGCGCGTCAGGGGGTATCTGTCAGCCAGGGAGGCTCAATGGACGAACCGTCCGCCGGTGCGGGGACCACCGCGACCACGCCGGCGCCGCACAGCGGCTTCGACCGGTTCTTCGAAATCAGTGCACGCGGCTCGACGCTGAGCCGGGAGATCCGGGGCGGGCTCGCCACGTTCTTCACGATGGCCTACATCGTGGTGCTCAACCCGCTCATTCTCGGCAGTGGCGTCGACGGCGACGGCGGCAAGCTCGCGATCGCCGCGGTTGCCTCCGCGACGGCCCTCGTCGCGGGCGTGATGACCATCCTGATGGGGGTCGTCGCCCGGTTCCCGCTCGCGCTCGCCGCCGGGCTCGGCGTCAACGCGCTCGTCGCGTTCGAGATCGCACCCCAGATGACCTGGGCCGATGCCATGGGTCTGGTGGTCATCGAGGGCGTGCTCATCGCGATCCTGGTGCTCACCGGCCTGCGCACGGCCGTGTTCCGGGCCGTGCCGACCCAGCTCAAGACCGCCATCGGTGTCGGTATCGGGCTGTTCCTGGCGCTCATCGGCTTCGTCGACGCCGGGTTCGTGCGCCGGGTACCCGACGCGGCGAACACGACGGTCCCGGTCGGGCTCGGCATCGGCGGCAAGCTGATCAGCTGGCCGGCCCTCGCGTTCTGCGTCGGGCTGCTGCTCACCGTCGTGCTGGTGGTGCGCAAGGTGCGCGGTGCGATCCTCATCGGTATCCTCGCCTCCACCGTGCTCGCGATCGTCATCGAGGCGATAGCGAAGGCGGGCCCGTCGTTCGTGGACGGCAAGCCCAACCCCAAGGGCTGGAGCCTCAACGTCCCCGTCCTGCCGGACAAGGTCATCGACAAGCCCGACCTGTCGCTCCTCGGCCACTTCAACGTCCTGCACTCGTGGCAGACCGCCGGCGTCCTGATCGTGCTCATGTTCGTGTTCACCCTGGTCATCACCGACTTCTTCGACACGATGGGCACGATGGTCGCGGTCGCGCAGGAGGGCGACCTGCTCGACGCGGAGGGCATGCCGCCACGCACCCGCGAGATCCTGCTCGTCGACTCCATCGCCGCGGCCGCCGGCGGTGCCGCCAGCACGTCGAGCAACACCACGTACATCGAGAGCGCGTCAGGCGTTGCCGAGGGCGCCCGCACGGGTGTGGCGAGCCTGGTGACCGGCGCGCTGTTCCTGGTGGCGATGTTCTTCGCGCCGCTGGTGACGGTGGTGCCGTTCGAGGCGGCGTCGGTCGCCCTGGTGGTCGTCGGCTTCCTGATGATGACGGCCGTGCGCACCATCGACTGGTCCGACTACGAGATCGCGCTGCCCGCCTTCCTCGCGATCGTGATCATGCCGTTCACGTACTCGATCTCCAACGGCATCGGCGCCGGCATCGTCTCCTACGTGGTGATCAAGGTGGCCGCCGGCAAGCCCCGCGAGGTGCATCCGCTGCTGTACGGGGTCGCGGCGCTGTTCATCGTGTACTTCCTGCGCGGCCCCCTGGAAGGGCTGTTCTGACCCACTCGGCGACGAGGCTGACCACGGCCCGGTCCACGTGCTGGGCCGGCTCGTACTCCGCCGGCGTCGACGGCCCCTTGCCTGGGAAGAACAGGTGGTTGCCGGCGTCGTGGACGTGGAAGGTGACGTCGGGGCGGTGCGCCAGCCCCGACCGCCACCGGGTGAGGTCGTCGGCGACCGTCACCTGGTAGTCGCGGGCGCCCTGGACGAGCAGCATCGGCACGTCCAGGGCGGCCGCGGCGGTGACCGGGTCGTGGTCGCGCAGGTCCAGCCAGAACGACGCGGGCAGCCCGAACGGCAGGTCGGCGGCGGGTGTGGCCGGGGTCAGCGGTCCGTCGACCAGCGCGGCCTGCCGGGTGATCGTTGCCACGGCCGCGTCGGACTCGGGGCCGGGCCGCAGGGCGGCGAGATACCGCACGACCCGCTCGGCCGAGCGCTGCATCGGCTGCGCCTCCGCGGCCAGCAGGACCAGGCCGGCGACGGCGGGATCGGCGGCCGCCACCCGCGGGGCCACCTTGCCGCCCAGGCTGTGCCCGAGGACGAACACCCGGCCGGGGTCGACGGCGGGCTGCCGGCGCAGGAGGTCCACGGCCGCGACCGCGTGCGGCACGTACTCGTCGAACACCGTGAAGCCCGGCGCCGACACGTGCGGGTGGGTGTGGGTGACCTTGTCGAACCGCAGGACCGCCACGCCCCTGCTGGCCAGGCCCCAGGCCAGGTCCTTGAGCGGCTTGTTGGCCCCGGTGGTGGCGTCGCGGTCGAATGGCCCGCCGCCACTGAGCAGCACGACACCCGGATGCGTGCCCCGGCCACGCGGCAGGCTGACGGTCCCGGCCACGGCGAGCGGTCCGGTCCCCAGGGTGACGTCGTGCTCGGCGAACCGGCGGGTCCTGGCGTAGCGCGGTGGCGTCCAGGGCTCGGTGGCCGGCGCGAGCCGCAGGCCGTGCAGCCGGCCGTCCCCGTCGACGGACATGACGACGGTGAGCCCGCCACGCTCGCAGGTCACCGGGACGCTGACGCGGACCAGGCCCGACCCCATCGGCTCGGTCGCCGGTGGGCCGACGGCGCGGACGGCGCCGCGCCGGTCGGTCTCCACCTGCCACGCCATGCGGACGGTCTCGCCGGAGACCGCAGCCCGCAGCGGCGCCGCGAACCGGTCCTGCAGCTGGGTGAATTGTCCGGCCCGCAGCAGCGCGACGACGTCAAGGGCGGTCTCGACCGTTCTCATATTTGCGAACGGTAGCACATGTAAGATTGGTGCGATGGACCCGCTGGAGCTGCTCGCGCACCCCGTCAGGCTGCGCGTCGTCCACGCGTTGCGCGGCGGGCGGACGCTCACGCCGTCGCAGCTGTGCGACCGGCTGCCGGACGTGTCGAAGGCCACCGTCTATCGCCACATCGACCTGCTGTGCGACGGCGGCGTCCTCGAGGTCGCCGAGGAGCGGCGGGTCCGCGGCGCCGTCGAACGCCACTACCGGCTGCGTCCGGACCGGGCCGTCATCGACGCCGGCACGCTGTCGTTGGACGACTACCGGCGCAGCTTCGGCATCGCCATGGCCGCGCTGCTCGCCGAGTTCGACGCCTACCTCGGCCGCGACCCCGACCCGACCGCCGACCTGGTGGGCTACCGGCAGCACGCCGTGTGGCTCAGCCGCGACGAGCTGCTGGAGCTGATCGGGGAGATGCGCCGGGCCATCCTGCCCCGGCTGGCCAACCAGGCCACGCCGCAGCGGTCGCAGTATCTGCTGAGCCCGATCCTGTTCCCCATCGACGAGCCGCTGGACGCCGCCGACCCGACGGGCTGACTAACCTGGGCCCGTGACCGTGGAGTTGATCCTGCTGGGGCGGGTGTCCTACCGGGGGCGGGAGATCGTCGGCCCCCGGCAGTGCGCCCTGCTTGCGCTGCTCGCCGGCGACCTGCGGACCGGCTGCGGCACCGCCCGGCTGGTGGACGGGCTGTGGCCGGACGAGCGGCCGGAGCATCCGGCGAAGGCGCTGCAGGTCATCGTGTCGAGGGCCCGCGCGCAGGCCGGCGCCGACATCATCGTGCGCACCGCGGTCGGCTATCGATTGGCCGTGCCGGCGGCGCAGCTGGACACATCCGCCGCGCTGCTGCACGCCTCGGCGGCCGCCGAGCTGGACCGGGCGGGCGATCACGGCGGTGCCCTCGCGAGCGCCGAGGCCGGACTGGCGTTGTGGGCGGCGGCCGAACCCAGCGATCCCGGCGGCGCCGACCCGCTGTCCGCGCTGCGCGCCGAGCGGGAGCAGACGCGGCAGTCCCTGCTGGCCGCCCGTGCCCTGGCGCTCTCGCGGCTCGGGCGGCACGCCGAGGCCGTCGGGCCGCTCATCGACCTGGCCGGGCAGCGCCCCCACGACGAGACGGTCCTGCTGGAGCTGCTGCGCGCCGAGGCGGCCACGGCCGGCCAGGCGGCCGCGCTCGACAGGTACGAGACCTACCGCGGGCGGCTGCGCGAGGAGCTCGGCGCCGACCCCGGCCACGCACTGCAGGAGGCACACCGGGAACTGCTGCGTGACGAGGCACCAGCGACCGTGCGGCGCGGCGTCCCGCACGACCCAAACCCGCTGCTGGGCCGCGACGACGACATCGCCGCGGTGACGGCGCTGCTCAGCACGGCGCGGGTCACGTCCGTGGTCGGCACCGGCGGGCTCGGCAAGACCCGGCTCGCCAACGCGGTGAGCCGCCAGGCACCGCAGCCGGTCGTGCACCTGGTCGCGCTCGCCGGGGTCGCCGCCGACACCGACGTCGCCCAGGAGGTCGCGACGGCGCTCGGCGCCCTCAACGACGGGCGCCCGGCGGAGGTCAGGATCGTCGACGCGCTCGGCACCGGGCCGGCGCTGCTGGTGCTGGACAACTGCGAGCACGTGCTGCGGGGCGTGGCCGACCTGGTCCGGGCGCTGGTGTCCGCGAGCCGGGACCTGCGGGTGCTGACCACCAGCCGGGCGCCGCTCGGGCTGTCCTCGGAGTCGGTGTATCCGCTGCCCGAGCTGCGCCTGGACACCACCGTCGAGCTGTTCCAGCAGCGGGCGCGGGCGGCCCGGCCGGGCGCCGACGTCCCCGCCGCAGCGGTGCGGGAGGTGTGCGCCCACCTCGACGGCCTGCCCCTGGCGGTGGAACTGGCCGCGGCGCGGGTCCGGGTCATGTCGGTGGCCGAGATCGCCCGCGGGCTCGACGACCGGTTCGCCCTGCTGCGCGGCGGGGCCCGGGACGCGCCGGCGCGGCACCACACGCTGCACGCCGTGATCGACTGGAGCTGGAACCTGCTGGAACCCTCCGGCCGGGCGGCGATGCGGGCGTTGTCGATCTTCCCTGGCGGGTTCACCGCCGGCGCCGCCCGGCACGTCCTCGGCGACGGCGACGTCGTGGCGGCGCTCACCCAGCTCGCCGATCAGTCGCTGCTGAAGGTCACCGACACCCCGTCCGGCACCCGGTTCCGGATGCTGGAGACGGTCCGCGAGTTCAGCACCGCGCACCGGGAGCGGGCCGGCGAGACCACGGCGGCGATCGACGGGCTCCTGGCCTGGGCCCGGGAGTTCGGCGTCACGCACGCCGGCGCGGTCTTCGGCACCGACTTCCTCCCGGCCGTCCAGCTGATCCGGGCCGACCGGGACAACCTCGTGCTGGCGCTGCGCCACGCGCTCGACCGCGAGGACGGCGCGTCGGTCGCCGCGACCGCGGCGATCCTGGCCGGGCTGTGGACCATCGAGTCGAACTTCGCGGGGATGACGGCCCTCGCCGAGCAGACCACCTGGATCCTGTCGCACGCCCGGCCGGCACCCGAACTGCTCGCGGCGACCCACACCGCGGTGCTGCTGTGCGCGTTGTGGGTGTACCTCATGCGGGGGCCGGACCCGGTGCGGCTGCTCGCCACCCTGCGCCGGCTGCCGCCGGCCCCGCCGGGCACGCTGATGGGTGCCGCCGACACGGTCGCCCGGGCGCTGACCGTGGACCTGGACTCGCTGCGGGCGCTGTGCGACAGCGACGATCCGCTGCTGGCCGGCGTGGCCAACGGCGCCGCCAGCTACGTCTACGAGCGTCAGCAGGACATCGACGGCGGGCTGCGGGCCGCCAGGACGATGCTCACCGCGTTCCGCGGCCAGGCGACGCCGTGGATGCGGGCGGTGGCGCACTCCCGGGTCGGGGAGCTGTGCCTCTACGTCGGCCGCGGCGAGGAGGCCCGCGAGCACCTGGCGGCGACCCTCGCGGTGCTGGACGACCTGCGGGAGCCCGGCGTGGCGTCGAGCGCCTCCCGGATGCGCGGTGCGATGGCCCTGGCGCACCTGCAGCGCGGCGCGCTCGACGAGGCGGAGGACTGGCTCGAGCAGACGCAGGGTGAGGGCGGCACGGACGCCGACACGCTCACGTTCGGGGCCGGGATCCGGGCGGAGATCCTGGTTGCCCGCGGCGACGTCGACGGCGGGCTGCGGTTGTGGCACAGGATCGCCGATCGGCTCCGTGACGCCGCCGCCGGCCGCGGTGACCTGCCGGGCTCGGCGGCGTGGGCGCTGGAGGTGCAGGCCACGACAGTGCTGGCGCACGCCCAGCACGACCGGCTGGACCTGGTCCGGGACATCGCCGGTGACCTGCCGCAGCTGCTGTCGCGGGTGTTCACCGCGCCCGACGCCCGCACCGACGTGGGCGACGCGGTCCGCGGCGCGCTGCTGCTCGCCCTCGCCGCGGTCGACCTCGACCCCGGGCGCCGCACCGGCGACGCCCGGGTCGCGGCGGCGGCGCGGATGGTCGCGCTCGCCGAGTCGTTCCGGTTGAAACCGGAGTTCCAGGCCCGGATGTCCGCCGTGTCCGCCCGGCACCTCGCCGCTTCCGGCGCCGCTGCCGCCTACGCTGCCGCCTACGCCGAGGCCGCGGCGTCCTACGCCGGGCTGGACCGCGACGCGCTGTTCGGTGCCGCGTCGGCGGCCCTGGCAGCGCGTCGCAGCCCGGCGGCGGGGGGCCTCACGGCCGCGGAGGCCGGTTGAACGCCGTGCGGGCCCACAGGTAACCGAGCAGCGCCAGCCCGGCGGACCAGGCGACGGCGACCAGGCCACGGTCGCCGACCGGGGTGTCCATCAGCAGCCCCCGCAGCGTGTCGATGATCGGGGTGAAGGGCTGGTTGTGGGCGAACCAGCGCACCGGGCCCGACATCGTCTCCGGGGCGACGAACGCGCTGCTGATGAACGGCAGCATCTGCACCAGGAGCAGGAACCCGGTGGTCCCCTCCGCGGTCGGCGAGGCGAGCCCGATCGCGACGGCGAGCCAGGTCAGCGCGAGGACGAGCAGCAGCACGACGCCGATCGCGGCGACCCACCGCACCGGGTCGGTGGTGGGCCGGAACCCCATCAGCAGCGCCACCCCGACGACCAGCGTGAGGCTCGCCATCGTGCGGATCGTGGCGGCGAGCACGTGCCCGGAGAGCACCGCCCCGCGGGCGACCGCCATGGTGCGGAACCGGTCGATGATCCCCTCGGTCATGTCCTTGTTGACGGCCAGGGCGGTGGTCGAGGCGCCGTAGCCGACGGTCACCAGCAGGATGCCCGGGACGATGTAGTTGATGTAGTCGCCGCTGTTGGTCATGCCGGCGTTGATCGCGCCGCCGAACACGCCGACGAACAACAGCAGCAACAGCACCGGCACCAGCAGCGAGGTGACCATCGAGGCGGGGTACCGCAGCGTGTGCCGCAGGCTCCGGCGCAGCATCGTGGTGGAGTCGGTCACGGCGTGGGTCAGCGTGCTCATCGTGCGGTTTCCTTCTCGGTCGTCGGTTCGGTGGTCTCACTGCCGGCCCGGGCGCCGGTCGGGTTGCCGGTCGGGTTGCCGGTCGGGTTGCCGGCCGGGTTGCCGGCCGGGTTTCCGGTCAGGGCGAAGAACACGTCATCGAGGTCCGGTGTGTGCACCGACAGGTCGGCGACCTCGGCCTCGACGGCGTCGAGCCGGTCGAGCAGCGCCCGCATCGACCGGACGCCACCGTCGCCGGGCACCCGCAGCGTGAGCGCCTCGTCGTCGCGCGACGACCCGTCGAAGACGCGGGCGGCCGCGTCGAGTCCGGCGGCGTCGGCGAACCGCACCCGGATGTGCCCGCCGGGGATCTGCCGTTTGAGTTCGTCCGCGGTGCCGGTGGCGACGACCTTGCCGTGGTCGATCACCGCGATCCGGTCGGCGAGCGCGTCGGCCTCCTCCAGGTACTGCGTGGTCAGGAACACCGTGACCCCGCCGGCGACGAGCCGGCGGATGATCTGCCACATGGTCCGCCGGCTGCGCGGGTCGAGCCCGGTCGTCGGCTCGTCGAGGAAGATCACGCTGGGGTCGCCGACGAGCGTCATGGCCAGGTCGAGCCGGCGCCGCATGCCGCCGGAGTAGGTCGCGGCGGTCTTCTTCGCCGCGTCGAGCAGGTCGAACCGGTCCAGCAGGTCCGCGGTCCGGCGCCGCCCCTCGGCCCGCCCGAGGTGCTGCAGGTCGGCCATGAGCTGGAGGTTCTCCTCGCCGGTGAGCAGGCCGTCGACCGCCGAGAACTGACCGGTGACGCCGATCGCGGCGCGCACGGCGGCGGCCTCCCGGTCCAGGTCGTGCCCGGCGACGGTCGCCTGCCCGCCGTCGGAGCGGATCAGCGTGGACAGGATCCGCACCGTGGTCGTCTTGCCGGACCCGTTCGGCCCGAGCAGGGCGAAGACCGTGGCGCGGGGGACGTCCAGGTCGATGCCGTCGAGCACGACGTGGTCGCCGAACGACTTGCTCAACCCGGTTGCGGTGATTGCCGACGGGGACGGGGTGGTAGCCACGTCCCTCCCTTCCGAAGTGCCGCTGTGGCGCCGTCCGCCACGACTGCACCGATCGTGCGGGCCCCCGCATTCAGTGCGGCTTCACCGGGTTTCAGGCCGCTTCCAGCCGATCGATGACGCGAGCTTCATGGCGGAAACACTCAGACGTTCGCGGTGCTGCGCCGATGATCAGGGAGCATGATCCAACTCCCGAGGAGGCCCAGGACATGGCAGACGCAACCGGTGAACGACGCCGCTCCGGATTCCGGGACCTGTCCGTCGCCTGGAAACTGGGCAGCCTGGCCGGCGTGGTGTCCGTGCTGCTGCTCGCGATCGGGGTGTTCGGGCTGGTCCAGCTCGGCAACGCGCAGGAACGGCTCGATCTGCTGTACAACAAGAATCTGCGAACCGTGCAGATGGTGGACGACGTCGGCGGCGACTACAAGGACCTCCGGTTCTACATCCGCGAGCTGGCGCTGGCCCAGACGGCCGCGGAGAAGGACACCGTCGAGCAGAAGCTGAACACGGCCGTCGACGGGCTGGACGAGAGCTGGCAGACGTTCACCGCGCGGGACGCGCAGAACGGCAAGGCCGACCAGGAGGCGTTCGCCGCGGCGTGGAAGTCCTACCAGACCCTGCTCGCGGAGCAGCTGGTCCCGCTCGCCAGGGCCAACAAGTACGACGAGTTCAACGCAACGACCAAGGGCCAGGGAGCGGGGCTCGCCGCGGCCATCGACACCGCGCTGACCAATCTCGTCGAGCAGGAGAACAAGGCCGCCGAGACGACCCTCGCCGAGTCGAAGTCGACCTACGACTCCTCGCGGATCCTGTCGATCGGGCTGATCGTGGTGGCGCTGGTGCTCGCGTTCACGGTGGTGCAGGTGATCAGCCGGTCGATCTCCAAGCCGCTCAACGAGACCGTCGCGGTGCTGTCCGCGATGGCCGAGGGGCGCCTGGACAAGCGGGTCACCGTGGCGAGCCGGGACGAGGTCGGCCGGATGGGCGCCGCGCTCAACAGCGCGCTGGACCGGCTGGCCGAGACGGTGAGCACGGTCGTGGACTCCGCCACCCAGCTCAGCAACGCCTCCAGCCAGATCAGCTGCAGAACATGATGTCGTTCTTCACCACCGGCGCCACGGGCGGCCGCCGCCCCGCCGGGAACAGCCGCCCGCAGCGCGAGGTGTCGCAGTCCAAGGGCCAGTCGAAGGGCCTGTACAACACCTCCCAGTACAGCGGCAACGGCAGCAGCACATACTTCCCGCGCGCCGCCGAGATGACCGTCCCGGACATCGACGAGAGCAAGTTCGACCGCTTCTGACCCGCGTTCCGAGAGCCTGTGACAGCAATCCTGTTGCGGTGATGTTCCCCGACGCCGTCCTCACATGGTCCAGCGCCGTCGAGGCATCATTCGGTGCGCCAACACCGATCATGACCGGGCGGGCCAGGGATAGAAGATGGAGCGCGACGGATCAGGTCGGCGAGCTTCGCCGGACGGCGGTGGGCGGGGTTGCCGGCGCCTGGCCGGCAGGGCGGACGGGACCGGCGCCTGGCTCGTGCTCTGACCGGGAAGGTTTACCGGGTCGGTGGTGCGCTGAAAGGCAGGGCCTGGCGAAGAAACTGGTTGCGGGGGCTGGGGCATGCCTGACACGGTGCGGGTTTCCGTAACACCCGCGAGGTTCCCATGACGATCTACTTCTATGGCGCCGACGAGGTCCCTTACGGATGCTTCTCGAACTTCTCCGATCACGGGTTCGACCTCGACGGGGTCTGGTGGCCAGCCTCGGAGCACTACTTCCAGGCGCAGAAATTCAAGGGCACTCGTCACGCGGATCTCATCCGGCGTGCTCGCACGCCGCTGCGGGCAGCGGAGCTGGGCCGTGACTCGTCCAAACCGCTGCGGAGGGACTGGGAGCGGGTCAAGGACGACGTGATGCGCCGTGCGGTGGTAACCAAGTTCCGCGCGCATGCCGATATCCGTGACATTCTGCTGTCCACCGGTGACGAAGAGATCGTCGAGGACACCACCACCGATCACTACTGGGGTCGGGGCAGGACCGGGAACGGCAAGAACATGCTCGGGCGGATTCTGGTGCGCACCCGTAGCCAGCTGCACGCCGAACTCGCCGAAGCTCTCGACAGCGATGGCCGCCGCTCGAGGCGGTGATCCGGGAAACGTGTGCCGCATGTGTAGGACGGCTCAGGCCACGGTCGCGAGGAGGGGGCGCCCTCCCCAGCGGATGCCTTTCTCGCTGCGGATGCGGGCGCGTTCTCGACGTTGTGCGGCGAGTATGTCGGGGTGGCGGGCGTTGGCGTTGCGCCACCGCAGGTAGGCGTGCAGGGCTCGGGTCTGCACGGCGTGGTTGAGGTGGTTGGAGTTGGCGATGGTGAACTGCCTCAGCGGTCCGAAGTGCGCCTCAATCGGATTGGCCCAGGAGGCGTAAGTCGGGGTGAAGCACAGTTCGACCTTGTGCATGGGTGGATCCCTTCGTCGGTGTGGGCATGTCGCCCATGTCTGACACCCGGCACCGCGCCTGCGGGCGGGTCGGCGGCGATGCTGGCGATCTGTCGGCGTCGATCGGGCGGAACGGCCGCGCCGGGCGGGCCACCGGGTGGCGGGGCCGGTCCGGGCAGACCCCGGGTTCCGGCCGCGCGACCTACCCCGTCCGCGTACCGGGTCCACCTTTGACGCAACCAGTAAGTTGCTATAGCGTGAGACGCAACCAAATGGTTGCGAAGGAGATGGTCATGGCCACGTGGCAGTTCCTGGTGCTGGCCGGCCTCGGCACCCTCCACGGCCTCAACCCGGGCATGGGCTGGCTGCTCGCCCTGGCCGGCGGAATCCGCGAGCGCCGCCGCACCGCGATCTTCGCCACCCTCGGCCCGATCGCGCTCGGGCACGCCGCGTCCGTGTTCGTGATCGCGACCCTGGTCGTGGCGCTGATGTCGGTGACCACGGCGCGCCTCGTCGCGACCGCCGGCGGGGTCGCGCTGACCGCGTTCGGCCTCTGGCGGCTTCTCGGCCGGGGGCAGCACCGCTGGACCCGGCTCCGCCCCGCCGGCCGGCACCTGGTCGCCTGGTCGTTCCTGATGTCGTCCGCGCACGGTGCCGGGCTGATCCTGTTGCCGGTGATCGCCGCGGTCCCGGCCACCGCCGCCCACCACCACGGCGGGGTGGACGTCGGCGGGCGGGTCCCGGCCTGGGCGGGGCTGCTGGCCACGGCGGTCCACACGGCCGCGATGGTCGCGGCCGCCGGCGTGGTCGCGCTCGTCGCGTACGAGCTGCTGCACGTGCGCGCCGTGCGGGTCCGCGCCCGGATCGACGTGGATCGGGTGTGGGCGTTCGCGCTGATCGGCTCCGGCGTGGCGACCGTCGCCCTCACGTAGTTCGGTACGGTGGGGCGCCATGCAGCCGCCACAGGAGCCACCCATGCCGACACCGGATTCGACCGATGCCGCCTGATCCCGAGGAGGCGGCGGTCGCCGTGTTCACGGCCCTCGCCGACCCGAACCGCCGCGCGATTCTCGCCTCGCTCGCGTCGCACGGCCCGAGCACCGCGACGGACCTGTCCGGCCGGCTGTCGATCACCCGCCAGGGTGTGGCCAAGCACCTCGCACTGCTGGCCGACGCCGGCCTGGTCACCAGCGACGCCGGCGGCGGGCGGCGGGTGCTCTACCGGCACCGCTCCGAGCCGATCCGGGTCGCCCAGTCCTACCTGGCCGCGCTCGCCGCCGACTGGGACGACCGGTTCACCCGGCTGTCGGCGTTCCTGACGGAACCGCCGCGGTGACCATAACCGCGTCACCCGGTCGTCGGCGTTCCTGACCGAACCGCCGCCGTGACCACGACCGTGCTGTAGTGCGCGGTGAAGCTGCCGCCGAGGGCGTCGACCGCCGCGCCCATGCCCGCCAGCACCTGCTGCAATGCCTCCGGCGGGAGCTGGGTGTTGCCGCCGAATGTGGGCAGCTGGTCGAGCCACTCGTCCCGGGTGTAGGACCGCTGCCAGTCGAACCGCCACCGCTCGGCGTCCCCGAACGCCCCCGACGCCCGCAACCCGTCGGCGGCCGCGTCGCACAGCTTGCCGTACGGCTCGGCCGCGGGCGCGGCGGTGCCGAACCCGGCCGCGGCGAGCGAGCCGGGCAGGACCCGGCGGTAGACGGCGGCGAAGGCCTCGGCCGCCTCGGGCTGGGCCTGGAAGGCGTTCCAGAACACCGCGAGCCGGCCGCCGGGGCGCAGCACCCCGGCCGCGGCGGCGGCACCGGCGACGGGATCCACCCAGTGCCAGGCCTGGCCCGCGACGACCGTGTCGAACCGCCGGCCGCCGGGATCCCATGCCTCGAACGTCGACACCTCGACCTCGAGGCCGCCCCGGCGGGCGAAGGCGGCCATGCGGGCGTCCGGCTCGACCCCGAGGACCGTGCAGCCGGCCGCCGCGAACTGCCGGGCCGCGATGCCGGTGCCGGCGCCGACGTCGAGCACGGCGGGTCCGGGGCTGGCGGCGACGATCCGGTCGATCATCGGCTCCGGGTAGCTGGGCCTGGTCCGGTCGTAGCGTCCGGCGTCCACGCCGAAGGACTCCGCGACCTGCCGGGCCTGGTGCGGCTCTATAGTGGGCATGTGCCCACGCTAGTGGGCAAGCGCCCACTCGTCAACGGAGGACACGTCCATGCCCACAGGGGTCGCCATCCGCGACGTCCGCGAGCAGCTGTTCGGCGCCGCCGAGCGGGTCCTGCTGCGGGACGGGGCGAACGCGCTGACCAGCCGCGCGGTGACCACCGAGGCCGGCTGCGCCAAGGGGGTGCTGCACAAGCACTTCGCCGACTTCGACGCGTTCCTCGCCGAGTTCGTGCTGGACCGCATCGCCCGGCTCGACGAGCGGACCGCCGGCCTGCGCGACGCCGCCGGCACCGGCACCGTCGCGGACAACCTGACCGGCGCGCTGACCGCCCTGTTCGCGTCGGTGGCCCTGGCGCTGGTCGGCCTCATCGCGGCCCGCGACGAGCTCCGCGCCCGGCTGCGCCGGGACCTGCCGGCCGGCGTGCCGGTGCTCACCGAGGCCGCCGAGCTGATCGCCGTGTACCTCGCCGCCGAGCGGGACCTGGGTCGCGTCGCGGCCGGCGCCGACGTCGAGACCCTCGCCGCCATGCTCATCGGCGCGACCCACCTGCGCTACGCCGACGCGCCGCCGGACCCGGCCACGGTGCGCCGGATCGTCACCACCGTCATCGCGACCGCCGGGCGCCTGCCGATGTAGGGCCGGCCGGAGCCTGCGCTGAAACCCGGCCGCACCACGGGCGCACCCCGGCGGCAACCGGGGTCGGGCACGCTACAACTTCCAGCACAACCACGGGGGGCAACTTGTCGCGACGACTTCATCGAGCCGCGGGCCTGATCGCCGTCGCGGTGGCCGGCGGTCAGATCCTGGCACCGGGCAACGCCTGGGCGGCCGCCACCACGACGCCGGCGGTCGCGGTGTCCGCGGTCGGCACCGTCACGTCCGTGCGGACCGCCGACTCGACGCTGGTCGTGACCCGGGCCTACCGGTTCCGGGACAGCCGGCCCAAGACGGTCAAGTTCAGCCTCACCTCGAGCACCGCCGTCGTCGTCAACGGCTCGGCGAGCGGGCTCGGCGCCGTCCGTGCCGGGATGCAGGTCACCGTCACCGGGACGCAGACCGGCAGCGCGCTCGTCGCCGCGAGGGTGGTCGCCAGCCGGTAACTGTCCGACGTTCTCCTTCAGGGCGCCGCCGCGCCGCCGATGGGTCTCCTGACAGGCGTGCCCGTGGGCGCGCGGTTGCCCGGAAGGGGAGATCCAGTGAGCGTTGAGGCAGCGGCCCGGGGACGCGGTGAGGGCACCGCCGACGACGCGACGCGGTATCTGACGTTCACGTTGAACGGCGAGTCCTACGCGCTGGACATCTTCCACATCACCGAGATCCTGGAGTACCGCAACCTCACCGTCGTGCCCATGACGCCCGACTTCGTCCGTGGCGTCATCAACCTGCGCGGCCGGGCCGTCCCGGTCATCGACCTGGCGATCCGCTTCGCCAAGGGCGCCACCAGCATCGCCAGGCGCACCAGCATCATCATCGTGCACATCCGCGGCATGCCCGGATCCGGCGACGCGGCTGCGGCGGACGCCCGCGGCAACGGCCAGGACATCGGCATCCTGGTCGACGCGGTCAGCAAGGTCGAGACCTTCACGGCGGAGGACATCGAGCCGGCCCCGTCGTTCGGCGCCGGCATCCGGGCCGACTTCATCAGCGGGATGGCGAAGCGGGACAACGACTTCATCATCGTGCTCGACATCGACCACGTCCTGTCGCTGAGCGACATGGCCGAGCTGGCGACGGCGATCCCGGATGACTCATGACACCGTCACTGGTCGGGCCCACGCAGACCACGGCGACCGAGTTCCAGGCCATCAGCCAGTTCCTGCACCAGCGCACCGGCATCCGGCTGTCGCCGGGCAAGGAGACCCTGGTGCAGGGGCGGCTGGACAAGCGGCTGCGCAAGCTCGGGCTGCGCAGCTACACGGAGTACCTGCAGGTGCTCCGCTCGCCGCAGCACCCGGCCGAGACCCGCCAGGCGATCGACCTGCTCACCACCAACGAGACGTTCTTCTTCCGCGAGCCCCGGCACTTCGAGTTCCTCGGCCAGGTCATCGCCCCGGCACACCGGACGAGCCGGCCGTTTCGCCTCTGGAGCGCGGCGAGTTCCAGCGGTGAGGAGGCGTACAGCGCCGCGATGGTGCTCGCCGACACCCTGCCGAACGTGCCGTCGGAGGTCGTCGGCACCGACATCTCCTCGCGGGTGGTGGCCGGGGCCGAGGCCGGCCTCTACCCGATCTCGGCGGCGGAGAAGATCCCGACGCCGCTGCTGCGCCGGTACTGCCGCAAGGGCCGGGCCGAGTACGAGGGCCTGATGGCGATCGACCGGGCGCTGCGGGCGAGGACGACGTTCCTGGGCGCGAACCTGCTCGAGGACCAGAGCCGGCTCGGCCGGTTCGACGTGATCATGCTCCGCAACGTGATGATCTACTTCGAGGCCGCCACGAAGGCGGAGGTGGTCGGGCGGTTGCAGGACATGCTGCACCCCGGCGGCTACTTCATCGTGAGCCTGTCCGAGACGCTCAACGGGATCCCGTCACGGCTGCGGCAGGTGCAACCGTCGGTCTACCAGCTCCCCGGAGCCGATCTTGGCTAGCCCTCCGGACGTGTACCTCAACCCGGGCGACTTCCATTTCACCGCCGCCGGTACCCGGATCCGTACCATGCTGGGCTCCTGCGTCGCGATCACCCTGTGGCACCCGCGGCTGCGGATCGGCGGGATGTGCCACTACCTGCTGTCGCACCGCACCGCGCCGACCGCGGACCTGCCGGCGCTCAGCGGCCGTTACGCCGACGAGGCGATCGAGCTGTTCCTGCACGAGATCGACCGCCACGGCACCCGGCCGCAGGAGTACCAGGCGAAGATGTTCGGCGGCGGCGACCAGTTCCCCGGCGCCTCACCCGGGCCGGCCCCGAAGGTGCCGAGGGACAACATCGCGATCGGCATGCGGCTGCTGCGCCGACACGGATTCCGCCTCGCCGACCGGACGAGGAAGGCTACGACGAGGCACAGGGCGAGGTCATGCGCCTCGTCGAGGAGGTGCGCCACAGCGCCCTGTCGCTGCGCATGGTGCCGATCGGCACGACCCTGCGCCGGTTCGAACGGGTGGTCCGCGACGTCTGCGTCGACCTCGACAAGGACGTCGACCTGGTCATCACCGGCGGCGAGGCGGAGATGGACAAGGCCCTCGTCGAGCGGATCGGCGACCCGCTGCTCCACCTGGTCCGCAACGCGCTGAACCACGGCGTCGAACCCCGCGCCGACCGTGAGCGGCAGGGCAAGCCGGTGCGGGGCAAGCTGCGGCTCAACGCGTTCCACGACGCCGGTTCCATCGTCATCGAGGTCGACGACGACGGCCGCGGCCTCAACCGCGACCGCATCCTCGGCAAGGCCGTCGAGCGCGGCATGGTCCAGCCCGGCGCCGTCCTGAGCGACCACGAGGTGTACGACCTGATCTTCGAGCCGGGCTTCTCCACGGTCGAAACGGTCTCCAACCTCTCCGGCCGCGGCGTCGGCATGGACGTGGTCCGCCGCAACATCGCCGAACTGCGCGGCACCATCGAGGTGCTGACGACGGCGGGCGCGGGCACCACGTTCCGGATCCGGCTGCCGCTGACCCTCGCCATCATCGACGGTTTCCTCGTCGGCGTCGGGCCCTCGGCGTTCATCGTCCCCCTCGACCGGGTCACCGAATGCGTGGAACTGCCCCCGAACGCCGCCGAGCGCGACTGCATGTACCTGCGCGGCGAGGTCCTGCCCTTCATCCGCCTCCGCACGATCTTCGACATCGCGGGCAACCCGCCCCGCCGGCAGAACGTGGTCGTCATCGAGCAGTCCGGGCAGCGCGCCGGCCTGGTCGTGGACACCCTGCTCGGCCAGTTCCAGACGGTCATCAAACCGCTCGGCGTGCTGTTCAGCGAGGCCCGCTGCATCAGCGGCTCGACCATCCTCGGCAACGGCGAGGTGGCCCTGATCCTGGACGTCGGCCCGCTGGTCGCCGAGAACGTCAGCCGCGAACAGGTCCTGGTCTAACCCTCACCCCGCCCGCCGTCGGCCGCCGCTCAGCGTTCCAGCCAGCGGCGGTCGAGGTCCGGGTCGGCGAACGCGACCCGGCCGGGGCGGCGCTTCGCCCGGTACATGGCCTCGTCCGCCGCCTTCACGAGGTACTCGGGATCGACGGCGACCTCGGCGTCCTCCGCGAGCGCCACGCCGATACTGGTCGAGACGGTCACGGTCGCCGTGGACAGCTCCATGGGCTCCTCGACCGCGTGCAGGATCCGGCGCAGCACCGACATGACCCGATCCACCGCGCCGAACTGCTCCAGCACCACCACGAACTCGTCGCCGCCGAGCCGGGCCACGAAGTCGGTGCTGCGTACCGTGCCGGCCAGCCGCCCGGCGATGCGGATCAGCAGCTCGTCGCCGACGGCGTGGCCGTGCCGGTCGTTGACCGGCTTGAACCCGTTGAGGTCGAGGAACAGCACCGCCATCGGACCGCCGCCGCGACGGACCCGTTCGCCGGCATCGCGGATGCGGCCGACCAGCCGCCGCCGGTTCGGCAGGCCCGTCAGCACGTCGTGGGCCGCCTCGTGCTCCTGCCGGCGCTGCTCGGTGACGTCGCGGTTGACGAACACGTAGCCGGCCGGCGTGCCGTCGGTGGCGGCGTGCAGGGCGGAGACGGACGACAACACCGTCAGCTGCGCCGCGTCGGAGCGCCGCTCGCGCAGCTCACCCTCCCAGCGGCCGGCCCCGGCCACGTCCTGCAGCATCCGCGCCGCGCCGACCTCGACGCCGTCGGTGATGCACGCGGTCGCGAGCAGGGCGAGCAGGTCGCAGCCGACCGCGTCGCCGGAGGAGTAGCCGTACAGCCGCTCGGCGCCGGAGTTCCAGCTCACGATCACGCCGTCGGCGTCGCAGGAGACGATCGCGTCGGAGATCGCGTCCAGCAGGTCACCCTGCCGGCGGGCGTCCTCGAGGAGTTCGAGGGCCGCGGCGAACGCGTGGCTGTGCTCGATCACGCCGCCCGCGACGGTGGCCGCCGCCTCGACGAACGCGCCGTCGGCGAGCGGGACCGGGCCGCCGCCGGGCCGCAGCACCCCGAGCGCGCCGATGACCGCGCCGCGGGCGAGCACCGGCACGACCAGGGCCTCGCCCTGGGTCGCGTGGCCGGATCCGTCCAGCGCCGTGACCACGTCGTCCAGCAGCGTTCCCGCCAGGGCCGGGTCGGCGCCGCAGGGGACGGTCCGCACCACCGGCACGGCCCCGGCCGGCCCGGCGAGCGCGCCCGCGACACAGCAGTCCGTGAGCTCCGCCCCGATGGCGGAGACCAGACGCTCCAGCAGATGACCGTCGTCCGGCGGTGCGTCCAACAGGCGCACGCAGACGTCTGCCACCGCACGCAGACGGGACACGTGGTCCTATCGGCCGCGAAACCGGCGACTGAAGCGTTGTGCGCCAGGTTCCCGCCGTGGTCGGCGTCGGGCGCATAGATGAACGGAGGGTTGCGGAGCGGTGAACGACGGTCGATGATCGGGGCTTCTCAATGGCATTGACGCCATGCGAAGGGAGTGCCCATGGCTGGCATCGACCGGCGGACCGCGTTACGCGGCGCCGCCGCGATACTCGGCGGCACCGCAATCGGCCCGTTCGCCGGGTTCGCCGCGCGCGGCGAGGCCGCACCCACCCACGACCGACCCCGCCCGACCCTGGGCCCGGTGCCGGACCACCGCGACGGCGCGGTCCGGCTCTGGCTGCCCGCCGGGTTCGAGTACCGGTCGTTCCACGACACCGAGACACCCGTCGTGCTCGACGACGGCACCACGCTGCCCGGCCGGCACGACGGCATGGCGGCGTTCCGCGGCCCGCGCGGCAACTACACCCTGATCCGCAACCACGAGGTCAACGGTCCCGGAGCCGCGTTCGGCGACGCCACCGCCGCCTACGACCCGATGGCGCAGGGCGGCACCACGACGATCGAGGTCACCCGGCACGGCGAGGTCGTCCGCGCGTACACCAGCATCAACGGCACCCAGATGAACTGCTCCGGCGGGCCCATGCCGTGGGGCAGCTGGGTGACGTGCGAGGAGACGGTCAACGGCCCGGACGTCGGCGCCGACTTCACCGGCGTGTCCAACGTGCCGCTCCAGAAGCCGCACGGGTACGTCTTCGAGGTGCCCGTCAAGGGCCGCGCCGAGCGGGAGCCGATCACCGCGGCGGGGCGGTTCGCGCACGAGGCGGTCGCGTTCGACCCGGGGGAGGGCGCCCTCTACCTGACCGAGGACGACTTCGGGTTCGCGTCCGGGCTCTACCGGTACACGCCACGGCAGCACCCGATGCGCGCCGGCCGCCTCGGCAACCGCGGCCGGCTGCAGATGCTCAAGGTGAAGGGCCGGCCGAACATCCACCTGGAGGCCGCGCTGCCGGCCGGGTCGACGTTCCCCGTCGAGTGGGTCGACATCGACGACCCGTCACCGGTCTACCCGTACACGCCCGGCGAGCCCGCGCCGACCACGAACAACGACGCGATCAGCCACGTCGCCCGGCAGGGCTGGGCCCGCGGCGCGGCGTACTTTTCGCGTCTCGAAGGCGCCACCTACGACCGTGGCGTCGTCTACTTCACCTCGACGCAGGGCGGCGGCCCCGAGGAGACCAGCACCGGCCCGATCGCGAACGGCTACGGCAACGGCAACGGCCAGATCTGGGCGTACGACACGCACTCGCGGAGGCTGCGGCTGCTGTACCAGTCCACCGGCCCCGACGTGCTCGACTTCCCCGACAACGTCACCACCAGCCCCCGCGGCACGCTGGTCGTCTGCGAGGACAACACCAACGACAACTACCTTCGCGGGCTGACCCCGCGGGGTGAGCTGTTCGACATCGCGCTCAACCGGCTCGTCAGCAGCACCGGCGCACCCCGCTACGACGACGAGTTCGCCGGCTCGACGTTCTCCCCGGACGGGCACACCCTGTTCGTCAACATCCAGGCCAGCCGCGGCATGACGTTCGCCATCTGGGGCGACTGGCGCAGGATCGGCGTGTGACGCCGCGGCTGAGGGGGCGCACCGGAGCGCGTCCCCTCAGCCGTCCTGCGGCTCGCCGGTGCCGGGCGGTGCGGTGGCGCGCAGCACGCCTGCCACCAGCAGCGCCGGACCGGCCAGCAACACCGCCGCTGCCAGCGCCGGATCGAGGTCCAGGCTCGGGCCGGCGGCACCGCTCATCGCCGTGCTCACCATGATCGCGGGTTGTGTGGTCCCGCAGATCGCGTCCGCGAGCGCCGCCACGCTGAGCCAGCTACCGGTCAGGTCGGACTGCGTGACGGCGGCCGCGACCGCGACCAGCGCCGCGCCCGCCACCACCAGCCAGCGGTGATCGGCGCGCCGGCCGGCGAGCACGAGCCCGGCGATACCGGCGGCGGCCGCGAGCAGCCCGGGCCACACCCCACGAACGGCCGGGACCAGCCGGTCGAGGTCGATGCCGAGCCAGCGGTCCGCGACGATCCCGGCTCCCAGCACCACGGCCCCGACCACGGTCGCTACGACCCGGCCGCGCCGGCGGGCACCGGGCAGGCCGTACACGGCGCCGGTGAGCAGGACCACCGCGCCGAGCCGGACGCCGGCAGCGGTCCGCTCCCAGTCCAGCGCCCGGCACGCCGCTTCCAGCAGCGCGGTCAGCTCCGCATTGCCCGGCGGGCCGTATCCGAACCAGCCGGCGTCGGCGGTCCGGTCGGCGATCGCGGCGAGCTGGACCAGCGGGACGGCGGCGAACAGAACGCAGCCGGCGGCCAGGAGCCACCGCAGGCGCCTCGGCGCGGGCCCGGCGCCCGCGGCGGCTCGCCACGCCAGCACCACGAACGCCACCGCGGCGCACCGCAGCGACACCTCGGTCGCCGACACCGTCGCGGCCGCGACCGCCAGCGCGCCGGTCACCCCGAACACCAGCCACACCTTTGACAGCCGCACCGCAGGATCGTGGCACACGGATCGACTTCCCGCCGGGCCGGTGGCCCGGCGGGATCAGCCGGTGGGGCTGCCGAACCAGCGGGCGAGGTGGCCGTCCAGGTCCTGCTGATCGTCGCCGATCCAGGCGACGTGGCCGTCGGGGCGGAGCAGGACGCACGGGACATCCAGCGCCGCGGTGGGATCCGCGAGGTGGTCGACCCGGTCGGACCAGCCGCCGACGGTCAGCCGTTCGGTGCGGTCCAGCAACAGGCCGCGGCCGCGGTGCAGCAGACCGTAGAGGCGGCCCTGTTGCACGTCGACGTCGGGCAGGCGCCGGCCGAGCAGGTCGGGGCCTTCGCCGAGGTCGTACCGGATGTCGATCGCGGTGATCTTCTCGATCAGGTAGCGGTTCACCTCGTCGAAGTCCATCAGCTCGGTGAGCAGCCGGCGCACGGCCTGCGGCCCCGGCTCGGCGGACGACAGTTCCATCTGGGCGCGGGTATTGTCCAGCACGTCCGCGGCGACCGGATGACGCTCGGCCTGATACGTGTCCAGCAGGGTGGCCGGCGCCCAGCCGCGGACCTGCGCGGCAAGCTTCCAGCCGAGGTTGAACGCGTCCTGGACGCCCAGGTTGAGGCCCTGCCCGCCGGTGGGTGGATGGATGTGTGCCGCGTCGCCGGCCAGCAGCACCCGCCCGACCCGGTACCGTTCGGCCAGCCGGGTGGCATCCCCGAAGCGGGACAGCCAGCGCGGGGAGTGCACGCCGAAATCGGTGCCGGCGACGGCGCGCAACTGGTGTTTGAAGTCCTCGAGGGTGGGCGGTGCCGAGCGGTCGCTGACGCCCGCGGCGGGCACGACGACGCTGTAGTTCCCGGCGCCCGAGGGTCGCAGCCAGAATCGTTGCCGGCGGACCTCGGCCACCTTGGCGGCGATCTCCTCCGGCGGCACGCCGACCGCCATCTCGCCCATCAGCGTCTCGGTCCGCGCCGGCTCGCCGGGGAAGCCGACGCCGAGGAGCTTGCGCACCGTGCTGCGCGCGCCGTCACAGCCGACGAGGTACCGCGACCGCAGCCGCTCCCCACCGGCCAGCTCGACGGTCACCCCCTCGTCGTCCTGCTCGAATCCGGTGACCGCGCACCCGCGCCGGACCTGCGCGCCGAGTTCGATCGCGTGGGCCTCGAGCAACTGCTCGATGACCGGCTGGGGGATGCCGAGCAGATAGGCGTACGCGGAGTCCAGGCCCTTGGGCGCGGGTTTGGCGATGGCGGCGAAGAAGCCGGCGGCCGGACGCTGTCGTCCGTGCGGGAGGATGCGATCCAGCAGCCCGCGCATCGCCATCAGCTCGAGGCTTCGGATGTGCAGGCCGACGATGCGGACGAACGACGTAGGCCCGGTTTCCTGCTCCAGGACGAGCACCTGCACATCGTGCAGCCGCAGCTCGGCGGCCAGCATCGCACCGGTCGGCCCGCAACCGGCAATGATCACGTCGAACGTGAGGGGCGCGCGGTCGGCGCCGGGAACCTGTGGAGTGTCCATTGGTGTTGCCTTTCGGGAGTGCCTGGTTGGCGGGGCGCTCCCGGCGACACCTACGTCAGTCGCCCGACCGTGACGGCAAGGGGGAGCACCCACACATCGCTGCAGCGTTCATGGGTCTCACCTCCTCGGGCGGTGTCTCGGTCGCGTGCAGGCTACAAGCCCGGGCGTCGTCCCGTCCAATCTTTCCCTGCCCGGAAACTACATCGGTGTACTTATCGATCATGTCTTCCCGCTGGTCGTGGCGCTGTCGTAGCGTCGGGAGGTGAGCTTGGCGGCGATGCAGACACCCGACGGCAGGTGGCGGGTCGAGGTCGGCGGCGTCGGGTCCATCGCCTGGTACACGCTGGTCGGCCCCGGCGTTTCGCGGGCTGTGCCGAGCGTCGACAAGCTCGCCGACGTGCTGCTCGAGGTGGGCGTCGACCTCAGTGACTTCATCGAGGCGTCGCCGGAAGCGGCCTGAGCGTCAGCCGGTACCCTCGCCGCATGTCCGCCTATGGCCCAGCCCTGTTCGTGTCCAGGAAGGACGGCGCCGAGGTGCCGGAGGACGAGCAGGAGACGATCCTGCGCCTCGCCCGGGCCGCCGCCGGCGCGGTGCGCCTGAAGGACGAGGAGGGCGCACCCGCCGAGCCGCGCGTCTACGACTACGACGAGTACGAGCCGCGTGCCGTCGGCATCCTGCTGTACTCCGGCTACGCCTACGGGCAGATGCCGGAGGAGATCCAGCAGGAGCAGGACGTGACGTGGGAGGGAGAGATCGGCCGGGTCGCCGAGGCGGTCGAGCGCGCCGCTCCCGGCGTGTACGCGTTCGTCGGCTACGGCGTGGAGGACTGACGCGAAACGGCTTTGACCGCGTCGCGGTGGGTGCGGGACGCTCGTCGATGTGCAACGAGTCCTGATCCCGCGTGACCTCATCGCCCTGCCCGCCGCCGGCACGCCCGTCGCGGCGGTGGCGTCGCTCGCCACCGTCACGGCGAACATCGCCTACTACGGGTTCGCGTTGTCGGCCCGGGCATACACCGTCCTCGGCGAGACCGGTGAGGACGAGCTGCGGGACTGGTGGGCCGGGGTCGAGCCGGTCCTCGCCGCGCTGACCGGCGACGACAAGCGGATGGCGGATTTCGTCGTCTACAAGAACTTCCCGGCCGAGGTGCTCGCCATGGACGAGGCCGGGTACTGGATCCGCCAGATCCTCATGTACTGGGGCCTGCCCAACGACCTGGTCACCGAGGAACCGGCGGAGCGGTCGCCGCTGGCGGACCTGCCGGCGCCGCGGGTCCTGCACCCGGCCGACGACGACGCCCCGGCCCGCATCCTCGACGGGCTCCTCGCGTTGCCGGCCCGCTGGACCGACGCGCAGTTCGCCGACGTCGCCGCGCTCGCCGCCGCACCCGTCGACCTCGCCGCGGTGTCCTTTGTGGAGAATCGCATCCGGCTCGCGGTGCTGCTGCTGGAGCAGGGCGTCGCGGCGCGGGTGGCGACCGCGACCGACGTGCTGCGGCTGGCGGTCTCGTTGTCCGGCGGCGACCCCGGCCTGCGCACGCCGCAGCGGCTGCGGCGCTTCACCCGGGCCGAGCGCCGCTACCTGCTCGGCCTGCTGGAGGGCGCCACCCATCTGCTGGAGGACGTCGCCCGGCGCCGGGAGCAGTTCAAGCGGCTGCTGTTCGCCCTGCACCCCGGCGACTACCGGGCCACCTTCCCGCGGGTCGTGGCGGCGTACGACGTGCTGTACACCGGCGCCCCGGTGCGCGGGTTCGCCGCCGACGTGGAGCGGCTGCTGGCCGAACGGGACCCGGCCGTGTTCGACCGCCTCGCGGAGCGCCCCGGCGAATACGCCCGGCGGCTGCACCACCTGCTGCTCACCTTCCGCGCCGCACCCGGCCTGGAATCGGTCACCGGGCGGCTCACCACGCTGCAACTGCTGAAGCTCCAGCGGCACCTGGAGACCACCAACGCCCGGCGGTGGCGCATGTTCCCGCCGCGCGGCAACTGGTCGAAGGCGCAGATCGTCGACGCCGAGCCGCACCGCCGGCTGGGACTCGGCGCGCGCGACGCGGTGCTCCCGGTCATCGGCGACGAGCTCACCCGGCGCCTCGCCGGCGTCGGCCCGGTCGCGCTCGACCCGGCGGTGGCGCAGGTGAAGCTGCCGACGAACGACGCCGAGCTGGCGCCGTACGGCCGCGGCACCGTGTTCGGAATCCCGGACCGGGTCCGGTTCGTGCGGACCGCGTCGTACTGGGCGAGCGGGCCCGTCGGGCACAACGTCTGGTACGACAACAGCTGGAACTTCTTCGGCGCGGGCTGGACGCCGCTCGGCGAGTGCTGCTGGGACCGGCCCGGCCTCGGCGGCGGCTCGGTGTTCTCCGGCGACCCGACGAACTCCAAGGACCTCCAGGGGCGCGCCTGCCAGCTCATCGACCTGCACCTCGACGAGCTCGCCGGGGCCGGCGTCCGCTACGCGGTGTGGAGCCTGCTGTGCTACTCCCGCCGCACCTTCGCCGACGCCGACGACGTGCACGCGGCCCTGCAGTGGGGCGAGGAGCCGCAGGAGGGCAGGCTGTTCGAGCCCAGCCGCACCCAGCTGTCGTTCCCGGTGCGGGGCAACCACCTGACCAAGTTCGTCGCCTACCTGGACCTGGCCCGCCGCGAGCTGGTGTATCTCGACGCGAACCTCCGCTCGCGGGTGCAGTCCGCGGCCCACAACGGCGGGCTGCTCGCGGAGACCATGCCGGCCTACGTGGAGTACCTGGACACCCTGCCCAGCGTGCACGACCTGTTCCGGCACGCACCGGCCGCCGCGGACGGCCTGCCCGTGCGCTATGACGACGCGGACGCGGCCGTCACCGGGCCCGCTTACGTGTTCCGTCCGTCCAATCAGGACAGTAATTTCGTCCCCGTGGAACTGGGTCCGGTGCTAGCATCGACGGGCGAGGCCATGGTGGTCCTTCCTTCTCCTTGAGAATCGCTACGGCGATTTTTGCCAACTAGGGTCACCGCTTTCCTCGCATCGGATAACCGTTGCCGTCGAGTGCTCTTTGGCGCTCATGCGGCAGTCCTGTCTTGCGACGGGACGGTCCCGGTCTGATCCGCTGGTGCGGTGCCGGGTTGACGGTTCTTCGCCTCCTGCCCACCGGAGTGGGACTTGCGGTTGGCTCCGCGTCCTGCCACCGGGCCACTCCCGGCGGATACCACCCCACCCATGCTCGCGTCCGCGGGGTCCGCGGCGAGGACGGCGAGGTTGTGTGCGGCGTTGACGTCTCGGTCCAGGACCAGGCCGCAGCTGGTGCAGGTGTAGGTCCGTTCACGCAGGGGCAGTTTGGCTTTCACTGCGCCGCAGCGTGAGCAGGTCTTGCTGGACGGATACCAGCGGCCGGCGACCACGAGCCGGCCACCGTTCCACGTCGTCTTGTAGCTGAGTTGCCGGCGGATCTCGGCGAACCCGGCGTCGGCGATGTGCCGGGCCAGGCTCCGGTTGCGCAGCATCCCCGCGACGTGCAGGTCCTCCACCACGATCGTGCCGTAGGTGGAGGCGAGCCGGGTGGTGAGTTTGTGCAGGCCATCTCGGCGTAGGTCAGCGACCCGGGCGTGCGCCCGGCCGAGCCGGGCGCACGCGCGACGCCACCGCTGCGACGGCGCCTGCCCGGTCCGGCGGTCCGGTCCCTGCTTGCGGGCCAGAGCCCGGCCGAGGGCTTGCAGCCGGGTCTGCGCGGTGTCGAGGTGGCGGGGTTGGCGACGAGTTCGCCGGTGGACAGCACGGCGAGGTGGCGGATGCCGACGTCGACACCGACTGCCGCGGTTGGCTGCGTCGGTCGCCGGTCGGTGCGTTCGACGGTGACGGTGAACGCGACATGCCACCGTCCGCCGGCACGGCGACCGTCGCGGACATGATCCGCGCCGTGCCCGCCTCTACACGCCGGGCAACAGCTGATAACCCTTTGCCCATCGGGCCGATGCGTTCCTAGGCTCCCGGGCATGGGGCGCACCGTCGTCGTCGGCGACATCCACGGCTGCTTCGACGAGCTGATCGAGCTCCTCGACGCTGTGCGCCTGCGCCCCGACGACCTGCTCGTCAGCGTCGGCGACCTGGTCGACCGGGGGCCGAAGCCCGGCGAGGTCATCAGGTTCTTCCGGGAGCGGCCGAACTCCGTCGTGGTCATGGGCAACCACGAGCGCAAGCACGTCCGCGGCGTCTACTCCTACGCCCAGGAGATCACCCGGTTGCAGCTCGGCGACGGCTACGCCGGCGCGGTCGAGTGGATGGCGACCCTGCCGTACTTCTTCGAGAACGACGACGTGCGGGTCGTGCACGCCGCGATGCTGTCCGGGACGCCCCTGGCGGCGCAGCGGGAGGAGATCCTCTGCGGCTCCACCAGCGGCGAGAAGGCGCTCGCCGGGCTGTTCCCCGAAGGGCACTGGCACGAGCACTACACCGACGCGAAGCCGGTCGTGTTCGGCCATCACGTGACCGGCCGTGAGCCGCTGCTGCGCGACGGCCGGGTGTTCGGTCTGGACACCGGCGCCTGCCACGGCTGGAACCTGACGGCGCTGTGCGTCCCGGACCTCACCGTGCACTCGGTGCCGGCGCACGCCGACCACTGGTCGGCGACCCGGCGGGTGTGGCAGCTGCCGGTCCTGCGGTCCCGGCCCTGGCGGGACTGGACGTGGCCGGAGATCGACGCCGCCGTGGCACGGTTCTCCGCGTCGCCGGACGCCGGTGACTGGCTCCGTGCGGTCGCGGCGTGGGCGGGCGACCTGCGCTCGGCGCTGCCCGCCATCGTCGCCGCGGCCCGGGACCTGGCCGGCCGGCTCACCGCCGAGCAGCTGCGGGCGCACCCGGCCGGGCAGGTCCTGTTCCAGGCCCGCGCCGGCCGGCTCGACGAGATCACGCTCGCCCGCCGGTGCTCGACCCCGCGCCGGACGGCGGACCTGGCCGCGGCGCTCGGGCTGGAGGTGCCCGACCTTCCGGCCTGAGCGGCTACCCCGCGGGGCGCAGCAGCCAGTGCACCTCGGTCCACACCTCGGCGGGGTCGTCGTGGTGCGGCCCGTAGACCTCCCACCGCGGGCCGGCCGGCGGCCACCCGTGCCCGGCGCACCAGTCGGCGACGGCCTGATGCGCCGCGCCGAGCCCGGCGTACGGCCCGCGATACACCGTCGTCGCGACCGGCCCGGCAGGCAGCGCCGACGCGGTCACCCGGCCGGTGAGCGGGCACGGCTGGTCCAGGGCCACGCCGACCTCGACGTTCGGCACGTCGTCGAGGTACAGCATCACGTTGCGGCACCCGCGGTCGATGCCGGCCGCGCGCAGGCAGTCCCACACCTCGTCGAGCAGGCCGGGCCACACGGCCGGGAACTCCCGCCACGTCGTCGTCGCGGCGACCACCGCCGTCGGCCGGGCCACCGCCTCGTCCACCGTCACCTCGTACGACATGGGGCTCCTTCCCTCGCAATCGGGGCCGAACGGTCAGGCCCCGGTCCGTCGCCGTGCGCGTGCCGTGGTACGTAAGGCTTATTTCCGGCAGATCCGGCATATCGGGAACGTGCCCGTGTGGTGTCCTCGGGTGAGGAGGCGTCGACGGCGACGCCCGACACGGGGGACATCATGGGACGCACCAGGACGCGCAACAGCATCGTGACACTGATCGCGGTCTGCGGGATCGCGGCGCTCGCACCCGCCACACCAGCGGCCGCCGCGCCGGCGCCGTTCGGCTCGGCCACCAAGATCGTGCTGGACCGCTCGGGCGGCTTCGCCGGCAAGCAGGAGTCGTTCGTCGTGGACCGCACGACCGTCGGCGGCCAGCGGGCGCTGCGGCTGGCCGGCAGTCACCGGTTCAAGTGGCTGCGCAACTCGTACCAGCCGCGGAACCCCTGCTGCGACCGCTACGCGTACCGCGTCACCGTGTCCTACCGCGGCGGCTTCCGCAAGACCGTCAGGACCGTCCAGGGCACCGACGCGCCCAAGATCCTTTGGGACGTCATCGGCGAGTCGGAGCGGTACGGCGTCCGCCCGTTCTCCCCGGCGCCCGCGGCCTGACCGGCAGGCTCGTCATCGAGGTACCGGTGGACGATCGGCGCGCGGGCGCCGGGGGCGGTACGGTGCCTCGGCAGGCGGACGACGCTCAGGTCCCGCGGGGAGCGGTCGATGAGCAGTCCGGACGAGCACGCAGAGGACGGGCTGCAGATGACGGGAACCGGACGGCCGCGATCGGCGGCGCGTCTGCGTGACGCCGTGTTCGGGCCCTCGCACGCCGACGTGATCGCCCAGGTCGTGATCGTCCTGATCGCCTGGGGCTGGTTCGCGCTCAACGTGCGCGGCCCGATCGGGCCCTCCGCGCTCGGCTGGGTGCCCAACCTGTGCTCCGCGGCGCTGGCCGGCGCCGCGCTCTGGACGGTCGGCGCCGACGCCCGGGTCAACCGGGCCGCCGCCCGGTTCTGGCGGCTCATGGGCGCCGGCACGCTGCTCGTCGGCGTCGGCTCGGTGGTGCGGGGCATCCAGGCGATCGGCGACCCGGGCGGGCGCATCGGCGCGGTGGACGGCGCGGTCTTCCTCGTCGCGGTGCTGCTGGAGGGCTGGGCGCTGCTGCGGCTGCCGCTGGGCCTGGACAGCCGGCCGCGCCGGGTGACGTTCCTGCTCGACGCCTGCACAGTGGTGGCGGCCGGCGGGCTGTTCCTGTGGCAGTTCTGGCTGCGCCCGTCCCTCGAGCAGGACGGCGGCAACCGCACCGCGTTCTTCACCGGCCTGGTCACCCTGGTCGTGTCGCTGCTGGCGCTGTTCGCCATCGTCAAGGTCGTGCTCACCGGCGGGTCCACCGTCGACCGGGCCGCGCTGCGGTGGTTCGGCCTCGCCATCATCGTCGGTGCGCTCGCGTCCGCGCCGGAGGCGTTTCTGCCACCCGGCGCGCCCAGCCCGAGCCAGCTGGCCGTGCCGCTCAGCTGCCTGTTCGCGGTGTTCGCGGCCCGCTGCGAGCGGCGCGACCGGCCCGCTCCGGACGCCGCGGTCGTGCAGGGCCGCCGCCGTTCGTTCAGCGTCCTGCCCTACGTCGCGGTCGGCGCCGGCAACCTGCTGCTGCTGTTCGTCATGACCTCCGACAACCCCGGCGAGCGGCTCGGCGTCGCCGTCGGCGTGGTGATTCTCGCCGTGCTCGTCGTCGTCCGGCAGATGCTCACGTTCCAGGAGAACACCCGGCTGGTCGCCCGGCTCGACGCCGGCATGGTCGAGCTCGGCGACCGGGAGCGGCGGTTCCGGTCGCTGGTGCAGAACGCCTCGGACCTCATCACCGTCACCGACGCCGACGGCATTCTCACCTACGTCAGCCCCGGCGCGACCCGGTTCCTCGGGCTCCCGGCCGAGCAGTGGCCGGGCCGGGCCGCCGCCGACATGATCTACGTCGACGACGCGGAGGAGGTCTTCGCCGCGTACGAACGGGTCATCCGCGAACCGGGCGCGCCGGTGGTGTTCCAGGCCCGGCTGGCGCACGTCGACGGCAGCTGGCGGTGGGCCGAGATCACCATGGCCAACCTCCTGCACGACCCCGGGGTGGCCGGCATCGTCTGCAACTCCCGCGACGTCACCGACGCCCGCGACTTCCAGCAGCGCCTCAGCCATCAGGCCAGCCACGACGCGCTCACCGACCTCGCCAACCGCAGCCTCTTCGGCGAGCGCGTCTCCGAGGCGCTCGCCGCCGGCCCGCCGGAGCGGCTGCGGGTGCTGCTCATCGACCTCAACGAGTTCAAGACCGTCAACGACACCCTCGGCCACGCCGTCGGCGACGCGCTGCTGGTCGCCGCCGCGGACCGGCTCCGCGGCGCGGTGCGGCGCGGCGACATCGTCGCCCGGCTCGGCGGCGACGAGTTCGCGGTCCTGCTGGAGCACGCCGACGACGCCGCCGCGCTCACGGTCATCGGCCGGATCGCGGCCGCGTTCGAGCAGCCCGTCGACGTCGACGGGCACCGGCTGCGGCTCGCCGCGAGCATCGGCGTGGCGCTCGGCACCGTCGCCGCGACCCCGCAGGAGCTGCTGCGCCGCGCGGACGTCGCGATGTACGCGGCGAAGGCCGACCGCGACGGTCCCCGCATCCGCCACGTCGACTACGCGGCGCCGCTGGACGTGCCGGTCCGTGCCCGGGCCACCCTGGAACGGGACCTGCGCACCGGCATCGACGAGGGACAGTTCTCCGTCGTGTACCAGCCGATCGTCGCCCTGGACGGCGTGCGCCTCGACGCCGGTGGCGTGCCGGCGATGGTCGAGGCCCTCGTGCGCTGGGAGCACCCCGGCCGCGGCACGGTCCCGCCGGCCGACTTCATCCCGGTCGCCGAGTCCACCGGCCTCATCGTGCCGCTCGGCCGGTGGATCCTGGAGCAGACCTGCCGGCAGGCCGTGACGTGGCACCACGCGTACGGCGCCGCCGCGCCCCGCCTGAGCGTCAACGTCTCGGCCCGGCAGCTGCAGGAGGCCGACTTCGCCGCCGACGTGGACCGCGTCCTCACCGCCACCGGTCTCGCCCCGCAGCGGCTCACCGTCGAGATCACCGAGACGGCGACACTGCACCCGAGCTGCGTCCAGTCGGTGCACGCGCTGCGGGCGCTCGGCGTGCGCATCTCCCTCGACGACTTCGGCACCGGGCACTCCAGCCTCAGCACCCTGCAGACCTGCCCCGTCGACGAGATCAAGCTCGACCGCGCGTTCACCGGCACGTGCACGGCGCCGGATGGCCGCACCGTCGCCGCCGCGGTGATCCAGATGGCCCGGGCGCTACGGCTCACGGCCGTCGCGGAGGGCATCGAGACCCAGGCGCAGGCACAACGGCTGCGCGAGCTCGGCTACCCGCACGGGCAGGGCGACCACTTCGCCCGGCCCCAGCCCCCGGAGCGGATCGAGGCGCTGCTCGCGGCGGGCCACCTGGTGCGCGCCGAGCAGCCGGGGCTTGCCACACGATGACCGGCCGAGACGCTGCGCCGGCCGGTCATGACCCGGCGAGGTCGTGGCGGAAGGCGTAGGCGACGGCCTGGGCCCGGTCGCGGGCGCCGATCTTCACGAACAGGTGGTTGATGTGGCTCTTCACCGTCGCCTCGCTGACCGTCAGGCGGGCGGCGATCTCGGTGTTGGACAGGCCCCGGGCCATCAGCGACAGCACCTCGGCCTCCCGCGGCGTGAGACCGTCCGGGAACTCCGGCCGCGGCGCCGGCGCACCCGCGATGGCGTTGACGAGATGCCGCTGCACGGCCGGGTCGATGACCGCGTGGTCGTCGAGGACCTGGCGCAACGCCGCATGGATCTGCTCGCCGCTGGCGTCCTTGGTCAGGTAGCCGCGGGCGCCGGCCCGGAACGCGTCCAGCACCGATCTGTCGTCGGAATACGTGGTCAGCACCACCACCTTGACCTCGGGTGCCTCGGTGCACAGGCGACGGGTGGCCTCGATCCCGTCGCACCGCGGCATGCGCAGGTCCATGAGCACGACATCCGGCCGCACGGCGTGCACCAGCGCGACCGCCTCGGCGCCGTCGGCGGCCGCACCAACCACCTCGACGCCCTTCATCAGCCCGAGCACCATGCTCAGCCCCTCGCGGACCACCCGCTGGTCGTCGGCGATGACCACCCGGATCATGCCGGCACCGCCAGCACGACCCGGAACCCCTGGCCGGTCGCGCCCGCGGTGAGCGTCCCGCCGAGCAGCTCGGCCCGTTCCCGCATCCCGGTCAGCCCGTAACCGTCCGTCTCGTCAGGGATCACGGGCCGCTCAGCGGCGAAGTCCTCGACGATCAGGCGGGTCGCCGTCGATTCGTAGGCGAGGCGCAGCGAGACCCGCGTCGGCGATGCGTGCTTGATCACGTTGGTCAGCGCCTCCTGCGCCACCCGGTAGAGCGCCAGCCGTGCCTGCGACCCCAGCGGGTGCGGCTCCCCGGTCATCGCGAAGTCGCACGGCACCGCCTGGTCGCGGGTGAACTGCTCGGCCAGCTCGGCCAGCCGGTCCGGGCCGGGCAGCTCGTCGTCGCGCAGCAGGCCGATGGCCCGGCGAGCCTCCTGCAGGCCGGCCCGGGCGAGGTGGTGGGCGCGGTCGACGACGACCGGCAGGCGCGGGTCGGCCGGGTCCTCGGCGATCAGCATGCGGGCGCCCTCCAGCTGCAGCGACAGCCCCGACAGCGAGTGGGCGAGGACATCATGCATCTCCCGGGCCAGCCGCTGCCGCTCGGCCAGCACGGCCGCCTCGGCCAGCGCCGCCTGGCCGGCCTGCAGCTCGGCGAGCAGGCGCTTGGTCTCGCGCTGCGCCTCGGCCAGCCGGAACGCCAGATACAGCGATCCGAACAGGACGGCGAACCCGGCGAGCACGGCGAGGAAGCCGAAGTCCTGCCCGGCGATCGTAGCCACCGCCTCGAGCAGCACGAATGCCGTGATCAACACCGGGACGGCCACCCGCACGGACATCAGCCCGGTCGCCGCGCACAGCACCGCGACCAGCACCGCCACCGAACCCGGACCGCCCGGTTGCACCGCCACCAGCGTCACCGAGCTGACCAGCATCGCCCCGACGAAGGCCACGTGCGGCGGCCTGATCGGCAGTGTGGCGGTCGCGTTGCGGCCGAACACCCCGACGACGAACCCGGCGGTGGCCAGCACGACGGCCAGCCGGCTGCCGGTCGGCCCGAAGCCGGGCTCGGTGGTGGCGGCGGCCCACACGAACCACGCCAGCATCAGTGGCGTCAGCAACTGCATCCACCGGATGACCCGCAGGCGGGTCAGCGCGGGCTCCTCGGTCTGCACCCCTAGAACCTAGAACGATCTCGCTCCGGCGGCATCGGCACCCGGTTGGAGGCGCGTCTGCACCCCCGGGTGGAGACGCGACTTCGATCCGCGCGCCGATGCCGCACCCCGGCCCCGAAACGCAGGCTGGGCGGCATGAAAAACGACCATCTGCCCACCGTTGTCAAGCTGCTGGCCGCGTTCCTGGTGATCAGCGTGGCCACCGTCGTCGCCGTGGTGGTGATGCGCCACGACCCCGCGCTCGTCACCACGGCCGTCTGGGTCCGCACGCCGCTGGTCGCGGCCAGCGCGGCGGTGCTCCTGCTGCTCGCCCGCCGCGCCGCCGCCGGCCACCGCGGCTCGTTCCGCCGGCTCCGCATCATCTCGATGGTGGTGCTGGCCGCGATCGTCGCTGTCGTCGCCTGGCCGGGCGCGTTCCCGCTCTGGCTGCGCGTCGAGCAGGCCGTGTGCGGCGTCTTCATGCTCAGCGTCGTGGTCCGCACGAACCTCCGGGTGGTCCGGTCGTCCATGGAGGCGGGTGCGGGGGAGTCGGCGACCACCCCGGCCGCCCGGCACGCATCCAGGTCTTAGTTCAAGTCCCGTATTGACGCGATTGCCCTGCTGGCATAGCCTGCGGTGGATCTGTTAAGCAACTTCACAGATCGATCGCCCTGCCGTCCCCACCCGGCCGGCAGGAGAGGTTCCCGCCCGCCACGGGCCCCGCCCTCATCACCCGATGCGGTCCATGGCGGGTACTTTCGCCCAGGAGGGACCCGAATTGCGCAATCTCAAGACCCTGGCTGCCGCCGTGGTGGCCGCCACGGCCATCGCGGCCGGCGTGGTCGTCACGGCCGGCCAGGACACCGCGGAAGCCGCGGTGGTCTGGGCCGAGGAGTTCAACGGCGCCGCCAGGCAGGGCGTCGACACCGCGCGGTGGAACTTCGACACCGGCGGCGGTGGCTTCGGCAACCAGGAACTCCAGTACTACAACAGCGGCACCAGCAACGTGTACCAGGACGGCCAGGGCAACCTGGTGATCGAGGCGCGCCGGGAGAGCGGTGGCCGGAGCTGCTGGTACGGCACCTGCCAGTGGACGTCCGGCCGGATCCAGACCGCCGGGAAGTTCACCCAGCAGTACGGGCACATCGAAGCCCGGGCGCAGGTGCCGAAGGGCACCGGACTCTGGCCGGCGTTCTGGATGCTCGGCGGCGGCAACTGGCCCACCGACGGCGAGATCGACATCCTGGAGAACGTCGGACGCGACCCGAACACGATCTACGGCACGCTGCACGGTCCGGGCTACTCCGGCGGCAACGCGGTCGGCGGCACCCGCAACCTGGGCCAGCCCGTCGGCGACGCGTTCCACGTGTTCGCGATCGACTGGTCGCCGAACCTGATCGTCTGGACGGTCGACGGTTCGGAGTACTTCCGGGCCACCCCGGCCAGCCTCCGCGGCAACCGGTGGGTCTACGACCACCCGTTCTTCATCATCCTCAACCTGGCCGTCGGCGGGAACTTCCCCGGCAGCCCGAGCGGTAGCACCCCGTCGGTCAACCGGTTCCTGATCGACTACGTGCGGGTCAGCACGTCGGGCACGCCGCCGCCGACCGGCGGGACCAACGCGCTGCGCGGCACCGGCAGCGGCCGCTGCGTCGACATCCCCGGCGCCAACGCGGCGGACGGGGCCCGGCTCCAGATCTGGGACTGCAACGGCTCCGGCGCGCAACAGTGGACGATCGGCTCGGACGGCACCATCCGTGCGCTCGGCAAGTGCATGGACGCCGCCTCGGCCGGCACCGCCAACGGCACGCCGATCCAGCTGTGGACGTGCAACGGCACCAACGCGCAACGGTTCACCGTCACCGCCTCCGGCGACATCGTCAACGTCGGCGCCAACAGGTGCGTCGACGTGGTCGGGCGCGGCACCGCCAACGGTTCGCAACTGCAGCTGTGGGACTGCTCCGGCGGCTCCAACCAGAAGTGGACCCGGGTCTGACCTGTGATCCCGCGGGCCTTGCGTCGCCACTGACGCAAGGCCCGCGGCGGCCTCAACGGGTCACCAGTGAGGGCCACCGGTCCACGGCCCACGCCGGCCAGCTGGACCAGTCCGGCGGCGGTGCGGGGACCACGCCGCCGCGCAGTTCGGCGGCCTCGGGCACCTGGAACTGCTTGCGCCACTGGGTGATGTCGGCGTCGGTCATCGGAAACGTCGTGTGCGGCGCGGTGGCCTGGCGGTGGGCGATCCGGGCGCGCTGGACGTCCTCGTCGACCGGCAGGTAGACCACCCGGCAGGAGGCCCCGGCCGAGGCCGCGAGCCAGCGCAGCGCCGACCGTTCGTCGCGGCCCCAGAGCCCGAAGTCGAGCACGACGGAGGTGCCCAGCCGCAGCGTCCGCAGGGCCGTCGAGATGAGCAGCCCTTCCAGGAGGTCGCGCTTGCGCCCGGCGGTCGACTCGCCGAAGAGCGGGATCATCCACTCGTCCGGCGTCAGCCGCAGCGCAGGCTGTGTCGTGGCGAGCTCTCGGGCCCGGGTGGTCTTCCCGGCGCCGGGGAGCCCGACCATCAGGAAAAGGTGTGCCATTGGGGTTGCTCCCATGATCCGGCAGGACGAGCCGGCGTGGGACTGCCGGCAGGACACTGAGCCGGCGGTGCGGGCAGGTGACCGCGAAACCGCCGCTAAGCGGCGCGGATGTTCATGGCAGCGAAGCAACCCATGCGGCCACCATAGCCGACCTGGCGGTGTGGGCATCTGGTTGACTGGGGCATCGCCGTTTCCGGACCGCCGCACGAGGGAGCCCGACCTTGCCCGCACCAACGCCACGAGCCCCGCGCAGCACCCGGAAGGTCACGCCGACGCTGGACGTGGAGACCGAGTTGTGGGGGCGGGGGCACCTGACCGTCGCCGGGATGGACGAGGTCGGCCGGGGTGCGTGGGCCGGGCCGATCGCCGTGGGGATCGCGGTCCTCGCGCAGGACGCCCCGCCGGTGCCGGACGGGCTCGCCGACTCGAAGTTCCTGTCCGAGGCGCAGCGGGAGCGGATGGTGCCCGTCGTGCGGGACTGGGTGGGGCACTGGGCGATCGGTGAGGCGACCGTGGAGGAGATCGACCGGCTCGGGGTCACCGCGGCGCTGCGGACCGCGGGCTGGCGGGCCCTCGCGGCACTGCCGCAGCACCCGGACGTGATCATCCTGGACGGCGCGCACGACTACCTCAGCGACCCGATGGAGGAGACGCTGTTCTGCCCGGAGCGCAGCATCCCGCCGGTCCGCACCGAGGTCAAGGGCGACGCGCGGTGCGCCGTCGTCGCCGCGGCGTCGATCCTGGCGAAGTCGCACCGGGACCTGCACATGGCCGCGCTCGCCGGGCAGTTCCCGCAGTACGGCTGGGAGCGCAACGCCGGCTACGGGGGCGCCGCCGAGCACCTCGACGGGGTCGCCGCGCACGGGCTGAGCGTGCACCACCGCCGCTCGTGGCGGGTCGACGCGGCGCTGACCGCCGGGACGGCGGGATGACAACCGCAGCGGTTCGCCGGGACGGCGGGATGACGACGACGGCGGCGGCGATGCGGGCCGCGGCGGCCGCGCTCCTGGGCCTGGCGCCCGCGGTGGGGCTGCCGTTCTCCGCCGACGCGCACCGCCGCCGGATCGAATACCGGCCGCGGTCCCGGCCCGGGGTGAGCCTCGGCGCCCTGGACCCTGACGGCCGCAAGGCCGCGCACCGGCTCCTGGCCACCGCGCTGCGCCCGCACGCGTTCGCGCAGGCGACCGTGATCCTCGCCCTCGAGGAGGTGCTCGACCGCGAGGAGGGGTACCGGCGCGGCCGGCACAGCAACGACTACAGCGTCGTCGTGTTCGGCACCCCGGCGGTGGGGGAGCGGTGGGGCTGGCGGTTCGAGGGCCACCACCTGTCGGTGTCGATGACCCTCGACGGCGACGCGGTCTCCCCGACGCCGGTGTTCCTCGGCGCCAACCCCCTCGCCACCTGGTATCGCGGCCGGCCGGTGGTGCGCCCGCTCGGGCCGGAGGAGGACCTCGGCTGGGCGGTCCTCGACGCGGTCCCGAAACAGCTGCTGCCGCGGGTCGTGCTGGACCCGGCGGCGCCGCCGGACATCCACAGCGGACCGATGGCGGTGGTCCCGCCGATCCGGCCCGGGATCGCGGCGGTGGAGCTGCCCGACCCGGCCCGGCGCCTCCTGGACGACCTCCTCGCGGTGTATCTCGACCGGCTGCCGGCCGACATCGCGCCCGCCGTGGACCGCGACGCCCTGTCGTTCGCGTGGGAGGGCGCCACCGAGCGCACCGGCCGGCACTACTACCGGGTGCAGGGCCCGGACCTGCTCGTCGAGTACGACAACACCGCCGCCGACCTGAACCACGCCCACACCGTGCTGCGCCGCCCCGATTCCGACTTCGGCGGCGACGTCCTGGCCGCCCACCGGGCCGGCTGGCCCGGTCAGTAGACGAACGGCCAGCCCGCCGCGTCCCAGCCGAGGCGGTTGATGCCCAGGAACGACGCGCCGCTGTCGGCGTAGTAGTGGTAGACGAGCACGTCGCCGTCGGTGTCGGCGATGACCGCCTGATGGCCGGGCCCGTGGATCGAGCCGTGGCCGGCGAGGATCTGGGTGCCGCCGCCGGCGGTCATGGCGGTGCCGTTGCGGTCGGTGAACGGGCCGGTCACGCTCGCGGACCGGCCGACCATGACCCGGTAGGTGCTGGCGGCGCCCTGGCAGCACACGTCGAAGGAGACGAACAGGTAGTAGGCGCCGGCATGCTGGTAGACGAAGGGTGCTTCGATGGCGCCGTTTGCATTGGTACGGGTAGCGAGTCCCCGCACGATTGTGTCTCCCGTGGCACGCCGGCCGGTGGCCGGATCGAGCCGGATCAGTTTGATCCCGCTCCAGAACGAGCCGAAGGTCAGCCACCACTGCCCGGCGCCGTCCACGACGAGGTTCGGGTCGATGGCGTTGTAGTTGACGGCGGTGCTGCTCTCGATGACGAGCCCCTGGTTGGTCCACGAGCCGGACGCCCCGGTCGGGCTGGTGGCCAGGAAGATCGCGGACCGTTGGGACCCGAACGTCGACGCCGAGTAGTACAGGTAGTACCGGCCGTCGTGGTAGGAGATGTCGGGCGCCCACAGGTTGGCGCCGCCGCCGGTGTAGGCCGTGGTCCAGGGCGCCCCGCCAGGCCAGACGGTGCCCGCGTTGCGCCAGGCGGTGCGGTCCGTCGACGTCTTCAGTGACAGGTTGTTGCCGGTGGCGGCGAGCAGGTAGGTGCCGGTGGGCGTCTTCACCGCCGACGGGTCGTGCGCGCCGGTGTCACCGGTGACGGTGCCCGGGTTCGGATACGCGGCCGGCGGCGTCGGGGTGGTCGGGACCCTGACGAGCTGCCACTGCTGGTTGGTGCCGCCGGTGCCGGTGTACTGCGAGACCCGCGCGCCGTCGGCGGTGGAGGCCTGCCAGACGTCCAGGGCCTTGCCGCTGTTGCGGTTGATCAGCTGGACGTAGCCGCCGGCGGTGTCCACGACGGACCACTGCTGGTTGGTGCCGCCGTTGGCCGCCCACTGCACGACGTCGGCACCGTCCACGGTGGACCGTCCGGACACGTCCAGGACCTTGCCGCTGTGCCGGGCGCGGAGCCGGTAGTAGCCGCCGCCGGCGTCGACGAACTGGAACTGCTGGCTCGTGGCGGACGAGCCGGTCTGCTGGACGATCGCGGCACCGTCCGATGTGGACCCACCGGCGACCGCGAGGGCCTTGCCGCTGTGCCGGGCGGTGAGCTGGTAGTAGGCGGCCGGGTCGATCGTCGCCGCGCCGGCGGGTGGCAGCGCGACGACGGCGGCGCCGGCGGCGACGGCCGTGGCGGCGGCCAGTCCGAGCCAGATCCTGCGGGCGGTGGTCACGCCACGATTGTTAGCGCTCTCATCGGTTCAGGTCAATGACTGGCCTCAGGTCCCGCAGAACGTCTGGTACCCGCCGAACTCCTCCGGTGCCGCGGTGGTGAAACTTTCCAGACCCGGGCGCACCGTGTAGGGATCGCTCACGGCGTCGACCAGGCGGGTGAGCGGTGCCAGGTCGCCCTCGACCGCGGCGGACAGGGCCTCCTCGACCAGGTGGTTGCGCGGGATGTAGAGCGGGTTGACGCGGTCCATGGCATCGGCGTCCGGCTCGAGCGCCAGCCAGCGTGCGACCCAGGCGCTGCCGAGGGGGCCGGGCAGCAGCTCGCGGATCGGCGCGTCGTCGCCGCGGGCCGCCGTGGCCAGGGCGCGGTAGGTCGACGTGTGGTCGGCCCGGCCGGTCTGCTGCAGCGTGAGCAGCTCCTCGACCAGCGCCGGGTGGTGGTCGCGCAGGCCGAGTTTCGTGCGCATGCCGTCCGACCAGGCTTCGTCGTACCGCCGCCGAAACGACTGCAAAGCAGCTGTCGCGAGCTCGACGGCCCGATCCTGGTCGTCGTCGATGAGCGGCAGCAGCGTCTCGGCGAGCCGGGCCAGGTTCCACTCCGCGACCAGGGGCTGGTTGCCGTACGCATACCGCCCGCCGTGGTCGATGGAGCTGTAGACGGTGGCCGGGTCGTAGGCGTCCATGAAGGCGCACGGCCCGTAGTCGATGGTCTCGCCCGAGATGGTCATGTTGTCGGTGTTCATGACCCCGTGCACGAACCCGGCCAGCATCCACTGCGCGATGAGCCGGGCCTGGGCGGCGACGACCGCCTCGAACAGCGCCAGATACGGCCGCTCGGCACCGGCCGCGGCGGGATGGTGCCGGGCGATCGCGTGGTCGGCGAGCCGCCGCAGCAGCCCTTCGTCGCCGGTGACGGTGGCGTACTGGAAGCTGCCGACCCGCAGGTGGCTGCTCGCGACCCGGGCGAGCACGGCGCCGGGCAGCAGCCGCTCGCGGCGCACCTGCCGGCCGGTCGCCACGACGGCCAGGGCGCGGGTCGTCGGGATGTGCAGCGCGTGCATGGCCCGGCTGACGACGTATTCGCGCAGCATCGGCCCGACCGCGGCCAGACCGTCCCCGCCGCGCGCGAACGGGGTCCGCCCGGAGCCCTTCAGGTGCAGGTCGCGGACCCGTTGCTCGGTGTCGACGAGCTCGCCGAGCAGCAGCGCCCGCCCGTCGCCGAGCCGCGGGACGAACCCGCCGAACTGGTGCCCGGCGTAGGCCTGCGCCACCGGGGCGGCGCCCTCGGGGACGTTGCCGCCGACGAGCAGCCGCACCCCGTCGGGCCCGCGCAGCCACGCGGGGTCGAGCCCCAGCTCGACCGCCAGGTCGTCGTCGAGCGCGAGCAGCCGCGGCTCGGCGACGTCCTCGGCCTTCCAGGGCACCGCCATCTCGGCGAGGTCCCGGGCGAAGCGGCTGTCGAGGGTCACGATGCTCACCCGGTCGAGAGTACGTTCTCCACGGGCCCGACCGCTTTGCTGCGGGTCCGGACCGCTTGCTGCGCGGGCTCGGGCGGCTTTTGTGCGGATTCGGGCGCATCTTCGCGGGCCCGATCGCTTTGCTGCGCGACCTCGGGCGGCTTTTGTATTGATTTGTGGTGTATCTCCGCGGGCGCTTGCTGCGCGGACCACCGCTTTGCCGCGCGGGCCCGGGCGGTGCTGCGTGGCTTGCGTGCGGCTATGCGGGTTCGCGCACGCCGCCCGGGTCGCCGCCGTCGCCGTCGCCCGGCATCGGCTCCGGCAGCGCCTCCGGCAGTTCGTCCGGGGTGTCGGGCAGCAGCTCACCCGGGTCGTCCGGCACGGGCTCACGCGGGTCGATCGGCGGGTACTCGTCTGGGTCAAGATCCGGGTTCGCCATCCCGCCAGTATCAACCCGCCGGCGCCGTCCCGCCCGTTGCGGCGGCTTTCAGCTTTCAGCGCCGCCCCGCCCGTTGCGGCCGCCTTCGGCGGCGCCCGTTGTCGCGGCTCCAGCCCCGCCCGTCGCCCCCGTCTTCGGCCCGCCCGTTGCGGCCGTCTTCGGCGGCGCCCGGTGTCGCGGCTTCAGTGCCGTGGCAGGAGCAGGCTGAGCGCCGCGATGGCCGCGCCGAGCCCGGCCGCGATGAGGAACACCACGTCGTAGCCGCCCGCAGTGGCGAGCACCGCCAGCCCGATCGACCCGCCGACCTGGTTCGCGGTGCTGGCCAGGCCGCCGACGGTCCCCGCCTCGCCGTCAGGGGCGCCCGCGGTCGCGGCGGCCATGAGGGTGGGGAAGGCCAGCCCGATGCCGGCCGCGACGAGCAGCGTCGGCCCGAGCACATCGGTGACATAGTCGCTGCCGGCGCCCGCCTGGGCGAGCCAGCCGAAGCCGGCCACGAGGCAGGCGCTGCCCGCCAGGATCAGGGTCCTGGCCCCGGCCCGGGGCAGCAGTCCGGCGGCCAGCCGCGCGACCGCCACGAACGTCACTGCCGCCGGGGTCTGCCCGAGTCCGGCGTCCAGCGCGCCGAACCCGAGGACATCCTGCAGGAGCAGCGACGTGAAGTACCACATCCCGATGGCGACCCCACCGAACAGCAGGAGCATCGCGTTGCCGGCGGCCACGCCCCGGATGGCGAACAGCCGCAGCGGGATCATCGGCCGGCTCGCCACCCGCGCCTCGACCACGATGAACGCGGCGAGCAGGACGACCCCCGCCGCGATCGGCCCGGCCACCCGTCCAGACGTCCAGCCGTGCCCTGCGCTCTGCATCACCCCGTAGACCAGTGCGGTCAGCCCGGCGGTGCCGGTCACCGCGCCGGCGAGGTCGAGCGTCTCCCGCCGGCCGGTCCGGGTGCGCGTGAGTGCCGTCATGGCGGCCGTGATCAGGACCGCGCCGATCGGCACGTTGATCAGGAACACCCACTGCCACGACAGGCCGGTGGTGAGGGCGCCGCCCACGACCGCGCCGACCACGCCGCCGGCGCCGCCGGCGGCGGACCAGGCGCCGAACGCCCGGGCCCGTGCGTGCGGGTCGGTGAAGGAGCTGTTGAGCACCACCAGGGTCGCCGGGGCGAGCATCGCGGCGCCGAGGCCCTGCGCGACCCGGGCCACCACCAGGACCTCCGGCATCGTCGCCAGCCCGGCCGCCAGGCTCGCGGCGCTGAACAGCGCCAGGCCGGCGACGAGCATCCGGCGGTGGCCGAACAGGTCAGCGGCGCGACCGCCGGGCAGCATGAACCCGGCGAAGGCGAGCAGGTAGCCGTTCACCACCCAGGCCAGCCCGGTGGGCGTGAAGCCGAGGTCCCGCTGGATGGAGGGCAGTGCGACGTTCACGATGGACACGTCCAGGATCACCATGAACTGGCAGGCGCTCACCAGCGCCAGCACCAGCCAGGCGGGCGCGGTGCGCGGCGTCGCCCGCCGCGTCACGGTGCTCGTCATGCCCGCCACCCATCGCTGGTGGCGCTGGAGTAGATGGCGGCGACCTTGACGGTCACGATGCCCCCCGATGTCGTAGAATTAGTTACGCGCATAATGTTATGCGCGTAACTAACCTGTCAAGGAGTGCCCGTGGAGTTCGCTCAGGCCGACGCTCTCAACCAGGCCATCCGTCTGCTGAGCCTGCGCCACCGGGCCCGGGCCGCCGCGCTGCTGACCCCGCTCGGGCTGCACCCCGGGCAGGAGACCCTGCTGCTCGAGCTCGCCCGGACCGGACCGATGATCCAGGCGCAGCTCAGCGAGGCGCTCGGCTGCGAGCCGCCCAGCGTCACCCTCATGACCCGCAAGCTGGAGGCGTCCGGCCACATCCGGCGCGAACCCGCCCCGACCGACAAGCGTGCCAGCGTCGTCGTGCTCACCGACCGCGGCCGGGCCCTCGTCGAGGAACTCAAGCAGCTGTGGCGCGACCTGGCCGAGGAAACCGTGCGCGGCCTGCCCGCCGCGACCGTCGAACAGATCCCCGGCATCCTGAACACCATGACCGGCAACGTGGACGGCAGGCGTCGCCGATAGTCGATGGCCCGACCGGTGTGATGATTGAGCTCTGGGTCGCTAGCTCAACTGGTAGAGCATTCGACTGGGTAGCGCGTCCGCTCTCCGCGTCGGCGGGCATGGAATGTGCTTCGGCCCACCCGACCTGGGCAGCGTCCCCATCGACGTGTTGACCGACGGAGAATGCGAGCGGTGGCAGAACGGCCTCAGCGGAAAAGGGCTCGCACCGAAGGTGGCGAATGACGGCACGGAAGGACAGTGGATGCGAAAGGTGGCGTTCGCGCTGGTGGCGCTGGTGCTGATGGCCTGTGGGCTCCGAAGCGTCGACTCAGGGCCGGACCTGATCGTGGACGTCACCCCGGAGATGGTCGTCGGCACCTGGCGCGACGTGGAGCGGGACGCCACCTTCGTGTTCGCCGCCGACGGCACATTTCAGGCACTCAATGTGCCGCCGGAGTACTTCCTCGATTTCAAGAACGCGTTGACCCCTGAGTACGACCGGAGCCGGGACCGGATCGACGCGGTCGGCACCTGGACCCTGCCGGGCAGCAAGCCTTCCGCCCCGGCTCAGGTCCGCAACATGGTCGACATCACCTTCGAGCCCGGCGGGTTCATCCAGAGCCGCGGCGGTGCCGGGCTCGATGTGAAGACGCGGGGCTCCCAGACGGTGCTGCAGTTCCGGGCCATCGTGTTCACGAGGTGCCCCGAGCCCTGTGTGGGCGGCAGCGGGGTGTCGCCGTCGCCGTCCCGGTGATCCGGCGACCGCGCCTCGTCACCAGGGGGCGGAGGTGGAGTCGTGCGTGCCGCCAGGTGACCGGGGCGTCACGCCTGAGGTGCCGCGGCCCGGATGGCGCGGACGGCCTCGGTGACGCCGCCGGACCAGGGGGCGCCGTGGCCGGGGAGGAGCCACTGCACGGGCAGGTCCTCGATGCGGCGCAGCGACGCGAGGGCCTCGGCCGGGTCGTCGGTGAAGGGGGCCGGCTGCGGGCCCTGCCGGCCCGTCAGCACGTGCCGGGTGGTGAGCGCGTCGCCGACGAAGACGGCACCGGCGACGGGCACGTGGACGGCGACGCTGCCCGGGGAGTGGCCCGGCATGCCGATGATCCGCGGCGCGCCCGGCAGGTCGAGCACCTGACCGTCGCGCACGGTGACGACCTCCTTGAGGGGCTTGCTGCGGAGCATGCCCTTGCGCATCCCGTACGCCATGAACCCGGCGGTCGGACCGAGTTTCATCGGCCCCCACGAGTTGTCGGCCTTGACCTCGCCGCGGGCGCGGGCGGCGTCGGCTTCGTGGATGTGGACGGGCACGTCGTGCTCGCTGCGGAGCCGCTCGGCGAACCCGATGTGGTCGCTGTCGCCGTGGGTGAGCACCAGGCCGCGGACGTCGCCGACCGACCGGCCCATCGCGGCGAGCTCGGCGCGCAGCTCGCTCCAGTGCCCGGGCAGGCCGGCGTCGATGACGGTGACGCCCTCGTCGGTGTCGACCAGGTACGCGGCGACGATGTCGTTGCCGATGCGGTGCAGGTGCGGGGCGAGTTGCATTGCGGCCTCCGGGGTGCTCGTGGTTATGATGGCTACGGTACATAGCCATCATGGCTACGGTCAATAGCCATCCGCGGAGAGCAGGGCGATGTCAGATGCCGACCCCCGACCGGACCTCGCTCGACCAGATCGTCCACGCCGGCCGCGAGATCCTGGAGTCCGCCGGCCTCGCCGGGCTGACCATGCAGGCCGTCGCCGCCCGGGTAGGGGTGCGCGCACCGTCGCTCTACAAGCGGGTCCGCGACCGCGACGCGCTGGTGCGGCTCGTCGCCGAGACGACCATCGCCGAGGTCCGCGAGCGGTTGGCCGCGCTCGGCGCCGGCGCCGACCCGCGCCGTGACCTGGTCGTCCTGGTCCGCGAGTTCCGGGCGTTCGCGCACGAGCGGCCGATGGCGTACCAGCTGATGTTCACCCCGGCGTCCGGGCTCGACGTGGCGACGGTGACCGCTGCGATCGAGCCCGTGCTGCGCGTCGCCGGCCAGCTCGCCGGCGAGGACCACGCGTTGGACGCCGCCCGCACCCTGACCGCCTGGGTCAACGGGTTCATCGGCATGGAGATCGGCGGCGCCTTCCAGATGGGCGGCGACATCGAACAGGCCTTCGAGTTCGGCCTGACCCGCCTGACCGCGGCGCTGGCCGTACGGCAGGTCCCATGACTGAACACGGACTGGATGTGGAGCGCGTCATCGATGCCCCGGCGGAGCGGGTCCTCGACGCGTCTCATCGAGTTGAGTCACACCGTCAACAGGCTTGTGAACCGGGCAGGCGGCGTTGTTGCCCGGGCCCCCACAACCCGAAGGATCCCCGGGCACCTGACGCGGGAAACCCCTTCCGCTTGTCCCACCCCGCCCGCTGGAGCATCCGCCTACCCCTCGGCGTAGTCGTGCAGGGCGGCGAGCCGGGGCAGGCGGCGCCGCATCTCCGCCGAGTCGTCGAAGTCGAAGTCCCAGTCCGGATCCAGGTCGGGTAACGCGACAGGGTCGACCGGGCGGGGCAGGCCGTCGGCGCCGGTCACGTCCCGGTACGCCTGCCACGCGACGCCCAGGATGTCCTCGCCTTCGAGGTCGTCCCGGCCTTCGGCGGCCGCCGCGACGACGGCGGGGTGCCCGGCGAGGCTGTCGGGGTCGGCCAGGGCCCGCTCGAACGTGTCCCGGCCCTGCGCGATGAGCCAGCCCCGGAAGTAGTCGAACCCGTCGTCGGACGCGCCGCCGTTGATGATGTACGCCGCGGCCCACAGGTCACTGCGGTAGGACACCGCCAGCAGCTCACGCACGGGTCGATCGAACGCGGCGATGTCGGCCGGCTGCCACCGGCTCAGCAGCCGCACCATCGACTCGGCGACCTTCTCGGCCTCGGCCGTGACCGGCAGCCCCGCCCGCGCCTGCTCGACCGCCCGCCACACGTCCCCGATCTCCGTGCCCGCCATCATGCCGGTCGGGTACGACAAAAACGGACTATGGGCAGTTGCGGCTGGTCAGGTCGTGGGACGGGGACACCGGGCCGGCGGTGCGGATCGGGCCGGTGCCGGCGCTGCCGTCGCTGGTGATCCCGGACGGGACGCCGTCGAAGACCGACTCCACCTTGTCGGCGTTGCCGCGGGTGTGGCGGGTGTCCCGGGTGTCGTCGTGCTGCTCGTAGTGCAGGTGTTCGACCTGGGTCGAGCCGGTCTTGCCGACGTGCCCGAGCAGCTGGCCCCGCGGCACCACCTGGTCCTGTTTGACCTCGGGCGGGGCCTGCAGGTGGCCGTACGAGGTGAACCAGCCGCCGCCGTGGTCGATGATCACGCCGTAGCCCAGGCCGCCGCGGGTGCCGACGGTGCCGGGCGCGGCTGCGGCCCCGTTCTCCAGGGTGGCCTGCCAGCCGGCCCACGCCACGGTGCCGGCGGCGGAGGCAAGGACGGCGCGGCCGCCGCTCGGGCCGCCGTTGAAGAAGAAGTCGATGTCGTAGTCGTCGTGGCCGGCGTACGTGGTCAGCCGCCATGACTCGCCGCAGGTGAACGGCAGCTGGAACGCCGGCCGTGGACCCGGGTGCTGCGGGTGCCCGTCGGCCCGCCGGGCGAGCACGACGTAGGACACGATCACGCACCCGATGATGATCGTCAGCATCGTCAACCGGTAGGCACCACGCGCACTCATTCTGGCGATCAATCTACCCGGCCGCCGCAACGCGCAGTCCCGGGACAAGAGCGTGAAACGTTCATGGTCCGGTCCGCGCCGGTCATCAAGCGCGGCCGACGCCCGTACCAGCGAAAACCCCGGCGAAACAGGGACGTCGAGGTATACGGGCGCATTGACAGTGCTCAGCGGCCGAACCTAGTGTCCGCCGCGCCGGTCCCGGGTCACGGGCCCCGCACTTCCCGACGTCTCGAGGTAGGCCATGAGGAGAAAACTCGCTGTTCTCGGCGCCGTGATGCTCGCCGTCACCGCGTCGGTGGTGTTGTTCATGCAGCCCGCGTCCGCCGCCGTCGGCCTGCACATCAGCGGCCGCAACATCGTGGAGGCGAACGGCCAGAACCTGATCATGCGCGGCGTCAACCATCCGCACGTGTGGTACACGGGGCAGACCTCCTCGTTCGCCGCCATCAAGGCCGCCGGGGCCAACACGATCCGGGTCGTGCTCGGCACCGGCAAGCGCTGGGGCCCGTCCAACGACGTCCCCGCCGTCATCACCCTGTGCAAGCAGAACAAGCTCATCTGCGTCCTCGAGGTGCACGACACCACCGGCTACGGCGAGGAGGGCGCGGCCGCGTCCCTGGATGAGGCCGCCAACTACTGGATCAGCCAGAAGGCCAACCTCGTCGGCCAGGAGAACTACGTCGTCATCAACATCGGCAACGAGCCGATCGGCAACACCAACCCGGCCCAGTGGACGGCCGCGACCGCCGCCGCGATCCAGAAGCTGCGCACCAACGGCTTCGAGCACCTCATCATGGTCGACGCCCCGAACTGGGGCCAGGACTGGCAGAACGTCATGCGCGACACCGGCCAGACCGTCCTGGACGCCGACACCAAGCACAACACGGTGCTGTCGATCCACATGTACGCCGTGTACGCCAACGCCTCGACCATCGTGTCCTACTTCGACGCCTTCAAGAACAAGGGCTGGCCCCTCGTGGTCGGCGAGTTCGGCTGGAAGTTCAACACCGGCGAGGTCGACCACGAGACGATCCTGTCCGAGGCGCAGGCCCGCGGGCTCGGCTGGATCGCCTGGTCCTGGAGCGGCAACAGCGACCCGATCCTGGACATGACGACGAACTTCAACCCGGCGCAGCTGACCACCTTCGGCGACCGGATCGTCAACGGCGCCAACGGTCTGAAGGCCACGTCCCGCGAGGCGTCCGTCTACAGTGGTCAGACGACCAGCCCGGCGCCGTCCTCGCCGTCCGTGTCGGTGTCGCCGTCGCGCAGCCCGTCGGTCTCGCCGTCGGCGTCGCGCAGCCCGTCCTCCTCGCCGGGCGGCACGAAGGCCTGCACCGCCACCTACGCGATCGTCGGCCAGTGGCCGGGCGGCTTCCAGGCCGAGGTCAAGGTGACGGCCGGGAGCGCGGCCATTTCCGGTTGGACGGTCGGCTGGACGTACACCAGCGGCCAGACCGTCAACAACGCCTGGAGCGCGACCGTGACCAGCTCCGGAGCGGCAGTCACCGCCCGCAACGTGAACTACAACGGGACGGTCGGGGCGGGCGCGAGCACGTCGTTCGGCTTCCTCGGCTCCTGGACCGGCACGAACAGCGTCCCCGCTCCGCTGACCTGCTCCGCGACCTGATCCACCGGCATGGCAGCCGGCCGGGTACCTTCCCGGCCGGCTTTGTCGTAGTCTGGACGACTTGCCAAATTCGGGGAGGTTCGATGGCCGGGTATCCACCGGAGATCACTGAGCGGTTCCACGGCACGCCTGAGCAGCTGGAAGCCGGGCTGGTCGGGCAGCCGCCGACGCGGTGGCAGACCATTGTCCTGGAGGACTACGACCCCGGCTGGCCGCGGCGCTACGACGCCATCCGTGCGGCTCTGGTCGAGACGCTCGGCGACCGGGTCGTCGCCGTCGAGCACGTCGGGTCCACGTCCGTGCCGGGGCTGCCGGCGAAGCCCATCATCGACGTCGACCTGACCGTCGAGGATACCGCCGACGAGACCCTGTTCGTCCCCGACCTGGTCCGCGCCGGCTACCGGCTCGTCCTGCGGGAGCCCTGGTGGTATGGGCACCGGATGCTGGTCAACGCCGAGGACGACATCCACCTGCACGTCTGGCCGGTCGGTGCGCCGGAACTCGTCCGGCACCGGCTGTTCCGGGACTGGCTGCGCAGCCACCCCGAGGACCTGGAGCTGTACGCGAGCACCAAGCGCAGCCTCGCCCGCGACACCGTGGAGCGGCCGGGCGACTACAGCCTGGCGAAGAACGACGTCATCGATGCGATCTACGCCCGGATCTTCGCGGCCGGACCGGGCTGAGGAAGAGGGACTACAGTCATTTCGAAGACCTCGACCGTTGGAGTACCGCATGGCAACCCCCGACCCGCCTGTCGACGACGACGCCCGGCTGCGGGTCGGGCCGCCCGCTGACCACGCCGCCGGGTTGCAGGCGGTGCGGCTCAGCGTCGGCAACGCGGTGCGGCAGATGGGGGTCGTCAAGGCCACCCGCAACCTGCGGGCGCTCAACCAGGTCGACGGCATCGACTGCATGAGCTGCGCCTGGCCCGACCCGAAGGGCCACCGGCACACCGCCGAGTTCTGCGAGAACGGTGCCAAGGCGGTGTCGTGGGAAGGCACCCGGGAGACGGTCGAGCCGGAGTTCTTCGCCGCCCACTCCCTCACCGACCTGGCCGGGCGCACCGACCACTGGCTGGAGCGGCAGGGGCGGCTCACCCACCCGATGGTCCGCCGCGACGGCGCCGAGCACTACGAGCCGATCTCCTGGGACGACGCGTTCGCGCTCATCGGCACCCACCTCAACGGCCTCGCCGGCCCGGACGAGGCGGTCTTCTACACCTCCGGGCGGGCCAGCAACGAGGCGGCGTTCCTGTATCAGCTGCTGGCCAGGGCGTACGGCACCAACAACCTGCCCGACTGCTCCAACATGTGCCACGAGTCGACGTCGGCGGGGCTGGCCCGCACCATCGGCGTCGGCAAGGGCTCGGTGTCGTTGCAGGACCTGCACGAGGCGGACCTGATCGTCGTGTCCGGGCAGAACCCCGGCACCAACCACCCGCGGATGCTCACCGCGCTGGAGACCGCCAAGCGCAACGGCGCCAGGATCCTGGCGATCAACCCGCTGCGCGAGGCGGGGCTGATGCGCTTCGACAACCCGCAGAAGGCGCGCGGGCTCGCCGGCCGCGGCACCGACCTCGCCGACGAGCTGCTGCAGATCCGCTCCAACGGCGACCTGGCGCTCTGGCAGGCGATCGGCCAGCTGCTGCTGGGCGCCGAGGATGCGGCACCCGGAACGGTGCTCGATCGGGCCTTCATCGAGGGGTACACCACCGGCTTCGAGGAATGGCAGCGCCATGTGCGTGCCGTCGACCGCGACGCGGTGCTGGCCGCGACCGGTCTGGCCTGGTCGCAGATCGAGACGGCGGCGGCGATGCTGGCGTCCTCGAAGCGCATCGTGCACTGCTGGGCGATGGGCATCACCCAGCACCACAACGCCGTCGCCACGATCAAGGAGTTCGTCAACGTCGCCCTCGCCCAGGGCATGATCGGCAAGCCGGGCGCCGGTCTGTGCCCGGTCCGCGGCCACTCCAACGTGCAGGGCGACCGGACCATGGGCATCTGGGAGAAGCCGCCGGCGTTCTTCCTCGACGCGCTCGGCGCCGAGTTCGGCTTCGCGCCGCCGCGCGAGCACGGGTTCGACGCCGCCGACGCGGTGCGGGCCTTCCGGGACCGGCGGGCGAAGGTGTTCATCGCGCTCGGCGGCAACTTCGTGGCCGCCATGTCCGACACGGACGTCACCACCGAGGCGATGCGCGGTGCCGCGCTGACGGTGCAGATCTCCACCAAGCTCAACCGCAGCCACGTCGCCGCCGGCCACACCGCACTGATCCTGCCCACCCTCGGCCGCACCGAACAGGACCTGACCGGCGGCCGGGTCCAGCGGGTCACCGTCGAGGACTCCATGTCCGAGGTGCACGCCTCCCGGGGTCGTTCGGCCCCGGCCGGCCCGCTGCTGCGCTCCGAGGTCGACATCGTCTGCGGCATCGCCGCCGCCACCCTCGGCGACCGGCACGACATCCCGTGGCGGGACTTCCCCGAGGACTACGACCGCATCCGCGACCGGATCGGCCGGGTCGTCCCCGGCTGCGCCGGTTACACCGAGCGGATCCGGGCCGACGGCGGCTTCACGATGCCGCACGGGCCGCGGGACTCCCGCACGTTCCCGACACCGGAGGGCAGGGCCGTGTTCACGGTCAGCCCCCTGGAGGTGCTGACCGTGCCGCCGGGCCGCCTGGTCCTGCAGACGATCCGCAGCCACGACCAGTTCAACACCACCATCTACGGGCTCGACGACCGGTACCGTGGCATCCGCTCGGGGCGGAGGGTCGTGTTCATCAGCGCGGAGGACCTCACCGAGCTCGGCTTCGCCGACGGCGACATCGTGGACCTGGTCTCCGAGTGGACCGACGGCCGGGACCGCAGGGCGCCGCGATTCCGGCTCGTCGAATACAACACCCCGAAGGGCTGCGTCGCCGCGTACTACCCGGAGACCAACCCTCTGGTCCCGCTGGATTCGCAGGCGGCCGTGAGCGGCACGCCCACGTCGAAGTGGGTCGTGGTCCGGCTGGAGCGCCCTGCTGGGGCGTGACCTCGGTGCTGTTGTCGACGCGCCGTTTCTGTCGTACCCCTCCGGCATGATGGCTGCCATGGGGGACCTGACGTTGGTGGCCGAGCTCGACCGGCGCTTCCGCCGGCAGGACGGCTGGCTGCTGCCGGCGCTCGTGACGTTGCTGGTGGAGCGCGGGCACCTGGACGCGGTGCGGAGCCAGGCGACGTCGGGTGACTGGCATTGCCTCCGTGCGCTGGCGGACCTGCGGGTGGCGGCAGGCGACGTGGACGGGGCGGTGGACCTGCTGCGCCCGGTCGCCGGGACCGGTTGGTGGGTGGCAGTGGAGGCCTTAGCCGGCGTCCTCGCCGGGCACGGCCGGGCCGACGAGGCGGTCGCGCTGGTCCGCCCGTTCGCCGAGGCGGGCGACCGGGCGGCGCTGGAGCTGCTGGCCACGCTCCTGGCCGGGCAGGGCCTCATCGACGAAGTGGTGGCGCTGCTGCGCCCGCACCCGGCCCTGTCGGAGACGCTCGTCCGGCTCACCGACGGCCACGGCCACGACGACGAGGTCGAGGCGGTGCTGACCGCGGCGCTTCAGGACGCTCCGGACCGCGGGTTCGTCCTGGCGTGCCTCGCCACGGTCCTGGATCGGCAGGGCCGCTTCGACCAGGCATTCTCGGTGCTGCGTGGCAACCTTTGGGATGGCACGTTCCGGCCGCTGGCCGACCTGCTGGGCCGGCACGGCCGGGGCGAGCGGCTGCGTGAGCTTTCCGCCACGGACGACGGCCAATACGCGGCGGAGCGCCTGGCCGAGCTGCGGGAGCGGGAGGGCCGCCTCGAGAGCGCCGTCGAAGCGCTGCGCCCGTTCACCGTCGGCGACCGGGGCAACGCCAAGCCGGCGCTGGCCGCGCTGCTGGACCGGCACGGCCGCACCGAGGAGGCGATCGCGCTGCTGCGCACGATGATCGGGGAGCCGTCGCTGGACCATCAGGAGTGGCTCGCCGACACGCTCGGCACCCTGCTGCTGCGGCTCGGGCGCCCGGAGGAGGCGGTCGCGGCCGTCGACGAGATCGCCGCGAGCCATGGCGGAATGTGGTTCGAGCTGCTGCCGTTCCGCACCCGGTTGCTCGTCGCGTGCGGCCGCACCGACCAGGCGATCGACGAGGTCCGCGCCCACCCCGAGGGCGACACCTCGTATGGCGCCACGTTGCTCGCCGAACTGCTCGCCGGCGCCGGCCGCCTCGACGAGGCCGTCGAGGCGCTGTGGCCGTATCGCGGGACCTGCCGCCACGACCTGGCGATGCTGCTGGTCCACCAGGGCCGTGTCGACCTGGCGATCACCGTCGCCTCGGCCCCCGCTGACGGCCACGACACCGGATGATCCGTCGTGCCGGTCCCGCATCATGACGGGCAGCGCTCCCGCATCATGACGGGTATGGGGATCGAGGACGTGTGGCGCGTGGTGGAGCAGGCGCGGGCGGGGCAACCGGAGACCGCGCCGGCCGATCAGGTCGCCGAGTCGATGGTGCGGGTGCTGAGCGCCTGGGCGCCCGCCGACATCGCCGCGTTCGAGCAGCCGCTGTGGGACCTGCTGACGGCGTCCTACCGCGGTGACCTGTGGGCCGCCGCGGCCATCATCAACGGCGGTGCGTCCGCCGACGGGTTCGACTACTTCCGCGGCTGGCTGATCGCCCAGGGCCGCGACACGTTCGAGCGGGCCCTCGCCGACCCGGACAGCCTCGCCGGTCATGCAGCGGTCATCGCGGCCGCCGACGACGGGGCCAGGCTCGAGTCCGAGGACGTCCTGACGGTCGCGTCGCAGGCGTACGAGCGGGTCACCGGCGCGAGCGAGCTGCCCGACCGGGACTTCGTCATCGAGTTCCCCGAGCTCGATCCGGCCTGGGACCTCGACGACGACGACGCCGACACCACGCAGATGCGGCGGCGCCTGCCTCGGCTCGTCGCCCTGTTCGGCTACGACGACGAGTAGCCGCAACCCAGCGCAACCACCGACCGGCGCGTGCCTCGGCCCGCCGCCGGGCTCGGCAACCACGACAAGCAACCGCCACCGAGCGCAACCACCGGCCGACCGGAAAACAGGCGCGCCACCTGCGTCGCGGCCGACCCTGATCCCTCCGGTCCCGCACCGACGTGCCATCTCCCACCGGCCGCAGCGCAATCCGGGCCGGGACACGGTGCCGCGCGGTTCAGCGATCGGGTGATTCGCGCCGCCCGCCATCCCCGTCGTCGGCTCCGACCCGCGGCGGCGAATTCCGGTGTGCCGGTCAACTGCCGTGGACATCGAGGGCCCGAATCGCGAGCGTGGAACGCACCGCCCAGTGCGGACGCTGCCAGGGCGGCGTTCCGTCGGTTTTGCCGGATCTGCTCCGGCACCGCCACCCTCGTCGTTGATCGAAGTCGCGCACCGGCCATGCGAACAGCCAGCGCCGTCCTTCGAGCACGCAGAAGATCCGCTCCCGACACGGAGCAAACACACAAAGGGCCTGATCTGGACAGCCGCGCCGGATCGGATACCCCGAGAGGCGGGCGCATCGGAGTGGCGTGGCGCACGCGTGACTTCGCGGTGACGGCGGCCGGCAACACGGCGCCGGTACCGTCCCAACGGGTTCCCGATGGTTTCCCAACGGTCGCGATCATCGTGGTGCGGCACACGACGAAGGGAAAACCATGCGCAATGTTCTTGTCACCGGCTCCGTCGACGGCATCGGCCGGCGTACCGTGGCCCAGCTCATCGCCGGCGGGCACCGGGTGGTGGTGCACGCCCGCAACGAGGACCGGGCCGCGGCGGCCAAGGTGGCGCTGCCCGGCGCGGCCGGGATCGCGGTGGGCGACCTGCGCTCCCTCGCCGAGACGACGGCCCTCGCGGGTTCGCTGCGGGCGTACGGTCGCTTCGACACGATCGTGCACAACGCCGGGATCGCCCGGCTGGACAGCTCGGAACGCGAGCTGACCGGCGACGGCCTCGAGTCGATGTTCCAGGTCAACGTGCTCGCGCCGTACCTGCTGACGGCGCTGTTGCCGCAGCCGGAGCGGCTGGTGTTCGTGTCGTCGGCGATGGCCGCGGACGGTGCCGTCGACCTCGCCGACCTGCAGTACGACCGGCGGCCCTGGAACGGGTTCGCGGTGTACTCGACGTCGAAGCTGCTGGACCTGATGCTCGCCGTCGCCGTTGCCCGCAGGTGGCCGTCGACGTTGAGCAACGCGCTCGACCCGGGCTGGGTGCGCACCGCCATGGGCGGCGACGGCGCGCCGACGAGCCCCGAGGACGCCGCGAGCGCCCAGGTGCGCCTCGCCATCGGTGATGACCCCGAGGTGCTGGTCACCGGCCGGTACTTCAGCGAAAGGGCATGGCGGCCGGCCGTGCTGGAGCCGGCGCTGCTGGAAGCCCTGCTCACCCACTGCGCCGACCTCACCGGGGTTCAGCTGCCCGGAGACACCCCGCAGGGCTGAAGCGTCGCGAGGTAGCCCGCCAGCTCGGCGTCCATCGCCTCGGCCTGGTAGCCGACGCGGTCGCCGAGGGCGCGGACCGTGCCGAGGAGGTCCGCCGCGGCGGCGGTCCGGCCGGCGAGCGCCAGCAGGTGCGCGGACATTGCCACGGCCACCAGCCAGCCGGTCGTGTCGGCGCCGCGGTGCGCCTCCTCGAGCATCCGCCGGATCAGCGGCGCCGCCCGGTCGGGCCGGTCCGCGGCGAGCTCGACCTTGCTCATCAGCCACAGCACGGACACCGCCGCCCAGCCGTGGCCGCACTCCTCGGCCTCGCGCAGGGCGGCGGTGAACGTCGCCGTCGCCCGTTCCAGCCGGCCGGCGCGGCGCTCGGCCTCGCCCAGGCACATGAGCGCCTCGGCCGCCGTGGCGCGGTGGCCGGCGGTCCGGGCCAGCGCCAGGGCCTCGGTGGCGTTTGCGGTCGCGGCGCCGACGTCCCCGGCGCCGGCCTGGAAGTACGCGACTGTTGCCAGGACCTGTGCCCGCACCGCCGGGTCGTCGGTCGCGGCGCCGTGCCGGGCGGCCACCGCGAGGGCGTCGGCGACCTGGTCGTGGGCGCCGCCGAGGTACCGCAGCAGCGCGAGACCGACGGCGGCGCGGGCGATCCAGGCGGGGTCGTGGACGCGCGGGTCCGCCTGCCGCAGCGCCGGTTCCAGGCAGCGCAGGCCTTCGGTGACGCGGCCCTGCCGGTACCAGTACCAGTGCAGGCCACCGGCGATCCGCAGCACGGTGGCGGTGTCCCCGGCCGTGGCCGCCCGCCGCAGCGCCGCCCGCACGTTGTCGCTCTCCAGGTGCAGGCGCCGCATCCAGGCGGCGCTGCCGGGGCCGCGCAGCTGCTCGCCGGCGGTGTCGGCCAGGTGCAGCACCCACGTGGTGTGCCGGACGCCGAGCGCGTGCCGGTGGGCCGGGGACGTGCGGCGCACCGCGTAGCGGCGGATGGTCTCCAACAGCATGAACCGCCGGTCGTCGGCCTTCACCAGGGACTTCTCCACCAGGGCGGTCAGGACCGGGAGGGTGTCCGCGCGGCCGGCGACGGCGGTGGCCCCGGCCAGCCCGAACCCGCCGTCGAACACGGCGAGGGCCGACAGCAGGTCCTGCTCGGCGGCGGTCAGCAGCTCGTACCAGGCGTCCATCAGCCCGAGCATGGTGGCGTACCGGCTCGCGGTTCGTGGCCCGGCCAGGACGGCGAACCGGTCGTCGAGGCGGGCGAGGATCTGCCGCGGCGACAGCACCCGGCTCTGCGCGGCGGCGAACTCGATCGCGAGGGGCATGTGGTCCAGGGCCGCGCAGAGGCGGGCGATCGGGTGCCGCTCGGCCGGGCCGGGGCGGCGCCCGCTCAGCACCGCGGCGGCCCGCGCGGTGAACAGGTCGACCGCCTCGCCGGCCGACAGCGGCGGCACGTCGAAGAGGTGCTCGCCGTCGACGCGCAGCGACTCGCGGCTGGTGACCAGCACCCGCACCTGCGGGCACGCGCTGAGCAGCGCCGACACGAGCGGGCCGGCGGCGCCCACCAGGTGCTCGCAGTTGTCCAGGACGATCAGCAGTTGCCGGGTCCGCAGCGCGGCGATGAGGGCACCGGTGGTGCCTGGTCCGGCGATCCGCAGCGCGGCGCAGACCCGCTCGGCGAGCACCGCGGGCTCGTGCAGCCCGGCCAGCTCGACCAGCCAGGGACCGTCAGGGTCCGCACGGTCGGCGGCGACCGCCAGCGCGAGCCGGGTCTTGCCCATCCCGCCCGCGCCGGTGAGCGTGACGAGGCGGTGTCGGCGCAGCAGGTCGGTCACCGCCCGCCGCTCGGCGACCCGGCCGACCAGGTCCGAGACCGGATGCGGCAGGTTGCCGGCGGGCGCGGTGTCCAGGGTGTGGTCCAGGATCTCGTGCTGGAGCCCGGCCAACTCCGCCCCGGGCTCGACGCCGAGGTCGTCCATGAGCCGGCGCCGGGCGTCGCGAAGGACCTCGAGTGCGTCGCCCTGCCGGCCGGTGAGGTACAGCGCCCGAGCCAGCAGCGCCCAGGCGCGTTCGCGGAGGGGATGCTCGGCGAGGAACGCCCGCAGCTGCGCGGCCGCCGTCTCGTGCGCGCCGAGCTCGACCAGGGCGGCGAGGCGGTGCTCCGTGGCGGCGGTCCGCAGTTCCCGCACGCGGTGCGCCTCGGCGAGCACGAATGGGCGGTCGGCGCAGTCGGCGTACGCGGGTCCGCGCCACAGCGCGAGTGCCTCGTCGAGGTGGGTGAGGGCGGATCGGGGGTCGCCGGCCGCGAGCAGGTCCCGGCCCTGGCGCAGCGCGGCGCCGAACCGGTCGGTGTCCAGCGTGCCGGGGGCCAGTCGCAGCGCGTACCCGGTGCCGTCGCGGACGAGCAGCCGACCGGGCGCCCGCGGTGGCCGGTCCGGTTCGAGGGCGCGGCGCAGCACGGACAGGTACCCCTGGACGGTGATCCGCGCGCTCGGCGGCGGCTCGTGCGGCCAGAGGCCGTCGACCAGCGCGTCGAGCGCCACGAACCGGCCGCCGGCGACGATCAGCCGGCACAGCACCGTCCGCGGCGCCCGCCCGCCGGTGGCCACGTCACGGCCGTGGCGCCGCACGACGGTCGGGCCGAGCACACCGACGAACAGGTCGCCGGGATCTACGCCACCGCTCACTACACCTCACCCGCAACCGTTGGGCAGCAAGGTTGCCCGACGGCCGGTTCGCCTGTCAGCCGCATGTGCGACATCGGTGCGAGGCAACCGGATCCGGAGATGGACGCGTGTCACGGTGCAGGCCTGCCCGGGGACGGCCGAGGAAGGCGCCGGCGCTGAATGCCAGATCCTCCGCTTGCGCGGAGGCTCCCGAATCGAACGGAATAGGAGGAAGCGCCGGCATGGCCTCGGCCGTCACCGGTGGTGCCAGGTTACGCGGGGATCAGCTCGCTGAGCCGACCCAGTGGGAAGACGTCCGACCCGGCCGGCAGGCCTTCGGGCGCCTCGATGCCGATGAAGGTGACCGGCTCGTCCGGCAACCCGCCGTCCCAGGTGCGCACCTCGGTCCGCGCGCGCATCAGGTCGACCAGATACGAGACGGTGAGGTAGCGCCGCTCCAGCACGGCACGCACCCGGTCCGCCGTGCCGAACGTGTGCTCCTCCACCCGGTTGAAGTTCGGCCGGCCCTGCAGGTACAGGTGCAGCCACACCGCCTGCCAGCCGCGCTCGCCCTTGGCGAACACCATCGGCAGCGCGATCCGGCCCTGGCCGCGCAGGTCGGAACGGGCCCGCACGGTCCGGGCGTCGAACGGCGCGCCGCGCTGCTTCTTGGCGCGGGTCTGGTAGCCGAACATCGATTCGGCGACCTCGTCGAACGACTCACCCGAGTAGATGTGGACCTGCGGCACCACGTAGGGCACGTTGATCTTCAGGGGTACGTCGATGAACTCGGTCGCGCCGTCCGGCGCGTCGGTGATGTCGCCGGAGTGCACGATGCCGCCGTGGCGATACTGCGTCCACGACACCTGACCGGCGGTGTGGAACTTGCGGTCGAGCAGCAGCACGGACAGGTCGAAGTCGGTGCGGCGGCTGGTCTGGCGCCAGTACGTGAAGAAACGCAGCAGCTCACCGGAGACCGGTGCCCGCGAGCCCCTCGGCAGGACCGCGAAGCCGCCTTCGGCCGCCTTGCCGGACAGCGGCAGCGCGACGTCGAGCACGTCCGGGTCCACCAGCAACGGCCGCTCCTGCCCGGCGAGCGGCAGCCGGGCGCCGATCTCCGCGTCGAGCCGCGCGGACAGCTCGGCGACCAGCTCGGCCGGCAGCGGCGGCCGCTCGTCCGGCCCGACCCAGGCGCGCCGCGAACGGTTCGCGTACAGCCGCGCGGACGCCGGCGTCAGCCGGTTGCCGACGTGCTCCCGCAGCGAGCAGAGCACCCGGCCCGACGCCGAGCCGAGCGCGCCGGTGACCGCTTCGACCACGCCCGCCCGCTCGGACGGCGACGCCAGGCGCAGCAACCGGTCCGCGGACCGCAGCAACAGGCCCGGCGCGGCCGACAGCACCGACGCGGCCGGGCCGATGGCTCCGGCGCCGATCGCCGCCTCCGCGCGGCCGGCGAGGTTGCGGACCCGCCGCTCACCGCGGGCGACCGCGAACACCGCCTGGGCGTGCGGCCACTGCTCGTGCTCGTGCGGGTGCAGCCGCTCCCCGAGCCGCTTCCACCGCTCCGCGTAGGGCGCGACGTCGCCGAGCTTGTCCTGGTTCGCGGCGACGATCCCGTCCAGCGCGGCCAGCAGGATCCGCCGCTCCGGACGTCCGAAGGACCGGAACCGGGTGGGCGTCGCGAGCGACACGTCGCCGCCGGAGACGTGGCAGGCGAGGCGCAGCACGTCGGTCGTGGTGTCCACGGCGACCAGCGGCCGGCCGAGGACGAGCCGGACGCCGTTGAGCACGGCACGGTTCTCCCGCACCGGGATCTGCGCCGGCTGCGCGTCGTCGATGCAGGTGAGGGCGAGCTCGCTGAGGAGCGCGAGGTCCGCCTCGCCGTGCGGCGTCGTGCTGCCGGCCAGGGCCAGGTAGAGCCGGCCGGCCTCCACGTCGGCGGTGTCGCCGAGCTGCAGCAGGGTCAGCCGGTCACCGGCCGAGGCGATCAGCTCGTCGTGCGCGGCGAGGAGCTCGGCGTAGGTGTGCTGGTAGGTGCCGTAGCCCGGCAGGTCGAGCAGGTTCACGCCACCCGAGACGACCGCGGCGCGCAGCTGCGCGTCGCTGGCCGTGCCACCGCCGGCGAGCACGGCGGCCCGCAGCCGAGAAGCCCAGAACTCGACGGTGTCCGGCACGTCGTCGGGGAAGCCGATGAAGTACGCGTTGTGCTGCACGTGGTCACCGACCAGCTCGCGCACCGCCGACACGACCGTGGCGGCGAGGTCCATCGCCGGCCCGTGGGCCAGCGCGCCGACGTGCTCCAGCAGCGCCCGCGACGCCGAGAACCCGGCATCGAGCAGCGCCGCGTCCAACTGGCGGGCCACGGCCGAGCCGTCGCCGGCCGAGCCCGTGCTTGCCGGCACGCGGAGCGTCTTGCAGATGATCAGCTTCTCGAGCACACGGCCCTCCGATCCAACGTCGCTGGTGGGCCGCCGGGGACTCGAACCCCGAACCCTTCGATCCAACAAGGAGAAGGAAGCGCACCCATACCCGCACAGGCGGAGAGCGGACGCGCTACTCAGTCGAATGCTCTACCAGTTGAGCTAGCGACCCAGATCTCGATCATCGCACCGGCCGACCGAGCGGGCCATCGATTATCGGCGACGCCTGCACGCGTCGTGCCGGTCAGGTCGAAGCCTGGTCGCTGTTCAGCTCCAGCTTTTTCCGGAGCTCTGCGACGATGCGGCGAGTCGTTTCGATGTCCTCGATCACCAGGTCCTCGGAAATGCCGTTGGCCCATGGCGCTTGCAGTCGGCTGGCCTCGTCGTACACCTCGCGGCCCTTGTCGGTCAGCACGACGAGTGACGCGCGGCGGTGATGCGGGTTCTCCTCGAGTGTCACGAACCCCAGCGTCTGCAGGTCGTTCACGATTCGCTGCACGTTCTGGCGATTTCCGCCCATGTCGCGGGCGAGCCAGGCAACGGGCTGGGCGCGTTCGGCGTCAATGACCGCTCAGAGCACCTGCCAGCGGGGGCTCGTGAGCCCGAGTGGCGCCACCATCCGGTCACCTGCCGCCACGAGCTGGGGCTACCGCAGGGCGACCGGGACATCCCGTTGATGATCACCGACCGGTCCTTCGACGAGGACGGCTCGTTCCGGTATCCGGCGCACCACCACGGCGCCGGCGTCACCGACGCGTACATGGAAGGGGTGCTCGGTGATGTCATCCTCGTCAACGGCGCGCCCTGGCCGGTGCTGGAGGTCACCGCCGCCCGCTACCGCCTCCGGCTGCTCAACGCCTCGAACGCGCGCCGCTACCAGCTCACCCTGAACCCGCCACGGGCACCGCTCGTGCAGATCGGGTCGGACGGCGGGCTGCTGGAGCGACCACGCACACACGCCTCGGTGCTCCTGGCCCCCGGCGAACGGTGCGAGGTCGTCGTGGACTTCGGCGGCGGTTCACCTCGGACCTACACCACCCCGTACACCTGCACCTCGACCCGTTCCAGGTGCTCGTTCGCCGCGGCAGCGGCCCCGGCCCGCACGACGCCGGCTGGAAAGACACCGTGGACCTCTCCCCGAGCGAGTCGGTGGACGTGGCCGTTCGGTTCACCGACTACCCGGGCCGCTACCTGCTGCACTGCCACAACCTGGAACACGAGGACATGGCGATGATGGCCACCTTCCGGACCACCTAGCGTCGCGACGTTCTGGGGCGTCGGCGATCAGGTGCTCGAAGGAGCGCTGTGGTTGTCCGGGGGCCACAGCGCTCCTTCGATCGAGCGGGCAGGATCTTTGGCTTGGCGTGCGGGCCGGGGTCAGGCGCCGGGCGGCGGCGGGGGTGGCGGGTCGACCGCGATGCCGATCTGGGCCCGGGTCGAGAAGTTGCCGGCGGCGTCGAAGGCCCTGATCGTGACGATGTACGTGCCGTAGCCCGTGTAGGGCACGTAGGCGGTGGTGTTGCCGACCAGGCTGATGACGGTGCCGTTGAGGGCCACCTCGTAACCGGCCACGAACTGGTCGTCGGTGGCGGCGGTCCAGCCGACCGTCCAGGAGCCGTCGACCGGGCCGCGCAGGGTCAGGCCGGACGGCGGGCCGGGTGGCGTGGTGTCCGGTGGGGTGCCGAGGCCGACGACCGCGAAGGGGGAGCGGTTGCCGGCGGCGTCGACGGCCCGCACCCCGAACGACATGACCATCGGCGGTGGTGTCGGCATGCTGTAGCTCAACGTGGTGACGGTGGCCAGCGGGGTACTGCTGGTGTTGCTGTAGATCTCGTAGCCGGTGACGGCGCGGTCGTCGGTGGACGCGTTCCAGCTGAGGGTGTAGCTGCTGGCCTGGGCGGTGCCGCGCAGCGCGGCGGGGGTGGTCGGCGGGCGGACGTCGCGGGTGGACGGCAGGCCGTCGCACGGTGCGGCGTTGAGCAGGCACCGCTGTGGCGTGCCGGTCCCGGCGGCGACCCAGCCGAAGCTCGTCGAGGCGCCCGGCGCGAGGCTCGCGTTCCACGAGGCGCCGAGCGCGACGTAGTGGGTGCCCGAGTGGGTGATGGTGGCGTTCCAGTAGTGGGAGATGGTCGTGCCGGCCGGCAGGTCGAACTCGACCCGCCAGTTCGGCAGGGCCGTGGCACCGCCGTTGGTGACGGTGTAGTGGCCCGAGTTGCCGGATGGCCAGGTGCTGTCCTGGGTGAACACGGCGGTCGGGACGGTCGCGGCACTGGCGGGCACCGGGTTGAGCGTGATCGCGAGGACAGCGGCCGCCGCGACGGCGGCCGTCCCCGACATAAATCGACTCATGTCGATAGAGACTACGGGGTCGGCGCAACCGTCAACCGTCAAAAGCATACCGCACGTATCGGCGCCGATCACTCGGGTGAGTAGCCCTGTTGACCTGGGGTTTCTTCGTCGTACGGTGGTCGCTCCCGACGCTGGAGGTATGTGTTGCTCGATCCCGGCATGGTGACGTGGGCGCGCGTGGTGCTGCTGCAGGACCGGCCGCGACGGTACGAGCTGGTGCAGGCGTACCGCATCATGACGACAGTACGACCGGACGTGTACCGGCCCCGGCTCGCCCGGGCGCTCGGTGACCTGGTGGACGGCTTCACCCCGGCGGCCCCGGCGGGCGCCGTCGAGGCCCTGCTCGACGAGGCAGCGACCGCCCTGCTCACCTGGGCCCGCGACCTGATCAGCGCGAAGATCGACGTGCTCACGGAGGTGGTGACGCGGCAGCGCAGGCGCCGCGTGGTGGACGACGGCCCCGGGTGGGACCTGCTCGCGGTGGCCGTGGCCCTGGAAGAGGCGGGCCGCGCCGACGCGGCCCTGGCCGCCGTCGAGGAGCTCATCGCCGTCGAGCGGGGGCGGCGCGTGCTGCCGGGCGGCCGGCTCGGGATCGCCCTGCTGCACTGCGCCGGCCTGCTGGAGCGCCGCGAACGCTCCCACGCGGCCGCCCCGCTCAAGGCCGAAGGGCTCCGGCTGCTCAGCGCGGCAGGGCAGCCACGCAGCAACGCGATCGCGGCGAAGCTCACCGGTACACCACCCACTGCCAGGACACCCAAGGCCGGTCGGGGCGTGCCCGGCACGCACCGGACCCCGATGCCCAGCAGATAGTCACGGGCAGGCGGGTCCGGCGCAGGTCCGCTGTCGGGCGAGCGCTGCCGACAGCGGACCGAGCGCCGGGTCGTTGCCGGGAACACCGTCGCGCAGCAGGTTCGTCAGCTGCCACGGGTCGCGGGCGAGGTCGTAGTACTCGCGGTCGATCACGGCGCCGGTGTCGTCGTAGAGCTCGGTGTACCGGTAGCGCTCCGGCACATACGTCGACGCCCACGGCGGGATGCCGGCGCCGTTGGCCGGGTCGCGCCAGTACTCCGTGAGCAGCGCGGAGCGGTCGCCGGGCACGAGGAGGTTGCGGCCGTCGACCTGGTAGCTCGGGGTCAGTCCGGCGGCGGCGAGCACGGTCGGGGTGATGTCGAGGTTCGCGGCCAGCCGCGGGTCGTCACCCCGGTCCAGCCGCCCCGGCCACGACATCAGCAGCGGCACGCGCTCGGCCTGCAGGTAGGGCATGAACTTCTCCTGCAGGCCGTGCTCGCCCCAGAACTTGCCGTTGTCCGACATCAGGATCACCAGGGTGTTCTCGAGCTCGCCGCGGGCCTCCAGCTGCCGGCGGATGGACTCGACCTCGTCGTCGACGGAGCGCAGCGTGCGCAGCTGGCCCTGCCGCTCCTCGGCGCCCTGCTCCTGGGTGCGGTTGAAGTGGCGCACGTACGCGGGCTTGTCGCTGCGGTCGGTCTCCCGGGTCGCCGGGTTGCCCGCCCACGGGTAGCTGACGTTGGCGTACCGCGGCTCCGGCACCTGCGGCGCGTGCGGGGCGGTGAAGCCGGCGTAGATGAACCACGGGCGGGCGTCGTCGCGCTCGAACCGGTCGAGGTAGCGGTTGACCTGGCTGCCGATGAACGTGGTGGAGTAGGGCGCCTTCGTCGCCACCCCGTCGACGACGAAGTCCGCGTCGACGTAGCCGCCGCCGGTCAGCGCCCACTGGTCGAAGTAGGGCGGGCGCCGGGTGAGGTCCCAGGTGTTGAAGAGCTTGCCGACGGCGGCGGTGCGGTACCCGGCGGTGTACAGCTCGTGCTGCAACGACCGGGTGTGGTCGAACCGGCCGACGGCGGCCTGCTGCGTGACGTGGTGGTTGTGCGCGTACCGGCCGGACAGGATCGTCGCCCGGCTCGGGCAGCAGCTCGGCGTGCTCACCATCGCGTTGGGGAAGCTGGTGCCGTGGTCGCGCAGCCAGGCCAGGGCGCGCGGCATCACGAACGTCTGCCCGGTCCGGGCGTCGTCCATGAGCAGCAGCAGCACGTTCGGCCGCGCGGGTGCCGCGACTGCCTGCGCGGGCGCCACGAGGGTGGCCGCCATCACGATCGTCGCCAGCAATGCCCGCATCAACACTCCAGGTATGCGCTCAAACACGTTGAGCTACATGCCGTAATGCGGGTCATGGGACCGCCGGGTAGATCTCCCCGTGGTACATCCCCAGGAACGGGGCGATGAACGCGGCGACCTGGCTGAGCGCGAACCAGGCCACGGCGAGGGCCGCGACCGCGAACAGCGCGAGCACCGGCGCTGACCAGCCGGCCGACACCACCCGCCCGACCGCTGCCGACTCGGACCTGAACCCGCTGGTGAACGCCGCCACGATGAGCAGCAGCAGGGCCATCCCGCCGAACGCCCCGGTCAGCACCGGCCCGACGTACTGCGCCGTCCACGCGAAGGCGTCATGCAGCCACGCCAGGTCGAACGGCGGATCCATGTAGGGCAGCCGCGCGCCGCGCCACCATCCCGGCCCGTAGGTCGCCAAGGGGTAGAAGACCGCGGCCGCCACCGCCGAATGGGCCAGGGCCTGCCAGCCTTCGGCCTCGCGCCGGGGATCGGGGACCGACATCGCCACCTCCGGGGCAGGATCACCGTCGGAACTGACAGGGTAACCCGCTGTGCCGTTCATCGGAGGCCGTCGGTACGTGGTTTCGCCGCAGGTGCACGATCCGGTGCGGCCTATAGTCGGCCGGTGACCTTCGACGACCAGCTGCGCGCGGCCGTTGCCGGCGGCGACGCGGCCGGTGTCGCCGCCGCCCTGGCCGCCGGTGCCGACCCCGATGCACTCGTCGACCGGCACAGCTGGGGCGTCCTGCTCGAGTCCGCGCGGGCCGGCCGCGCGGACCTCGTCACGCTGCTGCTCGAGGCGGGCGCCACGGTCGGCGGCGCCGGGCGGTACGGCGCCACGCCGCTGCGCGTCGCCGTAGGCGCCGGGCACGCCGGCGTGGTGCGGCTGCTGGTCGCCGCGGGCGCGTCCGCCGCCGAGCCCGACCGCCGGCAGAGCGTTCTCGGGCACGTCATCTCCGAGGTCGCCTTCCAGCCGGCGCTGGCGCTGCTGGACACCCTTGACGTGCTGCTGCAGCTGGGCGCCACCACGGGACCGCGCGAGGACCCGCCGGTGGTCGCGGCCGTGCGGGCGTCCGCGCCGCCGGCCGTCTTCCGGATCCTGCTCGACCACGGCGCCGACCCGGACCAGCGCCGCGCGGACGGCACCCCGGCCCTCGTGCTGGCCGCCCGGCTCGGCGACCACGCCGCCGTGGACCTGCTGGTCCGGGCCGGCGCGGACGTCGACGCCACCGACCCGCGCGGCCGGTCCGCCCTCATGCACGCGGTGGAACGCAACCACCGCGCCGCCGCTGCGGTGCTGCTGCTCGCCGGCGCCGACCGGACCCTGGCCGCCCCGGACGGGACGACCGCGCTGCGGCTGGCGCAGGCGTGGCACTGGCAGAACATCCAGTTCGCGCTCGGTGAGATGTCGGTCGGCAGCGACGACGTGCCGGTCGCCCGGACGCTGCTGCGGTTGCGCCCGGACGAGCTTCGGCTGGAGGGCGACCCGGCCCAGTTCGAGCTCCTGGCCTCGGTCATCGAGGCGGTCGTCGAGGGGCTCGGCGAGGAATGGGAGGTGCGCAGCGGCCACACCGAGGCCGCGGCCCTGGCCGTCGCGGGCCGGCTGCGCAGCGACCAGGTGTCCGTCCCGCGCGCCTCGTGGCACACGGTGACCGCGTCCCGGGACGAGGTGGCCGTCGCGTGGTCGGCCCTGAACGAGTCGGCCAACGGTGACGCGCGGCTGCGAGCCGCCGGTGTCAGCGTCTGGGACGTGCGGGACCTCGCCGAGGACTTCTTCGGCCAGATCCCGCACTGACGCCGCCCGGTCCGGCCGAGGTGCTGGTGCTCAGCCCGCTGCCGGTCGCCTGAAAATTCGTCGCCGCCGGGCGATGAGTCCGGTCCTCCATCGCGGTCAGTACCAGTGACAGCGACTTTGGGGGACCTTTCGTGAGCGGTACACAACGCACAACCGTCGAGCAGCGCTGGGTGCTGGGGCTGACCTCGATCGGCTCGGTGGTGGTGGCGCTGGACGTCCTGGTGGTCGCGGCGGCGCTGACCACCATCAGGCACGACCTCGGCGCGACGGTGGAACAACTGGAATGGACGATGAACGCCTACAGCCTCAGCTTCGCGATGCTGATGCTGACCGCGGCGGCGCTCGGCGACCGGTGGGGGCGGCGGCGCACGTTCGCGGCCGGGCTGGCGCTGTTCGGCGTCGCGTCGGTCGGCTGCGCGCTGGCGACGTCGACGACGGCGCTGATCGCCGCGCGGGCCGTCCAGGGCGTCGGCGCGGCGGTCGTGATGCCCCTCGCGATGGGGCTGCTCGGCGCCGCGTTCCCGCCCGAGCGCCGCGGCTGGGCGATCGGGGTCTTCAGCGGACTGACCGGGCTGGCCGTGCTGAGCGGCCCGGTGATCGGTGGCGCCGTCACCGAGGGGCTCGCCTGGCAGTGGATCTTCTGGATCAACGTGCCGGTCGCCGCGGCGGCGGTCCCGCTGGTCATGCGGCGGATCCCGGAGAGCACGGGACCGGCGCGGCGGCTCGATCCGGGCGGCGCGGTGCTGAGCACCCTCGCCGTGCTCGGCCTCGTGTGGGGCGTCGTCCGCGGCGCGGAGGCGGGCTGGGGCAGCGCCGAGGTGGTCGGCTCGCTGGCACTCGGCGGCCTGCTCCTGGTGGCATTCCTGATCTGGCAGGTCCAGGCGCCGCAGCCGATGGTGCCGCCGGCGTTCTTCCGGTCCCGCTCGTTCTCGGCCGGCAACGCCGCCGGGTTCATGCTCACCGCGGCGCTGTTCGGCGCCGTGTTCTTCCTCGCCCAGTTCATGCAGGTCGCGTTCGGCTCCGGCCCCCTGCTCGCCGGGCTGCGGCTGCTGCCGTGGACGGCGACCCTGTTCCTGGTGGCGCCGATCGCCGGCCGGCTCGTGGACCGCGTCGGTGAACGGCCCCTCGTCGTGGCCGGCCTGACGCTGCAGGCGGCCGGCATGTTCTGGATCAGCCGGGTCGACGCCGGCGCGGTCCACTACGCCGACCTGGTCGCGCCGCTCATCGTGGCCGGCTGCGGCGTGTCGATGGCGATGCCGGCGACGCAGAGCGCCAGCATCGGCGCGCTGCCGCCGGGCGCGGTCGGCATCGCCTCCGGGATCTACAGCATGATGCGGCAGCTCGGCGGGGTGGTCGGGGTGGCGCTGCTGGCCGCGGTGTTCGCCGCCGCCGGCGGTTACGGCTCATTTGCCGGCGGGTTCAGCCGGGCCCTGGCCGTCTGCGGCGTACTGTCGCTGCTGGGGGCGCTCGCGGGACTCGGCATCGGCGCCCGGCGCCGGACCGTTCAGGACGTCGCCCGGCAGGATCTAGTCCAGGAGCGGCGATGAACCTGGAGGACGAGTTCGCGCTGCACCGCGGCGAGCTGGTGGCGCACTGCTACCGGATGCTCGGCTCGCTGCACGACGCGGAGGACGCGGTCCAGGACACCTACCTGCGGGCCTGGCGCGGGTTCGCGGACTTCGAGCGGCGCTCGTCGGTCCGGACCTGGCTCTACCGGATCGCGACCCGGGTCTGCCTCAACGCCCTGCAGCACAGCAGCCGCCGGCTGGTGCCGTCGGCGTTGGGCGCGCCCGGCACCGACCCGGACGACGTGCGCCCGCACGACCTGGAGACGCACTGGCTGGAGCCACTGCCCGACCTGCTGATGAGCGCCGACCCGGCCACGGTCGTCGGGACCCGGCAGAGCCTGCGGCTGGCGATGGTCGCGGCGCTGCAACACCTGCCGCCCCGGCAGCGCGCCACGCTGATCCTGCGTGACGTGCTCGCCTGGCCGGCGGCCGAGGTGGCCGGCCTGCTCGACACCAGCACCGCGGCCGTCAACAGCTCGCTGCAGCGGGCGCGCGCCGAGCTGGCCCGGCTCGCACCCGCCGAGGACGAGATCAGCGAACCGGACGAGCCGGAGCGGCGGGCGCTGCTCGACCGCTACGCCCGGGCCTTCGAGACCGCGGACCTCGCCACCCTGGAGGGCCTGCTGACCCAGGACACCCGCTGGGAGATGCCACCGATCCCGACGTGGTTCGCCGGCCGCGACGCCGTGCTGCGGCTGCTGCGGTCGAGGATGCTGCCGGGGGAGGGGCACCGGCTCATGGTGGAGACGGCCGCGAACGGGCAGCCCGCGTTCGCCTGGTACGTCCGGGGCCGCGACCGTGCCTTCCACGCCCATTCGATCCAGGTGCTGACCCTGACCAAGGCCGGGGTCGCCGCGGTGCTGGACGTCCACCGGCCCGACCTGTTCGCCGCCTTCGGCCTCCCGATCGACCGGGGTGAGGCAACCATGTGAGCCGGCCAGCTCGTCATTGACGGCAGAGGAGGCGGCATGCATCGGCTTTCGGTTCCAGGGGTGATCGTGTCGGCGGCGGTGCTCGTCGGGCTGGCGGCGTGCGCGGCCAAGGGCCCGGACGGGCAGCCCGGCGGGCTTGAGACGCCGTCGCCGGTCCCGATCACGGTGAACCCCAGCGCCCTGCCGGTCGGCGACACCGTCCCGACCGGCATCGTGATCGGCGGCAAGGAGATGGTGCTGTACTTCTGGGGCGGCTCACCCGACTGGCCGCACCTGGACCACGCGTGGCGCGACCGGCGCACCGGCGCGGTCGAGGTCGACCAGCCCTGCGCCGGCGGCTACGGGTTCTTCGCCGACACGATGCAGACCGAACCGGTCCGGTGGCTCGACGTGCACCAGTGCGTCACGCCCGACGGCACGTTGATCGAGTTCGGCGCCGTGTTCGCCGAGCCCGGCCGCGTCACCGTCCAGGCCGCCGGCAAGACCGTCGAGGCGAAGTACGCCCGGTGGAGCGCCAACCGGTCGGTCACGATGTTCTGGGAGCAGCGGCAGGGCAAGCCGCTGCCGCACAACATCCCCGACGGTGAGGGCCGCACGACGCCGCTGCCGCCGGAGCAGTACCCGCTCGTCACCGCCTACGACGGCAAGGGCGCCACGATCGGCACGATCCGGATCCGCCCGTCGGCGTCGGAACAGAAGGGCGGCTGAGCGCTCAGCGGAAGATCGGGTTCCACTCCTGCCGGCGGGCGATGGTCACGCCCGGCGCCCGGTAGTACGGGTCCTCGTCGATGATCGCCGCGAACTCCGCCGCGCTCACGTCGAAGACCAGCAGCGCGCCGCTCTCGTCGGAGTACGGCCCGGCGAGGACCACCTTGCCCGCGGCGTGGAGGGCCTGCAGCCGCTCACGGTGCGCCGGGCGCAGCGCGAGCCGGTCGGGACTGCCGTCGAAGGCGAGCTCAAGAAGGAACACCCGGCCCATGGTAGGCCGGCGGTTCCGGCGTTGTGGCGCACACCTGGCGGTACGCCGCCAGCCACTGCCGGACCTGCTCGTCGGAGTGCAGGTACGGGCCGTCGGGGGCGATGCGCAGGTCGATGCCGTGCAGCATGTTGAGCGCCAGCCATACGACCTGGTCGCCGGTGGTGTCCGGGTCGGTGTGCCAGGGCGCGGCCCAGCGGTCGACGTCCTCGCGGGAGCGGCTGCCGTCGAGGATGCCGGCGAAGCAGCGTTCCAGCTCCGTGCGGGTCGGCCAGGGCAAGGGTGGCGTCACCCGCCCAGCGTCGCAGCCGCCGTCCACCCGCGGCGCGGGCCGGCACCGCCAGACCGGCGGGGCTCAGCGCACGATCACGTGATTGGCCATGTCGACGACCGGGCGGTAGCCGAGAGCGGCGTAGATCTTGTTCGAGGTCGGGTTGGCCTGGTCGGTGAACAGGCACACCCGGTTACCGCCGGCCCGTGCACGGCGGGAGACCTCGGCGACGGCGTTGCTGGCCCAGCCGCGCCCCCGCTGCTCCGGCGGCGTGTACACCGGGGCGACGCGGGCCACGCCGTACAGCGGCGGCGTCACGCCCGTGAGGCACACCGGCCGGCCGGTCCCGTCGACCCAGAACCAGTACTGCTGCTCACCGATGCGGCGCAGCAGCTCCGCGCGGTCGGGCATGACGTGCACGCCGGTGCCCCGGGCCCGGCCGGCCTGCTCGTCGGCGTCGCCGAGGAACGCGTCGACCCAGAGGCCGACCAGGTCGATGTCGTCGTCGGTCACGACCCTGAGGTGCCCCGGCGCGGGCCTGGGCGGGACGAGCTCGCCGAGTTCGTGCAGCCGGGTGTGGATCACGACCTCGGCCCGGCCACCGCCGAGGCGGGTCAGCTCCTCTGCGCACCGCTCGGCGGCCGGCAGCGCCCCGTGGACCGCGAGGGTCTCCTCACCGCGGCCGTGCAGGGCGCGGGCCACCTCGACCGCCGCGTCGCCGGGCATCGGCAGCAGGAACAGCGGGTGCGGCGGGTCCGGCGCGGTGCGCATCCCCGCCCCGACGACGGCACCGGCCGCGTCCCGCACGATCAGCCACCAGAAGTGCTGGGGCGGGCCGCCGTCCGGCCAGGTCCGGGGCCGGTGCGCGTTGGCGGTCACGACCGTGTTCAGGACCGGTTCGGCGGCCAGATGGTCACCGGCCGCGGTGAGGAACGCGGCCGTATCCGTCGTGAACTCGAGCTCGCCCATTCGAGCACCATATCGACCGTCGTGTCGCCCCGGCACGGAATTTCGATGGCACCATGGCCCGATGATGTTGCTGGTACCGGCCGACCCGCTGCGCCCCCGCCGTCCTGACGAGCACTTCGCCGCGGAGGCCGGGGCCGCCCGCGCGGCGGGGTTGGACGTGGCGGTCGTCGACCACGACGCGCTGACCTCCGCGGACGGTGCGACCAGGGGAGTCGCCCGGGTGCCGCAGGACGCCGGCACCGCCGTCTACCGCGGCTGGATGCTGCGTGCCGGGCAGTACGCCGCGTTCGCCGGGGCGCTCGCCGACCGCGGGGTCGAGCTGCGCACCGGGGCCGCGCAGTACCGGCAGGCGCACGAGCTGCCGGGCTGGTACGCGGCCCTGTCGGACGTCACGCCGCCGACGCAGTGGTCGACCGGCGACGACCGGGACGTGTTCGAACGGGCCGCGGCGGCGCTCGGGCCCGGCCCGGCGGTCCTGCGCGACTACACGAAATCGATGAAGCACTACTGGCACGAGGCCGTGTACATCCCCGACCTCGCCGACGTGGACGCCGCATGGACGGTGGCGGCGCGGTTCCGGGAGCTGCGCGACGACGAGTTCACCGGCGGGTTCGTGCTGCGCCGGTTCGAGGAGTTCGGCTCGGCCGAGGTCCGCACCTGGTGGGTCGGCGGGGTGTGCCGCCTCGTCGGGCCGCACCCGGACACCCCGCACGACGCGCCGCCCGCCGGGCTGGACCTGTCCGCCGTCGAGCCGCTCGTCGCCGCGCTGCGCCTGCCGTTCGTCACGGTGGATCTGGCACTGCGCGCCGACGGGGTGTGGCGGGTCATCGAGCTCGGCGACGGCCAGGTCAGCGACCGCCCCGGCACCGTCGACCCGGAGGCCTTCGTCAGCGGCGTCATCGACCCGGCCTGACGCCCGCCGGAGGGTGGTCCAGCACACGCTTCCCAAGAACGGTAATGATCAGTACCGTTTGGCTCGCAAGATGAGACTGATCGTTACCGTTTGGAGGATCGTGGTGAACCGTCTTCCGCTCGTGACCCTGGAGACCGCCGACCCGCGGCAGGGGGAGTTGCTCGAGGAGACCCGGCGCCAGCTCGGCCGGGTGCCGAACCTGTACGCGGCCCTGGCGAACGGCCCGCAGGCCCTCGCCGGCTACCTGGCGCTGCGCGACGCCCTGACCCGTGGCGTGCTGCGCGCCAGGGTCCGCGAGCAGCTCGCGCTGCTGGTCGCGCAGGAGAACGGCTGCGCCTACTGCGTCGCCGCGCACGTGATGCGGTCGGCGAAACTCGGCCTGACCGACCAGCAGGTGACCGAAACCCGGCTCGGCGCCGACGCCGACCCGCACGTCGCGGCGATCCTGGCGGTCGCGCACACCGTGCTGCACGAGGGCGGCCGGGTCGGCGACGAGCAGCTCGCCGCCGCCCGCGCGGCCGGCGTGACCGACGCGGAGCTGGCCGAGGTCGTCGCGCACGTCGCGCTCAACGTGCTGTCGAACTCCTTCAACCACCTGGCCCAGCCGGAGCTGGACTTCCCGCCGGTGGCGCTCGAGGTGGCCCGATGAGCGTCCTGGGGAGCCTCGCCCGCAACGGTGCGGTGGTCCGCGCGGTGCTCCTCGCCGTCGTGGCGGCCGGTGCCGTCGCCGCCGGCCGGCCGCTGCTGGTGCCGTTCGCGGTCGCCGGATACGTGGTCTGGAACGCCGCCGCACTGACCCTCGCCGCCGCCCGGAAAGCCGCCGGCGACTCCGCCGCCGCTCGGAAAGCCGCCGCCCAACCGGCCGCCGCCCAACCGGCCGCCGCCCAACCGGCCGCCGGCCAACCGGCGGAGGAGGCCCGGCCGGCCGACGGCGGGCGCGCGGGCGGGGGCGCGCGCGACCGCGGCGCCGGCGAAACCGTCGCGCGGTAAGGTTCGCGTCGTGCCGACCCGTGCCCGTGACCGGCTGCTCGACACCGCCGAGCGGCTCTTCTACGCCGAAGGGATCCGCTCGGTCGGCGTCGACCGGATCGTGGCCGAGTCCGGCGTGGGCCGGGCCTCGATGTACCGGCACTTCCCGGGCAAGGACGACCTGGTCGTGGCGGTCCTGCGCCGCCGCGACCAGGACTGGCGGGACTGGCTGCGGGAGACCGTCGACCGGATCGCCGGCCCGGTGCCGCACGGCCGCGACGACCGCCCCCTCGCCGTCTTCGACGCCCTCGCGGAGCGGTTCGCCCGCGCCGACTTCCGCGGCTGCGCGTTCATCAACACGATCGTCGAGACCGCCGACCCGCACAGCGTGGCGCACCAGGTCGCCGACGCGCACAAGCGGGCCGTCACCACCTACGTCGACGGGCTGCTCGCCACCGCCGGATACGCCCGGCACGCGACGCTCGCGGCGCAGTTCGTGATGCTGATGGACGGCGCCATCGTCACCGCGCTCCGGGAACGCACGCCGGCCGCGGCCGCTGTCGCCCGGTCCACCGCCGCCGCCCTGCTGCACACGGAGACCAACGCCGACTAACGGATGCGCGACTCACCGCGCGCCCGGCACGCCGGGCGCGGCGATGATGTGACGATGGGCAGGACGCGCGAGGGCGTCGTGACGGCGGTCGTGGTCGTCGCCGCCGCGTGCCCGCTGGCCTGCATCGTCGCCGGTCTCGTCGATGGCTCGGGTCGTGGGTCCTCGCGGTCGTGGCCGTGCTCCTCGCCGGTGTCGGCTGGCTGAAGTGGCGCGAGGTCCGGGCCACCCGGGTGGAGCGGCAGGCGACGGACACCGTGCACGAGCTGCACTCCGACGCGCTGGACCGGGCCGAACGCGGCGACCTGACCGGCGCCGCCGAACGGTTCGAGGAGGCGCTGGGCGCCACCGGCGGTGAGGACTACACGGCCGAGCTGCTGCAGGGGCTCGCCGCGGTGCACCTCGCTGAGGGCGCCCCGGGCCGGGCGGTGGCGGTGTGGCTGACGGCGTACCAGCTGCAGAAGGACGAGAACGGCGCGGACGCGGTGCCGACCCTGGCCGCGGCGAACGGCCTCGCGGCGGCGCTGCTGACGCACGGCGAGCGGGAGGCGGCCGGCGACCGCTACCGCGACACCCTTGCGCGGTGCGGGCGGCTGCTCGACGACGCGCACCCGGAGTCCGTGGCGGCGCGCAACGGCGTCGCGCGGATCACCGGGGAGCACGCCCAGGCGGCGGAGCTCTACGAGCGGCTCTTCGGCCCGGCGCACCCGGACACGCGCATCGCCCGGCGGCAGTCGGCTCCGGACGGCCCGGCGATCGCCCGGCTCGCCGCCGGTGACCTCGCCGGCGCGCGGGCCCTGGCCGCCGCGGCCTTCGATTCGCCGGCCGGCTTGAACGATTACGCGATGGTGCTGCGGGAGCAGCGGGACCTGATGGCGGCCTACCGCGCCTACGAGCGGGCGGCCGAGCTGAGCGACCCGCTCGACCCGGAGCATCTGGCCGCCCGCGACGGGATCGCGCGGGTGATGCTGCTGCAGGGCGACGTGGCCAACGCCACGATCGAGCTCACCGCGGTGATCGAGGCGTGCGTCACGCGGCACGGCGAGCATCACCCCGGGACGGCGGCGGCGCGGCGCAACCTCGAGCGGATCAGCGCAGCGCCTTCCTGAACCAGTGGCCGGCGTACGGGCTGTCGTTGAACCGCGGGACCTCGTGGAAGCCGTGCCGGGCGTAGAGGGCGCGGGCCTCGACCAGGTCGGTGCGGACGTCGAGGCGCAGGGAGGGGACGCCGTCGGCGCGGGCCTGCCGCTCGACGACGCCGAGCAGCCTCGCGCCGAGGCCCTGCCGGCGGACGGTGTCCGACACGAAGACCCGGGTCAGCTCGCCGACGCGGACGCCGTCCTCGGTGACGTAGCGCAGGCCGATGCAGCCGGCGACGCGGTCCTCGCTGGTCGCGACCCAGAACCAGCCGGTCGGCGGCTGCAGGTCCTCGTCGGGTTCCTCGGTGAGGATGTCGTCGATCTCCGCCTCGGTCATCGGCCGGTCGTAGTACCGCCCGCCGATGTCGTGGTAGTAGTCGCGCAGCGCCTGGCGGGCCGGCGGCTCCGCCGGTTTCACGACGGCGACGACGAGACCGGTGCCGGGATGCGCTGTCACCGGGCAATCATCGGCTGACCCGGTCGGGATCCGCCACCGGATTGCGGATCGGCACAGGTGCGCCATCGTGGCATGATGCGCGAGTGGTCTGAGGAGTCGAAGGGCCCGATGAACGCTGGACTGGCGGCTGAGCTCTGCTACGTCGACGCGGTGCGGCCGCGCCCGGCAGACGTGCTGTCCGGGATCCGGCGGCACTGGCCGTCGGCCGAGCTCGTCGACGGCACGGGCCGCGGCGGGGGGCTGATGGTCGCCTTCCCGGAGCTCACCACGCTCACCAGCGACGGCGTGGACATCCGCCTGCTCGTGGCGGTCGGACGGCCGCTGCCGCAGCCCGGTGACGCCCGCGGCCGCCGGGATCTCACCCAGACCTGGGAATGGCCGGACGCCGCGGCGACGATGGCGGCGGTCCGGCACACCGTGACGGTCACCGAGATCTTCGGTACGTCGTTCGCCCCCGCCAACCGGATCCGGGCGTTCACGTCGGCCGTGCGTGGTCTGGCCGAGGTGCCGGCCCCGGCCGGGATCTGGTGGCCGGCGAGCGGCGTCGCCACCCCGCCCGGGGCGCTGGCCGTGCGTCCCCTGGCCGGGCTGGTCAACGTGCGGCTGTTCAACGTCGCCGGCAGCCCCGGCCTGCTGCTGATGGACACCCTGGGGCTGGGCCCGCTCGGTCTGCCCGACCTGGAGTGCGTCTTCAGCGGGCTGCCCGAGGAGCACATGGCCGCCTACCTGACCGCGCTGGCCGAGGACCTGGTCGGCGGCCGGACGATCCGCAGCGGCAGCGTCGTGCAGGGGCTGCCGCGGGACGGGCGGTGGCGGGTCACGGCCGCAACGGCCTCGGTCGGCCCCGAACGGCCGGTGCTGTCGATCACGCCGGGTGCTGGAGGGCGGCGCTGAGGTCGCGGAGGAACGCGAGGGCGTCGCGGCCGTTGAGGACGCGGTGGTCGTAGGCGAGGCCGAGCTGCACCACGGTCCGCTGGGCCACCGCGCCGTCCGGGCCGGGGAACAGCTCCGTCTGGCGGCCCGCGAGGGACACGGCGCACGACGTGCCGGGCAGGACCACGGGGACGGCGTGGGTGACGTCGTCGTCGGTGTGCAGGGCGAGGAGGATGTTCGCGCCGGTGAGGTCGCCGGCCCGGAATGTGCCGCGCAGCGCGGTCATCCGGTGGGCCATCAGCCGGGCGGCGAGGTCGTGGACCGGGGTGGCCTCCACGGCGCGCAGGACCGGCACGTGCAGGCCCTTGCCGACGTCGATGGTGACGCCGACGTCGGCGGTGCCGGGCACGTGCACGACGCCGGGGGCGACCAGGCGGGCGAAGCACAACGGGTGCGTGGCCAGGAGACTGCCGATTGCGGCGATGAGCAGCTCGGGCACGCCGACGAGGCGGCGGTGCTCGCGGGTCAGCGCCCTGGCGTGCTCGGCCGCCGTGTCGAGCGGGACCTTCACGGCGACGAACGCGGCCGGCACGGTGCGGTGCGACTCGGCGACCACGACGCCGACGGCCCGCTGCGCCGCGGTGAGCTCGACCCGCCGCCCGCCACCCGAAATGTCCGGCTCCGGGCCGGCGACGTCCGGCACCGAACGATCCGGGCCGGTGGCGTGCGGCTCCGAACGATCCGGGGCGGTGCCGGCCGGATCCAGCGCGGCGAGGTCGGCGACCCGGACGACCTTGCGCCCGAGCGCATGCACCGCGGCGACGGAGATGCCCCGCTCCGCCATCACCCGCAACGCCGGCTCCGTGATGACCGGCCCGCCGCCGGCGCCGGGATCCGGGGCCAGGAACCGGTCCCGGTCCGCCGCCGACCCGAACAACCGCCCGATCGCCGCGCCCACGGCACACTCCGCCCCGACGGCGACGAGGTGGTGCAGCACGCCGTCACCCGGGCTCGGCAGGTCCTCCGCCGCCTTCGACGTCTCCACCGTCGCGACCGGGTCGCCCGCGCCGACCACCGTGCCCGCCGGGACGAGCCATTCGACCAGGGTGTACGAGGTGTCATTGGCGTTGAGTTTCGGCACCAGGATCTCGGTCATCGGTGTGCCTCCAGCACGGCCTGCACGATGGTCTCCGCCTGCACGAGCACCTCGCGTTCCAGATGGGCGGCGGTCGGGATGACGCCGTCGGCGGCCTGGCAGAGCCGCACGGGCCCGGACGACGTGCCCCACAGCGCCTGCTGCAGCCGGTAGGCGACCTCGGTGCCCCAGGCCGCGCCGGGCGGTCCGTCCTCGACCACGACCACCCGGCTCGTCGACGTTGCGGCCCGCAGCAGCGGGTCGAGGTCGAGCGGGTGGAGCCGGGCCGGGACGAGCAGGCGGCCGCTCAGCTCGTGCCGCAGCAGCAATGAGCGCATCGCGGCGGTGGCGCGCCCGGTCAGCCCGCCGGGGGCGACGATCAGGTAGTCGTCGGCGGGGATGTCGTCGTCGACGCGGACCTCCGCCGTGCCGCCGAGGTGCGTGACGCGGAACAGGTCGTCGGGGCGCAGCGGCGCGGCGTAGAGGGTCTTGTCCTCGAAGAGCAGCGACGGCCGGCCGCTGCCGAGCAGCTCCCGCAGCAGCGCGACCGGGTCGTGATACGGGCTCAGCTCGTACACGTCGAGACCGGGCACGCCGATGAAGTGCTTCTGCGGGCTCTGGCTGTGGGTCGGGCCGTAGCCGCGGTTGCCGCCGGTCGGGCAGCGCACCACGACCGGCATCGGCACGGGGTGGCCGTACATCGTGGTGGACTTGGCGGCGAAGTTGACGATCTGGTCGAAGGCGAGCGCGACGAAGTCGGCGAACATCATCTCGACGATCGCCTTGTCGCCGGCGAGGGCGAGCCCGTTGGCGACGCCGACGATGCCGGCCTCGCTGATCGGGGTGGTGATGACCTGCCGCGGGAAGCGGGTGGACAGCCCCCGGGTGATGCCGAAGGCGCCGCCGTAGGGGTCGGCGATGTCCTCGCCGAGCAGGTACAACGCCGGGTCCTCGGCCAGGAGCGTGCCGAGGGCGGCGTTCAGGGCGTCGCCGACCCGCCGGTGCGTCGTCATCGCCGCTCCTGCACGGGTGGCCGCCCGGTCACGTCGCGCACCACTGCGGCGATCCGGTCGCGCTGCTCGGCGTCGAGGTCCGTGAAGCGCGGCCCGAGCGTTGCCGCGTAGCGGGTGTGCCAGTCGGCCGCCCGCAGCCGGTCGACCTCCACGGCGGAGCGTGGGTCGTCGCCCTTGCTGTGCGGGCCGAGGCGCCGGGTCGCGAACTCCACGACGAGGGGGCCGCCGCCGTCGCGGACCCGGGTGAGGGGCTTGTCCAGCAGGTCCCGCATGTCCGTCACGTCGTCGGCGGGCACGTACAGGTACGCGGCGCCGAACGCGTCGGCGCGCGCGGCGATCGTGCCGGCCAGCTGCGCCGCGGTCGGGGTGGACTGGGCGATGCCGTTGTGCTCCACGGCGACGAGCAGCGGCAGCCGCCACAGCGCCGCCATGTTCAGAGCCTCGTACACCGCGCCCTCACCCCACGTGCCGTCGCCGATGTGGACGCAGGCGAGGCGGCCGGGCTCGTGTTGGGCGAGGTGCAGGGCGGTGCCCGCGGCGACGGGGAGGCTCTCGCCCTGCACGCCGGTGGACAGGTACCTGCCCCGCTTGAGGTGCTGGCTGCCGCCGACCCCGCCGCAGACCGCGCCCTCCCGGCCCATGATCTCGGCGAGCAGGCCGGCCGGGTCGCCGAACCGGGCGAGGTAGTGCCCGTGGCCGCGGTGGTTGCTGAACACGAAGTCGTCGGCGTGCAGCAGCGGGCGCAGCGCGACCGGGACCGGCTCCTGGCCGAGGCAGGTGTGGGTGGTGCCGGACAGCAGCCCCTGCCCGAACAGGTCGAGCAGCGCGGTCTCGAAGTGCCGGATGAGCAGCAGCAGCCGCAGGTCGTCGTCGTTCACGCGGACCGCCGGGCCAGGAGCAGGGCCAGGGCGCGCTGCCGCGCCGGGTCGACGGCCTCGAGATACCGCGAGAACGCGCCCGGCTCCAGGCCGCCGGCGAACGCTCCCGCCGCCTCCCGTCCGGCCGCGGCGATCGACGCGTGGTGCCGGTCGTCGGTGAGCAGGCGCCGCAGCGCGGCCAGCCACGGGACGAGGTCCTGCGGCGGCAGCTCCGGCTCCGGGTACGGCGCGTCCGGACGCTGCGGCAGGTAGCGGCTGATCGGCGTGACCGGCAGCAGGTACGGCACGCCGAGCTTCGCCTCGCCGAGCCCGCCGACGTCGGCGGCGAGGACGGGCACGCCGTGCAGCATCGCCTCGACCGCGGTGTAGCCGAACGTCTCGTCCCACAGCGACGGCATGAGCAGCACCCGGCTGCGGGCGTACACGGCGGCGAGGTCGTCGGCGGGCGGCACGATCGTGATGTTCGGCCGGCGGGCGAGGGCGGCCCGGTCGGCGGCGGTGGTGCCCCACGTGGGCACGGCCAGGAACGGCACGTCCGGGCAGGCGTCGGCGAGCCCGAGCAGGATCGGCAGTCCTTTGTATCCGCACGGGTTCACCATCGTGACCGCGTCGCCGGTGCTCGCCGGCCACGGCCCGGCGCCGTAGACCGGTGGGTGGATGAGCGTCGCGTCGAGGCCGCCGTGGACCCGGACGTAGTCGCGGGCGGCACGACTGACGGCGACCACGCCGGCGACCCGGCGCAGGAGCCGCTGCCCCGACGCCTGCGGGTAGAACGCGCGCGGGCCGAACGGCAGCTGCTGCAACGTGTGCACCAGGTACACGACCCGGTCGGGGGTGGCGCGCAGCGCGGTGCCGAGCATCAGCAGGCCCGGGTCGTCGGACGGGACCAGGGTCCGGTCGGGTGCCTCGGCGGCGGCGACGGCGAGGACGTGCGCGGCGAGCCGGGCCGGCGCGGTGACGGCGTGGACGGTCACCCCGCGGTGCGTGTAGACGACGGCGTCGCCGGTCTGCCGGGCGTCGGTGACGCCGCGCCCGGCGAGCTCGGCGAGGAGGTCCTCGACGGTGAGCCGGTGTTCGGTGGCGTGCAGCGGCGTCACCGCGACGCAGCGGTGCCCGCGGGCGGCGAGTTCCTCCAGGAGGATCCGGTTGGACCGGTTGGCGCCGCCGTGGCTGGGCAGATACCGCATGTTCTGCGCCAGCAGAACCGTCAGGCCGGCCATCTACTCGGCCTGGGCCAGCAGCGCCGCGATCTCGTCGTCGGACATGCCGTCCAGCTCGGCCATGACCGCCGCCAGGTCGTCGGGTGCGAGCCCGTCGAGCTGCGCCTGGGTGATCGCCCGGGCCGCCGCCGCGACGGTCAGGTCCGTCTCGAACAACGTGTCGACGGGCACCTCGACGCCCATCGTCTCCTGGATCCGGGCCAGGAACGCGACCAGGGTCAGTGACTGGCCGCCGAGGACGAAGAAGTCGTCGTCGACCGACGTGGCGGGCAGCCCGAGATCCGTCCAGATGCGCAGGACCGTGGCCTCGGTGGTGTCGGGGGTGGGCGCTGTCATGGTCGGTCTCCTGCCGTTCAGCGCGCGCTGCGGGGACGCATGTCGGTCCACGCGGCGTCGATGTGGTCGAGGCACTCCTGCCGGTTGCCGGCGGCGCCGTCGGGGTGCCAGCCGGCGGGCGGGTCCTCCCCGGCCGGCCAGATCGAGTACTGGTCCTCGTCGTTGCGGACCACCTGATACAGCTGCTCACTCATCGTCGGACTCCTTGACGTTCGCGTTCGCGGCGAGGCCGCGGGCCTTCGCGGCGCGCACCTGGGCGCCGATGAGGTCGTCGGGGACGGCGTCGGGGACACGGTCGTCGAACCCGGCCAGGCTCGGCAGCCGCAGCGACACGAAGACCTGCACCGCCATCACCGCCGCCAGGACGAGGAACAGCAGCGCCGTCCCGCGGCCGGGGCCGGTGCCGATGACGGCGCCGAGCGTGCCCGCCAGGGCCCCGCCGGGAGCCATCAGCGGCTCCAGCAGGTGGCTGCCGAGCGGGCCGACGACCGCGTAGCCGATGGGGATGGTGGAGAACGCGATGACGGTGTTCACCGCGAACACCCGGCCGTGGAACCGTTGCGGCACCTTCACCTGGACAATCGTGGTGTAGATGCCGTTGGTGAGGGTCAGGCCGAACGACATGCCCAGCGCGCCCACCGCGACGAGCAGCTCGCTGGTCCGCAGCCCGGGCAGCGCGCTGAACACCGCCAGCAGCAGCACGACCAGCAGCATGCCGCGGACCCGCTGCCGGCGCGGACCGCCCCAGAAGCTCATCAGCAGGCCGCCGAGGATCGCGCCGAGGCCGCCGGCCATGCTGACCCGGGCCACCGCGTCGAGGTCGGCGAAGGACAGCACCAGCGGCGACAGCAGCAGGAACAGCGGCGTCATGAACAGGTTGAGCACGGCGAAGAAGATGAGCACCGGCCGCAGGCCGCCCTCGCCGAGGGAGTAGCGCCAGCCGCCGACGACCTCCTGCCAGAACGTCTCGCGGCGGGCCCACGCGAGGGTCCGCGGGAACCGGACGACCACCACGACGGCGATCGCGCACACGTAGCTGGCGACGTCCAGCAGCAGCACCCCGCGCAGCCCGACGGTCGCCATCAGCCCGGCCGCGGCGAGGGGCACGAGGAACTGGCCGGCGCCGAAGCTCAGCTGGACGATGCCGTTGGCGTGGCCGAGGTACCGCTTCGGCACGAGCTGTGGCACCGCGGAGGCGAACGCGAGCCGCTGGAACGTCAACGCGACCGACAGGGTCACCAGCAGCACGTAGATGTGCCCGACGCGCAGGCTGCCGGTGAGGGCGAGCGCGAGCAGGACCGCCTGGCTGGCGCCGGCGGCGACGTCACCGACGAGCATGACGGTGCGGCGGTCGTACCGGTCGACGACGGCACCCGCGATCGGCGCGACCAGCATCCCGGGGACCAGGCCGAGGACCGCGAACACCGCGAACCGGACCAGGGAACCGGTCTGCAGGTAGATCCACAGTGGAATCGCGAACTCGGTGAGGGCGGAGCCGACGATCGACACCAGCTGCCCGGCGGCGACGGCGAGGAACCGGCCCAGGCTCGGCTCGGGACCGGTGGCGACGGAAGCGGTCCGCGACGTGGAGCGCCCGGCGACGGCCCATCCGCCGTCGGGGTCCCGCAGCGGCTCCCCGGTGTCGTGGACCGCCGTCACCACGCCGGCCAGTTCGGTCGCGCGGTACTTGAGGAAGAAGTGCCCGGCCTCGTCGAGCACGACGAGCGCGGTGGTGCCGGTCAGGAAGTGCCACTCCCGGTAGCGTTCGGCGTAGAACTCGGTCTGCGTGTCCTGGCTGCCGATGACGGACACGATCGGCGCCCGCAGCGGCGTGATCCGCCCGGCGGCGACGTCGGCGAACAGGCCGGTGAAGTACTCCTCGGCGAGCCTGGTGTGCTCGCGCATGTTGCGGATGATGGTGTCGGCCTCGGCCCGGTCGAACTCGGCCATGTCGACGCCCATCGAGCGCAGCCAGTTCTCGTAGACGCGGTTGCCGAGCAGCGCCTCCCGCCCGGCGATCCGCGACAGCAGGCCGGTGACGCGGCCGGTGGGGCGGGCGAACGGGAACACGGCACCGATGTAGACGGCGTCGACGGTGCGCCCGGCCGCCTCGAGCCGCCGGGCCAGCTCGACCGCGAGCGATGAGCCGACACCGCAGTGCCCGTAGACGATCAGGGGACCCTCGACCCGTTCGAGGACCTCGGCGGTGCAGCGGGCCGCCAGCTCGTCGAACGGCAGTGCGTCCTCCTTGAGCCCGATGTCCTGCCCGGGGATCGCGACCGCGTGCAGCGACCAGCCGGCCGGCAGCGCGTCCGCCAGGGGCTGGTAGACCACGGCGCTGCCACCGCCGTACGGCACGCAGACCAGCGACGCGACGCGCTGCGCCGCCGGCACCGGGCGGGTCAGCTCGTTGAGCAGCCGCCGCGGGCCGCGCGCGCCGGCCGGGGTGTCCAGCAGCGCCGCGAGGGCCCGCACGGTGCGGTGCTGGAACACGTCGAGGACCGACACGCCGCCGGCGGTCGCGGTGCGCAGCCGGGCGACGACCTGGGTGGCGATCAGCGAGTGCCCGCCCAGGTCGAAGAAGTCGTCGTCGATGCCGAGCGTCTCGACGGTGAGCAGGTCCCGCCACACGTCGGCGATGAGCCGTTCGGTCGGGGTGCGCGGCTCGACCAGTTCGGTCGCGGCGTCGCGGCGGATCACCGGCGCCGGCAGCGCCCGCCGGTCGAGTTTGCCGTTCGGGGTCAGCGGCAGCTCCGGCAGCACGACGATCCCGGACGGGACCATGTAGTCGGGCAGCCGGGTGCGCAGCGCCGCCCGCACCGGCGCGTCGTCGAGGTCCGCGCCGGCGGCGAGGTACGCCACGAGCCGCTTGTCGCCGGGGCTGTCCTCGCGCACGATGACCGCGGCGTCGCGGACCCCCGGCTGGTCGCGCAGGGCGACCTCGATCTCGCCGAGCTCGATCCGCAGCCCGCGCAGCTTCACCTGGGTGTCGATGCGGCCGAGGAAGTCGATCGTGCCGTCGGGCCGGCGCAGCGCCAGGTCCCCGGTCGCGTACATCCGGGTGCCGGACGGTCCGAACGGGTCGGGCCGGAACCGTTCGGCGGTCAGCGCCGGCCGCCGCAGGTAGCCCGTCGCCAGGCCGGTCCCGGCGATGAACAGCTGGCCCGGCACGCCGGTGGGGACGGGACGCAGCTTCGCGTCGAGCACGTACAGGGCGATGTTCTGGATCGGCGCGCCGATCGGCACCCGCGCCAGCCCGGCGAGGGCGTCACCGTCGCAGTGCCAGGCGGACACGTCGATCGCGGCCTCGGTCGGCCCGTAGAGGTTGTGCAGGGCGGCCGGGAGCGTGGCGAGGCAGCGGCGGGCCAGGTCGACCGGCAGCTCCTCGCCGCTGCACACGATCCGCCGCAGCGACGTGCACCCGGACACGCCGTCGGCACCGAGGAACACGGCCAGCATCGACGGCACGAAATGCAGCGTGGTGACGTGCTCGGCGCGGATCAGATCGCGCAGGTATTCGGCGTCGCGGTGCCCGCCGGGCGCGGCGAGGACGAGCCGGGCGCCGGTCAGCAGCGGCCAGAAGAACTCCCACACCGACACGTCGAAGCTCGCCGGGGTCTTCTGCAGGACCACGTCGTCGTCCTGGAGCCGGTACGCGCGTTGCATCCAGTCGAGCCGGTTGACGATGCCCCGGTGGGTGTTCGGCACGCCCTTCGGCCGTCCCGTCGATCCGGAGGTGTAGATGACGTAGGCGACGTCGTCGGGCGTGAGGTCGTCCGGTGGCGGGTCGCAGGGCGGCAGGGGATCGTCGAGCACGACCACCGTCGCGTCGCTCGGTGGCAGCGACCCGGCGAGCCGGGCCTGGGTCAGCACCACCGGCGCGGCGGCGTCGGCGAGCATGAAGGCGAGGCGTTCCGGCGGGTACTCCGGGTCCAGCGGCACGTAGGCGGCGCCGGCCCGCATGACGGCCAGGAGCGCGACGACCAGGTCGTGGGACCGTTCCGCGCACACGGCGACGAGGTCGCCCCGGGTGACGCCGAGCCGGCGCAGGTGCCCGGCCAGGGCCGCGGACCGCGCGTCGAGGTCGGCGTAGGTGAGGTCCCGCCCGTCGAAGGTGACGGCGACGGCACTGGGCCGCTCCGCGGCGGTGCGGGCGATCAGCGCCGGCAGGGTCGCGCCGTCCGGCAGGTCGATCCGCTGCGGCGGGCGCACCAGGTCCTCGCGCTCGCCGGGCGCCAGCAGGTCCACGTCGGACAGTCGCAGGTCCGGGTCGGCGGCCACGGCCTGCAGGAAGGCCGACAGGTGCCGGGCCAGCCGCTGGGCGGTGCCTTCGGTGAACAGGTCGGTGTTGTAGACGAACGTCGCCCACAGCTCGTCCGGGGTCTCCCTGACGTACAGCTCCACCTCGAACCGGGTCGCGGTGACCGGCGCCGGCCAGTGCCCGACGGTCAGCCCGGCGAACGCGCGGCCGGTGGTCTCGGCGTAGTTCTGCATCGCGAACAGCGCCTGGAACAGCGGCGGGCGGCGCACGTCCCGCGGCACGTCCAGGTCCTGCACCAGCTGCTCGAACGGCAGCTCCTGGTGCGTGTACGCGGACAGGCAGGTCTCCCGGGTGCGGGCGAGCAGCTCGGTGAACGTCGGGTCGCCGTCCAGCCGCGCCCGCAGCGTCAGCGTGTTGACGAACATGCCGACCAGGCGCTCCAGCTCCGGGTGGGCCCGCCCGGCGACGGGGGAGCCGACGGCGAAGCCGGTCTGGCCGCCGGCCCGGCCGAGGACGGCGTGGAACGCGGCGAGCAGCGTCATCGACAACGTCGCCCCGTGCGCGAGGCTCAGCGCCTTCAGGTCGTCGCGCAGCCCGCCGCCGAGCGCGACGGTGTGTTCGGCGCCGTTGAACGTCTGCCGGGCCGGCCGCGGGTGGTCGGTCGGCAGCTCCAGGGCCTCCACCCCGGCGAGGGCGTCCCGCCAGTACCTCAGGTCCGCGTCCTTCGCCGGTCCGGCCATCCGGTCGCGCTGCCAGGCGGCGTAGTCGCGGTAGCGCACCGGCGGGTCCGGCAGCGGCGTCCCGGAGTACAGGGCGGCGAGCTCGTCGGCCAGCACGTCCATCGACCAGCCGTCGGTGACGATGTGGTGGACGGCGACGACGAGCAGGTGGTCGTCGGCGGCGAGGCGGATCAGCACCGGCCGGATGAGCGCCCCGGCGGCGAGGTCGAACGGCTCGGCGACGTGCGCCGCCACGAGACGCCGGGCCTCGCGTTGCGCATCCTCGCCGCCGGGGTTCAGGACCGCGATGTCGACCGCCGCGGGTGGGTCGACGTGCAGCACCGGCCGGCCGTCGCCGGGGTCGGTGAACCTGCTGCGCAGCGGCTCGTGCCGGGCGACGACCCCGGTGAACGCGGCCGACAGGGCGGCCGGGTCGAGCTCACCGTGCAGGCGCAGCACGACGGGGATGCTCGCGGCGCCGGTGCCGGGCGCGAACTGCTCCAGGAACCACAGCCGTTCCTGCGCGAACGACAGCGGCGCCGGCCGGTCGTCGGGAAGCGCCGGGACGACCGGCCCGGTGGGGGCCTGCTGGCGCAGCCGGCGTTCCAGCAGGGCCAGTTTGGCGGCGGACAGTCCCTCGCGGGCAGTGGTCACGGCGTCGGCTCCTCGTCCAGCACGAGCAGCGCCTCGGCGTCCTCGTCGGTCAGCGCGGCCAGGTCGGCGATCATCAGCGCCTCCACGGCCTCGGCGAGCCCGCCGAGGTCCGGGTGGCTGAACATGGTCCGCAGCGGGACCTCGGTCCCTGTCGCGGCGCGCAGCCGACCGGCGACCTTCATGGCGAGCAGCGAGTGCCCGCCGACGGCGAAGAAGTCGTCGTGGGCGCCGACCCGATCCAGGCCGAGGACCTCGCACCAGACGCCGGCGACGAGCTCCTCGGCGGCGGTGCGGGGCGGCACGTATCCGCGCGGTGCCATGGGTGCGTCGGCGACGGCGGGCCGGTCGGTGCGGGCCGGCGCGGCGAGCAGCCGGGCCCGGTCGGCGCCGTCGCCGGACGCGTCCACGGTGGACAGTGGCGCGTCGGGTGCGGCGAGGACCGCGCCGAGCAGTGCCGCGAACCGGCCGGCCAGCCCGTCGACGGTGGCGCGGTCGAACAGGTCGGTGCGGTAGCCGTACACGAGCCGCAGCCCGCCGCCGGTGCGCCACACGTCGAGGCTCAGCTCGAACTTCGCCTGCCGCACCCCCGGGTCGAAGAACTCGGCGGTCACCCCGGGCAGCACGTCGGTGCCGGCGGCGTCCTCGGTGTGCATGGTGAACATGGTCTGGAACAGCGGGGTCCGGTTCAGCAGCCGCGGCACGTCGAGCGCCGCGAGGAGCCGGTCGAACGGGACGTCCTGGTGCGCGTAGCCGGCCAGCGCGGTGTCCCGGGTCCGCGCGAGGAGCTGCCGGAACGTGGGGTCGCCGGACAGGTCGCCGCGCAGGGCGAGGGTGTTGACGAAGTAGCCGGCGACGCCGGCGACCTCGACGCGGGGGCGGTGCTCCACGGGGGTGCCGACGCAGACGTCGTCCTGGCCGGTGAGCCGCGCGAGGAGCACCTGGTAGGCGCTGAGCAGCAGCATGAACGGCGTGGACCTGGCGTCGGCCGCGAGCCGCCGCACCGCGTCCACGACCGGCTCCGGCAGGTCGTGGGCGAGGAAGTCGCCGGCGAACCCGGACAGCTCCGGTCGCGGCCGGTCGGTCGGCAGGTCGAGCACCGGCACCCCGGTGAGCTGGCCGCGCCAGTAGCCGAGCGAGTCCCCGTCGAGGACGCGGGTGCGCTGCCAGGCGGCGAAGTCGGCGTACTGCACCGGCAGCTCCGGCAGGGTCTGCTGCTCGTACGCGGCCCGCAGGTCCTCCACGAGGATGCCCATCGACCGCCCGTCGCCGGCGATGTGGTGCACGACCAGGGACAGCACGTGCTCGTCGGGGCCGAGCCGGATGAGCCCGGCCCGCAGCAACCGTCCCTCCGCCAGGTCGAACGGCGTGTTGGTCCATTCCATGACGACCCGCGCCGCGTCGGTGCAGGCGTCCACAATGGTCAGTTCGATGCCGCCGGGCGGCAGGAGCTCCTGCATCGGCTCGTCCTCGCCGGCCGTGTAGCGGGTCCGCAGCGACCCGTGCCGTTCGACGACTGCTCGCACCGCCCCGCGCAGCGCCGGTTCGGACACCGGTCCGCGCAGCCGGTACGCGACGCTGATGTTGTAGGAGGCGTCGGCCGGGTCCAGCTGGTGCAGGAACCACAGCCGCTGCTGGCCGAACGACAGCGGCGCCGGCCCGGCGGCGCGGCGGGTCACGGGCTCGTCCTCGCCGCTGCGCAACCGGTCGACGGCGGCGGCCAGCCCGGCCACCGTCGGCTGCAGGAACAGCGCCCGGACCGGCACGTCCCGCCCGGTGGCCGCGCACAGCCGGGCGACGACGCCGACCGCGAGCAGCGAGTGCCCGCCGAGGGCGAAGAAGTCGTCGTCGGCGCCGACCCGGTCCAGTCCCAGGACCCCGGCCCACACCTGGGCGACGAGGTCCTCGGTCGGGGTGCGGGGCGCGACGTAGCCGCCGCCGGCGGCGTCCGGTGCCGGCAGCGCGGCCCGGTCGACCTTGCCGTTGACCGTCAGCGGGATGCGTTCGAGCGGGATCAGGTGCGTCGGCACGAGGAACGGGGGCAGCCGCTCGGCGAGGGCCCGGCGCAGGTCGTCGGCGCGCAGCCCGTCGCCGGCGGCGTAACCGGCGAGGATCAGGTGCCCGGCGGCGTCGGGGCGGGCGACGACCACCGCCTGCCGCACCCCGGGCAGCGCCGTCAGGGCGGCCTCGACCTCGCCCGGTTCGATCCGGAAGCCGCGGATCTTCACCTGGTCGTCGAGCCGGCCGAGGAACTCGAGCTGCCCGTCGGTGCGCCACCGGACGAGGTCGCCGGTGCGGTACAGCCGGCCGCCGGGCGGCCCGAACGGGTCTGGGCGGAACCGGTCCGCGGTCAGCGCCGGGCGGCCCAGGTAGCCGCGGGCCAGCCCGGCCCCGGCGATGCACAGCTCACCGGGCACGCCGGCGGGGACCAGGCGCAGGTCACGGTCGACGACGTACAGGCGGGTGTCGGAGATCGGGGTGCCGATCGGCGGCCGCCGCCCGCCGTCGTCGGCGCGCAGCTCGGCGGTGGTCGCGATGACGGTCGCCTCGGTCGGGCCGTAGGTGTTGAGGACGGTGACCCGGTCGCCGACGTGCCCGAACCAGGCGGCCAGGGCGTCGGCGCGGACCTGGTCGGCGCCGAGGATCAGCAGCCGCAGCGCCGCCGGCCAGCGCACCTGCCCGACGATGCCGGTGAGCTCGTGCCAGTACGGCGTCGGCAGGTCCAGCACGGTGATGCCGGGCTCACGGGCCAGGAGCTCGGGCAGGTCCTCGCCGGGTTGCGGCAGCACCAGCCGCGCGCCCGCGGTCAGCGCCGGCCACACCTCCTCGACGTGCGTGTCGAAGCTGATCGACGCGAACTGCACGACCTGGTCGTCGACGCCCAGTTCGTAGCGCTGCCGCATCCAGGCGACCCGTGCGGCGAAGGCGGCCCGAGTCACCCCGACTCCCTTGGGTGTGCCGGTCGAGCCGGAGGTGTAGATGACGTAGGCGAGGTGGCCGGATCCGGCGGCGTCCGTCGCCGGGGTGCCGGCCCCGTCGGGCAGGGTGTCCGGGGTGACGAGGACGGTCGCGCCGCAGTCGCGCAGCAGCAGCTCCCGGCGGGCCTGCGGGTAGCGCGGGTCGATCGGCACGTAGGCACCGCCGGCCCGCAGCACCGCGAGCAGGGTCACGACGAGTTCGACGCCCCGGTCGAGGGCGACGGCGACGGTCCGGTCGGGTCCGACGCCGAGGCCGCGCAGCGCGGCGGCGCGGCGGGTCGCGCGGCGGTCGAGGTCGGCGTAGGTCAGCCGGTCCGCGCCGCAGACGACGGCGACGGCCTCCGGGGTCCGTTGCGCCCAGGTCGCGACCAGCCCGGCCACGTCGTCGTCGGGTTCCGCGCGGACCGGCCCGCGGCCCAGGTCCAGCAGCTCGGCCCGCTCCTGCGGGGTCGACAGGTCCAGGTCGGACAGCCGGCGGTCCGGGTCGGCGGCGACGGCCTCGAGCAGCAGCCCGAAGCGGGTGATCAGGCGGCCGGCCGTGGCCGCGTCGAACAGGTCGGTGCGGTAGTTCAGCGACAGCTGCAGCCCGTCCGGCTCCCGCCAGGCGTCCAGCATCAGGTCGAACTTCGTCTGCGCGAACCCGTCGTCGAACAGCTCCGCGGTGACGCCGGGCAGCACGTCGAGGCCGGCGCCGTCCTCGGTGTGCAGGATCAGCATGGTCTGGAACAGCGCGGTGCGGCTCGGGTCCCGGGGCAGGTCCAGGGCCGCGGTGAGGCGTTCGAACGGGATGTCCGGGTGGGCGTAGGCGGCCAGGGCGGTGTCGCGGGCGCGGGCGAGCAGCTCGCGGAACGTCGGGTCGCCGGACACGTCGGTGCGCAGCACCAGCGTGTTGACGAACAACCCCACGAGGTCGCGCAGTTCGGGCCGGGCCCGGTCGGAGATCGACGAGCCGACGCTGACCTCGTCCTGACCGGTGTGCCGGGCCAGGACGGCCTGATACGCGGCGAGCAACAGCATGAACGGGGTGCAGCGCTCGGCGCGGGCGACACGGTCCACGGCGTCGGCGAGCGCGGCGTCGAGGCGGTGCCGCACGAACGCGCCGCGCGAGGTCTGGACCGGCGGCCGGGGCCGGTCGGTGGCGAGCTCCAGGGTGCTGACGCCGTCGAGCTGCCCGGTCCAGTACGCGAGCGCGGCGTCGTCGTCGGGCCTGGCCCGCTGCCATACGGCGAAGTCCGCGTACTGCACCGGCAGCGGCGGCAGCACGGTCCCCTTGTAGGCGGCGTGCAGCTCCTCGACGAGGATGCCCAGGGACCGGCCGTCCCCGGCGATGTGGTGCATCACCAGGCACAGCACGTAATCGTTTTCGGCGATGCGCACCAGTCCGGCGCGCAGCAGCGCTCCGGCGGTCAGGTCGAAGGGCGCGTTCGTCCACGCCGCGACCGCCTGCCGGGCGTCGCCGTCGGCCACGTGGAGGTGGGCGCCGCCCGGGGGAGCGATGACCTGGACCAGGTCGTCGCCGCGTTCCAGGAACCGGGTCCGCAGCGTCTCGTGCCGGTCGACGAGGGTGCCCAGCGCCGTGCGCAAGCGGTCCACGTCGACGGGGCCGCGCAGCCGGTACGTCAGGTTCATGTTGTAGGCAGCGTCGGTCGGGTCGAGCTGGTGCAGGAACCACAGCCGCTGCTGCCCGATCGACAGCGGCGCCTCGGCGCCCCGGCGCCGGACGATCGGGCCGGTGGTGCGGGCGCCGCCCCCGGTGAGACCGTTGATCGCGGCGGCCAGTTCGGCGACCGTCGGGTGCGCGAGCACCGAACGCACCGACACCTCCAGGCCGGACACCTCCGACAGCCGCGCCGCGACGGTCATCGCCGGCAGCGAGTGCCCGCCGAGGGTGAAGAAGTCGTCGTCGACGCCGATCCCGTCGCGGCCGAGCACCTCCGACCAGACGTCGGCGACAAGGCGTTCGGTGGCCGACCGCGGTGCGGCGCCCGCGCCCGCCGCCACCGGGTCGGGGGCGGGCAGCGCGGCCCGGTCGAGCTTGCCGTTCGGGGTCAGCGGCAGGTGGTCGACGACGATGACGTGCCGCGGTGTCACGGCCGCCGGGAGCACCGCCGCGAGCCGTTGCCGCCAGTCCTGCGGGGCGGTGCCGTCGCGGGTCACCAGGTAGCCGGCGAGCCAGCGCTCCGCGGCCGGGTCGCCGTGCACCGCGGCCGCTGCCTGGGTCACGCCGGGCAGTTCCGCCAGCCGCGCCTCGACCTCGCCGAGCTCGAGCCGGTGGCCGTTGAGCTTCACCTGGTCGTCGCCGCGGCCGAGGAATTCGAGCTGCCCGTCCGGGCGCCACCGGGCGAGGTCGCCGGTGCGGTACAGCCTGGCCCCCGGCGGGCCCCACGGGTCGGGCCGGAACCGGTCGGCGGTGAGCCCGGGCCGGTCGAGGTAGCCGCGGGCCACGCCGTCGCCGCCGATGCACAGCTCGCCGGCGGCGCCGACCGGCACCGGCCGGCCGAGGTCGTCGCACAGGTGCACCTGCGTGTTCGCGATCGGCCCGCCGATGAGCACCTCGCGCGGGTCGGCGGGCACCTCCCAGGCGGTCGACCAGATGGTCGTCTCCGTCGGCCCGTACACGTTGACGAGCCGGCCCACGACGGCCCGCAGCTGCCGGGCGAGTGGTGCCGGCAGCGCCTCGCCGCCGACGAGCGCGGTCACGCCGGGCCCGTCGAACCCGGCGGCCAGCAGCAGCCGCCACCGGGACGGTGTGGTCTGGACATGGGTCACGCCGGCGTCGCGGGCGAGGGCGGTGAGCCCGGCGCCGTCGCGCAGCAGCGCCTCGCCGGCCACGACGACCCGGCCGCCGGTGACGAGCGGCAGGAACAGCTCCAGGCCGGCGATGTCAAAGGCCAGGGACGTGACGGCGAGCCACCGGTCCTCGGGTCCGGCCTCGAGGCGGTCCCGCATGTCGAGGACGAAGTTGGCGAGGGCGCCGTGCTCGACCGCGACGCCCTTGGGCCGGCCGGTCGAGCCGGAGGTGTAGAGCACATAGGCGACGTCGCCGGCGGTGACCGTGGCCGGTCGGGGATCGGGAGGGGTGCCGGTGACGTCGTCGAGGACGACCACGGTCGCGTCGTGCGGTGGCAGGTCCGCCAGCAGCGCCCGTTGCGTCAGCACGATCGGCGCGGCGCAGTCGGCGAGGACGAGCGCCTGCCGGGCCGGCGGGTAGTCGGGGTCGATCGGCACGTAGGCCCCACCGGCCCGCCAGACGCCCAGCACCGCCGCGGGCAGATCCGCCGAGCGGTCCACGCGGACGGCGACGAGCGTGCCCTTTGCGCAACCGGCGTCCTGGAGCGCCGCGGCGATCGCGTCGGCGCGGGCGGACAGGTCCGCGGCGGTGAGCGTCACCGCGCCGGCGACGACCGCCGGGCCGCCGGGTGCCGCCGTGACCCGCCGGGTCACCAGGTCCGGGACGGTCCCGCCGGTGGGTGCCGCGGTGTCGTTCCAGCGGCGGGCGAGCGCGATGTCCTCGCCGGACGGCCCGATGCTCGACAGTGGACGGTCGAGGTCGGCGGCGAGGGCCGCGGCGACGGCGCGGAAGTCGGCGGCGAGGCGCTCGGCGGCGCCGGGCTCCAGCACGCCGACCGGGTGCCGGAACGTCAGCTCGGCACCGCCGCCGGGCAGCGGGGTCGCCTCGACGGTCAGGTCCAGCCCGGGCGCGCCGACCTCGTGGTGCCACGTCTGCGCGGTGAGTCCCGGCCAGTCGCCGGTGTCGGCGCGGTGCCGGTGCAGGTGCAGGGCAACCTGGAACAGCGGGTGCACGCCGGGCCGCCGGGCCGGGTTGACCGCCGCGACGACCTCCTCGAACGGCACCTCCCGGGTGAACGCCTCGACGACGGCGTGCCGGGCCCGCCGGACCACCTCGCCGAAGGTCGTCGCGCCGCGCAGGTCGGTCCGGACCGCGACCGGGTTGAGGAAGCATCCGACGACCGGCTCCAGCTCCACCCGCGCCCGGCCGGAGGACACGGTGCCGACGCACAGGTCCTGGCGGCCGGTGTATCGCATGAGCACCACGTCGAGCAGCGCCATCAGCACGACGAACGGGGTGGCGGACGGGTCGGGCCGCAACTGGTCCAGGGTCTCGGCCGGCAGGGTGGTGCGCACGCTGTGGGTGGTGCCGTCCGGGTCGGCGGGCTTTATCGCAAACGGCAGCTCCAGGTCGGCCGGTGGCGGCGTGAACCTTTCCCGCCAGTGCCCGAGCCGGTCCGTGGCGGCGGGAGTGTCCGCGAGCCAGGTCGCGTAGTCCGCGTACTGCAGCGCCGGGCCGGGGGTCAGGCGACCGGCGTACGCGGCGGCGAGGTCGCGCTCGACGATCGCGACGGACTGCTCGTCGAAGGCGATGTGGTGCCCGGCGAACAGCAGCACGTGCCGGTCCTCGGCCAGGCGCAGCACGGTGGCCCGGAACAGCGGGCCGCGGCTCAGGTCGAAGCGTTCGGCGGCGGCCGCCGCGGCGTGCTCGGCGGCCTGCTCGTCGGGGTCGCCGGTGGCCGTGAGGTCGATCAGGTCGACCGGGGCCGGGCCGGTGTCCAGGACGAGCTGCCGCGGCCGGCCGTCCTCGACGACGTACACGGTCCGCATGGCCTCGTGGCGGCGGACCACCGCGGCGAACGCGGCCGCGAGGGGGTCGATGTGCAGCGGGCCGTCGAGGCGCAGGCCGAACGTCGCGTTGGGGACGGCGGCGCGGGCCGGGTCGAACTGGTCGGCGAGCCAGATCCGGCGCTGGGCGGGAGTGCACGGGAACGTCCGGCCGTCGCGCGGCTGTGCGGTGATCGGTGTGACCTCCCGGTTTTTGGAGGCCAGCAACTTCGTGAGCGCGGCGCGGCGACGTGGGTCGAGAACCGGCGAGACCATGGCAGACGTTTCCCCCGAAACATTGATCTGCGTTCAGCGTACAGCGCCGCTTCGGCACGTCGCTGAGGTGCGCAGACGGCCATGGGAGCGCTTCCAGTCCGCGAGCACGCTACTGAGATGAATAGCCTAGCGTCAAGAGATTCGGAAACACCCACGTCATAAAACGGACTTACAGCCGAAATTGACGCATCTTTGATCATCAATGGTTACGGTACGTGATTCTCCGTCGTATGGGCATTGATCACGCTCGGTGGGTGCGGCCATACTGCGCCGATGGGGGAGTTCCTGTTCGTCACGCACGGCACCGCCGGCGACGTCCTGCCGTTCGTCCGCATCGGCGCCGCCCTCGCCGCCCGCGGGCATGCCGTGACACTCATCAGCCACGCGCCCTACGCCGACCCGGCCCGCGCCGCCGGGCTGGGCTTCGCCGCCGTCGACACCGTCGCGCAGTACGAGGCCGGCCAGCGCCGCACGCCCGACCTCCTCGCCGCCCGGCGGCCGCACGAACTGCGCGACTACTACGAGCGGGAGGGCCTGTTCGCCCAGCTGCGCCGCGAGGTCGACCTCATCGCGGAGCGGCACCGGCCCGGCCGGACCGTACTGGTCGGGCGGCACACGTCGGCGCTGTCCGTGCTCGTCGCCGCGGACCTGCTCGCCGCGCCCGCCGCCTGGGTCGCGGTCGCACCGGTCCAGCTGCTCGTCGCGCCGGTCGCCGCCGCGCACGTCCGGGCCGGGCTCGCCCCCGGCATCGACGCCGTCCGGGCCGGCCTCGGCCTGCCGCCGGTGGGGGACTGGGGCGGCTGGCTGCACTCCCCCCGTGCCGTGCTCGGCCTGTGGCCGGCGTGGTTCGACGCGTCCGGCCCGCGCGCGGCCGCCGGCGTGACCCTGACCGGCTTCGTCACGGGCGACCCGGCTCCGTCGCAACCATGGCCCGTTGCCGGCCGTCCGCTGCTGGTCACCGGCGGCACCGGCCAGCTGCTGCACCCGCGCTTCTACCCGGTCGCCCTGGACGCCGTCGCGGCCACCGGGCGGCCCGCGCTGGTCGTCGCGCCCGCCCGGGCCCTGCTGCCGGCCCGGCTGCCGTCCGATGTGGACTGGCAGCCACGGCTGCCGTTCCCGGCGGTGCTGCCGCAGGTCGCCGCGATCCTGCACCACGGCGGCATCGGCACCGCGGTGCGGGCCATGCGCACCGGCACGCCACAGGTCATCATGGCGTACGGCGCCGACCGCCCCGACAACGCCGCGCGGCTGGCCGCCCGCGGAGCCGCCCGCTGGGTCCCGGAGCCGGACTGGGCGCCGCAGGCGGTCGCGGCGCACCTGGAGGCCGCCGCGGCAGACACCGGCTACGGCGCGCGGATGGCCGGGCTGCTCGACGAGCCCGAGGACGCCGCCCCGGACCGCGCCGCCGCCACCCTCGAGGAACTGCTGTCGGCGGGCCCCCGCCGGCTCACCCCGGAGCAGCGCCGCGTCCTTGCCCTGCGTCTCGCGGCCCGGCGGTGACCGGGACCCGTAATGTCACTGGGCATGAAGTTGCGTGAGGACGAGGTGCTGGTGCCGGCACCCGGTGGTGCGATCCGATCCGTGGTGCTGCGTCCCGTCGGGGACGACCCGTTGCCGGGCGTGCTGCTGTACACCGACATCTTCCAGCTGACCGAGTCGACCCTGCGCACCGCCCGGCGGCTCGCCTCCGCCGGGTTCGTCGTCTGCGTCCCGGAGATCTACCCGCACGGCGATCTCGCCGGCGTCGCGCTGGAGTTCGACGACGACGGCAAGCGGGCAGGCCTCGCCGGTGCCGCGGCCACCACCACCGCCCAGTTCGACGCCGACCGGGTGGCGGTGCTGGACTTCCTGGCGCTGCGGGCCGACACCACCACCCTGTTCGCGACGGGCTTCTGCATCGGCGGGCACCTGGCGTTCCGGGCCGCCCTCGACCCGCGGGTCGAGGCGACCGTGTGCTTCTACCCGACCGGCCTGCACAACGGCGCCCTGGGTGCCGACGCCGACGCCGGCTCCCTCGCGCTCGCCGCCTCGATCGGCGGCCGGCTCATGATCGTCTTCGGTTCGCAGGACCCGCACGTCCCCGCCGCCGCCCGCGTCGAGATCCTGTCCGCCCTGTACGCCGCCGGCCTGGAGGACCTCGAGCTGCACGTGTACGCCGGTGGCGAGCACGCCTTCATGCGTGACGTCGGTGCCCGGCACGACCCGGTGCTCACCGACCTCGCGCTGACCGAGGCGGTGTCCTTCTTCACGGCGCGCTGAAGTTTTTCGTTGCGCGGGTAAACCCGGCGGGCCGCCGGTGTGCACCTATCCGGCGAGGAGGCGCAGATGCCGAGTGATACGTCGGAGGACCCTTCGGATGACCAGGAGCAGTTCAGTGAGTTCTATGCGGCGCGACGTGACGTGGTCCGTCGCACCGCCTACCTGCTGTGCGGCGACTGGCACTGGGCCGACGACCTGACCCAGGTCGCGTTCATGCGGCTGGCCGTGAGCTGGCGCAAGGTACGCGACCGTGGTGCGCTGGACGCGTACGTCCGGACCTGCCTGATGCGGTGCTACCTGTCCGAGACCCGCCGGGCCTGGCGGCGCCGGGAGGCGTCGCACGCCGAGGTCCCGGACACCACGGCCGGCCCGGACACCGTCGAGCAGTCGGCGCAGCGCACGGCGTTCACGGCGGCGCTGGGCCAGCTGCCGCCACGGCAGCGGGCGGCGCTCGTCTGCCGCTACTACCACGACCTCGACATCGCCGCGACGGCCGAGGCGCTGCGGTGCTCGGAGGGCACGGTGAAGAGCCACACGGCCCGTGGGCTGGCCCGGTTGAAACAGTTGCTCGGCGACGACTTCGAACAGCGGCCGGCGGCGATGATGGAGGGACGCTCGTGACTTCCCTGCGTGAACGGTTCGACGACGCCGTGGCGAGCCCGGCACCCACGATCCCGATCAGCGGCAAAGCCCTGTACGCGACCGCGCTGCACCGGCGCCGGGTCCGCAACCGCCTGGTCTCCGCGGCGGTGGCCGGTTGCACGGCGGCCGTCGTGGCGGTCGTGGCGGCGCTCGTCACCGCCGACGGCAAGGACCGCGCCGCGCCCACGCCGGCGGTCAGCGGCTCCGCGACACCGACACCGGCGGCCGACCGGCCCTACTCCTTCGACGGCCGCGTGGAGCAGGCACTCGCCACCGACGCCGGCCACCTCTACGCGGTCCAGCTGCGCTGCGCCACCAAGGACGAGGAATCGTGCGTGAGCGTCCTCTACGGCTCCGAGGACGGCGGCAGGACCTGGACCGAGCGGAAACGGGGCATCGCCAGCGGGCTGCAGACACCAGCGCCGGGTGTGCTCGGCGCCTTCGTCACCACCAGCCCGACCAGCGTCGCGTACCGCATCAGCGCCGACGGCGGGCGCACCTGGAAGGACTCGAAGGCGGCGTCGGGCACCATCCCGGCGGTGCCGGCCGGCGGCTGGCCGACGTGCCGCGAGGACAACTCGGGCGTCATGCGGTGCGCCATGTACGGGGTCGACCGGCAGACCGGCACGCAGCGGAAACTGGCGGCCCAGCCGCCGAACCTCACCCCGATCGCGGTCAACCCGACGCCGCCGGGCACCGGGCTGTGGGTCTCCGGATACGTCCAGCAGGGCAGGTACACCGGGGCCGCGGTCAGCCGCGACAACGGCCGGACCTGGTCCACGCACGTGTTCGGCAAGGACGAGGCCGACTATCCGACCGGGGTCAACAACCAGCAGGTCGGCATCGCCACGCTGGACGGCACCACCGTCTACGCCGTCGTCACGGTCGTCGGCAACGACGGCAAGAACCGGCTGCTCGTCTACCGCAGCGCCGACGGCGGCCTCACCTGGCAGCGCGGCGAGCGCGGGCACGAGCCGCCGTGGCTGCAACACGGCGAGCGCGCGTTCGTCACCGCCGACGGCACCCTCGTTGTGCAGACCGTGATCGACAACCCGGCCGAGTGGTACGCCGGCACCTCCGGCGCCTTCACGAAACCGGCGCCGACGACCGGCCTGGAGCACGTCGACCAGATGGGGCAGCCGGTCCAGGTCGCCGCGCCCGGGGTCTACACCGCCTTCGACCGCACGGCGGTCTACACCTCGCCGGACGGCCTGCACTGGACCCGGCACCAGGTGGGCCCCTCCTGAACGGCACCCGCGCGGCACCCGGGAAGGACCCGGGGCCGCGCCGCCTGGGGGGACACGGCGGGGAGACGGCCCGGCCCCGTCCCCCTTGGCGGTACCCATGCGTCGGCGTCTCACGATTCTCGGGCTGGCGGTCGCGAGCAGCGCCGGGCTGGCCCTGCTCGCACCGGCGGCGACCGCCGCACCCGCGCCGCTGCCCGGCACCGTCTCCTCGGGCAAGATGAAGCTCACCGTCCGCGCCGCGCCGACGGCCGCCTCGGCCGCCGTCGGCTTGCTGCGCAACGGGGCGAAGCTCGCCCTGGTGTGCTCGGTGGCCGGCCCGAGGACCAAGGGCAAGGTTCGCACCACCGACCGGTGGGACCGGCTCGCCGGCGGCGGCCACGTGTCCGACGCGTACGTGAGCCGCCGCAAGGCCCCGCCGTCCTGCCCCACCCCGGTGGTCACGCCGACCCCGTCCCCGACGGTGCCGCTGTCGCCCACGCCCACACCCGTGATCGTGCCGCCGACCGGCGCCGTGGCCGTCGGCACCTGGGTCGCCCCGGTGCCGGGCAAGGGCACCAGCGGCTTCCGCACCGTCTCCCGCCCCACCCACGACGGCATCGACATCATGGCCGCCCGCGAGACCCCGATCCGTGCCACCGCCGCCGGCACCGTCATCACCGTCGTGTGCAACACCTCCGGCCCGTCCTGCGACGTCGACGGCTCACCCGGCATCAAGGGCTGCGGCTGGTACGTCGAGATCCACCACGCCGGCGACATCACCACCCGGTACTGCCATATGATCCGCCGCCCCGACGTCACGGTCGGCCAGCAGGTGACGGCGGGGCAGACCATCGGCTCCGTCGGCACGTCCGGCAACTCGTCCGGCCCGCACCTGCACTTCGAGGTCCACTTCGGCCGCCCCGCCACCCGCCTCAACGCGATCGACCCGGTCCCCTTCATGCGCACCGCCGGCGCCCCCGTCGCCTGAAGGGCATGACGACGTCGCGGTGATCACGGCGGAGGGGCTCGACGAGGCGCAGCGGCGATTACCATCGGTCGATGACCGTCACGCCGTCAACGCATGCCGTCAGCCAGTACGCGACCACGACCGGCAACCTCACCGCCCGCATCGCGCTGCACGCCTACGGCACGAACGCGCAGGACTGGTTCTCCTGGCTGGACGAACGGCTTCCCCTCGCGGGCGACGTCCTCGAAGTCGGTGCCGGCACCGGCAAGCTGTGGACCCACGTCGATCACGTCGGACGCGGGCTCAGCCTCACCCTGACCGACTTCTCGCCGGCCATGTGTGCACAGCTGCGCACGGTCCCCGGCGCCCGGGTCCAGCAGTGCGACGCGACCGACCTGCCGTTTCCCGACGGCAGCTTCGACACCGTCATCGCCAATCACATGCTCTACCACCTCGACGACCCCGGCGCCGCGCTCCGCGAGTTCGCCCGGGTGCTCCGTCCCGGTGGGCGGCTCGCCATCGCCACCAACGGCAGCGACCACCTCGACGAACTCAACGTCATCGGACCCGCCATCGGCCGCCCGGAGCTTGCGCTCGCCGCCACGCAGAACGACTTCACCGCTCAGGCCGGGCCCACCTACGTGGCCCGCTCCTTCACCGCCGTCACCGTCGAGCGCTACCACTGCGACCTCGACATCCCCACCGCCGAGCCGATCCTCGCCTACCTCGACAGCCTGGCGGACGACCCGCTCACGCCGCAGCAACGATCGGCCGCTCGGGATCTCGTCCAGGCGCGGATCGACGCTGACGGCAGCTACCGCGTCGGCAAGCACACGGTGCTGATCACCGCCGCGCGCTGAGCACCCGCGTCAGACCTGCCGGTCGTTGCGGTGGCGGCCCAGGGCGCGGCCGTACCGTTCGGCGATCCCCGGCATGAGACTCTCGCCGTCGGCCGGGCGGTCCAGGCCGAAGACGTAGCCGGGGAAGTCCAGCTCCCGCTGCGCGGCCCAGATGCCGTCATGGTCCTCGGCGGGGAGGATGCGGAGCGGATCGCCGACCGCTACCCAGCCGATGGGCACCATGGAGTCGGGTGGCAGCACCGTGCGGAGGTGGACGAGGCCGTTGATGCGGATCTCGCTGCGGGTGCCGATGCTGGCGCCGTTGAACACGCGGCTGCCGGTGGCCAGGAACACCTCGTCGTCCACCTGGCAGCCGGTCAGGCAGGAGGTGGGTCCGACCAGGACCTGGCGGCCCAGTCGCAGGGGGTCGCGGCGGGTGCCGCGCAGGACGGCGTTCTCCATGATGATGCAGTCCTCGCCGATCTCGACCGGGCCGCCCTCGGCGGTGAGCACGGCGCCGAACAGGACGCGGCAGCCCGGCCCCACCCGGACATCCCCACTGAGGGTCGCCGTCGGCGCGACGTAGGCGGTGGGGTCAACGGTCGGGGAACAGCCCTCGTGCTCAATCAGCATGGGGTCGATGATGCCGCAGCCCGGCGATCGTCGTCAGGCCGTGAGCCGGGGGGTGTCGTAGAAGGACGGTGGTCCGTCGGCGTGGAATTCGACCCCGGCGAACGGCGGGTGTGCCCCGAACGGTGACAGGAATCGGATGACGGTGCCGTCCGGGTCGGGCAGGTCGAGTTGCACGCCGCCGCCGGGCCCGCGATCGATGAGCGGTCCGTGCTCGACGTCGAGGTCGTCGAAGCGGCGCACCAGGTCTTCGAGGACCGTCACCGCCGCGACGCCGAAGCTGAACAGGTCGAAGCCGGGGAACTCCGGCTGCCCGGAGACCACCGCCCGGTCCCGCAGTCCGATCAGGAATCGTTCGTGTTCGTCGGTGAGCACCGCGCCGCGGACGACGCCCTCCTCGACGAACTCCCAACTCAGCCGCAGGTCGAGCACCCGGATGTACCAGGCGACGCTGCGCCGCAGGTCGGTGACCGGGATCTTGACCTGCAGGATTCGCTCGATGCCGATGCTCATGGCCGGGATCCTCGCATCCCGGCCGGCCGCCTGGAGGTCGGTCGCGGCCGGGACTTCTCGCCCCTACCGCCTGGGACATCGGGCTCGGGATCGTGGCAGTGAAACCAAACCGACCGAGGAGTTCATGATGCGCGATCCGAAAGCAACCGGCCGCCTGCTCGTGCTGGCCCTGGTCCCCTTCCTGGCCTGGTTCGTCCTGGCCATGGCGACGCTGGCGCAGACCGGCTACAACAACTCCGCCGACTTCACGCCGGGCGTCCTGGCCGACGTCCGCCTGCAGTGGGTCGCCATCGCCATCCTGTACGCGCTGGCGGTGCTGGCGGGAGCGGCCGGGATGGCGATGGTCGCGACCTCTCCCGGCCTGACCGTCGCGACCCGGATCGCATCCGGCGTCTCGGCGGTCGCGATCACCGGGAACCTCGTGCTGGCCCTGTCGATGGCCGGGTCCACGACGGCGAAGCTCTCCGACAACTCGCTGTGGGGCCCGTCGCTGTGGCTGAGCATCATCTCCATCTGGGCCGCGCTGGCCGCCGTCGTCCTGACCGGCGTGGGGCTGCGCCGGACGGGCGTCCTGCGACGCACCGGACTGGTGGTGGCGATCATCGCGGGCGTCATCCTGCTGGCGGACCTCGCTCTGGGCGGGGCGTTCCCTCCGCTGGTCGTCGGGTTCTTCTGGCTGGCGATCGGGATCGGCCTGGTGCGCCGTCCGGTGACCGCAACAGTCCAGCCGGTAGCCTCCACGGCATGAGCTCCGAGGCCACGATCGGCTCGGCCGGGCGCGCGCTGCGCCTGGGCCGGGCCGCCGTGCTGACGGCGATCGGGCTGCTGCTGGCCGGGTTCGTCGCGGGGCTGATCGTCTGGGGCCACCACGCCGACGAGGCGTCCCCTGCCTGGGTCGCGCCGGAGGGCTGGTCGGCCGGTCAGCTGCGCGACGTGCTCGGCGGCTGGGCACTGCCGCAACGCTGGTACGTCGGCTACTTCCTGCTGCTGGAGCTGATGCTGACCGCGGTCAGCGTGGTCGCCGCCGGGTTCGTGCTGCGCGGGCGGCTGTCGTGGATGCGGCTGTACCTCGCCTTCGTGCTGGTCCTGTTCGCGGTCGCGGGCGGCGGCGTCCCCTACGTCATCGGCAGTCTCGTTCCGGCCCTGGCCGACCCGGCCGGGCTGCTGCAGGGGCTGGCCTGGATCGGCCTGTTCCAGCTCGCCTACGTGTTCCCCGACGGCCGGTTCGTGCCGCGGTGGGGCCGCTGGTTCGCGGCCGGCTGGGCGGCGTACCTGGTCGCGTCGGTCGCCGTGCCCGCGTTGGCGGGCAGCCCGGCCGAGGCGGTGATCCTGTTGGTGCTGTTCGGCAGCTGCGCGGTCGCCCAGATCTACCGCTACGCACGCGTCTCCGGACCGCAGGAACGACGCCAGACCAAGCTGGTGATGTTCGCGGTCGCGCTGCGGTTCGCGCTGACGATCGCGTACGCGACCACGCCGTTGCTGCGGATCCAGAACGAGACCAGTTCCCGGGGCCTGGCCGTGTACGTCTTCCTGATGCTGGTCAGTTACGTGATGGCGGCGCTGCTCCCGGCCGCGATCGCGGTCGCGATCGTGCGGCACCGGTTGTTCGACGTCGACGCCGTCATCAGTCGCACGCTGCTGTTCGTCATCCTGACCGGGTTCGTCGTCAGCGTGTACGCCGTCGTCGTGGCCGGGGTGGGCGCCCTGTGGCCGACCGACCGGACCATCGCGGGCCCGTTGCTGGCGGCCGGGATCGTGGCCGTCGTCTTCAACCCCGTCCGCGAACGCGTGCAGCAGGCGGTCGGCCGGGTCGTCCATGGCGAACGGGGCGACCCGTACGGTGTGCTGTCGCGGCTGGGCCGCCGCATGACGGAGATCGTCGAACCGGATCAGGTCGCGCCGGCCATTGTGGACGCCGTCGGCCGGGCGCTCAACGCTCCCTACGTGGCGATCCACCTCGACGGCGAGCTGACCGCCTCCATCGGGACGTCCACCGCCGAGCTGGAATCCGTCGACCTGACCTATCAGGGCAGCCAACTGGGTCGGCTGGAGATCGCCGGCCCGCTCGACCGCCTGGACCGGCGGCTGATCGCCGACCTGGCCGACCACTGTGGCGCCGCCCTGTCCGCCGCCCGGGAGTCGGCCCGGACCCGGCGGCTGGCCGCCGACCTGCAGCGGGCCCGGGAGAAGCTGGTCGCCGCCCGGGAGGAGGAGCGCCGCAGGATCCGCCGCGACCTGCACGACTCCCTCGGTTCGGCACTCGGCAGCCAGGCGCTGACCATCGACGCCGCCCGGTCGATGATCGGCAGCGACCCGGCGACCGCCGACATGATCCTCGGCGAGCTCAAGACGCAGAGCCAGCAGGCGTTGCAGGAGGTCCGGCGGCTGGCCCGCGAGCTGCGCCCGCCCGTCCTCGACGAACTCGGCCTGGCCGCCGCGCTTGAGCACGCCGCCGAGCAGCACCGCACGTTCGGTCTGGACGTGACCGTCGACGACCTTCCCGGGCTGCCCGCCGCGGTGGAGGTCGCCGCGTTCCGGATCGTGCACGAGGCGCTGACCAACGTCGCCAGGCATGCCGGCGCGGCGACCGTCCGCCTGCGGGTCACCGTCGACGGCGACGCGTTGTGTCTCCAGATCATCGACGACGGTGCCGGCCTGCCGGCCGGCGTGCGTCCCGGCGTCGGCACCCTGTCGATGCGCGAGCGCGCCGAGGAACTCGGCGGGACGCTGCACATCGGTGCCGCCACCGGTGGCGGCACCGTCGTCACCGCCCGGCTGCCGGTGCGATCGGAGTGACCATGTCCGTCATCCGCGTGCTGCTGGCCGACGACCATCCCATGTTCCGCTACGGGCTGCGGGCCGCACTCTCCTCCGATCCGGCGGTCGAGATCGTCGGCGAGGCCAGCGACGGGGCCGACGCCGTCCGGCAGGCGGTCGAGCTGGGCCCGGACGTCGTCGTCATGGATCTGACGATGCCGCAGCTCAACGGGGTCGAGGCGACCCGCCGCATCCTGCAGCGGAGACCCGAGGTCGCGATCCTGGTGGTGACCATGTTCGACGACAGCGCCTCGGTGCTGGCCGCCGTCCGCGCGGGCGCCCGCGGCTATCTCGTCAAGGGCGCCGATCGGGACGAGATGCTGCGCGCCGTGCACGCGGCCGCGGCCGGAGACGCCATCTTCAGTTCGGCCGCCGCCCAGCACCTCGCCCAGCAGGTGTCGGCACCGGCCCGGCCCATTCGTACCCCGGGGGTCCTGGCCACCCTCACCGTCCGCGAACACGAGATCCTCGAGCTGGTCGCGGCCGGTCTGACCAACACCGCGATCACCGACCGGCTCGGCGTCAGCCCGAAAACGGTGCGCAACTACATCTCGACGATCTTCGCCAAGCTCGGCGTCGAGACCCGGGCCGAGGCAATCGACAAGGCCCGCGCAGCCGGGTTGTGAGGAGGGTACGGGCCATGGACGATCAGACCGGGCGATGGCGCGAGCTGAACCAGGCTTCCTGGGACGAACGGGTGCATGTTCATCTCCGCGGGCCGTTCTACGACGTGGCGGGGTTCCGCGACGGACGCGATTCGCTCAAGGACTTCGAGAAGGTCGAGGTCGGGGACGTCACCGGCAAGCGACTGCTCCACCTGCAGTGCCACTTCGGACTGGACACACTGTCGTGGGCGGCGCGCGGGGCGCGTGCGGTGGGGCTGGACTTCTCGCCCGCGGCCATCGAGGCGGCCACGGGTCTGGCGGCCGAGCTGCACCTCGACGCGCGGTTCGTCACGGCAGACGTCTACCACGCGGTCGCGGCCATGGCGGGCCAGACGTTCGACATCGTCTACACCGGCTTCGGCGCGCTGAACTGGCTACCGGACCTGCCGCGCTGGGCGGGGCTCGTCGCGGAGCTGCTCGACCACGGCGGATTCCTGTACCTCGCCGAGTTCCATCCGTTCAGCTTCATCCTCGACGACCAGACGGGCCGGACCGTCACCCATGACTACTTCGACGAGGGCCCGCACCTCTCCGGCGGGTCCGGCACGTATGCCGACGAGACGGCCGTGACCGAGCACAACGTGACGATCGAGTGGGAACACATGCTCGGATCCGTGGTCTCCGCGATCGCGGCCGCGGGACTGTGCATCGAGTTCCTGCACGAGCACGACCACACCTTCTACCTGCAACGGCAGTCGCTGCAGCGGGATCCCGGGGAGATCTACCGGCACCCTGCCGCCGCGCCGCGCTATCCGCTGACCTATTCCCTCCGCGCACGCAAGCCCTGAATGATCCCGACATGGTTGTTGACGACCTCACCGGCAAGCCAGCGACGGGATCAGCCGCGAGTGCTCCGTCGCTCCGTCCGCTTCGCCGGCCACGCCGGTAGCGCATCACACCACCGGGCAAGCAGCAACGAGGACCATCACCATCGGGCAGGCCCACCGCCCACGCATCCAGCCATCCCACTGATGCGGCACAGCACTAAGGTGCCTGGGTGACCAGCGAAACAGCCCGGCTCATCAGCTACCGCAAGTTCGACGGCGACCACGTCACCCTGAGCACGCTGTCCGAGCCGGCGCCCGTCAACGGCCTCGGCCCGGTGGTCCGGGTGTCGCTCTACGACCAGCGCACCTACAGCGGCCCGACCGCCTCGCTCGTCCTCGGCGACGACGCGGAGCAGCGGCTCACCGCCGCCCTCGCCCGCCTCGAGGTGCCCGGCGCCGCCAGAGCCGCGCTCGCCGCGCCGCTCAGCGAGCTGCACTGGCTGGACGCGGACCAGTACCGGCGCGAGGCCGTCGACCTGCTCACCGGCGCCTACCGGGCGCTGGGCCGCGACGCCCTGGCCGGCATCGCCGAGGTCCACGCCGCCCACCGCGACCTGCCGTCGGTGGACGTCCTGTACTGACGGGCGCGCCCGGTCACCGTCGTGGGCCTTCGGCCGTCGCGGCGAGGGGCGTAAGCGCCGTCAGCGTCGTGGGCCTTCGGCCGTGGCGGCGACGAAGGCGCGCACCCGCTCGGTCGTGCGCACCGTGCGCCACACCGGTCCCCACCGCAGCGGCGGGGCGTCGTGCAACGGCACGTACGCGACGTCCGGGCGGGCGTGGAAGCGGGTGGCGTGTTCGCCGACGACGAAGACGCCCTGCCCGGCCCCGATCAGCGTCAGCACCTCCTGGAACGTCTGCGCCGACGGCCCGTCCACGATCGGGCGGCCACCGGGCGTGCGCCGGGCCGGGTCCGGCCGGTACTCCGGGATGGAGCACGGCGCGACGAGCAACGGGCTGCCGGCGAGATCCTCGACCGAGGCCGAGGGCCGGCCGGCAAGCGGGTGCCGGGCCGGGACGGCCAGCATGCGTGGCTCGGACAGCAGCACCGGGCCGCAGGTCAGGTCGGGCTCGTCGAACGGGAAGCAGCCGAACAGCAGGTCCAGCTCGTCCGCGCGGAGCCGCTCGACGGCGCCGGCGAACTGGACCTCGTGCAGGCGGACCTCGCAGCCGGTGTGGCGCCGCCGGAAGCGTTCGGCGCCGTCGACGACGAGCTGCCCGGTGGCCGCGCCGACGAACCCCACGCGCAGCACGCCGGTCAGGCCGCGCCCGTCGGCCACGGCCCGGACCAGGGCCGCGGTGACCTGGTCGTAGGCCGGGCGCAGATCCTCGTACAGCCGCCGGCCGGTCCCGGTGAGCGCCACCCGGCGGCTGGTCCGCTCGAACAACGGGACACCGACCCGCCGTTCCAGCACCCGGATGGTCTGGCTGACCCGGGCGGTCGTGCGCCCCAGCCGCTCGGCGGTGCGGCCGAAGTGCAGCTCCTCGGCCAGGGCCAGGAAGGTCTCGATCTCGTGCCGTTCCACTCGCGTCTCCATGATCGTCAAGCCATGCTTCACGATCGTTGCACGGATCGGCGTTGTTCGGCCGGTGCCGGTGGGCGACGGTGGACGACATGTACGTCACAGACAACCGCGCACTGTCCGCCACCGACGCCGGGGCCCTCGCCGCCGAGCTGCGCGACCGCACCGAGGTGATCGACGCCGTGTACCGCTTCGGCCTGGGTCAGGACCTCCGTGACCGCGACCTGTTCGCCTCGGCGTTCGCCGGCGACGCCGAGCTGGACTTCGGCCCCGCGGCGGCCCGCTGGGGTGGGCAGGCGCCGCTCATGACCGGGCGGGACGCCATCACCGGCACCATCCTGGCGCTGTTCGCCGGGCGGGTCGACACCACCCACGTGGTCACCAACCCGCGCGTCCGCATCGACGGTGACGCCGCCCGGCTCACGGCCGTCGTCGAGGCGCAACACCTGCTCACCGCCGACCACGGCACACACGCGCTGCTCAAGAACCTCTACGACGTCGACCTGGTCCGCGACGGCGCCCGCTGGGTCATCCGGCGGATGCGCATCGAGAACGTCTGGTACACCGGCGACCCCAAGTCGATCTTCGGGTAGTACGATCGCCGTCCCGGGCGACAGTGCACGGTGAGCCCCGAGGATGCACGCACAGACCCTTCGGTGGCGTCCCGGCCCGTCTAGCGTCGCGCGGGGGCGGGAGGAGGTGCCGGATGCACGGGCGGGACGAGGAGCTGGCCACCGTGGAGCGGCTCCTGGCCGAGGCCCGGGCGGGACGCGGGGCGGCACTGGTGATCCGCGGCGACGCCGGGATCGGCAAGACGATGCTGCTGGCGGCGGCCCAGCAGGCCGCGGCCGGGGCCGGGATGGCGGTGCTGCAGGCGAACGGCGCCGAGGCCGAGTCCGCGCTGCCCTTCGCCGGGCTGCACCAGCTGCTCGGCCCGCTCCTCGGCGACCTGGGCGCGCTCACGCCGCGGCTGCAGCGCACCCTGCGCAGCGCGTTCGGGCAGGACGACGAGCGGCCCGACTGGTTCACGGTCGGGCTGGCGGTCCTGGAGCTGCTCGGCGACCGGGCCGCCCGCACGCCGCTGCTGCTCGTCGCCGAGGACGCGCACTGGCTCGACCCGGAGACCCTCAACGTGCTCGTCTTCGTCGCCCGCCGGCTGGCCGGCGAGCCGATCGCCGCCGTCCTGGCCGTGCGGACCCAGCCGGCCGGCGTGCTCACCGGCACCGGCCTGGGCCAGCTGACCCTTGGCGACCTCGACGACGGCGCGGCGGCGCGGGTGCTGGCCGACCACGCCCCGCACCTGTCGCCGCCGGCACGGGACTGGGTCCTGGCGCAGGCGGCCGGCAACCCCCTGGCGCTGGTCGAGCTGCCCCGTTCGATCCAGGCACAGGTCGAGCTGCCGTCGGAGCTGGTGCCGCTCAGCGAGCGGCTGGAGACCGCGTTCGCCGGCCGGTTCGCGCAGCTGCCCGCCGGGACCCGGGCGGCGGTGGCTGCGTTCTCGGCCGACCCGAACTGCCCGGTGCCGACGCTGCTGGCCGCGGCGCGGGCCACGACCGGGACCGCCGTCACCCCGGCCGCGTTCCAGCCGGCGATCGACGCCGGCCTGCTGCAGGTGCAGGGGCGGCGGCTGCGGTTCCGGCATCCGCTGATGCGCTCCGCGGTGTACCGCTGCGTCACCGAGTTCGACCGGCTGACGATCCACGCCGTCCTCGCCGACGCGCTCGCCGACGACCCGGACCGGCGGGCCTGGCACCGCAGCGCCGCGACCCTCGGCCCGGACGAGGAGGCCTGCGCCGAGCTGGAGGCGGCGGCCGTCCGGGCGCTGGGCCGTGGGGCGGTGCGCGCGGCGGTCGGCGGCCTCGGCCGGGCCGCCGAGCTGACCGGGAGCCCGCAGCGCCGCTCGGCGCTGCTGCTGCAGGCGGCCGAGCTGGCCTCGACGGAGGACCTGGGCCTGGCCGCCGGACTGGTCGGCCGGGTCGAGCTGCTCGCCGGCGCCGCCGACCGGGCGCGCCTCGCGCTGGTCCGGGACACGATCGAACCCGCCGGCGTCGCCGACGCGGCCCGGATCCACCGGCTGTGTGACCACGCCGCCGAGGCGCACGCCGCGGGGGAGACCGGGCTGGCCGCGCTGCTGTGCTGGCGGGCCTCGCTGTGCTGCTGGTTCGCGGGCCTGCCGGATGCGGTCGGCGCGCGGATCACCGCCGTGCTCGGCACCCTCGGCCTGCCCGCCGACGAGCCGATCGGCCTGGCGATCCAGGCCCACGCCCAGCCCGACGCGCTCGGGCCCGGCGTGCTGCACCAGCTGCCCCGCCTGGTGCCGGACCGGGCGGACGCCGACGGGATGCGCTACCTCGGCAGCGCCGCGCTCACGCTCGGCGACTTCCCGTCGGCCGCGTCGTTCATGAGCACCGCGGCCGCCAACTACCGCGCGCAGGGCCGGGCGACGCTGCTGACCCGCCCGCTCGCCGTCGCCGGCTACGTCCGGCTGTGGCTCGGCGGGTGGCCGGCGGTCCGCGCCGACCTGGAGGAGGCCGAGGCGCTCGCCGAGGAGACCGGCGACCCGTTCTGGATGGTGACGGCGCGGGCCAGCCGGGCGATGCACGACGCCCTGACCGGCAACCACGCCGCCGCGCTGAACCTCGCCGACGACATCACCGCGAGCCCGGCCACGGCCGGGGTCCGGGCGGCGGCCGGCGCGGCCCAGCACGCCCGCGGCATCGTGGCCAACGCCGAGGGCCGCCACGACGAGGCCCTCGACCTGCTGCTGCGGATGTACGCCCCGGCGGATCCGGCGTACCAGCCGGACATGCACGGGTGGGCGCTGCCGGACCTGGCCGACGCCGCCGCCCGCACGGGGCGGCCCGGCGAGGCCCGCGGGATCGTCGAGGCGGCCGGGGAACGTGCCGCCCGGCTGCCGTCGCCGATGTTGCTGCGCTGCCACGCCTACGCATCCGCCGTCCTGGCCGTCGCGGACGGCGCTGACGCCGGGGCGGCGTTCGACCGGGCCCGGGCGATGGACCTGGCGGCCTGGCCGGTGCACCGGGCGCGGCTGGATCTGGCGTACGGCACGTGGCTGCGCCGCCGCAAGCGGATCCTCGAGTCGCGGGTCCCGCTGCGCGCGGCCCGGGACGGCTTCGACACGCTCGGTGCCGTCGCGTGGGGGCGGCTCGCCCGGGAGGAGCTGCGCGCGGCCGGCGAGGAGAGCACCAGCCGGGCGGTGCCGCAACGGGAGCGCCTGACCGCGCAGGAACTGCAGACCGCGATGCTGGCGGCGGCCGGGCTCAGCAACCGCGAGATCGGGCAGCGGCTCTTCGTGTCGCACCGCACGGTGAGCTCGCACCTGTACCGGATCTTCCCGAAACTCGGCATCACCGGCCGCTCGCAGCTGCGCGACGCCCTGGAGGCCCTCGCTCAAACCACCTGACGGAGCGCAGTGCGCCTGACGGGATCAGGCGCGGAAGGTGCGGCGGCGGGTGTCCGGCGGTCCGCTGGAAGTGGCGGCGCAGCGTTGTCGTCCGGTACACCGGCGACCCGAAGTTGATCTTCGGATCGAACGGTCGCGTCCCGGGGCTATGCTCGCGGGGTCACGTCCAGGGTTCCGGGGGATCAGTCAGCGGTGTGGTTCGCGATATTGGGGCCGCTGCGGGTGTCGCGCGACGGCGAGGCGGTGCCGGTCGGCGGGCCGAAGCAGCGGGCGCTGCTGACCCTGCTCCTGTTGCGGGCCAACCGGGTCAACACCACGGACTGGCTGGTGGACGCGCTGTGGGACGGGGCGCCGCCGCCGAGCGCCGAGGTCACCCTGCGCACCTACGTCGCCGCGCTGCGGCGGGCCCTCGAGCCGGGCCGGGGTGCGCGGGCGCAGGGCCGGATCCTGGTCGGCCACGACGGCGGCTACGAGCTGCGGGTGGCCGGCGACGCGATCGACGCCGTGCGGTTCACGGAGCTGTCGGCGGCGGGCGCGCGGGCCCTCGCCGAGGGCGATCCGGTCGCCGCCGAACGGCACTACACGCAGGCCCTTGCGCTGTGGCGCGGCGGCCTGGCCGCCGGCGACCTGGCGGCGGTGCGGGCCGAGACGGCCCGGCTCGCCGAGACGCGCCTCGCCGCTGAGGAGGGCCGCTGCACCGCCGCGGTCGCCGCCGGCCGGCACCTCGCCGTGCTGCCCGACCTGCGGCGCTACGTCGCCGAGCAGCCGGCCCGGGAAGCGGCGCGCGGGCAGCTGATGCTGGCGCTGTACCGGGCGGGGCAGCAGACCGAGGCCCTGGCCGTGTACGACGAGGGCCGCCGGTTCCTGGCGGCGGAGTTCGGCGTGGAGCCGGCCGCCGAGCTGCGCGCCCTGCACCACCAGATCCTCGGCCACACGGTTCCCCGCACGGCGCCGCCGCTGCGCGGGCTCGTCGGGCGGTCCGCGGAGCTGGAAGCCCTGGCGGCGCACCTCGACGGGGCGCGGCACCCCAGCGGCGGCGGGCGGATGGTGGCCGTCGTCGGCGAGGCCGGGATCGGCAAGACGACCCTCGCCGCCGCCGTCGCCGACCGGGCCGCGGCGGTGGGGATCCCGGTGGTGTGGGGCCGCTGCCCCGACGTCGGCCAGGCGCCGCCGTTCTGGCTGTGGAGCCAGGTCGTGCGGGGACTGCTCGCCCTGCCGCACACCGATGACGTTGCCGCGCTGGCCGGATTCGTCGAGGGACAGTCTCCTGAGGACGGCGGACCCGACCCGGCCGCCCGGTTCCGCGCCTATGACGCCGTGTCCGAGCTGATCCGTGCCGCCGCCGGACCGGCGGGGCTGCTGCTCGTCCTGGACGATGTGCACGCGGCCGACCCCGATTCGCTGCTGCTGACGCGGTACCTGACCACGACCGTCCACACAGGACGGGCGCTCGTGCTGGCGACGTTGCGGCCGTACGAGCACGACCCGGGGCTCGTCGCGACCCTCAACGACCTGGCCCGAGGCCGCGGATCCGGGCAGCTGCGCCTCGGCGGGCTCGACCCCGCCGGCGTCGCGGACCTGGTCGCGGACCGGACCGGCGGGCCGGCGCCGGACGACCTCGTCCGGCGGCTCGCCGACCGTACCGGCGGCAACCCTTTCTTCCTCACCGAGCTGCTCGCCGCGCCCGATCGGCCGCTGCCGCCGAGCGTCCGCGATGCCGTCCGGCTCCGGCTCGACGGACCCGACCCGGCCGCTCGTGAGTGCCTGGACGTGCTCAGCGTCGCCGGCCGGGAGCTCGACCTGCACCTGCTGCGGGCGGTGACCGGCACCGACGCCGCGCAGCTGCTCGCCGGGCCGGGCGCGGCGCGGCTCGTCACGGAGGCCGGTCCGGGCACGGTCCGCTTCCGGCACCCGCTGCTCGCCGAGGTCACCTACGCCGAGCTGCCGCCACCGCGGCGGGCCACCCTGCACGCCAGGCTCGCCGGCGCGGCCGCGGACCGGGGCGGCCTCACCGCGGGCGAGATCGCGCACCACTATGGGCAGTCGATCGGGCTCGGCCACGCGGCGGACTTCCTGCGGTGGACGGTGCGGGCCGCCGACGATGCGGCCCGGCGCCTGGCCTACGAGGACGCCCTCGCCCACCTCGGCCGGGCCGCGGACCACCTCGCGCCGGACGCCGCGACCTCGCCGGAAGCGGCCGCCGCCGAACTCGGCGTGCAGCTGCGGCGGGCCTCGCTGCTGCAGATCACCGTCGGCGTCGGCAGCGACGCCGTCGCCGGGGCGGCCGCCCGGGCCAGGTGGCTGCTGCCGTACACCGGGCCCGCCACCGACGTGCGCACCGCGCTGTGGACGCTCGGCGAGGTCGCCTGCAACCGGGCCGAGTACGCCGTCGCCGAAGACCTCGCCCAGCGGCTCACCCGCGCGGTGACCTCCGACGACGAGCTGATCGCGGCCGCCGGACCGTACCTGCTCGGCGTCGTGTGCTATTTCACCGGCCGGCTCGGCGAGGCCGACGGGCACCTCAGCACCGCCGTGCAGCGCCTCGCCGCGGTCGACCCGCGACAGCTGCGCGAGCAGGCGGGCCGGACGCCGGCGCTCGCCGCGTACAACTTCCGTGCCCTGGTCCGGTCCCTGCTCGGCGACGCCGGGGCGGCCCGCGCCGACATCGACGCGGCGGCGGCGCTGGCCGAGCGCAGCGACGACGCGTACGGCCGCGCCAACGCCGCCCTCTACGCGGCGTGGACGGCGTTGCAGGAGCACGACGTCGCCGCGGGCCGGGACGCCGCCCGGCGGTGCCGGGAGATCGGCGCGCGGCAGCGCATGCCGCACTTCGTCACCACCGGTGACTTCGTCGCCGAGTGGGCGGCCGTGCGCGGCGGCGAGTATGGCCGGCTCGCCGCGTTGCGAGCCGCCGGTGAGGCCATCCACCGGCTGGGGCTGCGCGCGACCCTGACCATATCGATCGCGGCGATGGCCGACGCGCACCTGGTGGCCGGCGACCCGACGACCGCCGCCCGCCTCGCCGGCGACGGCATCGAGGCGGCCGCCGCCGCAGGCGAACAGGTGCTCACCGCCGAGCTGCGCCGCGTGCGCGGCCTCGCCAACGGCGACGACGAGGACGTCCGGGCCGGCGCCGGGATCGCCGCCGGCCAGGGCGCCCGGCTGCTGCTGGCCCGCATCGCCCAGCGGTAGCCGTCTCCACAGCGGCTCCACACGGTATCCACAGGGCCCTGCTGGACTGTGCGGCATGGACACAGATGTCGTCGTGGTGGGCTGCGGGCCGGTCGGCGCGCTCACCGCCAACCTGCTCGGGATGCGCGGCGTGCGGACCCTCGTCGTGGAGCGCGGCACCGCGCCGCACGGGCAGCCGCGGGCGTTCTCCTGCGACGACGAGGCGCTGCGGGCGTACCAGCAGGCCGGCCTCCGGGACGAGGTCGCCGCCGACATGTACCCGCCGCCGGTCGTCGAGTACGTGAGCGGCAACGGCCGGCCGTTCGCGACGATCGCCCTCGACGAAATCGATTTCGGCCTGGGCAGCGAGCCGCTGCACTTCTTCGACCAGCCGTGGCTGGAGGCGTCGCTGCGCGGCGGGCTCGACCGGTTCCCGCACGTCGAGCTGCGCACCGGCGTGGAGATGACCGGCCTGGAACAGGACTCCGACGGGGTGACCGTCCGACTGAGAGACACCGGGGGCGACAGCACGATCCGGGCCCGGTACGTGCTGGGCTGCGACGGCGCCCGCAGCGCCACCCGGGCGGCGGCGGGGATCGAGCTGAGCGGGACGTCCTACGCCGAGCCATGGCTGGCGATCTCCGGCGACGTCGAGCCCGGCGGGGTGCGGCAACCGCGGACCAGGTTCGTCTGCGACTGGCGCCGTCCCGCGTTCGTGTCGCCCGGCGCGTTCGGCACGCACCGCCTCGAGTTCATGCTCCGCGCGAGTGAGACACCGGAGGAGATGACCCGCCCCGAGACGCTCGAGCGCCTCGTCGCGCCGTACGTCGACCCGGCCCGGTTCACGGTGACCCGCGCCGTGGTGTACACCTTCCATCATCTGGTCGCCGAGCGCTGGCGGGCCGGGCGGGTGTTCCTTCTCGGCGACGCCGCGCACCAGATGCCGCCGTTCCTCGGCCAGGGGCTGTGCAGCGGGCTGCGCGACGCGGCGAACCTGACGTGGAAGTTGGCGATGGTCGTCGACGGCACCGCGGGCGACGACGTGCTCGACTCGTATGAGACCGAACGACGCCCGCACACCGAGGAGATGGCGGTGACGAGCGTCCGGCTGGGCCGGGTCTTCCTGGTCCGCAACCGGGCCGCGGCGTTCCTGCGCGACACCGCGCTGCGCGCCGTGCAGGCCGTCCCGCGGGTCCGCCGGTTCGTGCGGCACTTCGAGTTCAAGCCGGCGCCGGTCCTGCGCAAGGGCCTGCTCGCCGGCGGCACCCGCCGCGGCGCCGTCGGCACCATGTTCCCCCAGCCCAGGGTGTCGGCCGCCGGGGAGGCCGCACCCGTGCGGCTCGACGACGTGCTGGGGGCCGGGTTCGCCGTGATCGGCCCGTCGGTGACCGCCGCGACCGTCTGGACCGGGCCGCCGGCGGCCTTCATCCGCGTCCTGCCGCCGGGCTCCGTCGCGACCGCCGGGTCCGGGGTGCGTGAGGTCGTCGACACCGACGGCGTGCTGACCGCCTGGTTCGCCAGGCACCGGGCCGAGGTGGCGGTGCTGCGTCCGGACCGCTTCGTCTACGCTGCGGCCCTGGACGCACCGCTCACGAGGTGACGGCGCGGAAGGTGCGGCGGTAGGTGTCCGGCGGGACGCCGACGGTCCGCTGGAAGTGGCGGCGCAGCGTCGTCGCCGTGCCCATGCCGGCCGCCGCGGCGATGGTGTCGATGCCGTCGTCCGTGTTCTCCAGCAGCTCCTGGGCGCGGCGGATCCGCTGGGCCAGCAGCCACTGCAGCGGGGTGGTGCCGGTGATCGCGTGGAAGTGCCGGGCCAGATGGCGGGAGCTCATGTTGGCCTGCAGGGCCAGGTCCTCGACGGTGAGCGGCTGGTCCAGCCGGCGCATCACCCAGGGCAGCAGCGCCGACAGGGGATGGCCGTCGTGGTCCGGCACCGGCGTGGTGACGAACTGGGCCTGCCCGCCGGCGCGGTGCGGCGGCACGACCAGCCGGCGGGCGACGACGTTGGCGACCGCCGGTCCGTGGTCGAGACGGACCAGATGCAGGCACAGGTCCATCGCCGCGGCCTTGCCCGCGGACGTGAGCACGCTGCCGTTGTCGATGTAGAGCACGTCCGGGTCGACGCTCACCCGTGGGTACCGCGCGGCGAGCTGGTCCGTGTGGGCCCAGTGCGTGGTCGCCCGCAGCCCGTCCAGCAGCCCGGCGGCGGCGAGGACGAACGCGCCGGTGCACAGGGAGACGACCCGCGCGCCCGCCTCGTGCGCCGCGCGGACCGCCTCGACCAGGTCCGCCGGCGGGTCCACGTCGACGTCCGCGAGCGCGGGGACGATCACGGTGCGGGCGTGCGCCAGGCCGTCGAGCCCGCGGTCCGGCTCCAGCAGGAACCGGCCGACCCGCACGGCGCGCGTGCCGCACACCGCGACGTCGTACCAGGGTCCGCGGACGGCGTCGGGGGCGGGGCCGAAGACCTCGCAGGCCAGAGCCAGCTCGAAATGCAGCATCCCGTCGGTGGCGGCAACCGCGACAGAGGTCATGTCGGAAATTGTACGGGTCACGTCGTTCCGGACACTGGCCCGGTCTGTGCGGCCGGGACAGGATCTCCGGTGTGGATCTTTTGAAGAACGTCGCGGTGTACGGCGCCTCCGGGCACACCGGCCGGTTCGTCGTCGCGGAGCTGGCCGCTCGCGGGTACACCCCGCTCCTGCTCGGCCGGGACCGGGACAAGCTGCTCGCCCTCGGGGCCGGCACGACGCGCCCATTGAAGACGGCCGCCGCGCCGGTCGACGATCCGGACGCGCTCGACCGGGCCCTGGCCGGCGCGGCGGCCGTCATCAACACCGCCGGGCCGTTCGCCACGACCGCCGCGCCGCTGATCGAGGCCGCACTGCGCGCCGGCATCCCGTACGTGGACGTGGCCGCCGAGATCGAGGCGAACCGCGACACGTTCCGCCACTTCACCGACCGGGCGCGCGCCGCGGGCGTCGTCGTGGTCCCGGCGATGGCGTTCTTCGGCGGCCTCGGCGACCTGCTGGTCACCACCGCGATGGGCGACTGGACCGGCGCCGACGAGGTGCACGTCGCCTACGGCCTGAGCAGCTGGCACCCCACCGCCGGCACGCTCGTCGCCGGTGCGGTGTCGGGTCAGCGGCGCGGCGGGCGCCGGGTCCGGTACACCGGCGGCGGGCTGGAGTATCACGACGACGCCCTGCCGACCCTGCGGTGGCCGTTCCCGGCGCCGCTCGGCCCGCGGGACGTCATCGGCGAGTTCAGCATGGCCGACATCGTGACCGTCCCCAGCCACCTGGCGGTGCCGGAGGTGCGCACCTACATGACCACCACGGCCGCCGCGGACCTGTCCGCCGGCGGCGCCGGACCGGTGCCCGTCGACGACCGCGGGCGCTCCGCGCAGACCTTCGTGGTCGACGTCCTCGTGCGTTCCGGCGGCACCGAACGCCGCATCACCGCCGGCGGCCAGGACATCTACGCCATCAGCGCACCGCTCGCGGTCGAGGCCGTCGACCGGATCCTCACCGGCCGCACCACGACCACTGGCGTCGCCGCCGCGGGGGCGGCGTTCGACGCCCCGGACTTCCTGCGCTCGCTGTCCCCGCACCTGTCCGTTTCCTGACCCGTGTGGCGCGGTGCCCTTACGCTCGACGCAAGTTCGTCCGACCGGAGAGGTGGTGGTTGCGATGCAGCCGGCCATGGCTGCGGGTCCGGAGCCCGTGGAGCCGGTGCGGGGGCGCGGCAGGAAGATCCTCCTGTTCGGGCTGCTCGCGCTGATGGCCACGGTCACCGCGCTGGTGGTCACGTTCGTGGTCTTCGTCGCGCCGGCGGCCGGTGCCGCCGGCGGTTGCGGCGGAGGCTGAGGTCACGCCGATCTGGCCGGGGACGCCATCGGGTCTCCGGCCGGGTCCGGCCTCGGCAGCAGGTAGGGCAACCGCTCGGTCAGGAACCGGCGCGGGAACGCGTCCCGCAGGCGCCACAGCCCCGCGTCGACGACGAAGTGCGCCATGAGCAGCCCGGTGTACGCGCCGAACACCGCCCGCGCCGCGATGCCGCCGCCGTGCAGGTGCGAGGCGGTGTTGAGGGCCAGCCCGCCGAGCAGCGCGACGTTGACCAGCACGGCGAGGCTCACCACCGGCCCGAGCCCCGGGCGCGGCGCCCCGGCCACCAGCCCGACGATGAGCAGGTACTGGTACCCGTGCGCGATCGTGAGCCCGGCGACGGCGGCGTAGGGCGAGTCGAACAGGAACACCGGGCCGAAGAAGAGCAGCGAGATCAGGTACACCGCGACGTACTGGACCGGACGCGCCGCGGGCGGTCGCTCCCGCAGCACCACCATTCCTGCGCCGGCGGCGAGCACGAACGCGGCCCCGGCGACCGGGAACAGCCAGCCGGTCCGCAGGTCGACCGCCAGCTGCAGCAGGTCCGGCCGGACCAGCAGGCCGGCGATCCCCGCGCCGCCGGCGGCGACGATGGCGAGGCGTTCCCTCGGGCGCACCGACCCCGCGCCGTGGGCGACGCCGGCCAGTGCGGCCAGGCCCAGGTTCTGCTTCTGGAAGTGGAAGAACTGCCACGCGAAGAACGCCAGCAGCGGCCAGATGAACAGCCGCTCGGGCAGCACCGCGGCGACCGCGGCCGTGCCCACGACCAGGCCGATCGGCGCCCACACGTAGCGGCCCGGGTGCGCGGCGGCGTGCCGGCGCACCTCGGGCACGCTGAAGAACCACCCGGTCGCCGCCACGTGCACCGACGACCCGACGAACAGCAGCCACTGCAGGGCCCGCCCGGGCGGCGCGTCACCGGCCGGGGCGAGCGCGACCGTCACCGCGACCGCGCCCACGGTCAGCGCGATCGTGCCGAGAAGCCACACACGCCGCAGCGAGCCCGTCACACCGCGAGGATAGCGAGGCCCCGCGAATTCGGTGGCACCTCGGGCGCCGGCCCTGGCACAGTCCGCGTCATGTCCGTCGAACTGATCCGTGCCGCCCGCCTGACCGACGCCGTCCCGTATGCCTACGCCTCGGTGGTTCCCGCCGGCGCCCGGCTGATCCACACCGCCGGCGCGTGCCCGATCGACGAGCACGACCGGGTGGTGGCGCTCGGAGACATCGCCGGCCAGGCCCGGCAGGTCATGGACAACCTCGAGGTGGCGCTGCAGGCGGCCGGGGCCGCGTTGACCGACGTCGTGCGCACGACCGTCTACGTTGCCAGCACGGACCAGGCCGACCTCGTCACCGCCTGGGACGTGGTGCGCGCCCGGTTCGGCGACCACGACGCGCCGAGCACGCTGCTCGGCGTCACGGTGCTCGGCTACCGGGGCCAGCTCGTCGAGGTCGAGGCCGTTGCCGTCGCCCCGTGAGCGGGCTGCCTACCCGCGGCGCTCGCCGAACTGCTCGACCTTCTTCGTCGGGCCCGACACGATCAGGGTGTCGCCGCGCTCGATGACGGTGTCCGGCAGGGCCGTCTCGGCCTCCTTGCCGGCGCGCTTGACCGCGACGACGGTGACGCCGTGCTTCGTGCGCAGGCCGAGCTGGGTCAGGGTCTTGCCGATCAGCTCGTCGGGCGGGCAGACCTTCGCGATCGCGTAACCGTCGTCGAGCTCGATGAAGTCCAGCAGCTGGCCGGTGACCAGGTGGGCGACGCGGACGCCCATGTCGGACTCGGGGAAGACGACGTGGCGGGCGCCGACACGCTCCAGGATGCGGCCGTGCTTGGCGGAGATCGCCTTGGCCCAGATCTCGCCGACGCCGAGCTCGGTGAGCGCCAGCACGGTCAGGACGCTGGCCTCGATGTCGGTGCCGATGCCCACGACGGCGCGGCTGAACTCGGTGACGCCGATCTGGCGCAGCGCCTCCTCGTCGGTCGAGTCGGCCTGCACGACGTGGGTGAGCACGTCGGAGAGCTTCTGGACGATCTCGGCGTTCTCGTCGATGCCGAGGACCTCGTGGCCGAGCTCGGTCAGCGACTCGGCGACCTGCCCGCCGAAGCGGCCGAGGCCGATCACCACCACACCGCTCTTGCTCATCGTTGCTCCTGCCGGACGGGTCACCCGATGATCGGTCGCTCCTCGGGCCTGCGGTAGCGCAGCTTCCGGTGTCGCAGCGCGATCGCGGAGGCCACCGTGATCGTACCGACCCTGCCGATGAACATCAGCGCGACGAGCGCCAGCTGGCCGGACGCCGGCAGGGAGCCGGTGATGCCGGTCGACAGGCCGGCGGTGGAGAACGCGGCGGTCGCCTCGAAGAGGACCCGGTCGAACGGGAAGTCCGTGACGAGCAGCAGGGTCAGCGTCCCGAGCGCGACCGTGCCGACGCCGAGCAGCGCGACGGTGACCGCCTGGCGCACGGCCTGCGCCGGCACCCGGCGGGCGCCGACGTTGACGTCGTCCTCGCCCCGGACCTCGGCCCAGATGACGAACGCGAGCAGGAAGAACGTGGTGACCTTGATGCCGCCGGAGGTGCCGGCGCTGCCGCCGCCGATGAACATGAGCACGTTGGTGAGGGCGAGCGTCTCGGGCCGGGCGGCGCCGTAGTCGATGCTGTTGAACCCGGCGGTGCGGGGGGTGACGCCGCTGAACATCCCGCCGACGAGGCTCTCCCGCCAGTTGAGCGGGCCGAGCGTGGCCGGGTTGGACCATTCGAAGGCGGTGATCGCGCCGATGCCGATGAGCAGCAGGATCACCGAGCCCCACACGGTGAGCCGGGTGTGGATCGACCAGTACCGCGGCTTGCGCCACTCCCGGTACAACTCCAGCATCACGGGGAAGCCGAGGCCGCCGAGGATGACGGCGACCGCGACGGTGCCGCAGATCCACGGGTCGCCGACGAAACCCATGAAGCTGTCGGAGTACAGCGAGAAGCCGGCGTTGTTGAACGCACTGACCGCGTGGAAGACGCCGTGCCACAGGGCGGTGCCGAACGAGTCGTCGTAGGCGATGCGGAACCTGGTGGTCAGCACGGCGGCGACGACCAGTTCGAAGCCGACCATCATGGCGAGGACCCGCAGCAGCAGCGCCCGCACCTCGCCGAGGTTCAGCGACCGGGTCTCGGCCTGCGCGACGAGCCGGGTGCGCAGCGCCAGCCGGCGGGACACCATCAGGCCCAGGACGGTCGCGAACGTCATGATGCCGAACCCGCCGACCTGGATGAGGCCGAGGATGATGCCCTGGCCGGTCGGCGACCAGTAGGTCGCGGGGTCGACGGTGCTCATGCCGGTGATGAACACCGACGAGGCGGCGGTGAACAACGCGACCAGCGGCGGCGCCGGCTCGCCGGTGGCCCGGGCGGCCGGGAGCATGAGCAGGCCGGTGCCGACGAGCAGCGCGGCGAGGAACGCCGCCGGCAGCAGGCGGGTGGGGTGCCGCAGGGCACGGAACATGCGGAAGATCCTATGGCCGCGGCGCGCCGTGCACCGGGCAACGACAGGTGCGGCGACCGGACGGCCGCCGCACCTGTTCCCCCGTCAGTTCCCCCCGTCAGTTCCCCGTCAGGATCTGGTCGCGGCCAGCTCCCGGTCCGCCGGCGGTGCGGCGGGCACGTCGTGGGAGACCTGCGGCAGCCAGTTCAGCCAGCGGGGCAGCCACCAGTTCCGCTCGCCGAGCAGCGCCATGGTCGCCGGCAGCAGCACCGCGCGGACGATCGTCGCGTCGAGCAGGACCGCCGCGGCCAGGCCGACGCCGAGCTCCTTGGTGGAGACCAGTGGCAGCGTGGCGAACAGGGCGAACACCGCCACCATGACCGCCGCCGCGCTGGTGATGACCCCGGCCGTGGCGGTGATGCCCTCGGTGACCGCCTGGCGCGTCGGCAGCCCGCGGTCGTGGCCCTCGCGGATCCGGCTGACCACGAAGACGTGGTAGTCCATCGACAGGCCGAACAGGATCACGAACAGGAACAGCGGCATCCAGTTGGTGATGCCGTCCGCGGCCCGGAAGTCCAGCAGCGACTCGAAGTGGCCGTACTGGAAGACGAAGACGAGCATCCCGTACGCCGCGGCGACCGACAGCAGGTTGAGCACGACGCCCGTGACCGCCACGACGACCGACCGGAACGACACCAGCAGCAGCAGGAACGCCAGGCCGAGGACGAACCCGAAGACCAGCGGCATGGAGTCGGCGAGCTGGTCGTTGAAGTCCTTGGAGCCCGCGGTGTCGCCGGTGACGCCGACCCAGGCGCCCGGGTATCCGCCGAGCGTGGCCGGGATGACGGTGCGGCGCAGTGCCGCCAGGGCGTCCTCGGAGGCGCGGTCGCTGCCGGTACCCGAGAGACCGACGCTGATCACGGCGACCGTGCCGGCCGGGTTCACCTCGACGGTGACCGGCTCGTGCAACTGTCCGGTGGCCAGTGCCTGCCGCTTGAACTCCGCCACCGCGCCGTCCCAGCCGGGACCGCTGACGGTGGGTGCCTTGACGACGACCTCGGCCGGCCCGGTGCCGCCCGGGAACGCCGCCTGGATGGCCAGGAACGCCTGGGTGATCGGCGCGCTCGGGGACAGGTCCTCCACGCCCTCGCCCTTGGTGCGCAGGTCCAGGGCGGGTGCGGCGAGCGCGCCGAGGGCCGCGACGGCGAGGATCGCGGAGATGAGCGGGCGCTTCAGGACCAGGCGCAGGAACGCGCTCCACACCCGGCCGCCGCCGGCCCGCTTGCGGTACAGGCCGGGGATGCGGCCGAGGTCGACGCGGTCGCCGAGCGCGGACAGCAGCGCCGGCAGGACGGTCAGCGACCCGAGGACCGCGGTCGCGACGACGAGGATGGTGCCGATGGCGAAGCTGACGAAGGTGGTGTCCCGGGTGAGGAACATGCCGGCCATGGCGACGATGACGGTCAGCCCGGAGACCCAGATCGACCGGCCGGACGTCTGCGCGGCGATGACCAGGGCCCGGTGCCGGTCGGCGCCGTTGCGGCGCTCGTCGCGTTCGCGGCGGATGTAGAACAGGCAGTAGTCGACGCCGACGGCGAGCCCGACGAGCAGCATGACGTGCATGGTGGTGTCGACGGCGGGCGCCAGGTGGCTGGCGTAGGCGAGCAGGCCGACGGCGCCGACGACGGCGGTGACGGCGAGCCCGACCGGCAGCAGCGCCGCGACGATCGCGCCGAAGGCGACCAGCAGGATGCCGAGGGTGACCGGGATCGACAGCAGCGACAGCCGGTTCAGGCCCTCGTCCAGCTCGTCGCCGATCAGTTTGTCGCCGCTGGCGTCGCCGGCCTCGGCGATGTACAGGTCCGGGTGCGCCCGCTGGACCGCCGCGACGGCGTCCAGGACCGGCTGGATGCGGTCCTTGGCGGTCTCGGGGTCGCCGCGCACGGTGAACGTGAGCAGCGCCGACCTCCCGTCCTCGGACGTCAGCGGCGCCGCGACCGGCTCGGTCGCGCCGGTGTCGTGCACGGCCCTGGTGACCTCGGCGATCGCCGCCTGCACGGGCGGGCTGTCCACCGGGGCGGTCTTCGAGGTGACGATGACCATCTCGCCGGCGCCCTGCTCGGGGAAGCCGGCCTGCTCGACGATCCGGTCGGCGCGGCCGGACTCGCCGTTGCCGAAGTCGCCGCTGCCGGCCTCGACCATGCCGGCCTGGCCGCTGAGCACGGTCACGCCGATGACGAAGGCAAGCCAGCCGATGATGGCGAGCGCGCGATGGCGGGCGCTCCACACCGCGATCCGCGCCGCGATGCCCTTCACGTTCTCCCTGGATTCCATGCTGGGAACGCTATTTTCGCCAACCGGCGTTATCGATCCGGCGAGCCCGCTGACCTGCGGTACGGCAACCCCACTCACCCCTGGTAGGGGCAGCCCTACCGGGCCGGTGGGGCTGTCCGCCCGGCCACGGCCCGGGCGCAGGTCACGGCGCGGTCCGGCGCAGGGTGCCGGCGCGCACGGCGGCGGCCACCGCGCCCGCGACCCGCTCCGGCAGGTCGTCGGTGAGGGGTTCACCGCTGACGTACATCCGGTAGTAGAAGGGCGCCGCGAGCATGCGGATCACGTCCTCGGCGTCGGTGTCCGCCGGGATCTCGCCGCGGGCCACCGCCGCCTCGACGACGCCGGCGGCGCGCTGGATCCGGGCCATGATGGTGCGCGACAGCACCGCGCGGGCGGCCGGGTCGTGCACGGCGGCGGCGGTCACGGCGTCCATCCACGGCCGGTGCACCGGGTGGCGGTGCAGCCGGAGGATGAGCCGGCCGAGGGCGGCGAGGTCGCCGTCGAGGGAGCCGGAGTCCGGCGGGGACAGGTCCAGGGTGAGCTCGTCGACGAGGTCCTGGAGCAGGCCGGTCAGGTTGCCCCAGCGGCGGTACAGGGTGGACAGCGCGACGCCGGCCCGCCCGGCGATCTTCTCGAGGTTGGTGCCGGCGAAGCCCTTCTCGGACAGCTCGGCCATGGCGGCGTCGAACACGGCGGCACGGGTGCGTGCGGTGCGCCCGCCGGGGCGTACCGACCCACCTAAACGAGAATCACGTTGCATTAAGCCGTCACCCTCTGCCACGATGACCATGTTAACGCAAGATCCTTCTCGTTAAGAGGTGCGTTCCATGGAGATCCCTCGCGTCTCACACCGGTTCGTGCAGGTCGGAGACGTCCGCGTCTTCTACCGCGAAGCCGGTCCTTCCGGCGCGCCTGTCCTGCTGCTCCTGCACGGCTTCCCCTCGGCGTCGCACCAGTTCCGCCGGCTCATCGACGCGCTCGGCACCCGGTTCCGGCTGATCGCCCCCGACTACCCCGGCTTCGGCCACACCGAGGTCCCCGACGGGTTCACCTACACGTTCGAGCACCTCACCGACGTCGTCGAGGGCTTCGTCGACGCGATCGGGCTCGACCGCTTCGTGCTCTACACCTTCGACTTCGGCGGACCGGTCGGCCTGCGGCTGGCCACGCGGCGCCCGGCCGCCGTCGCCGGTCTCGTCGTGCAGAACGCGAACGCCTACGAGGAGGGCCTCTCCGACCTGGCCCGCGGCATGATCGCCAACCGTCCGGGCGTCGCCGGGGCCGAGGATCGGGTCCGGGAGATCCTGGTCCTGCCGGTGACCCGCGACCAGTACGAGGGCGGCACCGGCGACCCGGCCCTGGTCGCGCCGGACGGCTGGACCCTCGACCAGCACTTCCTGGACCTGCCGGGCCGCAAGGAGGCGCAGGTCGCGCTCGCGCTGGACTACCACACCAACGTCGCGCAGTATCCGGCGTGGCAGCAGTGGTTGGCCGAGCACCGGCCGCCGGCGCTGATCGTCTGGGGCCGCAACGACCCGTTCTTCCCGGAGGCCGGCGCCCACGCCTACCTGCGCGACCTCCCCGACGCCGAGCTGCACGTGCTGGACACCGGGCACTTCGCCCTCGAGGAGTGCCTGCCGCAGATCGCGCCGCTGCTCGCCGACTTCCTCGACCGGACCTGGGCGCCGCGGACCCTGCGCATCGCCGTGATCGGCGCGACCGGCAACCTCGGCGGCGCGGTGTCCCGCGAGGCGCTGGACCGGGCCCACCGGGTCACCGCGCTCGGCAGCGCCGACGTCGACGTCACCGACGCGGCCTCGGTCCAGGACGCCGTCGCCGGGCACGACGCGGTGATCGTCGCCGTCAAGGGCCCCGACCACCTGGTCCCGCGCGCCGTTGCCGCCGTGCTGGCGGCGCTGCCCGCGGCCGGGGTGGGCCGGCTCGTCTTCCTGGGCGGCGGGGGCAGCCTGCTCGCCCCCAGTGGTGAGCGATTCGTCGACTCGCCCCATTTTCCGCAGGTGTACCGCGAAACCGCGCTTGACCAGGCGGCCGCGCTGGACCTGTTGCGCGCCGCGCAGACCCCCGTCGACTGGTCCTACGTGAGCCCGCCGCCGGTGCACCTGGTGCCGGGCGACAAGACCGGCAGCTACCGCGCGCAGGCGGGCGACACCCCGCTGACCGACGCCGCCGGCGAGTCCCGGGTCACGGTCGGCGACTACGCCGCAGCGGTCGTCGATGCGGTCGAGCAGGGCTCGTTCGTCCGGCAGCGGTTCACGGTAGGGTACTGAATGATCAACTACGGCGCGTTCGCCCAACGGCTCGCCCAGCAGGCCGACCGGTGGTCACTGCTGGACGAGATCCACGCGGAGTGGGGCTTCCAGGACCCCGGCGGCGACCCGCCGCACACCCGCGAGGGCGGCGAGAACCTGGCCGGCGAGGTCGACCCCGGCCTCCCGGTCCCCTCGGCGCTGGACGAGTGGTGGCAGCGGCCGGTCAACTCGTTCCTGTTCAACCCGCGGCTGTACTGGACCCACTCGCAGTGGCCGCCGGCGGTGGCCGGTGAGCTGCCGGAGCAGAACCCGTTCACCGCTGCGGGCGACGACCGGCGGGTGTGCGGGTTCATGTCCGAGTACCACTACTCCAACACGTGGGGCTACCTTGCCGCCGAGGCGCACCTGCCGGATCCGCGGGTGCTGGTGGACCGCGGTGACGGGTGGGTGCTGCAGAACCGCTCGATCTCGGAGTTCCTGCTGCACCTCACGCTCGACCGGCTGCCCGCGGCGTACGGCTGGAGCCTGACCTTCGGACCCGACGCGGCCGGCGCCGACGTGGTGCAGCGGCTGCGGGAGCAGTACCCGGAGCTCGGCCTGCCGCCGTGGCAGGAGATGGGCGTCGACGCGGTGCTGCACGGTGCACCGGACGCGCTCGTCAGCCACGGCCGCGGGGCGGGCGCCGCGCACCCGGTGCTGATCCGGGCCCGCAGCCGCGACGCGCTGACCGCGGTCGCCGAGTCCCTCGGCCTCACGTGGGACGACAAGGCCGTCACGGCGCCGTCGTTCAAGCCGCTGCGCCCGCTGCGGCTGCGGGCCGCGACCCTGCCCGCCGGCTCCGCAGACGGGCGCGGCCGGTGGCACGTCGTGTCCTTTGTGGACGGTGCGACCGATCCGGCCACCGTGGACGGTGCGCCTGCGCCGGCCGCGGTGGACGGCGCGTCTGCTCAGGGTGCGGTGGACGGCGCGTCTGCGCCGGGTGCGGTGGACGGCGGGACCGCGGCCCGGCACCAGGTGCTGCACCGGGCGCCCGTCACGGCCGTGGTCCTCGCGGGGCAGCCCGGCGGCGGCCACACCGTGGTGAGCGGCGACGCCGACGGCGTGCTGCGCTCCTGGCCGGTCGACGGCACGCCACGCCGGACGCCGCTGGACCGGCGTCCCGCGCCGGTGACCGCCCTGGCCGCCGCCGAGCTCAGCACCGGCCCGGCGCTGTTCGCGGCGTGGGAGGACGGCCTGGTCCGCGCCTGGGACCGCACCACCGGCGCCACCGCCGACCTGCGCCTCGGCACCGGCATCGAGGCCATCGCCGTCGACGGCTCGGCGGTGATGTCGGTCCGCATCCCGGCCGGCACCGCGACCGTCCAGCTCGACCTGGACCGGCTGTGGCCGACCCGCGACCTGCAACGCCGGCTCGCGGAGATCGACTGGGCGAAGCTGTGGTCGACGCTGGGCCCCGCGTACGCCGTGCCACGGTTGATGGCGCAGGCCGCCTCCGACGACGAGGAGACCGCCCTCGACGCGGCGAAGCAGCTCTACAAGCTGCTGGTGTCCCGCTCCAGCCGGCTGTCGGCCGCACCACCGGCGGTGCCGTTCCTGGTCGATCTCATGCTGCTGCCCGACGCCAAGGCGCAGAACCTCGTGCTGATGCTCATCGCCGACATCGCCGACACCAGGCGCGGGACCAAGAAACCGGACGAGGTCGCCGCGGTCCGGGCGGCGATCCCCGCCCTCGCCCGGTTCCGCGACGACGAACGCGGCAACATCCGCTGGGCGATGGCCGAGGTGGAGCGCATCTGCGCCGAGTACCCGTACTGAAGACGACGGAGGAGGATGGTCCTGTGGCCGTGTCGATCACCGATTGGGAACCTGCGCTGTTGCCGTCGATCGTCGAGGTGTTCGTCGACGTGTTCAACGCGGCGCCGTGGAACGACCGGTGGGCCGTGGACGACGCCACCAGACGGCTACGGGACCTCCACGACACACCCGGGTTCGAAGGGGCGGCGCTGCTCGTCGACGGCACCCTGACCGCGTTCGTCGGTGGCCACCGGCAACGCTGGTGGGACGGCGGCGACCACTGCTACATCGCCGAGATGGCGGTGCGGCGCTCGGCGCAGCGGTCCGGTCACGGCACCCGCCTCCTGCGCGCCTACTTCGACCGGCTCAGCGACGTCAGCACCTTCTACCTGCTGACCGACATCGAGGGCCCGGCGGCCGAGTTCTACGCCGCCGCCGGCTTCCGGCCGGCGCGCCGCCGGCACGTCATGACCAGGACGGCACCGGCGACCTCCTGAACATAGTGCGAGGACCCGGGACGGTGGTCCCGGGTCCTCGACGGGTGCTGTGGTCAGATGCGCCCGCGGTGGCGCTGGAGTCAGATGAGCCAGCGGTGGCGCTGGACGAAGGGCAGCTTCGCCCACTTGCGGCCGACGCCCCAGGTGTGCCCGGCGTAGGCCGCGGCGAGGACGACCAGCACGACCGCGTAGATCAGGTGGTAGTCGGTCAGCGGGTTGGTGGAGCCGCTCGCGGCGCCGGTCGCGGTGTGCTGCGCGATCGGGAACTCCGCGAACCACATCAGACCCATGATGAGCGCGCCCGACGCGGCCGCGATCCGCAGGCCGGCCCCGGCGATCAGGGCCACGCCGACGCCGAGCATGCCGAGCATGAAGAGCCAGTTCGCCCACCAGGTGCCGGCCATGGCGTGGAACGCGGACTGGAGCGGGCCGACGTCGACCGAGCTGAGGAAGCCCTTGGTGGGCGAGCCGCCGTGGATCCACGCCTTCGCCGACGGCGTCGAGTACCCGAGGCCGAAGGTCTTGTCCAGGAACGCCCACAGGAACACCGTGCCGGTCGCGACGCGCAGGACCGCGAGGCCCTTCGCGGCGGTCCGGGTGAGCATGGCGCCCGGGGCTTCGACGCGTTCGAGGTGGTTGGCGGGGGTGTGGTGGACGGGCACGGCGCTCATTGTGGGCCTCCAGTCGGTTTCCTTGACGACCTCAGTGTTGTCCGTGTCGGCAGGGGTACGCCGGTGCCGAAGCTCCCGGATCCACCGGGCCGAAAGGCCCGGAGTTGCTCAACCCGGGCCCGCGCCGGTCGATTGGGCAACCGGGGTGGGACGACGGACCGGGCCGAGAGGGGTTTCGGTGGATCCGGAGACGTCCCTGTCCGAGGACGACCTGCGCGGCATCGTGTGGCAGGTCTGGACGGCCTACCTGCACTGCACGCCGGAGGTCGAGGGCAGTCCGGAGCCGATGCCGGACACCGCGGACGTCACCGCGAGCGTCGGTGTCGCCGGCGCGTGGAACGGCCTGGCCGTGATCCGGTGCGGGCTGCCGGCGGCGGGTCAGATGGCCGGCGCGATGCTCGACATCGACCCGGTGGGCGCGAACGCCGACGACTGCGCCGACGCCCTCGGCGAGCTGGTGAACATCCTGGCCGGCAACGTGAAGAGCCTGCTGCCCAAGCCGAGCCACCTCTCGCTGCCCCAGGTGGTGGTGGGCCGGGCCAAGGTCGTGTGGCCGGGCACCACACCGCTGCACTCGCTGCGGGTGACCCGCAACGACGAGCCGGCCGTGCTGACGATCCTGCGGGGCGAGGACAAGCGCTAAAGCACGCGGCGGGCGAGTTCGCCGAGCGTCTCCCGGATCTGCGCGGGCTGGTGTTCGAGGACCTCGCGCTGGTAGCGGTACAGGTCGGGGGCGAGGGGGGCGAGCAGCACGTCAGCGAGCACCTCGGGCCGCGGCGAGCCCGCCTCGCGCAGCAGCGACAGCACGTGCGCGCGCCAGAACCCGTAGGCGCCGGTCCGGTAGCGCGACTGGCCGATCTCGGTGCCGAGCACCAGGTGCACGTGCTGCTCCAGGAGGTCCACCAGCGCCGCGTAGAACGCCGTGAGCCGCTCGGCCGGCGCGGCGCCGGGCCCGAGCGGTGGCGGTCCGGACAGCATCTTGGCCTGCAGCGCCCGCTCGTGCTCGTCGAGGAGTGCCACGGCGATCGAGGCGCGGTCGGGATAGCGGCGGTACAGCGTGGCCCGCCCGACGCCGGCCGCCTGCGCGATGTCGTCCATGGTGACCTGGTCCGCGCCCCGGGTGGCGAACAGTTCCTGCGCCGCGGCGAGGACCCGGGCCCGGTTGCGGGCCGCGTCCGTCCGCTCGACCGCCATGCGCCCACGGTACCGCCGACGAAGTGGACACCGTGTCCACTTGCGCGATAGTGTTACGGCGTGACGAAGCCGCACCTGCTGCACCTCGATGCCAGCGCCCGCCGCAACGGGCACTCCCGCACGCTCAGCGCCCGGTATGCCGAGGCCTGGCGGGCCGCGCACCCCGACGGCCGATACACCTACCGCGACCTGGTGGCGGCACCCGTGCCGTTCATCGACGAGGCGTGGACCGAGATCTGCGACCACGCGCTCGCCAACGGCATCACCGACCCCCGGCGGCTGCCGGAAGGGGTGCGGACGCCGGCGCAGCGGGCCGCCTGGGCGGTCGTCGAGCCGTTGCTGGCCGAGCTGGTCAGCGCCGACGAGGTGCTGATCGGCGTGCCGATGTACAACTACGGCGTGCCGGCCAGCCTCAAGGCGTGGATCGACCAGGTCACGTTCCCGCGGGCCCGGCTCGAGACCCGCGTCGTCGTCACCGCGGCGCGCGGCGGCACCTACGCGCCCGGCACCCCGCGCGAACCCGTGGACCATCAGGAGCGCTACCTGCGCGACTTCTTCGCCGGGCACTTCGGCGTCCAGGACGTGACCGTGATCGCCGTGGAGCTGACCAACGCCCTCGTCGACCCCTGGCTGTCCGACGCCCGCCCGGCCTACCAGGAGTCCTACGCAGCCGCACTGGCGGAGGTGGCGGCGTGAGCGGGCCGGAGCGCAGCGGAGGGGCCGCGAATCGTGGGCTCAGTGTTGGCTCAGGCCGACGCCGGAGCGCAGCGGAGGTGGCGGCGTGAGCGGGCCGGAGCGCAGCGGAGGGGCCGCGAATCGTGGGCTCAGTGTTGGCTCAGGCCGACGCCGGAGCGCAGCGGAGGTGGCGGCATGAGCTGGGTCATGCTGTGCCTGGCGGGGCTGGTGGAGATCGCGTGGTCGCAGAGCATCAAGCCGACCCAGAACTTCACCCGGCCCGGCCCGACCGCGCTGTGCGTGATCCTCGGCGTCGGCGCGGTCTACCTGCTGTCCCGGGCGATGCAGACGCTGCCGGTCGGCACCGCCTACGCCGTGTTCACCGGTATCGGCGCGATCGGTGCCATCGTCCTGGGTGTCGTCGTCCACCACGACCCGATGTCCGCCCTGCGGCTCCTCGCCGTCTCGCTCATCGTCGCCGGGCTCCTGCTGGCCCGCATCGCCACCCCGGCATGAGGGACCTTCGGCCCTGTCCGGTGCCGGGACCGCGGGGGAAGCGTGGGAGATATGACAGCCACCGGAACCTGGGATCAGGACACGTTCGCCGCGGCGGTCGGCGAGGCGGTGCTGGCACCGTCGATCCACAACAGCCAGCCGTGGCGGTTCCGCCGCACCGTGCACGGCATCGAGGTGCACGTCGACCAGGACCGGGTGCTGCCGGTCTGTGACCCGGACGGCCGGGCGGCGCGGGTGTCGTGCGGCGCCGCCGCCACCAACCTGGCCCTGGCGCTCGCGGTCGCCGGCGGCCCGGCCGCCTGCACCGCCGGCCCCGGCGTGGTGCGCCTGGTCCCGGCCGAGGCGAGGTCGGCCACCCCGCTGGAGCGCCGCCTGCACCGCCAGATCCCGCTCCGCCGCACGAACCGCGCTCCGTTCGTCCAGGCCCACGTCGACCCCGGCGTGCTGGCCACGCTGGCGGAGGCGGTGGCGGGGGAGGGTGGCTGGCTGGACTTCGCTCTGGATGAGCCGAAGCTCGCCGTCCTGGCGTCGCTCACCCGCCAGGCCGACGCGCGACTGGCCGCGGATCCCCGCTACGTGGCCGAACTGCGCGCCTGGAGCCGGTCCGCGGACCTGGCCGTCGAGGGCGTCGGCAGGCCGGCGGCCGGTGCCGCCCCGCACTCCGATGAGCTGATGCCGCGCCGTGACTTCGGCGGCCCGGAGCTGGCCGTCACCCATGACCCGACGCGGAGCCCGGCGGTCGCCGTGTTCGGGGTCCACGGCGACCACGCCGCCGACGAGGTGCGGGCCGGGATGGTGCTGCAGCACCTGCTGCTGCTCGCCGCCGACCTCGGGCTGGCCGCGGCGATGTACTCCCAGCCGATCGAGGTGCCGGCGGTGCGGGAACAGCTGCGCCGCGCCGTGCACCGCCTGTACGACCCGCAGCTCGTCCTGCGCTTCGGCTACGCGCCGGCCATCGGCGCCACGAACCGGCGTCCGGTGGCCGACGTCATCGAGGTCGACCCGGCACTCACCGCTGGACGTGCCGGCTGACGGGCCGGCCCGGCACTCACAGCGGGACGTGCCAGCTGACGACGGTGCCGGCCGTGCTGGACTCCACGGTGCAGACGCCGTCGAGGTCGACGGCCCGGGCCCGCATGTTCGGCAGCCCCTGACCGGACGGCCCGGCGCCGGCCGCGATGCCGCGCCCGTCGTCGCGGACCGCCAGCGACAGCCGGCCCTGCACGATCGCGACGGTGACGGTCACGGCCCGGGCCTTGGCGTGCTTGGCGACGTTGCTCAGCGCCTCGCGGAGGACCGCGAGCAGGGCCGTGCGCTGCGCGTCCGGCACGGCGGTGTCGACGGGACCGTCGATGCGCAGCGCGGGCCGGAAGCCGAGCGGCTCGCGGGCCTCGTCGACGAGGTCGCGGATCTCGGTGCGGAAGCTGTGCTGGGCCGGGCCGCGCAGTTCGAAGATGGCGCCGCGGATGTCGCGGATGGTGGTGTCGAGGTCGTTGACGACCCGTTCGATGCGGGTCTGCACATCGGGCTGGCCGGACAGCCTGGTCGCGCCCTGCAGCTGCATCCCGGCCGCGAACAGCCGCTGGATGACGACGTCGTGCAGGTCGCGGGCGATGCGTTCGCGGTCGCCGACGACGGCGAGCATCTCCCGCTCGTCCTGCGCCCGGGCCCGCTCCAGGGCCAGGGCCGCCTGTCCGGCGAAGGTCTCCACCATCGCCAGTTCGAGGCCCTCGGCGATCGGGACGCTGTCCTTGCGGTACGCCACCACGAGCACGCCCAGTGCGACACCGCCGACGGCGAGGGGGACGAGCAGCGCCGTGCCGGTCGACAGCGGGGCCGGCCAGTCCGCCGCCGTCGCGAGGTCGGTGACCACCGACAGCTGCTGGCGGCCGAGCACCTCGGTGAACTCGCTGCCGTCGACGGCGACCGACCAGCCGGCGGCGTCGCCGGGCCCGCCGACGGACACCTCGACGGTCAGACGCCCGTTGGTTTCGCCGCTGGTTTCGTCGGCCAGCAGGACCATGGCCAGATCCGCGCCGGCCACGTCGCGGGCCCGGGTCGCGACGAATTCCAGCGCCTCGGTGCGGCGGACCTCGCCGAGCAGCACCGAGGTGATCTCGGCGGCGGCCATCAGCCAGCGCTGCCGCCGCTCGGCCTGGGCGTAGAGGCGGGCGTTGTCGATCGCCGCGCCGGCCGCGACCGACAGGGCGGAGACGAGGTCCTCGTCGTCCTGGGTGAACTGCTCACCGCCGGACTTCTCGGCCAGGTACAGGTTGCCGAACACCTGGTCGCGGATGCGCACCGGGACACCCAGGAAGCTGTGCATCGGCGGGTGGTTGGGCGGGAACCCGTATGCGCGGGGATGCTGCGTGATGTCATGCAGCCGGATCGGTCGCGGCTCCTCGATGAGCAGCCCGAGCACCCCGTGGCCGCGCGGCAGGTCGCCGATGTCGGCCCGCTCCTGGGCGGTGACGCCGTGGTTGATGAACTCGATGAGCATCCGGTCGGGGCCGATGACGCCGAGCGCCCCGTAGCGCGCGTCGGCGAGCCGGCACGCCGCCTGCACGATGCGTTCGAGGGTGCTGTGCAGGTCGAGGTCGGAGCCGATCCCGACGACCGCGTCCAGCAGCGCCCGCAGCCGCTCCCGGCTGGTCATGACCGCGCCGACCCGGGCGAGCAGCTCCTGCAGCAGCGCGTCCAGGTCGACCCGGGACAGTGACGGCAGCGGCAATGACGGTTGCCAGTCGGCCTGATCGGTCACGAGGTGATCGTATATGCGGTTCAGCGCTTGTTGAGCAGACGGGACGCGAGGACGGCGGCCTGGGTGCGCCGCTCCAGGCCGAGCTTGGCCAGGAGGCTGGAGACGTAGTTCTTGACGGTCTTCTCGGCCAGGAACATCCGCTCGGCGATCTCCCGGTTCGTCAGGCCCTCGGCGACGAGCAGCAGGATCTTGCGCTCCTGCTCGGTGAGGTCCTTGAGCTCGTCCGGCTGCTCGGGACCCTTGCGGATGCGGTCCAGGACGCGGGCGGTGACCGCCGGATCCAGCAGCGACTGGCCGGCGGCGACGCGGCGGATCGCGTCGACCAGGTCCGTGCCGTGGATCTGCTTGAGCACGTAGCCGGACGCACCGGCCATGATGGCGGCGAACAGCGCCTCGTCGTCGTCGTACGACGTCAGGATCAGCGCCTTGATGGACGGGTCGACGGACCGGACGTCGCGGCAGACGTCGATGCCGCTGCCGTCGGGCAGCCGGCCGTCGAGGACGGCGACGTCGGGTCGCAGCGCCGGGATGCGGTGGGTGGCGTCCACCGCGGATCCCGACTCGCCGACGACCTCGATGTCGCCCTCGCGCTCCAGCATCTCGCGGAGTCCGAAGCGGACGACCTCGTGGTCGTCGAGCAGATAAACCCGAATCATAGGTTCCTTCTTACTGGAGTGCTCCGGCGCCGCCAAGCCGAACGGGCGAGGTCGGGCCCAAGGTCCCAGCAGTTCGGGACCTCAGGCCCGCGCCGTTCGACGTCGATGGTAGCGGGGTGCCGGGGCGGGTCAGCCGTGCCTGGCGACGAGCACCGGGATGTCGGCGTGTTCGAGGACGTGGGCGGTGACGGGGCCGAGCCGGGGGCCGCCGAACCCCGCCTGGGCGCTGCCGCCGAGCACGAGCATCAGCGCGTCGCGTGCCTCGTCCAGCAGCGCCCGCACCGGCGCGCCGTGGACCACCCTGGCGATCAGCTGCACGGCCGGGTCCTTGGCCCGCAGGGGTTCGAGGTCGGCGTCGAGGTCGGCGGCGACCCGGGCCGGATCCGTCCGCCGGGCGAGCCGGGTCGGCGGGCTCTGCCACGCCCGGACCGCGACCAGCGGGACCTTGCGCGCGGACGCCTCCCGGAACGCCAGCTCGAGCGCCTGATGGCCGCCGAGGGACCCGTCGGCGCCGACGACGACCGGCCGGTGCGACGGCAGGACGCTCTCCGGGCCGGCCCAGCGCTCGGCGTGGTGCACCACCAGGACCGGGCAGTGCGCGACACCGGCCAGGTGGACGCCGACGGAGCCGGCGACCAGCGCGTGGAACCCGCCGTGCCCGCCGCTGCCGACGACGACGAGGTCGGCCTGCCGGGACTGCTCGCCCAGCACCTGCTCCGGCTGGCCGTGCCAGGTCGAGGTCGTCACCGGCAGGCCCGGGCACCAGCGGCGGGCCTCCACCGCGGTCTCCAGCACCAGGCCCTGATCGTCGAACGTCTCCTGGAGGGGCCCGGGGACGCCGAGCGCGTGGGTGATGCGCAGCGGCTGGCCGTGGTGCACCGCCGCGTCGGCGGCCCAGCGGACCGCGCCGAACGCGGCCGGCGAGCCGTCGACGCCCACGATCACCGGCCGATGGATGTTGGTCATGACGGCCTCCTTCACAGCCTGACGAGCTGTCCACTCCACGGTCGCGCGCCGGGACCCGCATGGGAAGGGTCAGGCGGTCACGAGGCCGGTGGTCTCGGGAACCGCGAAGCCCCTGGTGGCTGGGGTGATCGCGGCGTGGACGAGACCGGCCGCGCCGAGCAGCAGGAGCAGGCCCGCGGCGAGGTACGCGACGAGCGCGGCCTGCCCGGCCTTCACGCCGAACTCGCTGAAGCCGTAGGAGGTCAGCAGCAGCCCGCGCAGCGTCTCACCCTTGAAGACGGTCTCCCGGGCGGTGGTGGTGTCGGTGAGCTGCTGCTGCAGGCCGGCCACGGCCGGGTCGTCCTTGGGCAGTGCGGCGATCTTCGCGCGCAGTTCGGTCTGGACGTCGCCGAGCTGGGCGTAGGTCTTGCCGCCGGCGATGGACTTGAGGTGCAGGCCGATGAACTCGTTGGCATAGCACTCGGCCTGCTTGCCCGTGGTCAGCTGCTGCCCGGCGTAGCGGACCAGGCACGCCGACCGCTGCTCCTCGGCGGTCATGGTGGCCGCGGGTTTGAAGGAGATCTGCTGCTGGGCGAGCTGGCTGCGGACGTAGTCGTTGGCGAAGTCCGCGTTGCTGGTGAGCACGATGCCGGCGATGAGCAGCAGGCCGGCGAGGACGACGCCGCCGAGACCGAACAGGATGTCGAGGGTCTTGCGTTTCATGGTGGCCTCCGGGGGTCGTGGGGTGGTGCCCTCAGGTTGCCGTCCGGCTCGCGCCGCGGATCAGTGCGCAACGACCCCCGTCGAAGGGACCTCCGGCCCGTAACGCGGACGGCCCGCGGTGCGCTCCTTGTGATGTGCGGACGTCGATGTGACGACGTTCGTGTGACGACGTTCATGTCGACGACATCGGGGCGAGGACCTCGGTGCGCGCGCGCAACCTGATCATGGAAGGGTGGTAGGCGTGGGGAAGATCAACCTGGGCGCCGGCGCGGCGGCCGAGCGCCGCGAACGCGAGTCCGAACTGCGCAACACCCTGCGGTCCCTGTGCGACGTGGCCCTCGCCGCGGGGCCGGCGACACCGGAACAGTTCGCGTTCGGCCCGGCGGTGCACCGGCTCGCGGCGGTCATGCCGTTGCCGGTGCTCGTGGACCTGGAGGAGATGCCGCTCGCCCCGGCGGTGGCCTCGATGGCGTACGCGACGATCTGCGAGGCGCTCGGCAACGTCGTCGGGCACGCCGGCGCGCGGCGGGTGATCGTCACGGTGCGCCGGCACGGCCCGACCGTGCAGGTCGCGGTCGCCGACGACGGCGCCGGCGGGGCCACGCCGGTCCTGGGCGGCGGCATCGTCACGCTCGCCGCGCGGGCGGCCGTGCTCGGCGGCCTGCTGCACGTCGACAGCCCGCCCGGCAGCGGCACCCACCTCGCGCTGGAGCTGCCCCGCGGGGTGTGAGGCCGGCGGTCAGGTGGTCGGCAGGACGGTCACCGGGATGCCGTTGAGGACGCTGTTGCCCGACAGCGGGTCGATGGCCCGGTCGTCGGTGAGGATGTTGCTGTTGACGCCGGGGCGGGCGGCCGCGACGGGCATCCGGGTCCCCGGCGCGCCGTGACCCCAGCCGTGCGGCAGGCTCACCACGCCCGGCATCACCGTGTCGGTGATCTCGACGGCCACGGTGAGCGTGCCGACCCGGGAGGCGACGGTCGCCCGGCCGCCGTCGGTGAGGCGCAGCGCCGCCGCGTCGCTCGGGTGGACCTGCAGCGTGCACCGGTCGCGCCCCTTCATCAGCGCCGGCACGTTGTGCATCCAGCTGTTGTTGGAGCGCAGGTGCCGCCGGCCGACGAGGACCAGGCCGTCGCTGGGGCGGTCGAGGGCGGCCCGCAGCCGGGCGACGTCGGCGGCGACGGGTTCGGGGCACAGCTCGACCTGCCCGCTGGGGGTCCGCAGCACCTCCGGAATCCGCGGGCGCAGCGGCCCGAGGTCCAGGCCGTGCGGGTGGTCGAGGAGCTTGCGCAGCGTCAGCCCGTCTGGGTCGGCGCCGAAGCCGTCGCCGTAGGCCCCGAGCCGCAGCCGGGCGTCCAGGAGCCGTTCGGCCGGCCCGTCGCCGTCGACGAGGGCCCGCAGGTCGGCCGTGGTCCGGCTGGCGACGGGGGAGCCCGGGTCGTCGGCGGCCCGCTGCAGCACCTGGGTCAGCAGAAGCTCGTGGCCGACGGCGACATCCTCAAAGCGCTGCCCGGCGGCGATGAGGGTGAGGCGGGCCAGGATGTCGCTCTCGTCCAGGCCGCCGGGGTCCTTCGGCAGCACGGGCGGGGAGTACGCGGCCATGTTGTGCACGACGAGGGTCAGGAACGCGAAGTCGTAGTGGCCCACGCGGGCGGGGTCGGTCGGCGGCAGGATCACGTCGGCGTGCCGGGTGGTCTCGTTGAGGTACGGGTCGACGCTGACCATGAACTCGAGCCCGGTCAGCGCCTCGTCGAGCTGGCCGCTGTTGGGCGTGGACAGCACCGGGTTGCCGGCGACGGTGACGAGGGCCCGGACCTGCCCGTCGCCGGGGGTGGTGATCTCGTCGGCGAGGGTGGCGACCGGCAGCTCGCCCTTGACCTCCGGCAGGCCGCGCACCCGGCTGGTCCACCGCCCGACCCGGAACCCCTTGCCACCCGGGGTGGCCGCCGGGCGGGCGTGCGGGGCGAGGGGGAACATGACCCCGCCGGGCCGGTCCAGGTTGCCGGTGAGCACGTTGACGACGTCGACGAGCCAGCTGGTCAGCGTGCCGAACTCCACGGCGCAGGTGCCGATCCGCCCGTACACCGCGGCGGTGGGTGCGGCCGCGAGCTCCCGGGCGAGCCGGCGGATGTCGGCGGCCGGCACCCCGCACGCCGCGCTGACCTGCTCGGGCGCGAAGTCCTTGGCGAGGACCGCGACCTGGTCGACGCCGCGGACCTGCCCGTCGAGGCGGTCCAGCGCGACGAGTTGCTCGTCGAACAGGGTGTGGACGAGCCCGAAGAGCAGCAGCGCGTCGCCGCCGGGCCGGACGAAGAGGTGGTCGTCGGCGATGGCGGCGGTCCGGGTCCGCCGCGGGTCGATCACCACGATCCGCCCGCCGCGGGCCTGGACGGCGGCGAGCCGGCCCGGGAAGTCCGGGGCGGTGCACAGGCTGCCGTTGGACTCCAGGGGGTTGGCGCCGATGAGGACGAGCAGGTCGGTGCGGTCGACGTCGGGCACCGGGATCGCGTCGGGGTTGCCGTACAGGTAGCCGCACGCGACGTGTTTCGGCATCTGGTCGACGGTGCTGGCGGAGAACACGTTGCGGCTGCCGACGGCCTTGACGAGGGGGCCGCCGTACAGCGGCCCCGCCATCGTGTGCACGTTGGGGTTGCCCAGGTAGACGGCGACGGCGTCCCGGCCGTGCCGGGTCAGCACGCCGGTCAGCCCGGCCTCGACCGCGGCGAACGCCTCGTCCCAGGTGACCTCGTGGTGCTCGCCGTCGGCGCCGCGCAGCAGCGGCCGGCGCAGCCGGTGGGGGTCGTGCACCAGCTGCCCGAACGTCGCGCCCTTCGGGCAGACGAAGCCGGCGCTGAGGACGTGGGCGCGGTCGCCGCGGGCCGAGGTGATCCTGTCCCCGGTGACGGTGAGCTCGAGACCGCAGACGGCCTCGCACAGCGGGCAGGTCCGGTAGGCCGTGCGGGTCGCGTTCATCGTGCCTCACCGTCGTTGGTCGAGGAACTCGTCGCCGTCAGCTTGGCCCGTGGGACACGGTCCCAGCAACCTTCACGTGCGCGGTTTCAGCATCCTTCACGTGACCGGGACGCTGCGCCGGCGGAATCCGGCCAGGCCCGCGGCCACCAGGGCGACGGTGATGACCGTGAGGACCAGCAGCGGCACCACGGCCACCGGCCCGCCCGGGACGCGCGGGATGTGGGTGAACGGGGACACGTCCAGCAGCGTCTGGCTCAGCTGCAGCGCCGCGCCGATCTGGCCCAGGACCACGCACACCGACAGCGCCGCCCAGCCGATCGCCGGCGCCCGCCGGGGCGTCAGCCCGAAGACGGCCACGGTGAGCGCCGCGAGGACCCAGATCGCGGGCAGCTGCACCAGCGCACCGGCCAGCACCCGGGGCACCTCCCGGCCGACGTCGCCGGTGGTCGCGCCGTAGAACAGCCCCGCGGCGAGACCGGTGACGAGCATGACGACGGTCGGGCCGAGGAACGCGAAGACCAGGTGGCTGGCGGCCCACCGCAGCCGGCTCACCCCGGTGGCCAGCAGCGCCTCGCTGCGCAGCGCGGCCTCCTCGGTGCGCATCCGCAGCGCGGCGGAGATCCCGTAGGCGGCGACGGCGATCGCGCCGAGGCCGAGCGTGCCGGCGAGGAACACGTCTGCCGCGCCGGACCGGCCGCCGATGCGTTGCATGATCTGGGTGAGCTCCTCGTTGTCCGCGAGGAGGTCGGCCGAGGTCTTGGCGACCCCGCCGAACAGCAGCCCGCCGACGACGCCGAGGCCCACGAGCCAGCCGTAGAGCGACCCGCGGTGCAGCCGCCACGCCAGCGCCAGGGGGCTGGACAGGCTCGGGGCGGCGGAGGCCGGGCCGAGGCGCGGTGGGAGCAGCCCGGCGCCGACGTCCCGGCGCGCGGACAGGCGCAGCGCGAGCAGGGCGACCGCCGCGGTGGCGACGGCGATCACGCCGAACACCCACCAGTGGTCGCCGGCGTAGGCGTGCACGTTGTAGATCCAGCCGAGCGGCGAGACCCAGGTCAGCCAGGACAGGCCGGTGGTGACGTCGCCGGCGCCGCGCAGCCCGAACGCCACGCCGAGCACCGCGATGCCGATGCCCCTGGCCGCGCCGGCGCCCTCGCTGAGCTGCGCGGTCACCGCGCCGATCGCGCCGAACAAGATGCCGGCGGCCGCCCAGGCCAGGCCCATGGCGAAGGCCCCCGCGGCCGGGGTGTCCTGGCTCATCATGCCGAGCGCGACGAGCAGCCCGACGATCAGGCTCGCGCCGGTCATGGTCGCCAGGGCCGCGGCCACGGCGGCGTGCCGGCCGACCACGGTGGCGCCGAGCAGCTCGCGGCGCCCGGCCTCCTCCTCGACCCGGGTGTGCCGGATGACGAACAGCACCCCGATCAGGGCCATGATCACCATGCCGGTGGCGGACCGCCAGAAGATCAGCGCGCCGAGGTTCGGGTCGCTCGGCTTCGTGCCGTAGAAGAGCAGCAGCAGCGGGCTGGCGCCGAGGTCGTCGATGTAGCCCTGCCGCTCGGCGTCGGTCTTGTACAGCGCGGCGGTGCCGGACGCGAGGGACAGCGGCAGCACGGCCAGGAACAGCATCCAGATCGGCAGCAGCACGCGGTCGCGGCGCACGATCAGCCGGGCGAGCGATCCGGTGCCGGTGAAGGCGTTCACTTGGCCGGCTCCGTCTCGTAGTGGCGCAGGAAGAGCTCCTCCAGCGTCGGCGGCTGGCTGACCAGGCTGCGCACGCCGTGCGACGTCAGCTGCCGCAGCACGGTGTCGAGCTGGGCCGAGTCCACCTGCAGGCGCACCTGGTTGGCGTCGACGTGCAGGTCGTGCACGCCCGACAGGCTCGCCAGCCCGTTCGGCGGCGTGCTCAGCTCGGCGGAGATGAACGTGCGGGTCAGGTGCCGCAGCTGGGTGAGGGTCCCGGTCTCCACGGTCCGGCCCTGCCGGATGATGCTGACCCGGTCGCAGAGCGCCTCGACCTCCGACAGGATGTGGCTGGACAGCAGCACGGTCCGGCCGCGGTGCTTCTCCTCCGCGATGACCTGCCGGAACACCTCCTCCATGAGGGGGTCCAGGCCGGAGGTCGGCTCGTCGAGCAGCAGCAACTCGACGTCGGAGGCGAGCGCGGCGATGAGCCCGACCTTCTGCCGGTTGCCCTTGGAGTAGGCCCGGCCCTTCTTGCGCGGGTCGAGGTCGAAGCGCTCCAGCAGCTCGTCGCGGCGGGCCTGGTTGAGGCCGCCGCGGAGCCGGCCGAGCAGGTCGATCACCTCGCCGCCGGACAGGTTGGGCCAGAGCGTGACGTCGCCCGGCACGTAGGCCAGGCGGCGGTGCAGCGAGACGGCGTCGTGCCACGGGTCGCCGTCCAGCAGGCGCACGGTCCCGCCGTCGGCGCGCTGCAGCCCGAGCAGGATCCGGATGGTGGTGGTCTTGCCTGCCCCGTTGGGACCGAGGAACCCGTGGACCTCGCCCTGCGCGACGGTCAGATCGAGACCGTCCAGCGCTGTGGTCTGCCCGAACCGCTTGACCAGCCCGGCGACCGAAATGGAATTTTCCATGGTTCAGACGCTACACTTGCTTCACACATGTGTGAAAGTACGTGATGAATAATTGATGGGTGGAACCTTCGATGACCCAGCGACGGCAGCGGGACGAGGCGGCGTTACGCGCCTTCGTCGAGGACATGGCCAGGCTCCTCGGCGACTGGGGCTTCCCGCGCATGGCCGGCCGGGTGGTCTTCACCCTCATGGCCGCCGATGAGCGCTCCCTGAGCGCCGGCGAGCTCGCCGACCGCCTGAGCGCCAGCCCGGCCGCGATCTCCGGCGCCGTGCGCTACCTGGGCCACCTCGGCATGGTCAACCGCGAGCACGTCCCCGGGTCGCGGCGGGACCGCTACCGGCTCGTCGACGACTCCTGGTATGAGGTGACCGTCGCCAAGATGACGCTGCTCAAGACCCTCGCCGACGCGGCGGCCCAGGGCGCGGAGGCGGCTGGCGGGGCCGGCACCGTCGCCGGATCACGGCTGGCCAACATGCGCGACTTCTACAACTGGGTCCAGGAGAGCATGCCGACCCTGCTGGACCAGTGGGCCGAGCTCAAGGCCGCCAAGGCCGGTCAGCCCCCGCCGGACCCCATCGCCCCGGCCGTCGCGGACCCCGCCGTGCGCCCCTGGTGATCGTGGCGCGGTTCGCTGCTGCCTACGCCGGGGGGAGGGCCTGCGGACCCGGTGGGCCGCCGAGCATCCGCTGGTTGCGGGTCGCCTCGAGGACCGCGCGGGCCAGCGGCGCGAGGGCCGGAAGGTGCAGCCCGGCGGGGCCGTAGACCAGCCGGGCGATGCTCACCGCGAACCACGGCGCCGCCGGGCCGTGCAGCATGACGGGGTCGCCGACCTCGTAGCGCAGCACGAACAGCCATTGCGCCACGTCGCCCTGGAACTCCACGACGCCCTGGTGCCAGAAGCTCAGCCACTGCCCGCGGTAGTCGCAGAGCAGCCGCTGGTTGGTGAGGATGGTCCGGACGGTTGCCTGGTCGCGCCACTGATGGGCGGCCTGCGCCTGCGCCTGCGCGCGCTGCCGCGCCGACGAGTTCGCGATCGCGGTCGCGGCCAGCCCGGCGGCCACGAACGTCGCGGAGCCGAACAGGAAGGTGCTGCTCTGCCGGTACGTCGCCGTGGTCCCGTAGAAGCGGGCGTAGCCGAGCAGGGCATCGCCGTACGCCACCTCGTCCGGGTTCAACCGGACCGCGCCCGGCGGCAGCGCGGCGAGGTCACCGCCGCCGTGGAGGTACCCGTACAGCTGGCAGGCGCTGTCCCAGCCCGCACGCAGCGCGACCTGCCGTCCGTCCATCCCGTGCTGCACCAGTGTCTCCAGTCTGCCGGACGGTCAGCGACCCGGCTCGTGCCGCCGCAGCGCCCACCTGCCGGCGCCGGTGACCACCGCGCCCTGCAGCGCGAGGACGGCCATCGCCCACCACCACGCCGCGGCGGTGTGGTTCCACAGCGCGTCCGCGCTCGGGTTCAGCTCCAGCGCGCGCAGGTCGACGGTGCCCGCCGCGGCGGCGTACCCCCACCGGGCCGGCGCCAGCCACGACAGCTGTTCGACGCCCGTGCGGCCGACCACGGCGAACAGGCCGCCACAGAGCACCAGCTGCGCCATCACCAACCCCACGAGGATCGGCATCGTCTGCTCACCGGTCGAGACGTAGGCGCTGACGAGCAGGCCCGTCACGGTCGAGACCAGCGCCGTCAGCCAGACCACCACGATCAGCTCCAGCGGCGGCCAGCCCAGCACCAACGCCTCCTGCGCCCCCGGCCGCCCGGCAAGGCCCACGACCACGAACAGCGCCGCCTGCATCGCGTTCACCGCGGCGAAGACGAGCACCTTCGAGCCGAGGTACGCGCCCGGCGCGAGCCCGACCGCGCGTTCCCGGCGGTAGATCGGGCGCTCCCGGATTAGCTCCCGGACGCCGCCGGCGAGCCCGAAGAACACCGCGCCGATGATGAGCACGACGGTCAGCTGCGACGCCTCGGCGCTGCGCCCGAGCGGGTTGTCCGGCCGGGCGAACCCGTCGTCGCCGGGGATCACGTACAGCAGCGCGGCCAGGCCCAGCGGCAACCCGAGCAGCAGGGCCGCGTACATCCGGTCGGCGAGCGTCACGGCGGTCATCCGGCGGGTCAGCACGGCCAGCTGCCGCCACCAGCTCTGCCGCGGCGGCGGTGCCTCGGCCGGCTGCGGCTGCGGCGCCACCTCGCCGCGGGCCGGATCGTGGCGCGGCGGCGCGGTCCCGGCGTACCGCGCGGCCCAGCCGTCCGGGTCGTCGTACACCTGCTTGAAGACGTCGGCGTACTCCTCGGCGCCGAAGAACGGCAGGAGGTCGCCGGGCGGCCCGAAGTAGGCGACCTTGCCGCCCCGCCCGAGCACCAGCACCCGGTCGCAGACGTTGAGGTGCAGTGGGCTGTGGGTGACCACGACGACGGTCCGGCCACGATCGGCGAGATCCCGCAGGCTCACCATCACGTCCCGGTCCAGGGACGGGTCGAGCCCGGAGGTCGGCTCGTCGAGGAACAGCAGCGACGGCTCGGTGAGCAGCTCCAACGCCACCGAGGTGCGCTTGCGCTGACCGCCGGAGAGGGTGTCGATGCGCTGGTCCGCCTGGCCGGTCAGGCCGAGCTGGCCGATCACCTCGTCGATGCGCTGCTCCCGCTCGGCCGTCGTGACGTCGGTGCCGAACCGCAGGGCAGCCGCGTACCGCAGGGCCCGGCGCACGGTCAGCGCCGCGTGCAGGATGTCGTCCTGCGGCACCAGGCCGATCCGCTGGCGCAGGTCGTCGTACTCGGCGTACAGGTCGCGGCCCTGGTAGACGACCGCGCCCTCGTTCGCCGGGCGGTACCCGGTCAACGCGCCCAGCAGCGTCGACTTGCCGGCGCCGCTCGGGCCGACGACGGCGAGCAGCTGACATTCGCCGAGCTCGAACCCGATGTTGCCGAGCAGCCGCTTGCCACCCGCCACCGTGACGCCCAGCCCGTCCACCCGCAGCGAGACCCGGCCGGTGTCGACGTATTCGCGCAGCTCCGTGCCGTCCACGACGAGCTGGTGCCGGCCGAACGAGAGCAGATCACCGGAGCGCAGGTCGGCGTCGTCGACGCGGCGGCCGTTGACGAACGTGCCGTTGCGGGTGCCGAGATCGACGAGCCGCAGCCCCGTCCCGGTGCGCACCAGGTCCGCGTGGTACCGCGACACCTGCAGGTCGGCCAGGACGATGTCGTTGTCCGGGGCGCGCCCGATCCGGGTGCGCTGCGCCGCGTGGTACGTCGCGGCCGGCACCCGGCCGGCTTCGAACGACCCGGCTGCGCCCGGGCCCGATGCGACCGTCGGTGGCGGGGCCGATTCCGGGCGCAGGGTGAGCGACGGCCCGTCGGGCGCGCCGAGGCGGACCTGGCACGGCCGGCCGAGGTCGAGCTCGTCCACCCGCGCGCCCGCGGCGTAGGTGCCGTTGCTGCTGCCGAGGTCGCGCAGCCGCCAGCCACCGGCCTGGAACCGCAGCTCGACGTGCTCGCGGGACACCCGGGGGTCCTCGATCACGATCCGGCACAGCGGGTCCCGGCCGATGCGCAGCGCCTGCTCCTCCGGGCCGATCCGGCGTTCCCCGTCGGGGGTGCCGATCAGCAGTGCCGTCCCGCTCACGGGCCGCCTTTCGGGATCCGCTTCGACATCGCGGTGGCGAGCTGGATCACGTCGGACTGGTAGCTGCCGTGGTTGGTGCCCAGGAAGTGCGCCCCGGTCACCGCCACCTCGATGACCACCTGACCGGTGCGGACGAAGACGATGGCGAGCTTGCTGCTGTCGCCGTCGTCGGTGAAGACGCCGAGGCTCTCCTCGCCGAGGGCCGTGGTCTGCAGCTCCTGCCATCCGCAGCGCTGTGCCGTGGTCCGCAGCGCGCTGAAGAAGACCTTCGCCTCGTCGCTGTAGAAGCCCGCCACCGCCGAACTCACGAACGGGTAGCCCTCGGCGCCGTTTGCCTTGAAGGTGTTGGTCTCGGTGCCGGCGATGGCGTCGCCGGGCACCGCGCCGCCGGCGCACAGCTCCAGTTTGGACAGTCCACCCTCCAGCCAGGAGGTGTCGGACCGCGCGTCGACGGTGTTGGGCGCGACGCTCATGACCGCCGCGATGTCGCCGACGGAAACCAGCGCCGGGCGCAGCTGCGTCACCGGCGGCGGTGGCCGGCTCTTGTCGAAGGAGCGGGTGGCACCGGGCCGGCCGGTGCCGCCGGGTCCACCGCCGAGGTCGTCGAACGACGAGCCCAACTTGTTCAGCGCGAAGCAACAGCCGCCGACGACCGCCAGCAGGACGCCGGCGATCACGAGCAGCACCTTGCCGGCGCCACCCTTCGGCCGGCCGGCGCCCGGATGCCCACCGGCGCCCGGCGGGAGCGGCGGCAGCGGATAGGCCACCGGCCGGGGCGACGCCGGCGCACCGGCGAACGAACCGGGCGGCATGGGATACCCGGACGCTCCCGACACCGGACCGGTGCCGGGCGGCCCCGGGAACGCCGGGCCGGTGGGTGGTGGGCCCTGGAACGCCGGGCGGGTGACGGGCGGGCCGGACGAAACCGGGCCGGTGGTCGGAGGCAGCGCCGCCAGGCCCAGGCCGGTGGTGGTCTGCAACGGCGCCGCCCGCAGCGCGCGGATCCAGCCGGCGGCCGACGCGGGGCGCGCCTCGGGCCGGGCCGCGAGCATCGCGAGGATGCCGCGGACCTCCCGGTCGTTGCCCGGCCCGAGCGCCGCCGCGAGCCGCCCGGCCATGCCCTCCACGTCACCGGTGACCGGCGCCTCGCCGGTCACCGCGTAGTAGACCGTCGCGCCCAACGTGTACCGGTCGGTGGCCGGGGTGTACTCGCCGCGGGCGAGGGACTCCGGCGCCATGAACGGCGCGGTGCCGAAGATCCGCGAGGTCCGGTCGGTGCTGCGCAGCCGGACCAGCCCGAAGTCCACCAGGTACACCCGGCCGTCGGTGGCGAGCAGGACGTTCGCGGGCTTGATGTCGCGGTGGATCACCGCCGCACCGTTCGTGTCGTGCCCGCTGTGCAGGTGGTCGACCGCCTCGGCGACCCGCTCCAGCGGCGCGAGCACGTCGAGACCGCCGACGTCGCCCCGCTCGAGGGCCTCCTGGAGATTGCGGCCCTCGATCCACTTCATCACGAAGTAGAGCCGCCGCCCGGCGTCTGCGGGCTCGTCCGCGGTGTGTGGCGGCGGGCCGATGAACACCTCCTTCACCTTCACCAGCGCCGGATGCTCCACCTGCGTGGCGAGCGCCGCCTGCAGCCGCAGCTCCTCGAACTGGCGCTCGGCGGCCGAGTCGTCGTCGATCCGGATCATCTTCACCGCGTACTGGAACGACGCGGTGCCGTGATGCTCACGGGCGAGCCAGACCTCGCCCTCGCCGCCGGCGGCCCGGCGCTCCACGAGCTCGTAGCGCTGCAGCGCGTCGGCCGGGCCGACGTACTGCGAGGCCCCGTCCGTCGACACGAAATCTCTCACCGTTCTTTCCGCCCAGAGGCAACGTCGGGCGAGCGTAACGGAGTTGCGACGCCCCGATCCGGTCGTTGTTAGCGGCTTGTTAGCGCCGCCGTGCGGTATCAATGGCCTGTGGAGTTCGGACTGCTGGGACCGGTCGAGGTGCGCGAGCAGGGCCGTGCGCTGCCCGGCGGGAGCGGGCGGGCGCGGCTGGTGCTCGCCGTCCTGCTCATCGACGCCGACCGGTTGAGCCCCGCCGACCTGTTGATCGACCGGCTGTGGCAGGACCCACCCGCGTCGGCGAAGGCGCAGCTGCACAACCTGGTCAGCGGGCTGCGCCGCCGGTTCCGGGCCGTGGACCCCGCGCTGATCGAGACCCGCTCCACCGGATACACGCTGCGGCTGGGGGCGCACCGGCTGGACCTGGCGGAATTCCGTGCGCTGGCCGGGCAGGGCCGGGCCGCGGCCGGGGCGGGCGACCACACCGCCGCGGCGGCGCTGCTGGACCGCGCGCTGGCACTGTGGCGCGGGCCGGCCCTCGCCGACCTCGACGGCCCGTCCGTGCTGGAGGTCCGGGAGGCGCTGCACCGGGAGCGGCTCGCGGCGGCGGAGCTGAAGCTGGACGCCGCGCTCGCCCTCGGTGACCACGACACGGTCCTGCGTGAGGTCGGGCCGCTGGTGGCCGCGCATCCGTACGCTGAACGGCTGTACCGCCACCAGATGCTGGCGCTGGCCGGGGTGGGCCGCCGGGCCGAGGCGCTCGCCGTGTACCGCCGCGCGTACCGGCGTCTCGTCGACGACGTCGGGGTCGAGCCGGGTCCGCTGCTGCGCGCCACGGAGCGGTTCATCCTGCGGGGCCGGCCGGTGGGTCAGGCGACCGCGCCGCCGGCCCGGCCGGTGCCGCGGCAGCTCCCGCCGGCGGTCGAGCTGTCGGGGCGCGGTCCGCTGCTGGACGACGTGGCCGGGCGGCTCGAGGGCACCGGCACCGCCGCGCCGGTGGTGCTGCTGGTCGGCCCGGGTGGGGTCGGCAAGAGCGCACTGGCCGTGGCCGTGGCGCACCGGCTGGGCCCGGTGTACCCGGGCGGGCAACTGTATGCCGACCTGCGGGGCAGCCACGACGTCCCGGCCGACCCGTTGCGGGTCCTGGAGCGGTTCCTGCGGGCGCTGGGCGTGCCCGGCTCGGACCTGCCCGCGGACCCTGAGGAGCGGATCACGCTGTACCGCAGCCATATCGCCGGTGGGCGGACGCTGGTGGTGCTCGACGACGCCGCCGACGAGGCGCAGGTGCGCCCGCTGCTGCCGGGAGCCGGCGGGGTGGTGGTGACCTCGCGGCGGCACCTGGCGGCGCTGCTGAACGTGGCCCGGTTCGTGGTGCCGGCGCTGCCGCCGGGCGACGCGGTCCAGCTGCTCGCCGCCGGTGCCGGTGCGGCCCGCGTCGCCGCGGACCCGGTGGCGGCGCGGGAGATCGTGCGGCTGTGCGGCGGGCTGCCGCTCGCCGTGTGCATCGTGGCGGCCCGGCTCGCCGTGCGCCCCGACGCGACCCTCGACGAGCTGCGCCGGCGCCTGGCCGCGCAGCGGGGGCGCCTGGACGAGCTGGCGGTCGGCGACCTCGACGTGCGGGCCAGCATCGCGCTGAGCTACGACGCGTTGCCGGCCGGCGCGCGGCGGCTGCTGCTGCGGCTGGGTCTGGTCGCCGCCGGCGACTGGCCGGCGTGGGTGGCGCATGCCCTGCTCGACGCGCCGGCGCCGCTCGCCCGGACGCTGCTCGACCGGCTCGCGGAGGTCCACCTGGTGGAGCCGCTGGGCCGGGACACCGTCGGGCAGGCCCGGTACCGGCTGCATGAGCTGGTCGCCGAGTTCGCCCGCGAGCGGCATCCCGCCGATGAGGCGCCGGCCGAACGGGACGCGGCGCTGCACCGGTTGCTCGACGGCTGGCTCGCGCTGGCCGGTGCGGCCGACGAACTGCTGGGCGACGCGACGGGCGACCCGGGCGTGAGCGTCGCGCCCGCGCCGCAGGACGGTGTCGAGGCGGTGCGCGCCGGTGCCCTGGACTGGTTCGAGACCGAACGTGCCGGCCTGGTCGCGGCGGTCGAGCAGGCCGGCCGCGCGGGCCTGCCGGACGTCGCCGGTGGGCTCGCGCTGCGGATGTCGGCCTTCCTGGGCAACCGGTGCTACGCCGACGACTGGGCACACACCCTGCACACGGCGATCTCGGGCGTGCGTTCCACCGGATCGGCCCGGCTGCTGTCCCGGCTGCTCGACGGCCTGTTCAAGGCCCACCTGCAACGCGACGAGCACGCCCGGCTGCCCGCCGTCTCCGCCGAGCAGCTGGCCGTCGCGGTCGCGCTCGGCGACGTGCCGCTGCAGGTGCTCGCCCTGCGCAACGCCGGGCTCGCCGCCATGCGCCTCGGACGGTTCGCCGAGGCCTTCGACCACCTGGAGCGGGCGGTGGCGACGGCCCGCAGCCAGCCGGCGGCGGCCGGGTTGCTCGGGGACAGCCTGGACAGCCTCGGCTTCGCCCGCTGGGACGCCGGAGACGCCGCGACGGCCCTGCCGATGCTGGAGGAGGCGCTCGCCGTCGACGAGCTGCCGGACCGGTCGCTGCGGACGGCGCTGCGCCGCTACCACTACGGGCTGGCGCTCACCACCGTCGGCCGACTCGACGACGCCGAGCACGCCCTCACCGCGGCGCTGCGCACCAGCGTCGCGGTCGGCGACGACCTCGGCACGGCGTACGTCGAGCAGGCGCTCACCGACGTGGCCGTCCGGCAGGGCCGGCTGGCGGAGGCGGCGCGGCTGCTGGACCGGGCGCTGGCCGGGCACCAGAAGCTCGACCGCCCCGACGGCCTCGCCGAGACCCTGCGCGCCGCCGGTGACCTGGCCGCCGCCGAGGGCCGCTGGGCCGACGCGGTCGTCGCCCTGCGGCACGCCGTGGACATCTGGCAGCGCATCGGCGCGGCGGTGCCGACCGCCCGCGGACTGGCCCGCCTCGAACGGGTCTCGTCCGCGTCCGGTGACGGGGCCGCGGCCGCCGGGTACCGCCGGCAATGGCGCGCCGTGCTCGCCGAGCTGCAGCTGGACGAGTCCGCGCTGCAGTTGCCGGCCGTCGAGCACTCGGCCGTGCCCACGTGAGGTGAGGCCGCCGGGTCCGGCGCGTGCCTCGATGCCATGCTCTTGGGCATGAGCCGCATCCTGGTCACGTCCATGCCGTTCGCCGGGCACGTCGGCCCCACCGCAGGGCTGGCCGCGGAACTGATCGCCCGCGGGCACGAGGTCGTGGCGTACACGGGCGCGAAGTACGTCCCGCGGTTCACCGCGCTCGGCGCGCAGGGCCGGCCGTTCGTACGGGCCCAGGACTTCGACGACGCGGACCTCGCCGCCACCTTCCCGGCGGTCGGCAATGGCAAGGGGCTGCGCAGCGGCCGGGCCAACGTCGAGCTGATCCTGCTTGGCACGGCCGCCGGGCAGGCCGCCGACATCCGCGCCATCGTCGAGGAGAGCGGCGCAGCGGGCCGGCCGATCGAGCTCATCGCCGCCGACCAGCTCGCGCTCGGCTCGGCCTTCGCCGCCGAGGCGCTCGGGCTGCCCTGGGCGACGGTGGTGGTCACCGCCCTGACCCTCGCCAGCCGGCACCTGCCCCCGTCCGGGACGCGGCTGCTGCCGGCCACTGGCCCGGTCGGGCGGCTCCGCGACGCGGCGCTGCGGTCCCTCGTCGCCGGGGTCTCCCGCCGGATGCTCGCCCCGCAGGTCAACCGGGTCCGGGCCGAGGCCGGCCTGCCGCAGCGGGTGAACGGCAGCCTCGACGACGCGTACTCCCCGCAGCTGGTGCTGGCGCAGGGCGTGCCGGGCCTCGACTATCCCCGCCCGGACCTGCCCGCGCACGTGCACTACGTGGGCCGGCTCGCGCCCGCCCCGCAGCCCGGCGCGCTGCTGCCCGCGTGGTGGCCCGAGCTGGCCGCCGCCCGCGCGCAGGGCCGGCCGGTCGTCCACGTCACCCAGGGCACCCTCGACGTCGACCCGGACGACCTGCTGCGCCCGACGATCGCGGCCCTCACCGGCCGGGCGCCGCTGGTGGTCGCGACCACCGGCGGCGCTGCCGAATCGGTGCTGGAGCCGGTCCCGGACAACGTCCGGGTGGCGCGGTTCCTCCCGCACGACCAGCTGCTGCCGCTGGTCGACGTGGTGGTCACCAACGGCGGCTGGGGCGGCACACTCGCCGCGGTGCAGGCCGGGGTGCCGCTCGTGGTCGCCGGTGCGACGCTGGACAAGCCCGAGACCGGCCGCCGGGTCGCCTGGTCCGGCGTGGGCGTCGACCTGCGCACCGGGAGCCCGTCCGGCGCCCGGATCGGGCGCGCCGTCGCCCAGGTGCTCACGGATCCCGGGTTCCGGCGCCGGGCGGGTGAGCTGGGCGCGGCGCTGACGGCGGCGGGCGGAGTCCGCGCCGCGGCGGATCTCGTCGAGCGGCTGCTCGTCGCGCGGACCTCAGATGGTGCGGCGTAGCGCCGGTCTCCGCGGCGTCGACCAGTGGTTGCTTGTCGCGCGGCGTCGCGCGGTTTCCGCGGCGTCGGCCAGTGGTTGCTTGTCGCGCGGTTTCGCGCGGTTTTCACGGCGTCGGCCAGCGGCTGCTTGTCGCGCCGGAGTCAGATGGTGCGGCGTAGCGCGGTTTCCACGGCGTCGACCAGCGGGTCGCCGTCGGTGCGCGGGTGCCGGGCCAGGCCGAGCTCGACGTCCGGCAGGGCGGGCAGGACGTCCGCGCCGTGGCTGGCCATCGCCGGCTCCAGGTTCGACGGCATGAGCGCCGCGACGCCGAGCCCGGCCCGCAGCGCGGCGAGCACGCCGACCAGGCTGTTGCTCTCGAACGCCACCCGCCAGGGCCGCTCGGCCCGTTCGAGGGTCTCCAGCACCGCGGTGCGCCAGGCGCACGTGTTGGAGAACAGCACCACCGGCAGCGGATCGGCGGTCACCTCCACACCGTGGCCGACCGCCCAGACCAGCGGCCGGCGCACCGTCCAGCGCGGCGGTCCGGGAAGGTGGGCCACCTCGTCGAGCACCAGGTGGATCCGGCCGGCGTCGTACGCCTCCCGCATCGCGGCGGTAGGGACGCTGAGGACCTCCAGGGTCGCGCCGGGGTGCAGCCGGGCGAGGTCGGCGAGGGCCTGCGGGAGCTGGGCCGCGGCGAGGTCCTCGAGCAGCCCGACACCGCAGTGGCCGGTGAGCGCGCGTCCCGTCTCGGTGAGGGCCTGCGCGGACAGCGACAGGATGCGTTCGGCGTAGGGCACGAGCTCCCCACCGGCCCGGGTCGGCGACACACCGGACGGCGACCGGAACAGCAGCGGCCGGCCGACCACGCTCTCGAGCTTGCGCAGCTGCTGGCTGAGTGCCGGCTGGGTGTATCCGAGCTCGGTCGCCGCGCGGCTGATGCTGCCCGCCCGCACGGCGGCGACGAACGACCGCAGCAGCCCGATCTCCAGATCCCTGCCCATAAGGATCCATTATGGCAGATCCAGCAAATATCAGCGTTCCTACGATGCGTTGCATGCCCTAGCGTCAATTGCGTGACCGGATACCGGCAGGTGCTCGCCGTGCCAGGGATGCCGTCGCTGCTGGCCGTTTCGCTGCTCGCCCGGACCGCGATCACCGCCGACGTGATGGTGCTGACGCTGCACGTCGTGCTGGGCCTCGACCTGAGCTATGCGGCGGCGGGCGGCGTCGTGGCGTTGCTGACGGCCGGCGTGGCGCTCGGCGGACCGCTGCTCGGCCGGGCGATCGACCGGCATGGCGTGCGTCCCGTGCTGCTGGCAACCGCCGCGGTGCAGGTCGTGTTCTGGCTCAGCGTGCCGGCCCTGCCGTACGGGCTGCTGCTCGGCGCCGCCTTCGTCGCGGGCCTGCTGATGGTGCCGGCCCAGTCGGTGACCCGGCAGGCGATCACCGCGACCACGACGACGGGACAGCGCCGGGCCGCGTTCGCGCTGGAGTCGGTGCAGGGCGAGCTGTCCTACATCGTCGGACCGGCGGTGGTGATCCTGGGCGCGGCGACGGTTTCGCCCGAGGCGATGGCGTGGGCGGCCGGCGCCACGATCGCGGCCGGCGGCGCCGGGATCGCCTGGCTCAACCCGCCCGTGCGCACCGACGAGGAGACCGGCGCCGGCCCGGCCGCACGCCCCCCGCGCCGGCAGTGGCTGAACGCCCGCATGATCGCCGTGCTGGTGCTGGCGTTCGGCACCACGACTCTGCTCAGCGGCATCGACCTCGCCATCGTCGCCACCCTCGAAGCGGCCCATCAGGTGTCCTGGGCCGCAGTGGTCGTCATCGTGCTGGGGGTCGCGTCCGTCACCGGCGGCCTGACCTACGGCGCGCTGTCCCGCCCGCTGCCCACGTGGCTGCTGCTCGCGTTGCTCGGGCTCCTGACCATCCCGGCCGGTCTGGCCCACGACTGGCGCTGGCTGTGCGTGGCCGTCGTCGGTGCCGGCCTGCTCACCGCGCCGACGCTGTCCACGGTGGCCGACGCGGTGAGCGGGCTGGCCCCGGCCGGCGTGCGCGGCGAGGCGGCCGGGCTGCACTCCTCGGCGCTGAGCGCGGGCTTCGCGATCGGCTCCCCGCTGGTCGGTGTGGCGATCGACCTGTCTGTCCCGGCGGGCGGCTTCGCCGCGGCCGGACTGGCCGGCCTCACCGCCGCACTGACCGGATACCTGCTCTCCCGCCGCCCGGCCGCCGTTTCCCATAGTGGTTCCGGTCGCCCCGCGGCGCCGGACCGCGCGCCGCACCGAGTCGCGTAGGCTGATTCGAACTGGTCGCGACCTTGCGGGCAATGCCAGACGACATGCGGTCCGGGTGCCTTATGAACGGCGGGCGAATACGGAACGTAGCGGGATGTAGCGCCTTTGGAGATCAATTAGGCGGCATGGGTTACGGTCTGTAGAGCAGCCAGGCAGCCGGGTTCGATCCACGTGGTCAGTGGGAGCGGATGGCCAGCACGGTTCGGGTTCAGTTGGAACGGATGGCCAGCACGGTTCGGGTTCAGTTGGAGCGGATGGCCTGGACGGTCCGGGTTGCCCAGGCCAGGGCGGCCAGCTGCTGGAACAGCACGTCGTCGTTCGTGAGGTCCGTGGCGGTCTCGTGCTCGTGGGCGTTGACGGCGGCAAGAACGTCGCCGAGCGGACCGGCACCGTGCAGCAGCGCGTCGCGGACCATCGCGGCGAGGGGGAGCTTGGCGGCGAGGGCGTCGACGGGCAGGCCGAGCAGCCCGGCGACGGCGTCGAGCAGGCCGGCGGTGAAGGCCTCGTCGCCGGACAGGCCGCCGCTCTCGGCGATCAGCCGGCACAGCTGCGCGTGGACGAGGATGTCGGCCGTCTGCTCCTCGCCGGCCTCGGTGAGGTCGCCGATGAGCATGAGCGTGACCCAGTCGCGGATCTGTGCGGTGCCCAGCATGACGACCGCCTCGTGGACCGACGACACGCGGTGCGCGGTGCCCGTCGCGGCGGTGTTGACCGCCTGCAGCATGCGGTAGCTCAGCGCCGGGTCGCTCGACACGATCGACACGACCCGGTCCAGGCCGATGTCGGGCGCCATCAGCAGGCCCAGCAGGTGCACGCAGCGCAGCCGGGATGCGCTCAGGGTGCGGGCCGTGACGACCGCGGGGCGGCTGAGGGCGTAGCCCTGGAAGAGGTCGTAGCCGCGTTCGTGTGCCTCGGTGACGTCGGCCGGGGTCTCGAGCCGTTCGGCCACGAACCGCAGGTGCGGGTGGGCCTTGCGGACGTCGAGAATCGCCTGCCGTTGCGCGGCGGTGGTGCCCAGGAAGTCGACCTTCACGTAGCTGGCCAGCTCGAACAGCCGCTCGTGCCCGGAGCCGGATACGAAGTCGTCGAGCGCGATGACGTAGCCGCGCTCGACCAGGGCGGCGACGCCCGCGACGAGACGGTCGTCGACGTCGACCGTCTCCAGGACCTCCAGCACGGCATGTTCGGGTGCGAACGGCACGGGGAGCTCGCCGAGCAGGAAGTCCGCGGTGAGGTTGATGAAGCAGCGCCGCCCGCCGGCGAGCTCGTCCAGGCCGACGGTGGTGAACGCGGTGACCATCACCTGGCTGGTCGCCAGCACCCCGCCGTTCGTCGCGGACCGGGCGCCGGGCGCGTTGCGGAACAACAGCTCGTAAGCGGCGACATCACCCTGCCGGTCGTAGATCGCCTGGCGCCCGACGTGGACATCGGTGACCTCAGGGATGACATGCGACATGGACTTCCCGATCCGTGTGTGAACGAACACCTTGCGTAGTTCATGGTGACCGGCGCGGGTGCGCGGTGGCGACGGCCGAATGTGCGCGAACTCCGCCGATCACCCGACAGCCGGCCACCTGACCGCCAAAAACGCCGCCGAGCACCGCCGAGCACCGCCGAGCACCGCCGAAACGCCGCCGAGCGCCTCCGATTGCCGCCGGGCCCGTGGACCCGGGTGCGGGGGGACTTCCGGCCCTGCCGCCGGATCCCCGGTCCGGGCGATCGTCGAGGGAGGCGCCGCAGACCGGCGGCGAGCCCCCGCCGCACGGCGTAGCCTCGGGCTCGTAGGCCCGGGACGGACTGCACGCACATTGACGAAGGGACGTCCGGTGACCAGTGTCGCGGACCGCACCACCGACGAGCATCTGACCGACGCGCTCGGCCGGCCCAGTGACGACGAGGTCGCCCAGCTGGACGCGTGGTGGCGGGCGAACAACTACCTCACCATCGGCCAGATCTACCTCAAGGGCAACCCGCTGCTGCGCCGGGCCCTCGTGCCGGACGACATCAAGCCGCGGCTGCTCGGCCACTGGGGCACCAGCCCCGGCCTGTCGCTGATCTACGCGCACGTGTCGCGGCTGATCCGGCGGACCGGCCAGGAGACGATCTACCTGGCCGGGCCAGGTCACGGTGGTCCCGCCCTGGTCGCGGCCGGCTATCTGGAGGGCACCTACAGCGACATCTACCCGGCGGTGTCCCAGGACGAGGCGGGGCTGCTGCGGCTGTTCCGGCAGTTCTCCAGCCCCGGTGGCATCCCCAGCCACGTGTCCGTCACGACGCCGGGCTCCATCCACGAGGGTGGCGAGCTCGGCTACGTCCTGGTGCACGCGTTTGGCTCCGTGATGGACAACCCGGATCTGCTGACGATCGCGGTCGTCGGCGACGGCGAGGCCGAGACCGGCCCGCTCGAAGGGTCCTGGAAGGGCATCTCCTTCATCAACCCCACCCGGGACGGCGCCGTGCTGCCGATCCTGCACCTCAACGACGCGAAGATCGCCGGGCCGACGGTGCTGGGCCGCAAGGACCCGGCCGAGGTCCGCGAGCTGTTCGAGGGCCACGGTTACGAGGTGCTCGAGGTCGGCGGCGACGACCTGCCGGGCATGCACCACCGGTTCGCGGCCACGCTCGCCGAGGCGTGGGGGAAGATCCGGGCGATCCAGCGCGCCGCCCGCGCCGGCGACTGGGACGGCCGGCGGCCGCGCTGGCCGATGATCATCCTGCGGTCGCCGAAGGGCTGGACCGGACCCGACCAGGTCGACGGTGTCAAGGTCACCGGCACGTGGCGGTCGCACCAGGTGCCGCTGTCCGGGGTGAAGGACAACCCGGAGCACCTGGCGATCCTGGAGCGCTGGATGCGCTCGTACCGGCCGGAGGAACTCTTCGACACCACCGGTGCGCCGGTCGCGCTCGTGCGCGGCCTCGCCCCGGACGGCGACCTGCGGATGAGCGCCAGCCCGCACGCCAACGGCGGTCTGCTCACCCGCGCCCTCGACCTGCCCGACTTCCGCGACTACGCCGTCGAGGTCAAGACCCCCGGCCGCGACCACGCGGAATCGACCCGGCGGCTCGGGGATCTGCTGCGCGACGTGTACCGCGGCAACCCGGACCGGTTCCGGCTGTTCTGCCCCGACGAGACCAACAGCAACCGGCTCGGCGCCGTCTTCGAGGCCTCCGACCGGGCGTTCATGGAGCGGGTCACCGACGCGGACGTCGCGATCGGCCGCGACGGGCGGGTCATGGAGGTGCTGTCCGAGCACAACTGCCACGGCTGGCTGGAGGGCTACAACCTCACCGGCCGGCACGGCATGTTCGCCACCTATGAGGCGTTCGCGATGGTGTCCGCCTCGCAGACGGTCCAGCACGGCAAGTGGCTGCAGGAGGCGAAGCGGCTGCCGTGGCGGGCGAAGGTCCCCAGCCTCAACGTGCTGCTCACCTCCACCGCCTGGCGCAACGACCACAACGGCTTCTCCCACCAGGGTCCCGGCCTCATCCAGGTGGTGCTGACCCAGCGCGGCGACGTGGCCCGCGTGTACCTGCCGCCGGACGCCAACACCCTGCTGTCCGTCGCCGATCACTGCCTGCGGTCGCGGTCGTACATCAACCTGATCGTCATCGACAAGCAGCCGCAGTTGCAGTGGCTGAGCATGGACGAGGCCGTCGCCCACTGCGCGGAGGGCGCCGGCATCTGGGACTGGGCCGGCACCGACGACGGCAGCACCGACCCCGACATCGTCCTGGCCTGCGCCGGTGACGTCGTCACGATGGAGACCGTGGCGGCGGCCCAGATCCTGCGGGAGCGACTGCCGAAGCTCAAGGTGCGGGTCGTCAACGTCGTGGACCTGATGACGCTGCCCCGGCCGAAGGACCACCCGCACGGGATGAGCCCGACCCGGTTCACGGAGCTGTTCACCGACACCGTCGACGTCGTGTTCGCCTTCCACGGCTACCCGGGCGCGATCCACCAGCTCGTGCACGGCCGCCCCGACACGGACCGGTTCCGGGTCCGCGGCTTCATCGAGGAGGGCACCACCACGACCCCGTTCGACATGACGGTCCGCAACCGGGCGTCGCGCTATCACCTCGTCATGGACGCCATCAACAACGCCAAGCGGCTGCCCCGCGGCGCCGCCGAGCTCAAGGCATGGTGCGAGCAGAAACTCGCCGAGCACGAGACGTACGTGGTGGAGCACCTCGAAGACCTGCCCGAGATCCGGAACTGGACCCGCTGAACCGCGCGGTTCAGGCGCGCTGCCGCTCCTCCCGGGCGCGGATCAGTTCCTCGACCGCGCTCGGGAGCGTCGTTTCGAAGTCGATCAGTTTCACCCAGGTCGGGGTCACGACGATGCGGACCATGCCGTCGTACAGGGAGCGGACCTCGGCCTCCCAGTGGACCCGCTGCTCGTCCGTCATCTCGTAGCTGCCGTTCATCTGCAGGTACTCCGCCGGGATGCCGTCGACGACGTCCAGCTCGGCGCGGCCGCGGATGAGCAGGATCCTGGGCGGGTGCACCTCGGTGTCGATGGTCAGGGCGACCATCGGGTTGCGCCGCAACGACGCCAGTTTCGGCGCGTTCTTCGTGGTGCACATGACGATCTGCGCGCCGTTCCAGGTGAACGCGATCGGCACGGTGCGGGGCGTGCCGTCCTTGGCGACGTACGCCAGCCGGGTCACGTCGCGGGCCAGCAGCTCCTGGCTGTACGGCCGGTGCAGCACGCCGGTGATCTCGTCCGGTGTCATGGTCGATCCCGGCTGCGGCGCTTCGGTGGTTCCCTCAAAGATGCTCATGCACCTGGGACGGAGCCGGCACCGCGTTCTCGACAGCCACCTGTGCGACAAGTACGGCATCCCGAAGAACCGGACCGGCCAGCTCATCGCGCGGCCGTGCGGTCCCCCAGGACGCGGTCCCAGTCGACCGTGCGGGCCCAGTCGGCGTAGCTGTGCCAGGCCACGTCCGGGTACGCGGCGTGCAGCGCGGCGGCGTCGAGGAAGTCGGTGTTGTCCTCGAAGCGCTGGAACATGTCGGCGATCTCGTCGCCGGCCCACTGCCGGACCTGGTCCAGCGGCAGCTGCCGGTAGGGGATCTCCCGGCCGAGCACGTCGCTGAGCACCCTGGCCGCCTCCTCGCCGGTCACCCGGTCGGACACGACGTCGATGCGCTGCCCGGCGAACCGGTCCGGGTGCTCGACGGCGTGCACGGCGAGGCCGGCGATGTCCCGGACGGTCACCTGGTCCAGCGGCTTGCCGGGGGACAAGGGGTTGGCCAGGACGCCGTCGGTGAGGCGGCTGAACCCGACGTTGAGCACGTTCTCCATGAAGTACACCGGACCGAGAACGGTCGCGCGGACCTCCTGGGCCCGCAGGTGCGCCTCGACGAGCTGCTTGCTGTCGGCGTGGTCGATGTTCGTCTCCACCAGCTGGCCCGCGCCGCGCACCGAGGAGTAGACGAGGTGCGCACCGGCCCGCGCCGCGACGTCGACCAGGAGCCGGCCCTGGGCGACCTCCTCGTCCTTCCCGCCGGCGCCGAACGGCACGGACAGCCCGAAGATCGCGTCGGCGCCCAGCGCGGCGCGGGACAGCGGCTCCGGGTCGGCCAGGTCGCCGGCGGCGAGCCTGGCCCCGGCCGCCGCCAGGGCCAGGGCGGCCGGCGACTCGGGCGACCGCACGTAGGCGGTCACCTCATGACCGTGGTCGAGCAGCAGCCGGGCGACGGCGCCGCCCTGCTTCCCGGTGGCGCCGATGACGAGAACGGTGGTCACAGACTGACTCCTCGATCGTGACGAGTGGACGACACCGATCCTCTGGCCTCAACCATGGTTGAGGTCAAGCGCTACGGTCGACGCATGCCGAGGCCCCGCACCACGTTCCACGAACTCACCGTCGGTCAGGTCGCCGACCGCAGCGGCGTCGCGATCTCCGCCCTGCACTTCTACGAGCGGCACGGACTCATCCGCAGCACGAGGACGCCGAGCAACCAGCGCCGGTACAGCCGCGACACGCTGCGCCGGGTCGCCTTCATCCGCGCGTCCCAGCACGTCGGGATCTCCCTGGCGGTGATCCGCGACGCCCTCGACCGGCTGCCGAGCGAACGCACCCCGACCCGCGAGGACTGGGCCCACCTGTCCATGGCCTGGCGGGCCGAGCTCGACACGCGCATCGCGCAGTTGCAGGCACTCCGGGACGACCTCACCGAGTGCATCGGCTGCGGCTGCCTGTCGCTGCGGGTCTGCCACCTGACCAACCCGCGCGACCTGCTCGGCCGGGAAGGCCCAGGTGCCCGCCGCCTGCCACCGCCCGCGGCGCCGTAGGGTGACGCCTGAGCACCGGGACCGGCGTGCACCGTTCGTGGTGCACGCCGGCCGGGCATCACCCGGTTGCGGGCCGGCGGCGCAGGCGCGGGGCGAGCAGGGCGGCGACCACGGCGGTCAGCACCACCAGCACCGCCGCGGACGCGATGAACGCCGCCGGCACGTCGTCGGCGAAGAACGCCGGCACCGCGCCGAGTGCCGACAGCACCCGGGTGACCACGACGGTGCCGACCGCCGAGCGGCGGCCGCGCCAGCCGTAGCCGGCCGCGACCAGGGTGATCAGGCCGAGCGCGACGGCGGCGACGGCGACCGGCAGCGGTGGCGTGTCACCGCCGCCCGCGATCGCGGCGGCGATGTCGGCGACGCCAAGCAGCGCGGCGATGACCAGGCCGATCCGGAATGTACGCATGACGGTTCCTCTCTCAAACAGCACGGGAGATGGGGGCGAGATCCCAGTCGTCGTCCGGGGTGCGCAGGACGCGCGCTGCCGCGACGGCGAAACCGAGCGCGGTCAGCCCCCACGCGGCGGCGTCCAGCGGCTGGTTGCCGATCAGGACGAACGCCAGGTGCAGCGGCTGGGAGACGATGACCGCGACGGCGGCCCAGACCGGGACGGCGTGCGCCCGCCACAGGGCGGCGCCGAGCAGGATCATGCCGAGGATGTGCCCGGCGACGAACATGAACGCGGCGACGCCGAGCGGCGCGAGGGCGGTCTGCGCGTCGAGCACCCGCACGGCGGTGTCGGTGTCGGCCGCCCCGCCGGCGACGGCCCGGATCGTCGGGTCACCGGCGAAGAAGAAGAGCGCGGCGAACGCCGGCACCAGCAGTCCGACGCCGAACAGCGTCAGCACCGGAGCGCGTCGCTGGGCGAGCCGGCCCGCCGCCAGCACGGAGGGGATCAACGCGGCGAGCGCGACGAGGCTGAGCCAGAGCACGGCGTCCTGCCGGCCGAGGTGGGCCGCGGTCTGGGTGACCGTCTCGCGGTTGTCGGCGGCGTGGAAGTACGGCAGGACGCCGCGCAGGGCGGCGACGCACAGCGGGCCGAGCGGCAGCAGCACGGCGGCGGCGACCCGGCGGGTGGTGCGGGTGTCGCGCGAGACGGTGCCCGGTGGCGCGGCGATGGCGACGGACATGGCGCGTCCTTTCGGAGGCGGTCGGGTGATGCCGTCCACGGTCGCGCCGGGCCGCCCCCGACCGGTTGAGGCGCCGTCCCCGAGCGCCCGGGGAAATCCGCCCGGTCGGGTAGGGGCCTGCCCCCATCCCGGAACGCCGCTCGTGCCGCACCATGGGTGCGTGAGCTCGCGGAGACCCTTGGCCTGGACGCTGTGCGCCCTCGCCGGCATGGAGGTGCTGGTCGCCGCCGTCGGCGCGGCCGGTCAGCGGGTGTCGCTGGGTGACCTGGTCGACTCGTACATGCTGACCAACACCGCGATCGGGGTGGGCTTCGCCGGCTGCGGCGGGATCCTCGCGGTGCAGCGGCCCGCCAACCGGGTCGGCTGGCTGCTGCTCGGCGCCGGCCTCGCGCCGCTCACGACGGCCGCGATCACGCCGGTGCTGCTGTTCGGCATCGTGCACGGCTGGCCCGAGTGGACACTGCGGCTCCTGGCCAGCGTCTTCTACGCGGCGTGGCCGTGGGGGATCTGCATGTTCCTGCCGCTCGCCCTGCAGGTCTTCCCGACCGGCCGGCCGGTGTCGCCGCGCTGGCGGTGGCTGTTCCGGGCGACCGTCGCCGTCGGGGCGTGCTTCACCGCCGCGATGGCCACCGAGCCGTCGCCGCTGGTCGTCGCCGGGCGGGGCGTCCACTCGTACCTCGAGCTGCCGTTCTACGACGCGCTCGGGCCGCTGTGGTTCGCCGCGAACCTGGCGCCGCTGTTCGCGCTGCTCGGCGCGATCGCCGCGCTGGTGGTGCGCTACCGCCGCGGCGACGAACAGCTCCGCCGGCAGCTGCTGTGGCTGGTGTGGGCGCTGGTCGTGGCGGTCGGGCTGAACCTGCCGCGGTGGCTGGTCGGTGGCGGGCCGATCCTGTTGCTGCTCGCCATCCCGCTCGTGCCGGTGGCGGTCACCATCGCGATCCTGCGCCACCAGCTGCTCGACATCCGGCTGGTGCTGTCCCGCACCGTGCTCTACCTGACGCTGAGCCTCGCCGTCATCGGCGCGTACGCCGGGCTGCTGACCCTCTTCGACGTGCTGCTGCGCGGTGCCGGCGCCCCGCTGCTCGCCACGCTGCTGATCGCGCTGGCGTTCAACCCGGTCCGGGTGTGGTCGCAGCGGCGGGTCGACCGGCTGCTGTACGGCTCCCGGTCCGACCCCGTCCTCGCCGTGTCGCAGGTCGGTGCCCGCCTGGCCGCCGACGACCTGACCGGGGTCCTCGACGGCATCCGCGACGCGCTGCGGCTGCCGTTCGCCGCGCTGCGCCGCGACGGGCGGGAACTCGCCGCGGCCGGCCAGCCACCGGTTAGCCTGCACACTGTGCCCCTGACCTTCCACGGTGCCCGGGTCGGCGAGCTGCTTGTCGGGGTCCGGTCCGGCGACCGCCGGCTCGCCGCCGCGGACCACGCCGTCCTCGACCTGCTCGCCGGGCCCCTCGCCACCGCGCTGCACGCCTCCGCGCTCGCCGAGGAGGTCCAGGCGTCCCGGGAGCGCATCGTCGCCGCCCGCGAGGAGGAACGCCGCCGCCTGCACCGCGACCTGCACGACGGGCTCGGGCCCGCGCTCACCGGCGCCGGGTTCAAGGCCGACGCCGCGCACAACCTCGTGACCGGCGCACCCGAACAGGCCACGGCGCTGCTGGCCGAGCTCCGCCGCGACATCCGTGAGGCGATCGATGACGTCCGCCGCCTGGTGTACGGGTTGCGCCCGCCGACGCTGGACGAGCTCGGCCTCGCCGGTGCGCTGCGCCGGCACGGGGCGACGCTGCCCCTCACGGTCACCGTCGACGCGCCCGACGCGCTGCCGGCGCTGCCCGCCGCGGTGGAGGTCGCCGTCTACCGCATCGGCACCGAGGCCCTGACGAACGTGGCCCGGCACGCGAACGCCGGCGCGGCCCGGGTGGAGCTGGCCGTCGACTCCGCGGTCCGGCTGTCGGTCCTCGACGACGGATCGCCCGACGGCCCATGGGTCCCCGGCGTCGGCCTGAACTCGATCCGGGAACGCGCCACCGAGCTGGGCGGCACCTGCGTCGCCGGCCCGACCCCGACCGGCGGCCGGGTCGTCGCCGTCCTGCCGCTGGCGGTGCCGTCATGACCCGCGTCGTGGTGACGTCATGACCCGCGTCGTGGTGACATCATGACCCGCGTCGCGGTGGCGGACGACCACCCGGTCGTCCGGGACGGGCTCCGCGCGTTGTTCGCGTCCCTGCCCGGCCTCGAACTGGTCGCCGAGGCGGCCACCGGCCGGGAGGCGGTCCGGGCCGCGGTCACCGCACAGCCCGACGTCCTCGTCATGGACCTGCGCATGCCGGACCTCGACGGCGTCGCCGCCACCGCCGAGATCACCCGGATCGCACCGGCCGTCGCCGTGCTCGTGCTGAGCATGTTCGAGGACGACGACTCGATCTTCGCCGCCATGCGGGCCGGCGCCCGCGGCTACCTCATCAAGGGCGCGTCGCAGGAGGAGATCTCCCACGCGATCGTCACCGTCGCCGCCGGTGGCGCCGTCTTCGGCCCCGGCGTCGCCCGCCGCATGCTGAGCTACTTCGCGGCGCCGCCCCCGGCGGCCGGGCAGCCGTTTCCGGACCTCACCCGCCGCGAACGCGAGGTCCTCGACCTCATCGCCGCCGGTCTGCCCAATGCCACCATCGCCACCCGGCTCGGCCTGGCCGGGAAGACCGTCGGCAACCACATCTCCACCATCTTCGCCAAGCTGCAGGTCGCTACCCGGGCCGAGGCGATCGTCCGGGCCCGCGACGCGGGCCTCGGCCGGGGTTGAGGTTCGCGCGTTCTTGTCGTCCAGACCTTCAGATATTCGCCCAAGGTTGCGGGGACTTGATGGCACCGCCCGGCCGCTGGCGCGTCCGTGCGACAGGGTGGCGTGGTCACCCTTGTAGCCGTCTTGCGGTGATCCCAAGCCAGGTCCGCACTCACATGGTCCAGCGCCGTCGAGGTCATCATTCGGTGGTCCCACACCGTCGCCGGTCACAAGACCGCAATCTCCCCGCCCCGCCCACACCGGAGCTCGACGTTCGAACTACCTGGTTGATGAGTGGTCGCGGGCGGCCACCAATCCACCAGGTAGTTCAAGACTGCCGCTCCGGAGGTTCAAGCCGCCCGGCGGGACCGGGCGACAGCCAAGCCACCGAGCACCACCGCAGCCAGGCCGAACACGATGGCCGCGTAGCCCCCGACGACACCGTTGCCGGTGCCCGGCCCACCATCGGCGGTGGCCAGCACGAGGACGCCGACGACCACGCCGACCGCACCGGCCGCCAGGGCGATGAACTGGCGCCGGCGGGAGCCGCGGGCCAGTGCGAGCACGCCGGTGACCGCGCCGGCCAGCGCCACGAACGCCGCCACGGTGGCCACGAGCCGGTCGGTGGTCAGGGTGGACGAGCTGACGGACTCGGCGAGCAGGAGGCGGACGGACATGGCGGGCTCCTCGTCTGTGCGGGGCTGGATGCCGTCGATCGTGGCCGCCCCGACCCCCGCGCCGCATCGTGCCGGCGTGGGCACTTCGCGCTGCCACGGGCGTGGTAGCGGCGCCGGGATCTACCACGGTTGCGGTACCCGGCCGTGCACCTGCGGCATGAGTCGCCGCAGCCGTCATCCGGCTACTGTGCCTGCATGGGCGGTGCGCGGATCGGGGTCCGGGACTGGGCGGTCGCCGCCGGCGTTGCCGCGATCCTGCTGATCGCCGGCCTGTCCGAGCAGCGCTCCGGCACCGGTCCCGGCGTGCTCGGCGGGGTGCTGCTCGTCGCTGGCGGGCTGGCGCTGGCCGCGCGCCGGCGCGCCCCGGTCGCCGTTCTGGTCGTCACCGGGGCGTGCGCGGTGGGGTACCAGGCGGCCGGCTACAACGTGTTCGCCGTCGGCTACCTGATCGCGGTGTACGCGGCCGTGCGGGCGGGCCGCCGCACCGCCACCGTGGTGACGAGCGTGATCATGCTGGCCGCCCTGCCCCTCGCCGTGGTGGCGTCCGGGCTGCACGACGCGGCCGGGGCGTTCGCGCAGGCCAGAGGGGTGCTTGAGCTGGCCTGGCTGATCGCCGCCGGCGCGGCGGGTGAGGCGCTGCGCCAGGCCGAACGCCGGGCCGACGAGGCCGAGCGCGGCCGCGAGGAGAGCGCGTTGCGCCGGGCCGACGAGGAGCGGCTGCACATCGCCCGGGAGCTGCACGACTCGCTCACCCACCAGATCTCGGTGATCAAGGTGCAGGCGGAGGCGGCCGTGCACCTGGCGCAGAAGCGGGGCGAGCAGGTCCCGGAGGCCCTGCTGGCGATCCGGGACGCCGGGCGGGAAGCGGCCCGGGAGCTCCGCGCGACCCTGGAGACCCTGCGCGACGACAGCAGGACCGAGCGGTGCGGCCTCGACCAGCTGCCGGACCTGGTGCGCCGGGCGGTCCCGCCGGCGACCCTGACGATCGAGGGGCAGCGCACCGACCTGCCGGCCGCGGTGGACCGCACCGCCTACCGGATCGTGCAGGAGTCGCTGACCAACGTCGCCAGGCACGCCGCGGCCACGACCGCGTCGGTGCGGGTCACGTACCGGCCCGGCGCGGTGCACCTCCAGGTCGACGACGACGGCCGCGCGAGGCCCGGCACGGCGCCGGTGCCCGGGGTCGGCCTGCTCGGAATGCGCGAACGCGTGACCGCGCTCGGCGGCCGGCTGCGGGCGGAGGCGCGCCGCGAGGGCGGCTTCACGGTGCAGGCCGAGCTGCCGGTCGAGGGCGCCTCGTGATCCGGGTCCTGCTCGTCGACGACCAGCCGCTCATCCGCAGCGGGTTCCGCGCGCTGCTGGACGCCGAGGACGACATCGCGGTGGTGGCCGAGGCCGCCGACGGCGCCGAAGGCGTGGCGCTGGCGCGGCGGCACCTGCCGGACATCGCGCTCGTCGACATCCAGATGCCGGTCGTCGACGGCATCGAGGCGACCCGGCGCATCGTGGCGGACCCGGCCCTGGCCGCGGTGCACGTCGTCATCCTGACCAACTACGGGCTGGACGAGCACGTCTTCAACGCGCTGCGGGCCGGCGCGGCCGGCTTCCTCGTCAAGGACATCGAGCCGGAGGACTTCCTGCACGCCGTCCGGGTCGCGGCGCGGGGCGACGCCCTGCTCGCGCCGTCGATCACCCGCAAACTGATCGACCGCTACGTCGCCCAGCCGCCGCATCCCGGCGCCGCGACCGCGCTGCGGGGGCTGACCGGCCGCGAGCGGGAGGCCGTCACCCTGGTCGCGCAGGGCCTGTCCAACGACCAGATCGCCGCCCGCATGGTGATCAGCCCGGTGACCGCGAAGACCCACGTCAACCGTGCCATGACCAAACTGCACGCCCGCGACCGCGCCCAGCTCGTGGTCATCGCCTACGAGTCGGGCCTGGTCACCCCCCGCCGCCCCTGACCTCACCCGGTCGGCCACCCGGCCGCCGGCGCGTGGGCGATCAGCACCGGGCATTCCGCGTAGTGCATCAGCTGCTGCCCGACGGAGCCCAGCAGCAGCCCGGTGAAGCCTCCGTGCCCGCGGCTGCCGACCACGAGGAGCTGCGCCGTGTGCGACGCGCCGATGAGGATCTTCGCGGCCCGGCCGACGGCCACGAGTGCCTCGACCTTGACGCCGGGGTACCGCTCGTGCCAGCCCGCCAGCGACGACGCCAGCACCGCCCGCTCGGCCGCTTCGGCGGCGTCGGCAGGGATCAGCGCCGGTGACGGCGGCTGGTACGCGCGGATCGCCACGACCTCGGTGTCACGGGCGGCGGCGGCCTCGAACGCGAGGCGCAGGGCCAACTCCGCCGACGCCGATCCGTCGACCCCGACCACGATCGGGCCGCCGGTCGCGTCCCAGTGCCCGCGCACGACCGCGACCGGGGTGCGGGCGTGCGTCGCGACCTGCTGGCTCACCGAACCCAGCAGCAGGTTGCTGACCCCGCCGGCGCCGCGGTTGCCCACGACCAGCAGGCTCGCGACGTCGCTCAGGTCGAGCAGCGTCGCCGCACCTGGGGCGTGCAGGGCGGTGCCGATGACGTCGACGCCGTCGTGGTGCACCCGGACCCGGGCGACCGCTTCGGCGACGATCCGCTCACCGTCGCGTTCGGCCGCCTCGATGAGCTCTGCCGTAACGTCGTAGTAGATGCCTGGCCACACGGCGTGGTACCCGTACACGATCTGCAACTGGGCGCGGGACCGTTCGGCCTCGACGGCGGCCCAGTCCACCGCCTTGCGGGCCTCGGCGGAGCCGTCGTAGCCGACCACGATCCGGTTGGCGTTCATGATGTCCCCTCCCTACGGGGCAACCGTCCTACCCCTTCACCGCGGAACCTAGACACGGTTGCCGGGCCGGGGCAGGGCCGATGGACCCGGGTTCGCGGGACCGGCCGGACGTCACCCGCGGAGGTGTCGTTGTGCCCTGCCGCGAGGGTCCGGGGAGCCATACGTTCGGCGCAGGAGCCGCACGAGGGAGGATTGCCATGAGCCGCTGGAACGTCGCCGACGTGATGACGATCGGCGCGATATCGGTGCAGGAGGACACGCCGTTCAAGGAGATCGTCGACCTCCTGGAGGCCCATGAGATCAACGCGGTGCCGGTCGTCGACAGGTTCGACCGGGTCGTCGGCGTGGTGTCGTCGGCCGACCTGGTGCCGAAGATCGAGTTCGCCGGGGACGGCGACCAGCCGCGGTCCTTCGAGGGCCGGCACACCCGCCAGGCGCGCGGCAAGGCCCAGGGCACCGCCGCCGGCGAGCTGATGAACGCCCCGGCCGTCACCGTCACCAGCACCACGTCCGTCGTCGCCGCGGCCCGGGCCATGGAGCACGACGAGCTCAAGCGGCTCCCGGTCGTCGACGGCACGGGCCGGCTGATCGGCATGGTGACCCGCCGGGACCTGTTGAAGGTGTTCCTGCGCACGGACGCGGACATCCGCCGCGAGATCGTCGACGAGGCGCTCAAAGGCGTGGCCGGCGTGCCGCGGGACCAGGTGCGGGTCGAGGTCGACGACGGGGTGGTGACCCTGCTGGGCACGGTGGAGCAGGGCTCGCTCGTCCCGGCGCTGGTCCGCCGGATCGAGCGGGTCGACGGGGTCGTCGACGTCGTCAGCCACCTGTCACCGGCGTGAGGGGCTACGCGCCGAACCGGCGGTGCCGGGCGGCGTAGGACCGCAGCGCGCGAAGGAAGTCGACCTTCCGGAACCCGGGCCAGTAGACGTCGCAGAAGTGCAGCTCGGAGTACGCGGCCTGCCACAGCAGGAAGCCCGACATCCGGCGCTCCCCGCTGGTGCGGATGACCAGGTCGGGGTCGGGCTGACCGCGGGTGTAGAGGTGCGCGGCGATCTGGTCGGCGCTCAGCCGCTCGGCGACGTCGTCGATGCTGTGGCCGGCCCGTTTCGCGGTCTCCAGCAGCGACCGGATGGCGTTGACGATCTCCTCGCGGCCGTCGTACCCGATGGCGATGGTGAGGTGGAAGTCGGCGCCGTTGTCCCGGGTGGCCTCCTCGGCCAGCTTCAGGGCATGGCGGGTCGAGTCGGGAAGGACGTCCAGCCGGCCGGCCAGGTGCACCTGCCAGATGCTGGTCGGCTTCCGCAGGCGCTCGGCGACGACCTCCTCCATCATGCGCATCAGGTTGCCGACCTCGTCGGCGGCGCGCTTGCGCAGGTTGTCCACGGACGCCACGAACACGGTGACGTGCCGGACGCCCATCTCGGCGCACCAGCGCAGCACCTCGTCGAGGTGTTCCGCGCCGTACCGGTGGCCGATCCTGGCGTCCTCGAAACCCGCCTGCCTGGCCCAGCGGCGGTTGCCGTCCATGACGATCGCGATGTGCCGGGGCAGGTCCGCGCCGGTGAGCTGGGCCCGGAGCCGGCGTGCGTAGATCGTGTAGACGGTGCGCTGCAGGGACTTCCGCATGCGCGCGATTCAACCACCGCCGGCGCCGCCGGTCCGTTGATCGCGGATGCCTCCACAACACCCTCACAACACGCCCGGTGTTCCCGGAGGTACCCGGCGAGCGCCACGGGCGGTCTGTCGGTACGTTCAAGGGCATGTCTCCGCAGCCCCCCATGACGGCCTGGAGTCGCAGGGAGGTGCGGGCGCTGCTCGCCCGTGCGGCCGAGGTGCAGGCCGACGCCGAAGCGATCGTCGACACCGTCGGCGCGGCCCGCGCGGAGGTCGTCGAGGCGTATGAGATCGCGCGCGAGCCCCAGGTGTGGACCGCGCTCGAGCAGATGTCGGTCGAGACGGTCAAGGACACCGTGGACGGCCGGGCCAGGCTGGACGAGCTGCCCGCCCACGGCATCCGGTCGGTGGCCGACGTGCTGCGGGCCGGCCCGGCGCGGCTGATCGGCGTGCCCGGCATCGGCGAGGGCACGGCCCGCAAGACCATCCACGCCGCCGAGCAGCTCAAACGGGCGGCGCAGGACTCGCTGCAGTTCCGGATCGAGTTCGACCCGAAGAACCCTGAGATGACCCGGCTGGTGCGGGCCCTCGCCAGGTTCGGCATGGTGTGGCACGCGGCCGGGGCGCACGAGGCCGACGCCGGACGCCTCGCCGAGGAGCTCGCCGCGCTGCGGCCGGTCGCCGCGCCGGCCGGTGTCGGGCCGCTGCGCCGGCTGTTCATGCGGGCCGCGGACCGGGCCGTCGCCGAGGACGCCGCGCGGCGGATCGGCGCGCTGCTGGACACCGCCGTGCCGCAGGCGGCCCGGGACCTCCGCGCGCTGCGCACCCCCACCGACCGGCAGGCCTGGCGCGACTTCGAGCAGCGCTCGGCGGACTACTACGGCCTGCTCAGCCAGGTCGTCGGCCTCGGCGGTGACGTGGCGGCCAGCGAGGGGTTCCTGCCCGCGGACATCGTCGAGCGGGTCGGCGCCCAGCAGCTGGACACGTCCCGGCTCAGCGACAACCTGCGACTGCGCGGTTACCAGTCCTTCGGTGCTCGTTTCGCGTTGGTACAGCGGCGCGTCGTCCTCGGCGACGAGATGGGGCTCGGCAAGACGGTCCAGGCCATCGCCGCGATGGCGCACCTGGCCGCGCGGGGCGCCACCCACTTTCTCGTCGTGTGCCCGGCCAGTGTCCTGATCAACTGGAGTCGGGAGGTCGCCAAGCACTCGACGATCCCGGTCGTCACGCTGCACGGCAACGGCCGGACGCGGGCCGTCGCCCGGTGGCGGGCCCAGGGCGGCGTCGGCGTGGTCACGTTCGGCTCGCTCGGCGCGCTGCAGCTGCCCCCGCCCAGGCCCGCCATGCTGATCGTCGACGAGGCGCACTACGTGAAGAACCCCGACGCGAAGCGCTCGCAGGCGGTCAACCGGGTCGCGGCGGAGTCCGACCGGGTGCTGTTCCTCACCGGCACCCCGATGGAGAACCGGATCGACGAGTTCCGGGCCCTGATCGACCACCTGCGGCCGGAGATCGCCGCCGACATGGGGCCCGAGCACGCGGCGATCAGTGTCGAGGCGTTCCGGCGCGCGGCCGCACCGGTGTACCTGCGCCGCAACCAGCCCGACGTGCTCACCGAACTGCCGGAGCTGGTGCAGGTCGACGAGTGGGAGGAGTTCGGCGCCGAGGACGCGGCGGCGTACCGGACCGCGGTGCGGGAAGGGAACTTCATGGCGATGCGGCGGGCGGCGTTCGCCGTACACCGGCCGAACGACTCGGCAAAGCTCACCCGGCTGCTCGAGCTCGCCCACGAGGCCATGGCGGCCAAACGCAAGGTCGTGGTCTTCTCCTATTTCCGTGACGTCCTCGCCGTGGTGGGTGCCGCGCTCGGTGCCGATGCGCGCGGGCCGATCACCGGCTCGACACCGGTCGCCGACCGCCAGCGCATCGTGGACGAGTTCACCGCCGCGAAGAAGCCGGCCGTCCTGGTCTGCCAGATCGAGGCGGCCGGGGTCGGCGTCAACATCCAGGCGGCCTCCGTGGTGATCCTGTGCGAGCCGCAGGTCAAGCCGTCCATCGAGGCGCAGGCGATCGCCCGGGCACACCGGATGGGGCAGGTGCGCACGGTCCAGGTGCACCGACTGCTGATCGCGGACTCGGTCGACGAGCGCATGATCGAGATCCTCGGTTCGAAGGCGCAGCTGTTCGACGCGTACGTCCGGCACAGCACCATCGCGCAGGCCGCGCCGGGCGCCGTGGACATCTCCGAGGTGCAGCTGGCCCGGATGATCGTGGCGGAGGAGCAGCAGCGGCTGGCCGGCACGCCGGAGCCCCGCCGCCAGCACGACGACCGCCCGGCGGCGGTGACCCGGTCCCCGTAGCGGCCGTCAGCCGTGGTGGTGGACCCCGCCGGCGAGGGTGTCCACGGTGCGCAGAATCTGCCGCATCACCGTGCGGCACAGATCGGGACTCTGGCTGACGGCGATGTCCCACACCGGTGGGTCCTGCGGGTGCCCGCCGTGCGGCCAACCGGCGACGGCCATCGACAGCCCGGGGGACAGGACCACGAAACAGGTCTCGTGCGCGAACGCGTGCCCGGCCGGCATGTCGGCGGCCCTGACCCGCCAGCTGCTCCACGCCGACACGTCCGGGCCGACGACGATGATGAGCGGGCAGTGTTCCAGCAGCATCGTGAACATCACCGGCCGTTCCGGCGCCATCGTCGCGGCGCCGGCCGGAGTGACGACCGCGACCGCGGGTGCCTGGTCGCCGACGGCGGCCCTGGTCGTGATGCCCAGGATCAGGTGGTCGAGCCCAGCCTGGCTGACGGCGGAGGTCTGCCGGGCGCCGCCGGTCGACAGCACGCTCCACGGGTGCTGACCGCCTCGTCCGGGTCCGGATGGACCAGCAGCGGGATCGGGTGCAACGGCTGCGGGAGATGCTCCGGCAGCGGCCCCGGTTTGCCCAGGAGGTGACCCTGCTGGAAGTACGACCCGGCGGCCCGGGCGATCATCGACGCGTCGCTGTTCTCCACCCGCTCCACCAGCAGGGCCGCGCGGGTCCGCTCGCACTCGGCCATCGCGGCGATCAGCGCGACGTTGGCCTGCCCGAGCCCGCTGGAGATCAGCTGATGGTTGAGCTTGACCACGTCGGGTTCCAGGGTCGGCAGCAGCGCGGCGCCGGCGGCGCTGAACTCGATGTCGTTGATGGGCCCCGGTAGCCGCTGCGTGACCACAGCGTCCAGCCCCGGGTCTGGACCGTCTTGTCCGCCATGCCCGCCTCCCAGAGGATGCGCTGTTCCTGCTCCATCGGCGGTGTGGCGGGGGTCTTGAGAAGTTCACCGTAGGGTGACCGGATGACGGCGACCCTCGCACAGCTTCTCGACGCGGCGGCAGCGGGGCGGTTCCCGCCCGCCGACGGCGGCGTGACCGTCGTCGCGCAGCCGGGGCCGCGGGACGCGGGGGTGGTCGCGTTCACCGCCCATTCGGTGGTGTTCACCGACGAGGATCCGCAGTGGGTGCGCTCGGCCCTCGCCGCCGTCGACTGCGACCCGCTCGCCGCGGCGATGCACCCGCGGTTCCTGTCCGCGCTGCTCGACCGCACCGGCCGGGGCACCGACACGATCGATCTGCTGACCGTGGCGCCGCCGCTGCCGGGCGACCCGCCGGTGCGGCTGCGGGAGCTCACCGACCCGGCGCATCCCCGCGTCCGCAGGGCCCTGGACCACCGCGACGACGTGCGGGTCTGGACCACCGAGGGCGGGATCGTCATCCTCGGCCGCGGGGTGGCGGGCCGCTGGGAGACCGCGATCGAGGTCGACGAGGCGGTGCGCCATCGGGGGCTCGGCCGGGCCCTGGCCACCGCCGCCCGGCACCTCGTCCCGGCGGGCCAGCCGGTCTGGTCGCAGCAGGCGGCCGGCAACGCCCGCAGCATCCGCGCGTTCCAGGCCGCCGGCTTCCGCCCCGTCGCCTCCGAGCTGCTGCTGCACCGGCGTCCCTCACCCAGCTGACCCCGGGGTTACCCGGGGTTACCCGGCGGTGCCGGTGGCCAGGCCCGGGCCGGCGAGGGGCCGCCCGCCGATGATGGCCGCCCTGCGCCGGGCGGCCATCGAGTTCTGGAACCTAGTGTCCTAGGATGCCTTACGCGGTGTGGCCCGCACCGCAGGCCCGACATCAGGCGAGGGCGGCGGTCACCGCCTGCCGGAGCGTGGTCGGCGGCCGGCCGAGGACCAGCTCCAGGTCCGTGGTCTGCCGTTCGAGCAGGCCGGCCTTGGCCAGGTTCATCAGGAACCCCAGCGGGGTGTCCACGGGGGCGTCGACGGACGTGACGGTCCGGCCGCTGACCGAGGTGAGCTCCGCGGCCAGTTGCGGATACGTCCACAGGGGCCCGGTCAGGTCGTAGCCGTGGCCGAGGTGGGCGTCGTCGGTCAGGACGTTGGCGGCGGCCGCGGCGAGGTCGGCCCGGGTTGCGGTGTTCAGGCCGCGACCGCCGGTGCTGCTGGTCAGCACGCCGGCGGTGACCGCGTCGCGGAGGCCGGCGTTGATGAACGCGTCGGTGTAGAACGGGTTCCGCAGCATCGTGCAGGACAGTCCACTGTCGACGATCGCGCGTTCGGTCGCGTGGTGGGCGGCGTTCGGGCCCTGCGCCGCGCCGGGCTGGTCGGCGCCGAGGAAGCTGGTGTACGCGACGGCCCGCACCCCGCACGCGACGACGGCGTCGACCGCGGCCAGGTGCTGGCGGGTCCGCACCTCGCCGTCCAGGGTGGGGGAGGAGACGAGCAGCAGCCGGTCCGCGTCCCGGAACGCGGTGCGCAGGGTGGCCGGGTCGTCGTAGTCGCCGTGGCGGACGTCGACGCCGCGGGCGGCCAGGTCGGCGCACCGGCCGGGGTCGCGGACGGCGGCCCCGACCGGCCGGTCCGGGAAGCGGGTCAGCAGCTGTTCGACGACGAGCCGGCCGAGGGCGCCGGATGCGCCGGTGACAATGATCATGGCGGCATGCAACACCCGTTCGCGCCGGTCGCGCCAGCGATTTACCAGACGTCGGCGGTTGCCTTCGCGTAGTCGGCGAAGTCGCGGGGCTCCCGGCCCAGGACCCGCCGCACGTCGCCGGTGACGTGCGCGTTGCGGCCGTCCAGGACCGTGGTGAACAGGTACATGAGCAGCTCCGCGACCTCGGGTGGGAGGGCGGCGGCGTAGTCCTGCGGTGGGACCCGGACGAACGTGACGGGCCGGCCGGTCGCGGCGGCGATCTCGGCGACCGCGTCGGCGAAGGTGAGCAGGCGGGGCCCGGTGAGCTCGTACACCTGACCGGTGTGCCCGTCCTGGGTCAGTGCGGCCACGGCGACGTCGGCGATGTCCTCGGCGTCCACGAACGGCTCGGGCACGTCGTCGACGGGCAGGGCGACCTCACCGGCGAGGACCGCGTCGAGGAGATAGTCCTCGCTGAAGTTCTGGTTGAACCAGCTGCAGCGCAGGACCGTCCAGTCGATGCCGGCGCCCTGCACGATGCGTTCGCAGGTCGCGGCCTCGTCCTCGCCGCGGCCGGACAGCAGGACCAGCCGGGACACGCCGGCGTTGACCGCGGCCGTGGTGAACGCGCCGATGGCGTCGGGTGCGTCGGGCACGGCCAGGTCCGGGTAGTAGGACACGTAAACGGTTTCGATGCCGTTGAGCGCCGGGGTCCAGGTGGCCCGGTCGGTCCAGTCGAACGGGATCGGTGCGGTGCGGGAGCCGACCCGGACCGGGAAGCCGGCGGACTGGAGGCGGTGCACGATGCGGCGGCCGGTCTTGCCGGTGCCGCCGAGGACCAGGATTTCGTTCATGCATCCATTGCAGTGCACCGGGGTGAGACGTTCCATAGCCGAGACCCGCGGTTGCATGTGTGTTCGTCTACCGGGGCGGGGGCCGCCGGAGCGGCCCCCGCGACATCGGTTACGGGAAGTTGAGCAGGTACACGTTGTTGGTGGTGGAGTTGGCGGCTGCGCCGGTGTTGTTGATGACGTGGGAGATGGTGCCGACGCCGCCGAGGGAGACGACGGCCATGTTGTGGAACTTCACACCGGCGACCGCGGGCACCTCGAACGCGCGGGCCGAGACGACGGTGTTGTTGACGTTGAAGAAGCAGTAGCTGCCCAGGCCCCACGCCTCGAAGGTGGTGACCCCGGAGGCGACCTTGATGGCGGGGTAGCCCTGGCTGGAGCCGTTCATCCAGGCGGCCTGGTTCGGCGGGTCGTAGGGCATCTCGTTCTGGAAGAAGATGATCCGGCCGTTGGCGCCGTTCCAGATGACCTCGTTCTTCTGATAGTGCTCGACGAACAGGCCGGTGGCGAGGACGTTGTCGCCGTTGACGATGAGCCCGGTGTCGGCGGTGTTGACGGTCCAGCCGACGCCGCTGCCGTGGTCGGCGCGCCAGGCCCAGGTGTGGTCGACGATGGTGTTGTTGGTGTTGACGACCAGGCTGTTGGTGGCTTTGCCGCCGACCATGCCGCCGATGCGGAAGAACACGTCCTGGATGGTGGTCGGGTTGCCGGCGTGCGAGACGCCGGTCTTGGACAGGCCGACCTTGAGCAGGGTGTCGCTGTTGGTGGTGCCGGCGTCGAAGAGCAGGCCCTTGATCCGGACCCCGTCGACGTCGGCGACGTCCATCGCGTTGACGCCGTTGTCCGGGATGATGGTGGCGTACCCGATGCCGAGGACGGTCGTGTTCGCCTTGGTGACGTGCAGCGTCTGGTTGACGTGGTACACGCCGGGGGTGAAGAAGATGTTGCAGCCGTTGGCGAGGGCGGTGTTGATCGTGGCGGCGGAGTCGCTGGGCTTGGCGACGAAGAAGGTGCTCATCGGCACCGAGGTGCCGGGCGTGGAGCCGCCGGCCCAGCTGGGTCCGGAGGCGTTGGTGCGCAGGTTCGGCAGGAACACGCGATACTTGCCGGCGCCGTCGATGTAGAGGTACGGCACGTCGCGGGAGACGGGTGTGGTGGCGAGGGTCGTGTAGCGCGGGCCGGCCGCGGGGTTGGTGTTGAAGTTCGTCGCCGGTGCGCCGGGGGTGCCGGAGAAGACCATGTTCCAGTTGGAGCCGCTCCAGCTGCCGAGCTGGCTGTCCTTGGTGTACCACTGCTGCTGGGACGCGGATTCGCTGTTGCCGTCGATCTTCGAGTCGGAGATGTAGCCGCCGCTGGCCCAGCCGTAGCTGGCGGGGAACAGGTTGAGCCCGCCGATGATGTGCATCCGCCGGAACGGCGCGGCCTGCGCGACCGCCCACCGGTTGGTGCCGCCGAGGGTGTTGACGGACAGGTTCTCGGTGGAGCGCCAGAAGTTCTGGGTGGCGTTGCCGGCGTCGCTGGCGTTGAACGCGTCGACGGTCACGGCGCCGTTGATCCGGGTGTCGTCGGGGTTGAGGCCGAGCCCGGAGATCGAGGTGTTGAACCCGATGTTGGCGCCCACGTTGTACGGGGTCGCGCTCGGCTTGAACAGCAGCGCGTCGCGGCGGGTCTGGAACTGTGCGGTCTGCGTCGACTTCGTGGCCTCGAACACGCTGTTCAGTGCGGCCTGGATGGTTGCGTCACTGGAGTTGTGGTCGAAGATCTTGACGTTGGGTCCGAAGTCGGGGGTTTCGGAGTAGGTCGGGCAGCTGCCGGTCGGCGGCTGGGTCGTCTGGAGCGCGAACTTCTGCGCGCCGGTGCCGTTGCAGTCCCAGATCTGCAGGCGGGTGCCGTTGGCGGTGGCGCCGCCGGGGGAGTCCATGCAGCGGCCGGACTGGGGGTTGCGCAGTGAGCCGTCGGCCTGTGCGGTCCATTGCTGGGCGCCGGTGCCGTTGCAGTCCCACAACTGCAGTTTGACGCCGTTGGCGGTGCCGCCGCTGGTGATGTCGAGGCAGCGGCCGATGGCGGTCAGCGCGCTGCCGTTCCAGGTGTAGTGCTGGTCGGCGGCGGTGCTCTGGCAGTCCCACAGCTGGACGGCGGCGCCGTTGACCCCGGTGTCGTCGCCGGCGACGTCGACGCATTTCCCGCCGGGTCCGAGGATGGGGTTGCCGACCACGGCCGCGTCCGCCGTGGTCATGGTGAGCCCGAACGCGGCCAGGGCTGTCAACGTTGTCATAACCAGGACGCGGTACAGCGTTCTTGGTACGGCTCTCATGGCCTACCTGCTCTCTCTGCTCATCTGCCGGGCGCCGTCATGGCGGTGAGAGCGCTCTCAGCAATGGCCAAAGTGTTGCGTCGGCCTCTCCGGCATGTCAAGTAGCGACGGCCGTCGAATCGCTCAGCAGGTGACCCGGTGCAGCTGCGCGTGGGGTACGACGGCACAGGCGGCGGGTGTCGTGCCGCGCAGGCCTGGCGGGAGCGGGTCGGGGTTCGGTGGTTTCGTCGGGCCGCTGAGCCAGGCGGTGAAGAACGCGCCGAGCGGCTGGCCGGACTCGTGCTCGGCGAGGGCGATGAAGTCGGCGGTGGAGGCGTTGCCGTGGCGGTGCCCGGCGGTCCAGGCGTGCATCGTCCGCCAGAACGCGGTTTCGCCGATGCGCAGCCGCAGGGCGTGCAGGGTCATCGCGCCGCGGTGGTACACCGAGATCACGAACGGGTTCGGGGCGGCCGGGTCGTACGGTGGCGGGGTCCAGAAGGCGTCGTCTACGGGTGTGTCGTAGAACAGGTTGAACCATTCCCGGACCGTCATGGCGCCGTCGTGTTCGGTCCACATCCATTCGGCGTACGTGGCGAACCCCTCGTTGAGCCACAGGTCGCGCCAGAGTTGCACGGAGACGCTGTCGCCGAACCACTGGTGTGCCAGCTCGTGCGCGACGAGCATGTCGTCGAACGGGTTGGGGCCGTCGGCGAAGAAGCTCGCCGGGTAGATCGGCCGGGTCTGTGTCTCGAGGGCGAACAGCAGCGGTTCGTGCTGTTCGACGATGGCGCCGTTGGCCTCGAACGGGTACGGCCCGAACAGCGTCTCGAGGTAGTCGGTGATCTCGTCGGTGCGGCTGACCGCATCGTCGGCGAGGCCCGGCGGCAGCGTCTCGTCGACGGCGATGATGGTCTGCCGGCCGTCGTGCTGGTGCTGGTCGATGCGCCACCGCCCGATCGCGACGGTGCTGACGTAGCTGGCCATCGGGCTCGTGGTCGCCCACCGCCACGTCGTCCACGCGTCGCGGGTGCTGGACCCCAGCAGCACGCCGTTGCTGAGCGCGGTGAGGCCCTCGGGCACGGTGACGGCCACGGTGTAGGTCGCCTTGTCCTGCGGATGCTCGTTCACCGGATACCACGACGCGCCCGACTGCGGTTCACCCGCGACGATCGCGCCGTCGTCGGTCGGCATGAACAGCGATTCGAGCGGGATCTCGGGAACGCTGAAGGTCCGCGGCACTCCTTGGTAGCGCACGTCGACGACGAACGGCCGGCCGGTGTTGAGGCCTCGCGCGGGGGTGATGACGAGTTCGTCGGCGTCGCGGCTCCACGTGGCGCGCTGCCCGTTGACGGTGACGGCCTCGACGGTCAGGTCCATGAGGTCGAGGTTGAACCGGGACAGGTTCTGCGTGGCCGTGGCGATGATGGTGGCGTGGCCGTCGAGGTGGTGCATGGCGGGCCGGTACCGCACCGCGAGGTCGTAGTGCCGCACGTCGTAGCCGCCGTTGCCGTCGGTCGGGTACTGCGGGTCGCCGATGCCGGCGGCGCCGGGCTGGAACCGCACCCCGGCCGCGGCGGCCGGTGTCGCGGGCGTGATCAGGACGAGCGCGAGCGCCGCCACCACCATGTGTCGCATCGATTCCCCCGATCAGCGGTCCACAAGGGACCGTCGTATCGGAGCCGGCCGCCGCCGCGCAACGGCCGGTGCGGGATATGTGCACCGGCCGGGGTTTCGGCGCCGAGCGGCAACCCGTTGCCGCTCTCGTCGGTCCATGTCCTGGGACGCCGCGCCGTAGCCTGGGCCGGTGAGCTTCAGCGCCTTCGCCAACCATGTGCGCGATGCGGCGCTGCCCCATCAGCGCCGGGTGTCGGCGCTGCGGTCGTGCGTGCAGCTGTACCGGCCGATCGGATTCCATGCGTCGCTGAGCTTCCTCGCGGTGCTGGCCGGTCCGTATCACCGCGACGAGACGGCGTTGCTCCGCGCGCTGGACGCGCTGACGGCGAGCCGGGCGGCGTGGCACGTGGAGGTCGACCGGTACGCGGCCGAGCGGCGGGCGGCGAAGCGGCTCGGGCAGCGCAGTCCCCGCCCGGGCAGCCCTGATCCGAGCCACGCCCCGCTGCGCTGGTACGGCGACGCGCGGCGGGCCGCGTTGCACGCGCTGCGCCGCGGGCCACGCCGGAGATCATGGACGCGGGACGCGCTGGCCGGGGACGTCGACACGTGCGTCGCCGCGTGCCTGGCCTCGGACGGGGTGCTGACACCGGCGCAGCGCGAGCGGCTGGCGGCCGTTGCGCAGGCCGTCGGGGACCGGCTGCGGGCCTGGCCCGCGCACGACGACCTCGGGGGGCTCCACCAGCTCCAGGACCTTCGGAGACTGGTCCGCCTCGCGGAGACCGCCGCCGACGCGCCGGCCGCGCCGGATGTGCCGGGCGGGGCGGGTCACCGGTCGGGGGTGTAGCGGCGGGCGGTTCGCTGCGGTCCACAGGCGGGCGGTGGCGGGTGCGTCGGCCGGGTCGCCGGCACGGGTCGTCGGCTTCGGCTCACCGTGCCGCGGGCATTGACGGCCACTGACAAATCTGCAACCTTGAACGTCGAATCCAGCAAGAAGTCGTCGATGTTTTGCGCGATTCATGCGTGAAACAATGCAATCGGAGGACGGGCGCATGCAGGCACCGGAGCGGGTCGTGGTGCGGTTCGAGGGCGACGGCGCCGGTGAGGGACCCCTGTCGTGGGGGCAGACGGAGAACTGGCTGGCCATCCAGCGGCAGCAGACCTGGCTGCCGCTCGGCGGGGTGCAGCCCCTCCCGCCGGGCAGCACCGTCGACGGCGTCGCCGACGAGCTGCGCTACCTGCTGAGCCGGTTCCCGTCGCTGCGCACCCGGCTGCGGCTCACCGCCGGGGAGCGCCCCACCCAGGTGGTCGCCGGTGCCGGCGAGATCACCCTGGAGGTGGTCGACGCCGGTGACCGCGATCCCGGCACGGTCGCCGGTGAGGTGCACGACCGGTACCGCGACACCGACCTCGACTTCACCACCCAGTGGCCGATCCGCATGGCCGCCGTCCGCAGCGGCGGCGAACTGACCCACCTGGTCGCGCTGCTGAGCCACTTCGCCCTCGACGCCACCGGCGCCGCGGCCATGCTCGCCGGCGTGTCGACCCGCGACACCTCCCCGCTGACCGGGCAGCAGCCGCTGCAGCAGGCGCAGTGGCAGCGGTCCCCGGCCGGGCAGCGGCACAACGCCGCCGCGCTGCGCTACTGGGACGGCATCCTGCGCACGATCGGCCCACGCCGGTTCCCCGAGCCGGTCACCCGCACCTCGCCGCGGTTCTGGCAGGGCGAGTTCACCTCACCGGAGCTGCACCGCGCGGTGCGCACCATCGTGCGGCAGACCGGTGTCGACTCCTCCACGGTCCTGATGACGCTGTACGTCGCGGCCATCGGCCAGGTCAGCGGCATCGACCCGGTGGCGATCCGCCCGACGGTCAGCAACCGGTTCCGCGCCGGGCTGTCCGACGTCGTGTGCACCCTGGTGCAGGCCGGGCTGCTCATGGTGCACGTCGCGGACACCCCGTTCGACGAGCTGCTGGAGCGGACCCGGCGGCTGACGCTGCCGGCGTACAAGTACGCGTACTTCGACCCGGACGACGTGGGCGAGCTGCGGCAGCGGGCCGCCGTCGACATCGGCTGCTTCTACAACGACCGCCGCGGCCCCAACCGGGAGCAGGACCTGAACGCCGCCGAAAGCGCGCCCGGGAACGGGGCCGCTCCGGCCGGGCTGCGCTGGCTGTCCAAACAGGACGCTCCGGCGGTCGAGCCGCTGTTCGTGCACGTCGACGACGCGCCCGGCACCATGCGGCTCACGATCCAGCTCGACGCCGACTACGTGTCACCCACCGACGGCGAGCGGGTCCTGCGCGGCATGGAGCGCATCGCGGTCGCCGCAGCCGGCGTCACGCCGCACCCCTGAGCGGGTCCACGGCCGGCGTCACGGCGCACCCCTGAGCAGGTCGGCGTTACGCCGCACCTCTGAGCAGGTCCGCGGCGGTGAGCGCGGCCGCCAGCACCCGGGCGTCGGCGGGCACCGCCGGATCGAGGCCCGTCATCGTTGCGATGCGGTGCAGCCGGTAGTCCAGGGTGTTGCGGTGGATGTGCAGCTCCAGGGCGGCCTGGCGGCGGTTGTGGCCGTGCCGGACGAAGCTGCGCAGCGTCTCCAGCAGATACGGGTGCCCGCCCAGCGGGTCGAGCTTCGCGGCGAGCCGGTGCAGGCCCGGCCCGGGACGGGCGAGCTGGTATTCCACGAGGACGTCGTCGAAGTGGTACAGGCCGGATCCGCGCCCGAGGCGGCCGACCAGGTCGAGGACCTCACGGGCCTCCGCGGCGGCGGCCGGGATCGCGGCGGGTGTGGCGGCGCCGGCGATGCCCGCCAGGACCGTGCACTGAAGGGCCTCGTGCAGGCTCGCGAGGAGCGCTTCGGCGTCGACGCCGTCCGGGAGCAGGACCACGCCGTCGACGTGGTCGACGAGGACCGGGGTGCCGGCGTGCGCGTCGAGCGCCACCTGGACGAGCCGGTCCGGCGGGCGGGGCGAGAAGCGCACCATGAGCACCGTGTGCCGGCGGCCGATTTCGAGCCGGGCGTCCTGTGCCAGGGTCTGGAACGGGCCGCCGTGCAGGAGCGCGGCGAGCAGCTCCCGCCGGGACCGGGCGGACTCGCTGTGCAGGTCCTCCTGCGCCTGGAGGTGGGCGAGGACGACGGCGGGCATCACCGCCGCCAGGCCGTCGAGCAGGCGCGCCCCGGCCACGGCGAGCTCGTCGGGGCCGGCGACCCCGGTGACCGTGCGCCACCATGCTCTGGCGCCGATGAGGTACGCCGCGAGCGCCGCCTCCAGCGGCAGATGGTCACGGGCCCGGCGGGCGGACAGCTCCACCACCCAGGTCAGGTCCGTGGGGCGCAGCGGGCCGGGGTCGCGCAGCATCCTCAGCAGGAGGCCCAACACGGCGCTCACCGAGTCACGGACCGGACCGTCCAGCGCCGCGGCCGGCAGTCCACGGTAGAAGGGCACGTCGGCAGCGCATCCGGTGACGATCTCGGTGGTCAGCCGGTCGAGCCGGGACGCCATCCGATCATGCAGGTCCGGCATCCCGGCATCGTCACATTGCCCAAACCGGCGCGTCAATCATTGCCGCAGATGCGCACAGACACCGGCCCGGGTGAACCCCGACGATGCAAGGACCCCCGAAGCAACGAGGAGGCACCATGTCTCACCGTTTCCGCCTCGCCGCCGCCGCGTGCGTGGCAGCGGCGGTCCTGGTCCCCGCGACGCCCGCCGCCGCCGCGGACCCCTGGGACGCCCCCGGCCCCTACGCCACCGCCGTGCAGATCGGCGCGGTCAACACCCTGTACTACCCGCGTGACATCGCCTCGAGCCCGCGCCGCCACCCGGTGATCGTGTGGGGCAACGGCACCGGCGCCGCGCCGCTGGTCTACCGGGACCTGCTGCTGTACTGGGCCAGCCACGGCTTCATCGTCTCGGCCGCCAACACCCCCGCCTCCAACCTCGGCATCTCGATGCGGCTCGGCATCGACGCCCTCACCGCGGCCGACGCCGACCCCGCCAGCATCTTCCGGGGCAAGGTCGACCTGGCGCACATCGGCGCGTCCGGGCACTCGCAGGGCGGCGCCGCCGCGATCGTCGTCGGCGCCGACCCGCGCATCGACGCGATCCTGCCGATCCAGCCCGGCCCCCTGGCCGACATCGACGACGTGCACGTGCCGGCGCTGCTGCTGGCCGGGCAGTACGACAGCATCGTGTTCCCGTTCCTGGTGAAGGCGTTCTACAACGACGCGACCCACATCCCGGCGATCTACGCTGAGGTCCGGGGCGCCGACCACTTCACCGTCGTCGGGGACCCGGGCCCGTTCGCGGCGCCGACCACCGCCTGGTTCCGGTTCCAGCTGATGGGCGACACCGCGGCCCGCGCCGAGTTCTACGGTCCGTCCTGCGGCATCTGCACGGACACCCGCACGTGGTCCGACGTGCGCCGCAACGCCCTCGTCCCCTGACCCCACGACCAGACGGAGCACCATGGACAGCGTCGAGATCCCCACCCCGGACGGCCCGCTGCACGCTCTGCGGTCCGGGCCCGCCGTCCCCGGCGACGGCGGCCCGGTCGTGCTCGCCGCGCACGGCATCACCGCCTCAGCGATGTCGTTCGCGGCGGTCGCCCGGGCCCTGCCGGCCGGGTGGACGCTGCTCGCCCTGGACCTGCGCGGCCGGGGCCGCAGCAACACCCTGCCCGGCCCGTTCGGCATGGACCGCCACGCCGGGGACCTCGCCGCCGTGGCCCGGCAGGTCGGCAGGCCGGTCGTCCTGACCGGCCAGTCGATGGGTGCGTACGCGGCGCTGCGGGCGGCGACCAGGTTCCCCGACCTGTTCACCCGCCTGGTGCTCATCGACGGCGGCCTGCCGCTGCCGGTCCCCGCCGGCGCCGACCCCGACGCGGTCCTGGAGGCCACCCTGGGCCCGGCGATCCTGCGGCTGCGGATGACGTTCCCTTCCGAGGAGGCCTACGTCGAGCTCTTCCGCAACCATCCGGCCCTGGCCGCGTCCTGGAACGACGACCTCGACGCGTACGCCCGCTATGACAGCACCGGCGACCCGGGGGAGATCCGCTCCCGGGTCGACCCGGCCGCCGTCGCCGCGGACGGCCGGGACCTGATCGTCAACGCCGCCACGTTTGGCGCGGACCTGCAGGCGCTGACGCTGCCCGCCGACCTGCTGTATGCGCCGCGGGGCATGTTCGGCCAGGAACCCGGGATTCTGCCGCAGCCCCTGGTCGAGCAGTGGACGGCGCGGAGCCCGGTGCGCGCGGAGCTCATCCCGGACTGCAACCACTACACGATCCTGACCGACCCGAAGCCGGCCGCCCGGATCAGCGAGGTGCTGACCCGGCCGTGACCGAGCCCTGAACCGGCCCGTGAGCCGGGTCTGCACCGGTCACGGCAGGCGCTGATCGCCGATGACGCTGAGCAGTCGCAGCTTCTCGTGGGACTCGGTGCCGGCCGTGGCCGTGTACACCACCAGCAGCTGCGACTGGTCGGGGTCCACGAGCGTCTGGCAGTGCAGGTCCAGGACCCCGAGCCGCGGGTGCTGGACGCGTTTCGGGGCGCAGTAGGGCCCGGCGACCGGATGCTCCCGCCAGATCGCGGCGAACTCGGCACTGGCGGCCAGCAGCGCGTCGGCGATCTGCGCGGCCCGCGAGCCGCGGCCGTCGCGGGTGGCGACGTCGTGCAGGTTGGCGGCGATGAGCCGGGAGTGGGTCGGGTGGTCCTCCGGCGGGTAGATCAACCGGGACGCCGGGTCGGTGAACCACCGGTAGTGCATGCTGCGGGCCGGGCCGGTGTGGACGCTGTCGTCGCCGAGCAGCGCCGCGGCGAGACGGGTCTGGTGCAGCGTCTCGCCGACGTTGTTCACCACGCGGGCGGCCGCGTCCTGCAGCCCGTCCAGGATGCGCATCATGCCCGGGTTGATGTGGTCGGCGCGCAGCGCCGCGGTGCGGTGTGGCGTGCCCGGCGAGCCGGAACAGGTGGTCGCGTTCCTCCAGGGACAGGCGCAGCCCGCGGGCCAGGGCGGCGAGCATCTGCCCGGACGGGTGCGGGCCGCGCTGCTGCTCGAGGCGGCTGTAGTAGTCGATCGACATGTCCGACAGCACGGCGACCTCTTCGCGGCGCAGCCCTGCGGTGCGTCGCCGGCGGCCACGTGGCAGGCCGACGTCCTCGGGTTGCAGCGCCTCCCGGCGGGTCCGCAGGAAGTCGGCGAGTCGGGCCCGGTCCACGGTGCCCAGTCTCCTCCCGTCCCGGCGCGATGCCGGGCACCTGCGCCAACACTGACGCCGCCACCGGCGCGGATCCAGGCACCGGCGGTCCTGCGATCGGCGTCACAGCTGCCCGGATCCGTGGATCGGCAGGGCATGCCTACGGCCGCGGACCGGTGGCACGGTCGAGGGCATGAGCACACCGACACGCATCGCACCCGCCCACTGGATCGGCGGCAAGGCCGTCGCCGGCACGGGCGACACCGTTCCCGTCATCAACCCGGCCACCGGTGAGGTCGTCGCCGTGGTCCCGGCCGGCACCGCCGCCGAGGTCGACGCGGCCGTCGCCGCGGCCACGGCGGCGTTCCCCGGCTGGGCCGCCGTCCCGCCCGCCGAGCGGGCCCGGGCCGTCGGCCGGATCGCCGACGGCCTGCACGCCCGCGCCGAGCAGATCGCGGCCACGATCACCGCGGAGATGGGCGCGCCCATCACCCTGTCGCGGTCCGCGCAGGCGGTGTTCCCGGTCGCGGTGGCCGCGTCCTTCGCCGGGCTCGCCGCGGACTTCCCGTGGCGGGAGGAGATCGGCACGTCGCTGGTGCTGCGGGAGCCGATCGGGGTGGTCGGGGCGATCACGCCGTGGAACTTCCCGCTGCAGCAGATCGTGTCGAAGCTGGCGCCCGCGCTGCTGGCCGGCAACACGATGGTGTTCAAGCCCTCGGAGATCGCCCCGCTGACCGCGCAGCTCCTCGCCGACGTCGTCGCGGAGGCCGGCGTACCGGCGGGGGTGTTCAACGTCGTGCACGGCACCGGACCGGTCGTGGGGGAGGCGATCGCCGCGCATCCCGGCATCGACATGGTGTCCTTCACCGGTTCGACCCGCGCCGGGCGGCGGGTGGCCGCGGTCGCGGCGCAGACGGTGAAGCGGGTCGCGCTGGAACTCGGCGGCAAGTCCGCGAACGTGATCCTCGACGACGCGGACCTGCCCCGGGCCGTCGAACACGGCCTCGCGAGCGCGTTCGCCAACGGCGGCCAGGTGTGCGGGGCGCTGTCGCGGATGCTGGTCCCCGCCGCCCGCCACGACGAGATCGTCGACCTGGTCGTCGCGGCCGCCGGGCGGTACACGGTCGGCGACCCGCTGGCGGAGACGACCCGGATCGGGCCGATGGCGACCCGGGCCCACCAGGAACGGGTCATCGGCTACATCGAGCGGGGCATCGCCGACGGTGCCACGCTCGCGGCCGGCGGCCCGGCCCGCATCGACGGGCTCGGGACCGGTGCGTACGTGCGTCCGACCGTCTTCGCCGGCGTCGACCCGCACGCCGTCATCGCCCAGGAGGAGATCTTCGGGCCGGTGCTCGCGGTCATCCCGTACACCGGCGACGACCATGCGGTCGAGATCGCCAACGGCACCGTGTACGGGCTCGGCGGTGCGGTGTTCGGCGAGCCGGACCACGCGCTCGCGGTCGCCGGGCGGCTGCGGACCGGTCAGGTCGACGTCAACGGCGCGCACTGGAATCCGCTGGCGCCGTTCGGCGGCTACCGGCAGTCCGGCAACGGCCGTGAGTTCGGCCGCTACGGCCTCGAGGAGTTCCTGGAGACGAAGTCGATCCAGCGCTGAACGCGAGGGTCAGCCGATGGTGTGCCCGCCGTTGACGGTGACGCGTTCGCCGGTGACGAACGACGCGGCGTCCGACAGCAGCCAGCGCACCGCGGCGGCGACGTCCTCGGGGCGGCCGATGCGGCCGAGCGGGATGTCGGCGACGTACTGCGCGACGGCGTCCGCGGTGACGCCGGCGTGCCGTTCGACCGGGACCCAGCCGGGGGCGACGACGTTGACGGTGACGCCGTGCGGGCCGAGCTCACGGGCCCAGGTGCGGGCCAGGCCGACCTGGGCGGCCTTCGCCGCCACGTACGCCGACCAGCCGGGCAGGGCCCGGTCGACCATGTCGGAGCCGATCAGCACGACCCGGCCGGTGCCGGCGGCCCGCATCGCCGGCAGCGCGGCCTGGACGAGCAGCGTCGGGCTCTTGACGAAGAACACCAGCTGGCCGAGGTGGTCGTCCCAGGTGAGGTCTTCGACGGTGACCTCCGGCTGCGGGCCGGTGGCGTTGGCGACGAGCGCGGTGACCGGTCCGAGCCGGTCGGTCACCGCGGTGACGAGGGCGGCGACCGACGCCTCGTCCGTCACGTCGGCCTCGAACGCCTCGGCGGTGCCGCCGGCGGCGCGGATGCCGTCGACGACCGCGCCGGCCGCGTCCGCGCCGTGCCGGTAGTTGACGGCGACGGCCCAGCCGTCCGCCGCCAGGGCCCGCGCGATCGACGCACCGAGGCCCCGGGACGCGCCGGTGACCAGAACCACCCCTGCAACGGACATGGTCGTGGACGGTAACAGGCGTGGCAGCGGCGCGGACGGCGCCGGGGTGGCGAGGTCAGGGGCTGATCAAGGTGAGGGTGAGGACGGACGTGTAGTGGCCGGTCGGTGACGTGTCTGGCATCCGCAGCTCCAGGTCTGCCCCGAACCGGACGGTTCCCAGCCCGCCGCCGGCCGCCAGCGGCGCCGCCTGGCCGAGGCCCGGACTGGACGGATCCGCCAGCCGTGAGGCGATGCCGCTGCCCAGGACGATCGTGCCCTCCGCGTCGCCGGGGTCGGCGTCGAACGCGGGCCGCCAGCCGAGATCCGCCGCCGGGAGGGTCGCGGCGCCGTTGACGAAGCCGTCGGCCTGTCCGGTCAGCAGCCAGCCGGGATGGTCCGGACGGGTTTCGGTGACGCTGACGCCGCTGAGGTGGCCGGTGAAGACCCAGGCGTGCCGGTGCCCGGTCGGGTCGGTGGCCTGCACCGGATGCCCGGCCGGCGTCGCCGGGTCCACCTGCGTGAGGGTCGTGCGGGTGCCCGCCGCGACGCTCAGCGTGAGGCTGCCCGCATACGGTTGCGTGTCGTTCTGTGCCTGGACGGTGATGCAGACGCACGGCCGGACGAGGTACGGCACGATCGCCGACGTCGAGTGCGGCTGTGACGGGTCCTCGGGCACGAACACCGCGACCAGGCGATGCGGTGTCTCCTGGGCCGTCAACGTCACGGCGGGCCCTGCGCCGAGATCGACGTCGCCGTCGAAGATGTGCAGGTCACCCGGTGTGGCGGGGACCCCCGCGACAGCGACCGTGACGGTTGCCCGGTTCGACGCGTCGGGTGCGTACAGTTCGCCGGCCGGTTGCATCGCCAACGTCAGCGTCGGGGTGCTGGATGCGGTGACGACGGTCAGTTCGGGCGAGGTCCACCGGGCGGGCAGGTCGTCGCGGACCAGTTCCGCGACGTAGTGGTGCACGCCTGTGTTGGCGACGACGTACGCGGTGTGCCCGCCGCCTATCCGTATGATGCCGTCGTAGGTGATGTTCAGGATGCCGGTGACCCCGGCTGGTGCGGTCGGCGCGGCCAGCACCCCGCGGTGCGGGAGTCAGCCGACGGTGAGCTCGGCGAGGGTGGCGTTCGTCGAGTGGATCGCGGACAGGTAGGCCATGGCCATGGCCGCGGTGTCCATCGATGTCTGCGCCGGCAGGGTGCCGGCCGGTGGCATCTGAGCCGACGGCATCATGTACGCGCGGGCGGTGCGCAGCACGTCGCCGAGCGGCCCGTTGCCGGTGGTGAGCGCCTCCACGAGCGTCGCATCGAGAGGCAGGCCCTGCAGCATCCGGTCGGCGGGCTCGTCGAAGAGGTCGGCGATCGCGGACAGCAGCCCGCCGATGTAGGCGACGTCGCCGGGCAGGCCCGCGGCGCCGGCGAGGAACTGGGCGAACCTGGCCCGGACCAGCACGCCGCTGAGCTGCTCGGGGTCGGCCTCGGTGAGGTCGGCGACGAGCATCAGCGTGACCCACTGGCGGATCCGGTTGAGCCCGATCGCGACGACGGTGTCGCGGATCGACGACACGGTCCGGCTGCGGCCGGTCGCGGCGTTGTTGGTGGCGCGCAGCAGCCGCAGGCTCAGCGCCGGGTCCCCGCCGACGAGGTCGACGACCTCGTCCACGTCGACGTCGTCGGCGCTGAGTGCGTGCAGCATCCGTAGCCGGGTCAGCCGGGCCGGGGCGAGGGTGACGGTCGAGTTGACGTGCGGGCGGCCCAGGATGTCGCCCTGGAACAGGTCGAAGCCGAGGGCGAAGGCGAGCCGGAGCGCGTCGGGGGTTTCCAGCCGCTCGGCGACGAGGCGCAGGTGGCCGTGCCGGCGGCACTCGGCGACGGCGGCGCGGACCTCGGGCTCCGAGGCGTGCAGCAGGTCGATCTTCACGTAGCTGGCGAGCGGGAGCAGCGGTTCGTGGCCGCCGCCGAGGACGAAGTCGTCCAGCGCGATGGTGTACCCGTGCTCGACGAGGGCGGTGACACCGGCGATGACCTCGTCGTCGACGGTGGTCGTCTCCAGGACCTCGAGGACGGCCTGGGTGCCGTCGAACGGCAGCGGCAGCCGGCCGGTGAGGAAGTCGCGGGTCAGGTTGACGAAGCAGTCCCGGCCGCCGGACAGGTCGCGCAGCCCGAACTCGGTGAACGCCGCGACCAGCACCCGGGCGGTGGCGTGGGAGTCGCTGCGGTCGGCGCCGGACGAGGTCGCCCGGGCCCGGAACAGCAGCTCGTCGGCGACGACGACGCCGTTGCGGTCGTAGATGGGCTGCCGGGCGACGTGCACGACGTGACCGCTGCCAGGTGCCTCCGCATGCTCGCTCACCAGGCGATAATCGCGCTAAAACCGGCTGAATGGTGCGGAATGGTCAATGTGCCCTTTACCGTAGGTGACGGTGTTGGGAGTACGGTGGACCTGCGTGACCTGGACTTCGTCGATCCGGCGGGTCGGCGGGGAAGCCGGTGGAGGCTGATGGGGATGCGGGACCAGCTGACCCATGACGCGTTCTTCTACGGCACCGACGCGCGCTTCACCGACGTGCTCGTGCCGTTCGTCCGCGACGGGCTGCAGCGCGACGACGCCGTCGTGGCCGCCGTCACCCACACCAACGCGGGACTGCTGCGCAACGCGCTCGGTCAGGCCGCGGCGGCGGTGCAGTTCATCGCCCGCGACGAGTGGTATCAGCGACCGGCGCGCACCGTCGCGCGCTGGGGACGGCTCCTGGCCGACGCGACCAGCCGTGGGCACGAAGCGGTCCGCATCATCGGCGAGGTCGGCTTCGGCCCGCCGGCCCGGCACACGACCTGGACCCGCTACGAGTCCGTGCTCAACACGGTGTTCGCCGACGCGCCCGCCTGGATCGTCTGCCCCTACGACACCCGGCTCCTGCCCGGCGCCGTGCTCGCCGACGCCTGCCGCACCCACCCGACGCTGACCGCGGCGGAACCCGGCGGCAACGCGGCCTACCGCCCGCCGGCGGAGTTCCTCGACGCGGTGCCCGAGCCGGTGCCACCGGTCGACGGCCCACCGGCGCTCGTCGCGGCACTCGGTGACAACGTCGCCGACGCCCGCTGGCTGGTCGGGCGGGTCGCCGCCGAGCACGGCTGGGCCGGCACCGGCCGGCTCGACGAGCTCCTGCTCGTCACCAGCGAGATCGTCGCCAACGCCGTGCTGTACGGCGGCGCCCGGCGGGAGCTGCGCGTCTGGGTCGACGGCCCGGCGCTGGTGTGCGAGATCGCCGACGACGGTCCCGGCCCCGCCGACCCCCTCGTCGGCTACCGGCCCCCGGACGAGCTGATCATCGGCGGCCGCGGCCTGTGGATCGCCCGGCAGCTGAGCGAGGCGCTCGCCGTCAGCCACGACGACGGCTGGACCCGCGTGCGCTACGCCCTGCTGCGCCCCTGACCGCCGGCGACCGGCACAGGCGAACGCCGGTGTTCCATCGGCGTTCGCCTGCGCGTCGGCGGCGCACCATAGTTTCGGTCGATGCGACGACTCTTGACGCTCACGGCCGTGACCGTGCCATTGCTGCTCATCCCCGCAACCGCCCAGGCCGCACCGGGAACCCAGGCTGCACCGGGAACCCAGGCCGTGACCCCCCGCGTGGAGACACCGGCCCTGTATGACGACGAGGCCGGTGGCGACGCCAACGCCGACGACCCCGCGATCTGGGTCAACGAGCGCGACCGCGGCGCCAGCCGGGTGATCGCCACCGCCAAGAACGGCGGCCTGCGCGTCTACGACCTCGCGGGCCGGGAACGGCAGGCGATCGCGACGCCGCCGGCCCCGGGCGAGGACGACGAGGCCGGCCGGTTCAACAACGTCGACCTGGTGCAGGGCTTCCGGCTCGGCGGCCGGAGCGTCGACCTCGCCGTCGTCACCGACCGCGGCCGCGACCAGCTGCGCTTCTACCGCATCGACCCGGCGACCGGGACGCTCACCGACGTGACCGCACCGGACGTCCCGTTCGCGTTCAGCGCCGGGCAGGCCGAGGTCAACGAGCAGCGCACCGCGTACGGGCTGGCCACCTACCGGGACTTCGACGGCACCCCGTATGCGGTCGTCAGCCGCCGCAGCACCAGCGAGGTCGGGCTGTTCAAACTCGTCGCGAAGGGCGCGGCGGTGAGCTACCAGCGGGTCGACCGGCTGACGCTGCCCTCGACGTTCCGGCTGCCGGACGGCTCGGCGTGGTCGCCGTGCGCGGACCCCGGCGACGGGCCGCAGGTCGAGGGCAGCGTCGTCGACCCGGCGACCCGGGTCGCGTACCTGGCGCAGGAGACCGTCGGCCTGTGGCGGGTCGCGGTGTGGGGCGGCCGCTTCCGCGGTGCCCCGCAGCCGGTGGAACGCACCCGCGAGTTCGGCGTGCCGGCCCATTTCGACGAGGCCGAGGACGACTGCGTCGTGGACTACGCCGCGGACCCGGGCTACGGCGGCCGCATCGCCGCGGACGTCGAGGGGCTCACCATCCTGCGCACCGGCCCGCTGACCGGCACCCTGCTGGTGTCCAGCCAGGGCGACGACACGTTCTACACCTACGACCGGCTGACGCTGCGCCCGACCGGCCGGTTCGCGGTCGTCGACGGCGCCCGCACCGACGGCTCGCAGGCCTGTGACGGCGCGGCCGTGACCGCCACCGCCCTGCCCGGCTTCCCCGGCGGGCTGCTGGTCGTGCACGACGGGCAGAACACGCCGGCGGACGGCGACCGGGAGAACACCAACTTCAAGTTCCTCGACGCCGGCTTCCTGCGCGGCGCTCGCACCTCGTGACGGCGACCCGCGTGCGGCCGTCCGGGCCGCACGCGGGTCACAGCGATAGCATCCGGGGTCGTGAACAGCGAACCGAAGATGGTCCTGGTCGTGCGCACCGACCTCGGCATGGGCAAGGGCAAGATCGCGGCGCAGGTCGCGCACGCGGCGGTGGCCGCGGTCCTGGAAGGACCGCACGGTGCGGTGTTCGGCGACTGGCTGCGCGCCGGCCAGCCGAAAGTGGTGCTGAAGGTCGGCGGGGAGGCGGACCTCGCCGACCTGTGCGCCCGGGCCGGCGAGGCGGGCCTGCCGGTGCAGGTGATCCGCGACGCCGGCCGGACCCAGGTCGCGTCGGGCACCGCGACCTGTTGTGCGATCGGGCCGGCGTTGCCCGCCGACGTCGATCCCGTCACCGCGGTGCTGAGCCTGCTGTAGGGCCGGCTCAGCCCTTCACGCCGCTGCTGGCGACGCTGCGCACGAAGTACCGCTGGAAGATGACGAACACGATCGCCACCGGGATGATGGTCAGGATGGAACCGGCCATCATCACCGGATAGTCGAAGCTCTGCCCGCCCGCCCCGCCGCGGCCCAGCGTCGACAGGCCGAAGGGCAGCGTCCAGTGCGAGGGGCTGGCCCGCACCACGATGAGCGGCATCAGGAACTCGTTCCACACGCCCTGGAACGACAGGATCGTCAGGGTCAGCAGCGCGGGCCGCGCCAGCGGCAGCACGACGTGCCAGTAGGCCTGGAAGATCGAGGCGCCGTCGATGCGGGCGGCCTCCTCCAGCTCCCGGGGCAGCTCGACGAAGAACTGCCGCATCAGGAAGATGCCCATCGCGTCGACCGCGAGCGGCAGGATCAGGCCGCTGTAGGAGTTGAGCAGGCTCAGTTCCTTGAGCACCAGGAACCGTGGCACGGTCAGCACGATCGGCGGCACCGCGAGCACCGAGATGATCCCGGCGAAGAGGATGCCCCGGCCGCGGAAGTTCAGCCGGGCCAGGGCGTAGCCGGCCAGCGAGTCGATGAAGACCCGGCCGAGGGTCGCGGCGACCGTCACGACGATCGAGTTGAACGTCCACAGTGGAAAGTCGCTGTGCACGAGGACGTCGGTCCACGCGCGCAGGTCGAAGGAGCGCGGCCACGGGGACACGGAGCTCGTCGCGACCTCGGGCCGGGACTTGAACGACGTGCCCAGCGACAGCAGGAACGGGTAGATGAACACGACGGCGAAGGTGATGAGCAGCCCGTAGCGCAGCGCCCTTCGGTACACCACGTCAGCGCTCCTTCCGCAGCACGAGGCGCTGCACGCCGGTGAAGATGAGGATGATGACGAGCACGATGAAGGCGATGGCGGCGGCGCGGCCCATCGCGCTGTTCTGGAAGCCTTCGCGGTAGATGAGGTACGCCGGGGTGAGCGTGGTCTTCTGCGGACCGCCCGACGTCATCGCGTAGACCTGGTCGAAGACCTGCCAGGTGCCGATGACGCCGAGGGTCAGCACCAGGAACAGCGTCGGCTTGAGCAGCGGCAGCGTGATGCGGAAGAACCGCTGCCGGGGCGAGGCACCGTCGATCGACGCGGCCTCGTCGAGCTCCTCGGGGACGTTCTGCAGCCCGGCGAGGAACATCAGCATGAACGTGCCGGTGGTGGTCCAGGTGGCGAGGATCATGACGGAGCTGAGCGCGACGCTGGGCCCGGACAGCCAGTCCCACCACGACAGGTCCATGAACTCGCCGCGCAGCGCGCCCGGCGCGGCGTCGACACCGACCGCGCGCAGCAGCAGGTGCAGCAGCCCGTCGGAGTCGTCGAGCCAGACCAGGTCGACCTTGCCGGGCAGCACCGCCGACAGCACGGTGTTGACCACGCCGGTCGGGCTGAACAGGAAGATGAAGATGAACGCGACCGCGATCGAGCTGGTCACCGACGGGAAGTAGAACGCGGTGCGGAAGAACGTGCGGCCCTTGAGCAGCCGGGCGTTGACGACGATCGCGAGCAGGAACGCCAGGAACGTCTGCGCGGGCACCACGCCGAGGACGTAGTACAGGTTGTTGCGCAGGCTCTTGGCGAAGTCGCCGCGCACGATGCCGGAGTCGGTCAGCAGATCGGCGTAGTTGGCGGCGCCGGCGGGTTCGGAGGCGCCGAGCGGGGTGAGCCCGCTCCAGTCGCGGAAGCTGACCCACAGGGCGAGGGCGATCGGCGCGACCATGAACACGCCGAGCCCGATGAGCGCGGGGGACATGAAGAGCCAGCCGGCCAGTCCCTGCCGGCCGTGGATGCGTGACATGCGGGACTCCCAGGGGGAGGGGCCGCCACCGCGGGGGGACGGCGGCGGCTCCGGTCGAGAGGATCAGCCGAGGATGTCGGTCCCGGCTTTCTGTGTGCTGGTGATGACGTCGCCGACCTGCTTGTTGCCCTTGGCGAGGCCCTGGATCCCGTCGTTGAACGTGTCGATGGCGGTGCTGAAGCCGGGCACGAACACGGACTTCTTCGCGTAGTCGCCGCCGGCGACGAACGCCTTGAGCTCCGGCTTGTCGGCCAGCCACTTGTCCGCGAGGGACTTGCGCGACGGCATGACCGGGAACTCCTTGGTGACGGCGTACTGCTCGTCGGGCGAGGTGAGGAACTTGACGAAGTCGAGCGCGGCGGCCTTGTTCTTGGCCGCCTTGGCCACGCCGTAGCAGACCGAGAACGACATGGTGCCCTTGCCCTTGGGGCCGGCGGGGAGCTCGGCGACGGCGTACTTCGTGTTCGGGAAGTCGTTCTTCATCGCCCCGACGATCCAGTTGCCCTCGATCGTCATGGAGGTGAGGGCCTTGCCGAACGCCTCGCCGCCCCAGCCCGCGCCGACCGCCGCCGGTGTGCCGAACCAGCCGGCCTTGTGGTTGTCGGTCACGTACTGCAGGGCGGTGCGCATCTCGGCGGTGTCCATCGTCATCTTGGTGACGTCGTCGTTCGTCGGCCAGGCACCGGCCTGCGCCAGGAACGCGCCCCAGCGGTAGAACTCCGGCGCGAGGACCAGACCCGGGTGGCCCGGTTTGGTCAGCGCCTTCGCGGCCGCGGTCAGCTCGTCCCAGGTCGTCGGCGGCTTGAGGCCGGCGGCGGTGAAGTCGGCGGTGTTGTAGACCAGTTGCAGCGTCGAGAAGTCCTTCGGCGCGCAGTAGTAGGTGCCCTTGTAGGTGAAGGACTGCTTGAGCGTGTCGTAGAAGTCGCCGGGGTTGTCGACCTTGTCGCCGATCGGCTCCAGGACGCCGTTCTTGCCGAAGTCGGGCAGCTTGTTGTCGTTGACGTAGAAGACGTCCGGCGGCTCACCGCCGGACAGCGCGGTGGTCAGCGCCGTGTCGTATTCGGGCAGGACCTTCAGGTCGACGGTGTTGCGGCCCTGTTTGTTGTAGTCGTCCACGGCCTTGCGCAGCACGGCGTCCTCGGCGGGGGAGGAGGAGAACGCGAACATCGTGAGCTTGGCGCCGGTGGCGTTGCCCTCGGTGCCGCCGCCGCTGCCGTCGTCGCCGCACGCGGCGGTGAGCAGCACGGTGGACAGCAGGATGGTCAGCAGGCGGGATGGTCGGATCATGGCGGTCGCTCCCAGGGGGTCGGAGAAACACTCAATGCGGGGCGCTGGAGGCCCGGACGATCAGCTCGGGTGCCAGCAGTTGCCCGGTCGGCTCGCCGGGCGTCTCGCCCGTGACGGGGCCGAGCAGGGCGCGGATCATCGCGTGCCCGACGGCCTCGATCGGCTGCCGCACGCTGGACAGGTCGAGGGCGCCGGCGGTGGGGGTGTCGTCGAAGCCGACGACGGCGAGCCGGGCGTGCCGTTGCCGCACGGTGCGCAGCACGCCCGCGGCGAGCGTGTCGGTGGCGGCGACGACGGCGGTGGGTGGGGTGGGGTGGTCCAGCAGTGCCTCCGCCAGCCGTGACCCGGTGGCGAGGGAGTCCTCGCCGCGCAGGTCGAGGTGGTGCGAGCCGTCGAGCAGGCCGTGCTGGTCCAGGGCGGTGCGCCATCCTTCGGCGCGCCGGTCGCCGACCGTCGCGCCCTGCGGATAGCCGACGAACGCGATGCGCCGGTGGCCGCCGGCGACGAGGTGCTCGACCGCGGCGGCCGTGCCGGCGGCGTTGTCGATGTCGACCCACGGGTGCTCGGTGTCGGCGCCGGTCCGGCCGAACGCGGCGAACGGGATGCGCAGCTGGCGCAGCCCCGGCGGTCGCGGGTCGCCGGACTGGATGCCGTAGAGCACCACCCCGTCGATCGCGCCGGCCCGGTGCAGGGCCTGCACGTTGGCGACCTCGTCCTGCGGGTCGTCGGCGGTGAACAGCAGCAGGTGACGGTCGGCGGCGCGGCCGGCCTCGGCGAGGGCGTGCAGGAAGCGGTCGTGGATGCTGCCCAGGGCGTGCGGGTGCATCGGCTCGATCCGGTAGCCGATCATGCGTGAGGTGGCGGCCCGCAGGGACTGCGCGACCCGGTTGGGCCGGTAGCCGAGCTGCTCGATCGCCGTCTCGACCCGGGCTCGGGTCTCGGGCCGCACCCGCTGCGGCGCGTTGAGCACGTTGGACACGGTCTGCCGGGACACGCCGGCGGCCCGTGCGACGTCCTCGACGGTCGGCGGGTGCATGTTTTCCTCCCAATGTCGTGTTGAACGTTCAAATCAGGTATTGCGGATTGTCCGTTTGAACGTTCAACATGGATGTTCGGACAGTCTCACCCCACCACCGGCTTGTCAAGAGGACCCCATGGCGCAGCCCTACCTGCACGAGCACGTGACGTGTGTCGCCGCACCGGCGACCTGGCTCTCCGACCATTCGGGCCAGCTCCGCGGCGGTGCCGACGGTCTCTACGTCGACGACCGCCGGGTGCTGTCCAGGCTGATCGTGACCGTCGAGGGCGCCGAACCGGTCCCGGTCCAGGTCCGCCGGACGAGTGCGGCCTCGGCCCGGTTCACCGCGGTGCTGCCCGGCCTCGGCGACGACGGGCCCGACCCGACCGTCACGCTCGAGCGCCGCCGCGAGGCCGGGCCGCGCGGCGGCACCGAGACCCTCATCCTGACCAACCTGTCCCACGCCGCACTCACCGTCGAGGTCGCCGCGACGTGCGAAACCGATTACGCGACCATGGGCGCGGTGAAGGACGGCAGGGGCACCGGGTCCACTGTGGACATCGGGGGTACCCCGGCCGCGGCGGACGACGGGATGCGGGTCTCCGTCGCGGCGGACCCCGCGCCGGACGCCGCCGGGGCGCTGCGCTGGCGGGTCACCGTCGCGCCCCGCGACAGCTGGAGCGTGCGGCTGCGCTTCACCCGCACCGACGTCGCGCCGATCACCCGGGTCGCCGAGCCCAGCCGGCTGCGCGTCACCGCCGACGACCGCCGCCTCGACGCCCTCGTGCGCACCGGCGTCGAGGACCTCGACGCGCTGCGCCACACCGACGGCGAGCACGTCTACTACGCGGCCGGCAGCCCCTGGTATCTCACCCTGTTCGGCCGCGACTCGCTCTGGGCCGCCCGGCTGGGCCTGCCGCTCGGCACCGCCGTGGCCGCCGGGACGCTGCGCGCGCTCGCCGCCCGGCAGGGCGTGCGGCACGACCCGGAGACCGACGAGGAGCCCGGCAAGATCCTGCACGAGGTGCGCCCCGCCGACGCCGCCCACTGGCTGCCGCCGGTCTACTACGGCACCGTCGACGCCACCGCGCTGTTCGTCAGCACCGCCGCCGACGCGTACCGGTGGGGCCTGCCGGCCACGGAGCTCGAACCGCTGCTGCCGCACGTCGAACGGGCCCTCGCCTGGCTCGCCGGCCATGACGGCTTCATCGCCTACCAGTCCAGCGCGAAGGGCCTCGCCAACCACGGCTGGAAGGACTCCGGCGACGGCGTGCAGCACGCCGACGGTCGCATCGCGAAGGGTCCGTTGGCGTTGTGTGAAGTCCAGGGGTACGCCTACCGCGCCGCCGTGGACGGCGCCTGGCTGCTGGACGCGTTCGGCCGCCCGGGGGCCGCCGGGTGGCGCGACTGGGCGGCGGGGCTCGCGGAGCGGTTCCGCGCGGCGTTCTGGTGCCCCGGCGGCTACCCCGCGGTCGCGCTCGACGGCGCCGGCGAGCAGGTCGACAGCATCACCTCGAACATCGGCCACCTGCTCGGCACCGGCCTGCTCACGGCGGGGGAGAGCGCCCGGGTCGCCGGGCACCTCGCCGGGCTGCGGTCACCGTTCGGCATCCGGACCCTTGCGCCGTCCTCGGCCGGGTACAACTTCCTGTCCTACCACCTCGGCTCGGTCTGGCCGCACGACACCGCGATCGGCCTGCTCGGCCTGGTCCGCGACGGGCACCGGCAGGATGCGGCCGCGGTGATCCGGGCCGTGCTGGACGCCGCCGCACGGTTCGACTTCCGGCTGCCGGAGCTCTTCGGCGGCGATGACGGCCCGGCGCCCTACCCGGCGTCCTGCCGGCCGCAGGCGTGGGCCGCGGCGGCCGGCCCGGCGGTGCTGACCGCGCTGCTCGGCCTGGACGCGGACGTGCCCGCCGGCCTGCTGCGGCTCGCCCCGCTCAGCCCGTCGCCCGTCGGCGCCTACCGGGTGCGGGGCCTGCGGGTCGGCGGCGGCGAGCTCGACGTGAGCGTCTCCGCCGCCGGCGCGGTCACCGTCCACGACGGCCCGGCCGGGCTCACCATAATTCAGTCTTGACTTATATAAGTCAGGAGTGACATCGTCGTGCCGTGCATGCGTTCGATGTGCTCGGCGACCCGGTGCGGCGCCGGATCCTGGAGCTGCTCGCCGACGGGGAACAGCCCGCCGGCGCGGTCAGTGACGCCGTGCGGGCGGAGTTCGGCATCTCCCAGCCGGCGGTGTCGCAACACCTGAAGGTGCTGCGGGAGTCCGGATTCGCCACCGTGCGCGCCGACGGCACCCGCCGCCTGTATGCCGTCGACGCCGCGCCGCTGCAGGAGGTCGACGCCTGGCTGGAGCGCTTCCGCGGGTTCTGGTCCCAGCGCCTGGACGCGCTCGGCACCGAACTCGCCCGCGGCAAGCGCAGACCACCGTCACCGAGAGAAGGGCCCAGACCGTGACCGACATCGTCAACCAGATCAACGCCGCGCACCGCGCGATCGGCAACCACCCGGTCGCCACCGGCGAGGGCCGTTCGGTGCTGTTGCGCCGCACGTACCCCGCCACGATCGAGGACGTGTGGGACGCCTGCACGGACCCCGAGCGGCTGGCCCGCTGGCTCGGCCAGGTCGACGGCGACCTGCGGCTCGGCGGCAGGTTCCAGATCAAGGACAACGCCGGCGGTGAGATCGTGCGCTGCGAGGAGCCGCGCCTGCTGCAGGTGACCTGGTCCTTCGGCGGGGGCGTGGACACCGAGGTCGAGCTGCGCCTCACGCCCGACGGCGACGACGGCACCGTGCTGGAGCTGGAGCACTCCTCGCCGGCCGGGTTCATCGACGAGATGGTGCGCACGTACGGACCCGGCGGCACGATCGGCATCGGCGGCGGCTGGGACATCGCGCTGTTCGGCCTGGACCGGCACCTGCACGGCGCCGACCTGGACCCGGCCACGTGGGAGAGCCTGCCCGAGGTGAAGGAGTTCGCGATCGGCGCCTGCCACGCCTGGGGCGCGGTGATCCAGGCGGCGTGGGGCACCGGTGACGCCGACATCGCCGCGGCCATCGCGATGGCCGTGCAGCAGTACGCGCCGGACGGCGCCTGACCGCGACCAAGGCCGCCGGACGGCGATCTCCCACCCGTGATCGCAAGTGCGGGGTGCGGGCCGGGCCCGCGCCCCGATCCGGGATGTGCCGGGCCGGACGACCGGTCAGCCCTTCAGCGCGCCCTTGACGAAGCCGCGGACGTAGTACCGCTGCAGCAGCAGGAACAACAGCACGCAGGGGACGGCGGCGGTGACGACGCCGGACAGCAGGGGGCCGTAGTCGACCGCGCCGAGGCTGCCGGACTGCAGGTTGAACAGCGCGACCGGCAGCGTGAACTTCTCGTCGTCGGTGATGAAGATGAGCGGTGCGACGAACTCGTTCCACGAGGCCAGGAACGAGAACAGCGCGACGGTCACGATGCCCGGCACGACGCCGCGCAGCAGGACGTGGCGCAGGACGCCGGCGGTGCCACAGCCGTCGATGAGGGCGGCCTCGTCGAGCTCGACCGGCAGGGCCTCGAAGGAGTTGCGCATCATGAACAGGCCGAAGGGCAGCTGGAACATGGCGAGCACCAGGGCGAGACCGATGAGCGAGTTCTGCAGGCCCAGCCAGTCGAGCATGATGTACAGCGGGATCAGGATCGTGCTGTGCGGCACCATCAGGATGGTCAGGGTGAGCATGAAGAGCAGGTTCTTGCCGCGGAAGGAGAACCTGGCGACGGCGTAGCCGCCGAGGGTGGTGGCCACGACGGTCACGGTGACGGTGATGAGCGCGACGAACGCGGTGTTGGCCATGTAGACCGGCAGCCCGCTGCCGTAGTCCAGCAGCCGCCGGTAGTTGCCCAGGCCGAGCGTGCCAGTGCCGGTGCGGCCGCGGAACGAGCTGTACAGCGCCCACAGCATCGGGGTCAGGAAGAGCACGGCGAGCGCCGCGCAGGTCGCGTAGACGCCGGCGGTGCGGGTCCGGGACCGTTTCATGCGGCGCTCCTGTCGGTGGAAGACCCGCGCAGGAACCGCACCTGGGCGCCGTTGATGACGTACAGGACGGCCAGGATGCCCACGGAGAGGGCGGCGGCGCGGCCGAGGTCCTGGGACGTGAACGCCTCGCGGTAGATGCCGATGACGACCGTGGCGGTGCCGTGGCGACCGCCGGTGAGGATGAAGAACTGGTCGAAGGCGAGCAGGGAACTGGTCACCAGGAGCACGAGGACGAGGGTCATGGTGGGGCGCAGCAGCGGCAGCGTGATGCGGCGCATCATCTGCCAGCGGGTGGCACCTTCGAGGGTCGCCGCCTCGTACAGGAGCGGATTGATCGACTGCAGGCCGGCCATGATGATGACCATGTAGTAGCCGGCGAACTTCCACGTGATGAGCAGCGCGGTGGAGAACAGCGCATGGTTGCCGTCGCCGAGCCAGTCGAGGCCGTCGTCGCCGAAGAGCCGGGCGAGCCCGTTCAGCGGCGAGGAGTCCTGGTGGAACATGCCGTAGAACAGCAGGCTGGCCGAGGCCAGGCCGACGGCCGCCGGCAGGAAGAACACGGTCCGGAACACCGCGACCACCGGGCCCGGGCGCTGCACGAGCAGGGCGAGCCCGAACGCCATCGCGGTCACCAGGACGGTGGCGATCGCGGTGTACTTGAGGCTGAAGACGACGGCCCGGGTGAACAGCGGCTCGCGCAGCGCCTCGTAGTTCGCCACGCCGTTCGGGGCCGAGTCGCCCAGCAACGGCCAGTCGTTGAGCGACATCCAGACCATCAGGCCGAGCGGGCCGACGAACAGCACCGCGACGATCACGGCCATGGGCAGTGCGTAGAGGAAGCCGGTGGAGCGGCGCGCCATGGCTCAGCCTCCGCTCAACGACGCGGTGATGCTCGCGTTGTGCCGGTCCAGGGCGGCGCCGACGTCGCCGGTGCCGAACACGGCGTCGGCAACGGCGGAGATCCACGGCCCGTTGGGGTCGTTGAACGTCTTGCCGAACGCCACCGCATACGGCGTCTGGCCCTTGCGCGCGATCTGCGTGAACGTCACCAGCCGCGGGTCCTGCTGCGCGTAGACGTTGCCGTCGAGGTCGCTGCGGACGGTGACGTACCGGTTCTTCGCCACGACCTCGACCTGCGCCTGCTCCGACAGCGTCCACGCGATGAAGTCCCACGCCTGGTCCGCATGCCGGCTGTTGGAGCTGATGCCGAGCACGTCACCGCCGGCGAACGACGACGCGCCGCCCTCCAGTCCGGGGATGGCGGCGACGCCGACCTGCAGCTGCGACGCCTCCTCGATGTTGCGCAGCGCGGTCGCCCCCATCGGCTGGATGCCGATCAGGCCCTCGCTGAACGCCTGCGTCCACGACGGCCCGCTCTCGTTCCTGGCGGCGCGGGGCGCCAGCCCTTCGGCGTACATCCGCCGGTACAACTCGAACACCTGCGTCGCATCGGGGCTGTTGAGCAGCGCGGCGGTGCCGTCGTCGGTGAGGACCTTCGAGCCGGACGCCCAGATCATCGGCCACGAGGTGGCGAACATGCAGTCGGGGCACGCGCCGCCGAAGTTGAACCCGTGCACACCGCCGCCGAGGGCGGTGAGCTTCGCCGCGAACTCGTGCAGCTCGTGCAGGTTCGCCGGGGGCCGGTCACCGTCGAGGCCGGCCCGGATGAACAGGTCCTTGTTGTAGAACAGCGCCGCCAGGTCGATGTCGTGCGGCACGCCGTAGATGTGCCCCGCGTGGGTGACCGCCCGCATGTGCGACGGCGCGAGGTGCTCGCGGAACCCCAGCGTGCCGACCCGCGCGGTGATGTCCGTGAACACCCCTTGGGAGGCATAGTTGGGGGCGTACACGACGTCGATGGCGAGGAGGTCCGGCAGCTGCCGGGTGCCGGCGGCCGCACCGACGCGCTGCTGGTAGGAGTCCGCCGGCATGACCGTGAGCTTGACCTTGTTGCGGTGGCTGCGGTTGTACTCGTCGATGAGCACCCGGCTGAACGAACCCGTCAGCGACCGGGTCCACATGGTGAGGACGGTGCCGTCGTCGACGGTGGCGGTGCCGGTCGCCGCAGGCCCCTCATGGGCGCGCTGACAGGCCGGCATGGCGAGCACGGCCGCGAGCGCCACCACCCACCGCCATCCGGCTTTCCGTGCTTCCATTGACCGCCTCCGCTCCGAGCGAATGTTAGCGATCACATGGATGTTGTCAACACCACCTTCAGGACGTTAATTCTTGGTACCTCCACCGCCGGCCGCTGATGTGAGCGATAACCTGCTCCGGCCGCCCCGCCCCCGCCCGGAACCGGGCCGACGGTGGCAAGATCGCCGATTTGCGATAAATGTGCGCATTCTCAACTAGCTTGCTGGTTGATATCAGCAGTCGGTGTTCGGGGGAACCATGTCCGCTTCGTACCGGGTCTGGGCAGGCGTTCTCGCCGCCGGCCTGTTCGTACTGTCCTCGGCGGTGGCCGTGGCACTGGCCCGGGCGGAGACCGGCGCCGCGCGTCTCGTGCAGGCCGCCGAGGTGCCCGTCGTGACGGGCGTGAGCCCGACCGTCGGCGCCGCGGGCACGACGGTCACCATCACCGGCACCGACTTCACCGGCGCGACCGGCGCCAGCGCGGTCACCTTCGACGGCAACAACGCCACGTCGTACACCGTCGACTCCGCCACCCAGATCACCGCGGTCAGCCCGGCCGGCACGGGCTTCGTCGACGTCGTCGTGCAGACCCCCGCCGGCTCTTCGGCTGCCGGGGTCCAGTTCGAATACCTGCAGCCGCCGGTCCTGTGCTGCTCGTCGCCGAGCTACGTCAACGTCGCGGGCGGGCAGACCCACACCGTCACCGGCCTCAGGCACGGCACCATCACCGACGTCAAGGTCGACGGTGTGTCCGCGTCCTTCACGAAGATCAACAACAACTCGTTCACCTTCACCTCACCGGCGCACGCCGCCGGCGACGTCGACATCGTCGCCACCGGACCCGGCGGCGACTCCAACGCCATCACCTTCCACTACGACGAGGCGCCGACGATCACGTCGATCTCGCCGGGGTCCGGGTCCGCCGGCGGTGGTGACACGGTGACGATCACCGGTACCAACCTCATCGGCGTCATGCTCGTGGAGTTCGGCACCGGCAACTTCGCCGACTTCAACACGATCAACGTCGGTCACACCGACACCTCGTTCACGATCACCACGCCGTCGCACGCGGACGGCTTCGTCGACGTAACCGTTTACGCCTACGGTGGCCAGGACACGGAGGTGGGCGGCTACGAGTACACGGGCAGCGCCGCCGCGTCGGTGGTCGGTGTCAAGTACGAGCTGACTCCGGAGGCCGCGAGCGCCTGCCTGGCCGCGCCGAGCGTGACCACGCACCCGACGGCGCAGACGGCGACCGTCGGCAGCCCGGTGACGTTCACCGCCGCCGCCTCCGGCAACCCGACGCCGACGGTGCGCTGGCAGACGTTCACCGCCGGCGGCACCTGGACCGACGTGCCCGGCGCGACGACCAGTTCGCTGACGTTCACCCCGGCACTGACCGATACCGGGCGGCAGTACCGCGCCGTGTTCCACAACTCATCCGGCGCCGACGCCGAGAGCAACGCGGCGGGGCTGACCGTCAATCCGGGGGTGCCGGGCGCGCCGACCGGGGTTCTTGCGGTGGCGGGCGTGTCGTCGATCGCGGTGAGCTGGACGGCGCCGGACACCAACGGCAGCCCGATCACCGGGTACCTCGTGAGCGCGAACCCGGGCCCGGCGACCTGCACGGCCACCGCGCAGGAGACGGGCTGCGTCCTCGGCGCGGAGGCCGGCAGGAGCTACACCGTGACGGTCGTGGCCACCTCGGCCGCCGGTAACTCCGCGCCCGGTTCGGGCCAGGCCGCCGCCACTCCGACGGCGCCGGTGGTGCCGACGACGCCGCCCGACACGAGCCTCACCCTGACCACCGACAAGGGCGCGATCAAGACCGCCGAACCCGGCCAGCAGATCGTGGTCATCGGCACCGGCTTCGCGCCGCACTCCACGGCGACGATCACCATCTACTCGGACCCGGTCGTCCTCGGCACGGTCGTCACCGATCAGGACGGCAACTTCACCAAGGCCGTCACGGTGCCGCCGAGCCTCGCCGCGGGCGCGCACACGCTCGCCGCGCAGGGCGTCGACCCGGACGGCAACCCGCACGCGATGAAGCTCAACGTCACCGTCGCCACGTCGAACCTCGCGGTCACGGGCGCACCGGTGGCGCGGCTCGCGATGGCCGGGCTGGCGATGCTGGTGGCCGGCCTCTTCGCCCTGCGGGCCGGCCGCGAGCGCCGCTTCGCGTCCTGACTCTCATGATCCGGAAGACCTTGTGTACCCAGGGGCGCGCAAGGTCTTCCGGATCACTCCTGGCGCTGGGCGGTCCGCGCGACGACGAAGGCCGTGACGAGGGTGGCGAGGACGGCGACGGCCAGCGGCAGGGTGTCGGACATGTCGACCTGCTCGTCCGCGGCGATGAACTGCGCACCGACCGAACCGGCGGCGGCGCCGAGCAACGCACCCGCGGCGACCATGCCGCCCTTCCAGAGCACGGTGGCCGGGATCACGGTGGCCAGCACGAGCACCAGCCACCGGTCGGTGGGGTCCACGTGGAAGAACGGCTGGGCGGTCGCGGCCCAGCCGAGCAGCAGCAGGCACGCCAGCGCACCGCCGGCGATGGGCCAGGACAGCCGGGTCGGCGCCGCGCGGACCAGCAGGACCACGAGGACCAGCGCCGCGACGCCTCCCAGCACCAGCCCCGTGATGAGCTGCCAGCGCAACTCGTCCAGCAGGTCCGGGCTGGCCAGCAGGCTGACCGGGCCGGCGGCCGCGCCGACGAAGTACGCCGCCGCGCCGGCGCTGCGCCGGGCCGCGAGCAGCGGCAGCGCCCACAGCAGCACCGCAATCCCGGCGAACTCCCCGAAGATCTCCGCGACGTCATACGGGGCCACGATGTACGACCACCGCTCGAGCTGCTCGAATGCGATGAACCCGACCCCGATGGCGGCGATGCCGGCGGCGACCAGCGCGACGGTGGCCGGTCCCTTGGCCAGGTCCTGCTGCGGCGCCTCGGGGTCGCGGTCGGTGCGCAGCCGGACCACGAGCAGCACGGCGGCGACCGCCAGCAGCACCAGCACGAGCGTCAGCGGCAGCGCCTCCGTCCCCGGGGAGCTCTGGCCGAAGCCGGCGCCGACCAGCCACAGCAGCCCGCCGCCGGTCCAGGCGCCGATGACCCAACCGGCCCACGCGCGGGAGCACGCCGCGGCGTAGACGACGACGGTGCCGACGCCGATCGCCAGCTCGAACCGCGCCAGCTCGGCGGACGCGAGCATCCGGACGTAACCGGAGCCCAGCCAGAGCACGGCGGCGATCGCGGTGCCGAACGCGACACCGCCGAGCCCGATCGGCAGCAGCCGCCGGGACGTGCCGGCTCGCAGCGTGGCCTGGCAGACCAGGCCGGCGACGGCGAGCAGGGTGAGGAGCTGGAGCACGAGCAGCGGCGGGAACAGCGGGTATTCGTCGGTCCAGTCGTAGAAGCGGGAGATGAGACCGAGCGAGCCGACGATCGGCAGGAGCGCCCAGGGGGCGAGCCCGGCGATCAGGCCCAGCGCGGGCCGGGCCGCGCCGGGGCGGGCGATCAGCCACCCGCCGAGGGCCACGAGCAGGGCGAGGGCCGTGTAGTCGAAGACCGGTTCGTACCCCTCGTGGAAGATGAGCGATGCCGGGCCGTTGTCGCCGAACATGAGCGCGAACCGCAGCAGGGCGGTGACCGCGACGGCGATCCCGAGGCCCCGCACGACCGCGGCGGAGCCCAGCGGTGCCGACGCGGTGTCGGGCGGCGCCGTCGGCCCGGTGCCGAGCGGCGTCGCCGGCGGCCAGGCCGAGTCCGGCGTGGCGGGCGAAACGGGCGGTGCGGCGGCGAACGGCGCCGCGGGCGGCCACGAGGCGTCCGGCGCGGCGACCGGTGGGGCCGCGGGTGTCCACGCGGAGCCCGGGGCGGCGCCCACCGGCTGGACCGGGAACTGCGCCGCGGACGGCGAGACCGGAGCCGCGCTCACACCCGGCGACACCGGGGCAGCACTGACCGGCGGCGACATCGGGGCGGCGGTGTACTGCCCGGCGGGGGCGGCGGTGCCACTCGGCGAGACGGGGACGGCGCCCACCGGCGGCGCGATCGGGTCGGCGCTGACCGGCGCGGTGGCGAACTGACCGGCGAGCGGGGAGACAGGGGCGGCACTCGATCCCGGGTCGGCGCTGACCGGGCCGGCGGCGAACTGACCGGCGGGCGGCGGAACGGGAGCCGCGCTCACCCCCGGCGAGACTGGCGCGGCGCTGACCGGGGCGGCGGTGAATTGACCGGCGGGCGGCGGAACGGGAGTCGCACTCACCCCCGGCGAGACCGGCGCGGCGCTGATCGGCGCGGTGGTGAACGGCTCGGCCGGTGTCTGCTCCCATGGCGACGGCGGCAACGACTGCTCGAATGTCGACGGCACGTCCGGCGACGGCAACGTGTACACCGGCCCGCCCGCGCCCGCAGACCCGCCCTGCGCCGCCGGATCGCCGGTCGACGCCGGTGACACCGCCGCTGCGGGCATCGATACCGCGGCCGCTGAAGCCGCCGCCGCCGCTGAAGCCGCCGCCGCAGCAGCCGCCGAGGCCGGAGCCGCCGCCGAAAATGGAGCCGTGGCCGGAACCGCCGGTGACGCCGCGGCGGTCGCCGGGACTGCGCCCGCAGGTGACACGGGGGCAGGTGCCGGAACCGGAGCCGCCGGTGACACCGCGGCGGTCGCCGGGACCGCGCCCGCGGGGGACACGGGCGAAGGGGCCGGAATCGGCGCGGACGGCGGGGCCTGCACGATCGCCGAACCGAACGCCGCCGGTGGCGCCGTGCCGGAGCCGGCGGTCGCGGCCGCCGAGGCGATCAGGCTCCCCCCGGCCACGACCAGCTCGGGCTGCTCGATGATCGTCGGGGCGATGCCGAGGGTCCGGTGCAGCAGCGTCGCGGCGAGCGGGATCCGGCTGGACCCGCCGACGAGGAACACCCCGGCGATCCGGGAGGCGTCGACCTGCGCGGCCCGGATCGCGGCGGCCGTCGCGGTGACCGTGCGGTCCAGCAGGGGACGGGCCAGGTGCTCCAGCTGCTCCCGCCCGAGGAGCGCGTCCGCCTCGACGAGCGGCAGGAAGATCGACGTCGACGAGGAGCGGGAGAGCATCTCCTTGCCGGTGCGCACGTCGTCCCAGAAGTGCCGGGAGGACCGCCGGTCCGCCGGGGTCTCCGGGTGCGTCAGGCGGCGCCACAGGTCGCCGTTGGCCACGCCGTAGGTCGCGCCGAAGTACGCCACGATCGAGTTGTCGATGTCGAGCCCGCCGGCGTCGCGCAGGCCCTCCTCGGCCAGCACCGTGAACCCGTCGTCGGTGCGGCCGACGACCGAGGCGTCGAAGGTGCCGGCGCCGAAGTCGTACACCACCACGCACTGGCCGACCGGGACGGCGTGGCCGAGGGCCTCGACGAAGTACGCGGCGGCGGCGACCGGCTCGGCGACCATGACCGGCTCGGCCAGACCGGCCGCACGGGCGGCCTCCAGCAGCACGGCGCGGCGCCGGGGTCCCCACGACGCCGGGTAGGTCAGGGTGATCTCGCCGACCGGGGCGCCGGTGACCCGCTCCGCCTCGGTGCCGACCCGGCGCAGCACCGCTCCGATGAGCGTGGTGACCGGCAGTTCGGCGGGGCCGAGGAGGACGGAGCCGTCGTCGACGCGCAGCTTCGGATTGGGTTCGAAGGCGTCCGGGTGGGCCCGGCCGGCATGGATCGCGTCCCGGCCGACCAGGAAGGCGGCCTCGGCCGCCCGCCAGTCCACGCACACCGCCGAGGGCAGGATGGGTGTCTCGCCGAACAACAGGGGCCGGACCTGACCGTCCGGCTGGCCGATGACGGCAACGGTGCTCGACGTGCCGAAGTCGATGCCGAGTCGCACCCGATCTGCGCGCATGCCGACACCGTAATGGTCGATGCAGCACCGGTCACCGTACGAACAGCCATCGATACCGTGTGACGGGCTGAGGCTCACAGCGCGGCGAGGCCGTGCTCCAGCAGGTCGAAGGCGCGGTTGGTGGCGGCGACCGCCTCGGGGTACACCTCGTCGGTGCTGCGGCCCTTGCAGAGCTGCTCGACATTGGTCTGCATCAGCGTCGAGCGGACCGCCATGATCTGGCCGGCGGCGATGCGCGCGGTGAGCTCGTCGGTCTCCTTCCGCAGCGCCGCGGTGATGGCCTCCTCGCTGCGGTGGAAGAACATCCGGGCCCGGGGCTGCAGCGCGGGCGTGCGCAGCATGAGCAGCTGCAGCGCCCGGATCTGCGGCAGGTCGTTGAGGCCGGACACCGGGTCGCGGTTGGCGAGCAGCTCCAGGAAGTGCTCACGCAGCGCGGCGACCACGCCCGCGCCGGGCGGCCGGGTCAGGATCACCCGCGCGAAGTCCTCGATGTGCTCCTCCATCGGGCCGAACACGAGGTCTTCCTTGGTCGCGTAGTAGTTGAAGACGGTCATCTTCGACACGTTGGCGGCCGCGGCGATCTCCGCGATCGAGACCTGGTCGTAGCCGCGCTCGTCGAACAGGCGCACCGCCGCCTGCCACAGCACGCGGCGCGTCTCCAGCTTCTTGCGCTCCCGGAGGCCGGGCCCGTCGACCATGCGTTTGACCGTACCAGATATAAATCTTGACTCAACATAAAAATTGACTGAGTATAGCCAACATGACTCCGCTGCAGAAACGGCTGACCACGCTGGCCTGCCTGGTCACGATCGTGCTGGCGATCCTGGACCAGAACATCGTCTCGGCGGCGACGGTGCCGATCGTCCGCGACCTCGACCCCGAGCACGGCCTGGAGCGGTTGCCCTGGCTGATCACCAGCTATGCCCTCGCTGCCACGGCCGCGCTGCCGCTGTACGGCAAACTCTGCGACATCCACGGCGCCAGGCGGGTCTTCGCCGTCGCCGTCGGCGTCTTCCTGCTCGGCTCGGCGCTGTGCGGGATGGCGCAGACGATGGACCAGCTCATCGCGTTCCGTGGCCTGCAGGGGTTGGGCGGCGGCGGGCTGATGAGCGTCACGATGGTCGTCATCGCGCAGGTCAGCGCACCGGGCGAGCGCGGCGGTCGCGGTGGCATGGCCGGCCTCGTCGCCGGGCTCGGCATGGTCGCCGGCCCGCTGATCGGCGGCGTGCTGGTCGACTCGGGGCAGTGGCGCTGGATCTTCTACGTCAACCTGCCGCTCGGCCTCTTCGCGCTCGCCGTCGCCGCCACCGCGATGCGGCTGCCCCTGCCCGGCCGCCGGCACCGCGTCGACTATCTCGGCGCCGCGCTCGTTGCTGCCGCCGCGTCCACATTGCTGCTCCTGGCCGAGTGGGGCGGTCACCGGTACGCCTGGACGTCCGCCCCTGCCATCGCCCTCGCGGTCGGGGGCGCCGTGCTCGTCGCGCTGTTCCTGTGGCGGCAGGCCGTCGCCGCCGAACCGGTCCTGCCGCTGTCGCTGTTCCGTAACCCGACGCTGCGGGTGGCGCTGCCCATCCAGGCGTTGCTGGGCGTGGCCATGATGGCCGCAATCGTTTACGTGATGGTCTACCTGCAGGTCGTCCGCGGGATCACACCGAGCGGCGCCGGCCGGTTCCTGATCCCGGTCGCGGTCGGCATCTCCCTGTCGGGCCTGCTCGCGAACGCACTGGAGCGCCGCGGCTGGCCCGTGCGGGGCACCGTCCTGCTCGGCACCGCGACGGCGGCGCTCGGGCTCGGCCTGCTCAGCCTCGTCCACGTCGCGACGCCGACCTGGCAGATCCTCGCCGCGCTGTTCCTGTTCGGCGCCGGCGTGGGCCAGCTGCTCGGCCAGCTCATCCTGCTCTCGCAGCAGGCGGTCCCGGCCGACCAGCTGGGCGTCACCACCACCGCGATCCGCTTCGGGCAGAGCCTCGGCAGCGCCTTCGGCGCGGCGGTCTTCGGCACCGTGCTGTTGCGCGTGTACCTGGCGAACGCCCCGGCCGGCACGACGGTCGGCAGCGGCGCCCCGACCGCCCCGGCGGCGTTCGTGACGGCCATCGACACGGTGTTCCTGTGCGGCGCGGGCGTCATGACCGTCGCGTTCGTCCTCGCCCTGCTGCTGCGCGCGCCGGCGCCGGCGACTCCCGGATCTTCTGACGCCGGCGCGGCGCACCGGCCTGCACCCGCACCCGTGAGCAGCGCGTGAAGGCACCGTGGGGCGCTCTGGGAGTTCCGGGTGCACAAACCCTACAGAAGTCATGAGGGCCCGGCGGTCAATTGCGTGGCGCGGAGGCCGGCGGCGCACCATCATCGCCACGTGGGAATCGACCTGGAACTCGGTGACGTCTTTGCCGCCCGCGAGGACTTCGAGGCCTGCGAGGAGTCGGGGCGTGGCTGCGTGCACGATCCGACCTGCGCGGAGGCGTGGCGGCGCCTCCGCGACCTCGGGCCGTACGAGTTCGAAGGGTGCCGTCGATTCGGCCGGATCAACGAAATCATGGCCCTGACTGGGATGGGCTACGAGGCGGAGATCGACCAGTCCCTGTTCGGGGACGCCCGGCCCGGCGGCGACGAGGAGGCGCAGCGCCGCTGGCGGGAAGCCGACCTGCGCTGGCGGTCCCAGACAGCGCCGGGCAGGACCGGCATCCCGGCGTTCAAGCTCATGTCGAACGACCGGTGGCTGGTGAGCGTGCGCGAGATCGATGAAGCCCTGGCGGCGTACGCCCGCGTGCCGGCGGAGCAGCGCGCCGACCTGGAGACCGATGACACCTGGGTCAAGTGGCTGGCGTGGCTCGCGCTGGCCCGGGAGCGCGGCGGGTTCGAGGCGGAGTAGTCCGCCACGGACTGGTGATGTGCCCGGCGGCGGCACCCTCGGCCGCCGCCGGGACGGACTGGGTCAGGTGCGGAGCTTGCCGAGCGCGTCGGACCAGGCGACGACCTGGTCCAGCGTGGAGTTCAGGGCGTCGATCTGGTTCTGGCCGGGAGTGAGCGTCGTGAAGTTCTCGAAATCGGTGTAGAAGGACAGGGCGACCTGCGAGCGCACCGTGGCGAGCTGGAGTTCGGCGGCGATGAGCCGCAGGTGCTCCACCGCGCGGGCGGCACCGACCACGCCGTAGCCGACGAAGCCGGCGGCCTTGTTGTTCCACTCGGCGTAGAGGTAGTCGATGGCGTTCTTCAGCACCCCCGTGGTGGAGTGGTTGTACTCCGGGGTGACGAAGATGTAGCCGTCGAAGCTGTCGATGACCCGGGACCACGCCCTGGTGTGCTCGTTGGCGTACTGGCCGGCGGAGGCCGGGATGGGCTCGTCGAGGTGCGGCAACGGGTGGTCGGCGAGGTCGACGAGCTCGAACTCCGCGTCGTCGCGGCGGGCCGCGGTCTCGTGCACCCAATCGGCCACGAGCCGGCTGTACCGGCCGGGCCTGACGCTTCCGACGATGATGGCGATCCTGGTCACGTGCTGGACTCCTCACTCGATGCGCTCGATGCATTCGATGCGCTCGATCCGAAAGGCGGTGGCGGCGCCACCCGTACGGTGTGAGCGGTCCTGCAATACGCTGGATTCCCGGTCGGAAATCAGCACTATTTAGTGCGTCACGCACCTTCAGGTGCGCATTGGGGAGGAGCTGCGATGGAGGTCGTGAGCGTGTCGCCCACATGCTGGGACGACGAGCTGCGCGGGGTGGTCCGGGGGCTGCTGACCACGATCGGTGACAAGTGGACGCTGGTCGTGGTCGCCGCTCTGGTCGACAAGCGGAAGCGGTTCACGGAGCTCCAGCGGGAGATCGACGGCATCTCGCACCGGGTGCTCACCAAGACGCTGCGGGACCTGGAGCACGACGGGCTGGTGTCGCGTGAGGTGCATGCGGAGGTGCCGCCGCGGGTGGAGTACGCGCTGACCCCGCTCGGCCACACCCTGCTCGAGCCCGTCGAGGGCCTGGTCCGGTGGGTCGAGGAGCACGGCCGGACCGTCATCGAGCACCGCGCCGGCCGCCGCCACGAGGGTTCGGACGGGTCGTAAATAGGATCCGGGGATGTTCGTCATCGACGCGACCTCGGCGGTGCCGCCGTTCGAGCAGCTGCGGCTCCAGTTCGCGCAGCAGATCCAGGACCGCACGCTGCCGGTCGGGCACAAGCTGCCGACGATCCGGGGACTGGCCACCGATCTGGGGCTGGCGGTCAACACGGTCGCCCGGACCTACCGGGAGCTGGAGGAGGCGGGGCTGATCGAGACGCGGGGGCGGGCCGGCTCCTTCGTGTCGGCGGCGGGGGAGCAGGTGCGGGAGCGGGTGCGCCGCGCCGCCGCCGACTACGCGGCCGTGGTCGCGAGCGTCGGCTTCGACGCGGAGGAGGCGCTGCGGATCGCCGAGGCAGCGCTAACGGCTCGAGGGGGCCACACCGGTTGACTCGCGCACGACCAGCCGGCCGGGCTGGCGCACGACGCCGGAGTGCTGGTCGCCGTCGAGCGCGGCGAACAGGTGCCGCACCGCGGTCGCGCCGAGCTGCTCCAGGTTGAGGTCCACTGTGGTCAGTGGCGGGCGGCACTCGGTGGCGAACACCTCCCAGTTGTCGTAGCCGACCACGGCCACGTCGTCGGGGCAGGTGCGGCCGAGGTCGCGCAGGGCCTCGGTGACGCCGGAGGCGATCTGGTCGTTGCCGCAGAAGATCGCGTCGATGTCGGGGTGCGAGGCGAGCAGGCGGGACGTGGCATGCCGGCCCCAGCGCTGCGACCACTGGCCGAACAGCGGCTCGCCGACCAATGAGAGCCCCGCTGACGACAGACCGGCAGCGAAGGCGAGCGCGCGGTCGCGGGCGGCCCGGTAGCCGGGGTCGCCGGTGATGTGGGCGATGCGCCGGCGGCCCAGGGACACGAGGTGTTCGGCGGCCAGGTGGGCGCCGCCGGCGTCGTCGGCCACCACGGACAGGTCGGCCGGGTCGTCGGACTCGCAGTACGCGTACACGACCGGCACCGGGATGCTGCGGGTCAGTGACGGGCGCAGATCGTTGGCGTCGCCGAGGATGATGAAGCCGTCGACCTGCCGGGCGAGCAGCGTGCGGATGTAGTGCTGGCGGCGGATCGCGTCGCCGCGGGCGTCGCAGAGCAGCACGCTCATCTGCTCGTTGCCCAGCGCGTTCTCGGCGCCGAGCAGGACCGGGATCGCGAAGCGCGCGGCCGAGAGCTCGTCGGTGAGCAGGCCGATGGTGCGGGTGTTGCCGGAGATCAGGCCGCGGGCGAGGACGTTGGGCTGGAATGAAAGTTCCTCGGCGGCCTGCTGGACCCGGCGCCGCGTCGCCGGTGCCACCTCGTCGCGGGCGTTGAGCGCCTTGGAGGCGGTCGCAACCGAGACGCCGGCGAGCCTGGCGACGTCCGTGAGGGTGACCTGCGCGCGTTTCCTGCTCACCGGCATCCTTTCGTCGGTACCGAAAACTTTTCGGCGAGCATACACATGCGGGATTGCGTGTCACAACTGTCACCAGGTTGGGGACAACGCTGATCCGCTGAGTGAGCGCGCACAAATCGACCGTTGACACGGTGGGATCCGGCTGCCATTCTTCCGAAAAGGTTTTCGACAACAGGTGCAACGGCGAAGGAAGGCGGTGCCACGTGACGGTGGCCAGTGGAGGGCCGGTGTTCCCCTCCCGTGGGACGTTGCGGGCCGTCGACCCGCGACGGGTCCACATCACCGGCGGGTTCTGGGCGCAGCGGCAGGCGGTGAACGGCACCGCGACGATCGAGCACTGCCGCACCTGGCTGGACCGCCTCGGCTGGACCGGCAACTTCGCCACCACCGGCACCGGGACGGCGCGCCGCCGGGGCCGCGAGTTCTCCGACTCCGAGGTGTACAAGCACGTCGAGGCGATGTGCTGGGAGTCGGTGCGCCCCGGCGGCACCGACTACAGCGACCGGCTCGACGAGCTCACCGCGATGATCGCCGGGGCGCAGGCCGCCGACGGCTACCTGCACACCGCGTTCGGCCGGCCCGGCCAGCCGGAGCGGTACAGCGACCTCAACTTCGGGCACGAGCTGTACTGCGCCGGGCACCTCATCCAGGCCGGTGTCGCCGCCGCCCGCACCGGCCGGGCGCCGGGCCTGCCGGACGTGGCCCGCCGGGTCGCCGACCACATCTGCGACACGTTCAAGGACGACGACCGGATCTGCGGCCACCCGGAGATCGAGACCGCGCTCGTCGAGCTGTTCCGGGTCACCGGCGACGAACGCTACCTCGACCAGGCGGCCCGGTTCGTCGAGCGGCGCGGGCACCGCAGCCTGCCCGAGCACGAGTTCGGGTGGCGGTACTTCCAGGACGCCGTGCCGGTGCGCGCCGGCGAGGTGTTCCACGGGCACTCGGTCCGTGCGCTGTACCTCGCCGCCGGGGCCGTCGACGTGGCCGTGGAGACCGGCGACGACGCGCTGCTGGCCGCCGTGGCCGGGCAGCTCGACCGGACCCTGGCCCGGCGCACCTACATCACCGGCGGCATGGGCTCGCGGCACCTCGACGAGTCGTTCGGCGACGACTTCGCGCTGCCGCCGGACCGCGCCTACTCCGAGACGTGCGCCGGCGTCGCCACCGTCATGCTGGCGCACCGCCTGCTCCTCGCGACCGGCGACCTGCGCTACGGCGACATCGTCGACCGGGTCCTGCACAACGTGATCGCCACCGCGGTCGCCGACGACGGGCAGGCCTTCTTCTACGCCAACACCCTGCACCAGCGCACCCCCACCGAGGCGGTGCCGCCGGACCGGGAGCAGCTGCGCTTCGGCGGCGGGCCGCGCGCCCCGTGGTTCGAGGTCTCCTGCTGCCTCAACAACGTCGCCCGGCTGCTCGCATCGCTCGGCACCTACCTGGTGACCGAGGACGACGCGGGCGTGCAGGTGCACCACTACGCCCCGATGACCGTCGACGGGACGCGGCTGACCGTCGAGACCGACTACCCGGAGGGCGGCAGCGTCGTCGTCACCGCCGACCGGCCCGTCACCGTGCGGGTGCCGGCCTGGGCGCACGGCACCGCGCCGGCCCGGGACGGCGACCAGGTGCGCCTCGAACTGCCGATGAAGCCCCGCTGGACGTTCCCCGACTCCCGCGTGGACGCGACCCGTGGCTGCGCGGCCGTCGAGGTCGGTCCGGTCGTCATGTGCGCCGAATCGGTCGACCAGGAGGACGGCGTCACCCTCGACGACATCCAGGTCGACACGTCCGTCGCGCCCGAGGCAACCGCCGTCAAAGGGCGCCTGATCAATCCCGTCGAGCGCGACTGGCCGTACCAGAGCCGCAATGAGATCCCGGAACGCTCCGATCCGATCGTGGTCACCCTCGTGCCCTACCACCGCTGGGCCCGGCGCGGGCCCTCCACGATGCGGATCTGGTTGCCCGCCACCCAATGAACGCCGGCACCCCCGCCCCCCACCCGAATGGAGGTGACGCGATGCCACACCCCCGCTGGAAACTCAGGCTGGCACTCGCGTTGACGACCGTCCTGACCGGATCCACCGCCGCCGCGACCCTGGCCGCCCAACCGGCGTCCGCGGCACAGACCATCGGCTACCCCACGTTCAGCGGGCCGGCCGTGCCCGCGCCGCCGGTCGCGATGACGACCGGCAACACGATGCAGGCCATCTTCGACGCGGAGAGCGGCGGCACCGACTACTGGATGGACCGGCTGCTGGCCCGGCCCGGCAACGACCCCGCCGGCACCTGGCTGATGAGCCGCGGCCGGGGCGTGTTCATGAAGACGCACACCCCGGCGACGCTCGGCTTCGGCGGCGACGTCGCCTACTGGGAGAGCATCAACGGCCAGGGCGCGTTCACCGTCACCGCCGGCACCGGCACCTGGACCGAACAGGTGTCGCAGCGGTGGCAGGCGCCGAGCCACTGGAAGAGCGTGCACACCAACGGATCCCTGCGGATCAACCAGACGAAGTTCATCACCCAGAACAACGTCGCGGTCGACAACCTGGCGATCACCAACACCGGCACCGCGTCGCAGACGATCGCGCTGCGGGTCACCTCGCCCTACGCCACCTCCGGCAGCGGCAACGAGCTGACCGGGCAGGTGAACGTGAAGAACAACCTCACCACGCTCTACCCGCGGCTGTCCGCGGACGGGTTCACCGCCACCAGTGGCGGGCTGAACCGGTCGGTGACGATCGCGGCCGGTGCCACCGTCACGACCAAGGTGCTGCTGGGCTTCGTGGCCAACGAGATCCCGGACTCGCTGACGGAGTACAACACCTACAAGGGTTACAGCGCGGCGACTGCGTTCTCCACCCACGTGCGGGAGTACAACCGCTGGTGGGCCGTCAACGTGCCGTACCTGGACGTGCCGGAACCGGCCATCAAGAAGAACATCTACTACCGCTGGTGGCTGATGCGCTTCAACTACCTCGACGTCGACATCCCCGGGCAGGACTTCCAGTTCCCGGTGTCGGTCGAGGGCGCGCTGGGCTACAACAACGCGATCGCGCTCACCCAGCCGATGCACATCGACGACCTCAAGTACCTGCGTAACGCCGCCTACTCCTACGGCCCGTGGCTGTCCGTCGGGCAGACCTCCAAGGGCGGCAGGTTCATGGACAACCCCGGCGACCCGGAGAACTGGTCCAACAGCTACACCCAGTACATCGCCGAGGCCGCCTGGCGCAGCTACCAGATCCACGGCGGGCAGCCCGCGATCGCCGGCAACCTCGCGAAGTACGCCGAGGGCGACGTGAAGGGGCAGCTGTCCTACTACGACCACAACAACAACGGTCTCATCGAGTACGACTGGGGCGCGCTCACCGGCAACGACGCCGACGCGGTGTCCTTCCACTGGCGCTCCGGCAACATGGACCGGGCCGAGTCCGCGTATGTCTACAGTGGAGCGCTCGCCGCGGTCCAGGCGTACACGGCGATCGGCAACACCACGAAGGCCGCGGAGATGCAGGTGATCGCCGACCGCATCCGCAACGCGATCGTGTCGACGCTGTGGGACTCGACGAACAAGCTCATCGAGCACCGGCACGTGTCCACCAACGCGCTCGTGCCGTGGAAGGAGATCAACAACTACTACCCGTACTCGGTCGGCGCGATGCCCAACACCGACGAGTACAAGCAGGCGCTGCGGCTGTTCGCCGACCCCGCCGAATACCCGGTGTTCCCGTTCTTCACGGCCAACCAGAAGGACAAGGCGGCCGCCGCCGCGGCGGGCCAGCCGGGCAGCAACAACTTCTCCACCATCAACTCCACGGTGCAGTTCCGGCTGTACTCCTCGGTGCTGCGCAACTACCCGAACCAGTGGATGTCCACTGAGGACTACAAGAAGCTGCTGTACTGGAACGCCTGGGCGCAGTACATCGGCGGCAGCACCCAGTGGCCGGACGCCAACGAGTTCTGGGCCGACTGGAACGCGGGCACCAAGAACATCGACTACCGGTCCTGGATCCACCACAACATCCTCGGCAGCAGCAACTGGACCGTCATCGAGGACGTGATGGGGCTGCGGCCGCGCAACGACAACCAGGTCGAGCTGAGCCCGCTCAACATCGGCTGGCCCAACTTCGCGGCCAACAACCTGCGCTACCGCAACGCCGACCTCAGCGTCGTGTGGGACGACCCGGCCGACGGCGTGGTCAAGTACAGCGGCATCCCGCAGGGCTACTCCATCTTCGTCAACGGCACCCGCGTGGCGACCGTCGACAAGCTGGTCCGCCTGGTCTGGAACCCCGCCACCGGCGCGGTCACGTTCCCGGCCGGCGGCGGCGCGACCGTGCAGTTCAGCGCGGCCTACTCGGGCCTGCAGGCGCCGACCCAGGTGAGCCAGAGCAGCACGCAGCTGGTCGACATGTTCAACAAGGCCGGCGTCGACCTGACCTCGACCCTGCCGAACTACGCGCAGGGCGTCGCCACCACCGCGTCCTACACCGCGAGCGGCACGGCCGGCGCGAACGCGGTCGACGGGTTCCCCATCAACGAACCGCTGTGGGGCACCTATGGCTCGCCGAACGCCACCGACTGGCTGGAGCTCAACCTCGGGCAGGCCCGCTCCGTGGACGAGGTGCGGCTGTGGTTCCGCAACGACCGGGCCACCAACCGCTACCGGCAGCCCAGCTCGTACACCGTCCAGTACTACAACGGCAGCGCCTGGGTGAACGTGGCTTCCGCGGTGAAGACGCCGGGCACGCCACGGGCCAACTACAACGTCGTCAACTTCACCGGGGTCAACACGACCCGGCTGCGGGTGCAGGTCACCCACGCGTCGGGCTTCAAGACCGGCCTGACCGAGGTGAAGGTCTACAACCGCGGCGGCACGGTGCCACCACCGACGGGCGGCGGCAACCTCGCGACGAGCGCCACCCCGAGCGCGTCGTACACCTCGGCGTGGGAGAGCGTCGCCGCGCTCAACGACGGTATCGACCCGCCGAGCTCCAACGACACGGTCAACCCGCGCTGGGGCACCTGGCCCAACACGGGCGAGCAGTGGGGCCTGCTGACCTGGTCGACCGCGCAGACGCTGAACTCGGCCGACGTCTACTTCTTCGACGACAACGGCGGGGTGCGGCTGCCCGCCTCGTGGAAACTGCAGTACTGGAACGGCACCGCCTACGTGGACGTCGCCGGCGCCTCGGGCTACCCGCTCGGGATCAACCAGTACAACCACGTGACGTTCACGGCGGTGAGCACCACGAGGCTGCGGGTGCTGCTGCAGAGCGGCACGGCGTCGGTCGGGCTCCTCGAAGTCAAAGCGTTCGGTCCCTGACCTTTGAAGTCCCTGACCTTTTGAAAGAGGTCCTCAGGACATGCATTCCGTTCGAAGGCCCCCGGCGATGCGGGACGTCGCCCACCTCGCCGGGGTGTCCCACCAGACCGTGTCCCGGGTGGTCAACGACCACCCGAGCGTCCGGTCCGAGACCCGGGCCAGGGTCCTGGCCGCGATGCGGGCGCTGGACTACCAGCCCAACGTCGCGGCCAGGACCCTCGCCACCAACCGGTCGCAGACCGTCGGCCTGGTCACCTTCGACACCACGCTGTTCGGGCCGTCGTTCATGGTCCACGCCATCGAACGCGCGGCCCGGGAAGCCGGCTACTTCGTCAGCATCGCGAGCGCCAGGGAGCTGAACGTGCCCTCCGTCACCGAAGCGATCCGCCGGCTGCGGGAACAGGCGGTCGAGGGGATCATCACCCTCGCCCCGGTCGCCGCGGCCTGGACGGCGCTGGGCCGCTCGCTGCTGGACGTGCCGGCGCACGTCCCGATCGTCGGCATGGGCATCGACGTGCACGCGATGCCCGAGGTGCCGATGGTCGCCGTCGACAACGCCGCCGGCGCCGGGCTCGCCACCCGGCACCTGATCGCCCTCGGCCACCGCACCGTGCACCACGTGGCCGGGCCGCCCGAATGGCCGGAGGCCCGCGAGCGGATGGCCGGCTGGCAGGCCGCGCTCGAGGCGGCCGGGCTGCCGGTGCCACGGGCGCTGCCCGGCGACTGGAGCGCGCGGTCCGGCTACGCCGCCGGCCGCGCGCTCGCCGCGGACCCGGCGGTCACCGCCGTGTTCTGCGGCAACGACCAGATGGCGATCGGCGTGCTGCGCGCCATGCACGAGGCCGGGCGGGCCGTGCCCGGCGCGGTCAGCGTCGTCGGGTTCGACGACATGCCGGAGGCGCCGTACCTGCAGCCTCCCCTGACCACCGTCCGGCAGGACTTCGCCGAACTCGGCCGGCGCAGCATGCACCTGCTCGTCACCCAGATCGCGACGGGCGTGCGGCAGACCGGGCAGCACCGGTCCGCCCCCGACCTCGTCGTGCGTGAAAGCACTTCCGCTCTTGCTTTTTGATAGCGCTCACAAACAATGAGTCCAGGAAGGGAACGACCTTGAACCGTTTACTGAGCGGCACCGTCGCCGCCACCCTGCTGCTGGCGCTCGGCGCCTGCGGATCGGACGAGTCGCCGGCGGCGACCGGTGAGGCCGCGGACAGCGGCGCCACCCTCACCCTGTGGACCCGGGCCGCCACCGAGTCCGTGTCGAAGGCCTACGCCGCCGCCTACAACGCCACCCACAAGAACCAGGTCCAGGTCACCGCATACCCGAACGAGGAGTACCCGGCGAAGCTCGCCTCCGCCGCCGGCGCCAAGGCACTGCCGGACCTGTTCGCCTCCGACGTCGTCTTCGCCCCGCAGTACGCGTCGCAGGGCCTGTGGCTGGACATCACCGACAAGTTCAACGCGCTGCCGGTCAAGGACAAGGTCGCCCCCGCGCACGTGCGCAACGGCACCTGGAACAAGAAGAACTACGCGGTGCCGCACACCATCGACATGTCGGTGATGCTCTACAACAAGGATCTGTTCACCAAGGCCGGCCTCGACCCGGAGAAGCCGCCGAAGACGCTGACCGAGTTCGCCGCCGCCGCCCGCGCCGTCGACAAGCTCGGCGGGGACATCAACGGCACCTACTTCGGCGGCAACTGCGGCGGCTGCAACGTCTTCACCCTCTGGCCGTCGGTGTGGGCCGCGGGCGGCGACGTGATGAACGCCGAGGGCACCGCGTCGACGATCGACTCGAAGGAGATGGCGGAGGTCTTCGCGCTGTACCGCAAGCTCTACGAGGAGGGCGTCGCCGCGCCCGCGTCCAAGGACGAGGCCGGCCCGACCTGGCTCGGCGCGCTGCAGAGCGGCAAGATCGGCATCGCCCCGGCGCCGTCGGCGTGGCTCGGCATCATCGAGGAGAAGGCCGCGTTCAAGGTCGGCATCGCGCCGATCAGCGGCATCAACGGGGGCGAGTCGACGTTCGTGGGCGGCGACTCGATCGGCATCGGCGCGACCAGCAAGCACGCGGCGCAGGCCTGGGACTTCCTGGCCTGGACGCTCGGCGACGAGGCGCAGGTCGAGGTCGTGGCGAAGGGCAAGGGCGTGCCGACGCGCACCGACCTGGCCGCGAACAAGTACTCCTCGGCCGACCCGCGGGTCGTCACCATCAACAACCTGATGGGCAAGGGCAAGACGCCGTACGCGAAGAACTTCAACGCCACCTACAACGACCCGCAGAGCCCGTGGAACACCGCGTTCCGCGGTGCGTTGTTCGGCGACGCGCAGAAGTCCCTCGGTGACGGTGCCACCGCCCTCACCGCCTCCCTGAAGAAGTAGCCCCTCGGCCTGCCCCTGGCAGCAGGGGCAGGCCAGCAAACGGAGAGATGATGACGTTGCTGGCGCCAGCGCGACCGACGGTCCTGCCGTCGGCGCCACCGCGAAGGAAACGCAACAAGCATTGGATCGGCGCCCTCTACGCCGCGCCGACCGCGTTCGTGGTGGGCATGTTCTTCGTCGTGCCGCTCGGGCTGGTCGTGTGGATGTCCCTGCACCACTGGCCGCTGCTCGGTGCGCCGTCCTTGAACGTTCCGGAGAACTACGCCGGGCTCGGCGACGACGAGCTGCTGCGCACCGCCGTGTGGTTCACCCTCAAGTACACGGTCGTGGTGACGGTCCTGCTGTTCGCGCTGTCCTTCGGGCTGGCGCTCATGGTCCAGCACCGCCGGCGCGGGGTCGGGCTGCTGCGCACCGCGTTCTTCCTGCCCGCCGCGGTCGGCTTCGCCAGCGCGTCGCTGCTGTTCCTCGGCCTGCTCAGCGACGAGATCGGCCCGGTCAACGACCTGCTGGCCGGGGACGCCTACGTGTCCTGGACCAGCGGCAGCCCGAACACGGCGCTCGGGTCCGCGGTCGTGCTGGTGCTGTGGCGCTTCGCCGGGTTCAACATGCTGATCCTGCTCACCGGCCTGCAGGCGATCCCGCTGGACGTCTACGAGGCGGCCCGGCTGGACGGGGCGACCCGCTTCCAGATCTTCCGCCGGATCACGGTGCCGCTCATGCGCCCGACCATCGCGCTCGTGCTGACCCTCATGATCACCGGTTCGCTGCTCGCCTTCGACCAGTTCTGGATCCTCACCCGCGGCGGGCCCGACAACAGCACCACGTCGCTGGTGATGGTCATCTACCGGGAGGCCTTCATCGAGCTGGACCTCGGCTCCGCGGCGGCGATCTCGGTGGTCCTGCTCGGGGTGCTCGTCGTGTTCAACGCCATCCAGCTCGGCGTGCTGCGCCGCCGATCGCAGTAGGGGAGCCGTTGTGAAGCTGCGTTCAACGACGTTCGGCGTGACCGGCGCCGCGCTCGCCATCCTGTTCCTGTTCCCGCTGCTGTGGAGCGCCTGGGCGTCGGTGCGCACCCCGACCGGCTTCGGCCTGGAGAACTACCGGCGGCTGTTCACCTCCGACAACGGCATCCGGGTCGAGCACGTCGTCAACAGCCTCACCGTGTGCGCGCTCACCGTGGGCGGCACGCTGCTGGTCGCCACCCTCGGCGGCTACGCCTTCGGCCGGTTCAGCTTCCCCGGCAAGAACGCCCTGTTCCTGCTCACCCTCGCGATCCTGATGGTGCCCTACGCGACCATCCTCATCGCCCTCTACGTGCTGCTGGAGTGGATCGGCCTGCAGGACTCGCTGCTCGGGCTCAGCCTGGTGCTCATCATGTTCCAGCTGCCGTTCTCGATCTTCATGATGCGCAACGCGTTCGAGGCGATCCCGAAGGAACTGGAGGAGTCCGCGCTCATCGACGGGTGCACCAGCTTCGGCGCGCTCACCCGCATCATGCTGCACGCGGTGCGGCCCGGCCTGATCACCGTCGGGCTGTTCGCCTTCCTCACCTCGTGGAGCGAGTTCTTCGCCCCGCTGATCCTGCTCAACTCCACGAGCAAGTTCACCGTCATGCTCGCGGTGGTCAACATGCGCACCGCGTCGTTCGGCGCAATCGACTACGCGGCGCTCGAGGCCGGCGTCACGTTCATGGCGGTGCCCTGCCTGCTGCTCTTCCTCGTCCTGCAACGCAGCTACGTCCGGGGCTTCATGTCGGGCGCACTGCGCGGCTGAACGTCGGTTCCACCTGAGCGGACCGTCCACCTGGGACGGTCCGCGGACACCCCATACCCTCGGGAGGCACCATGTCCTCACCACCGGTGACCCGCCGCACCGTGCTGCGGACCACCGCCGTGGCCGGCGCCGCTACTGCCGTCGCGCCGCTGCTGATGTCCGGAGAAGCCGCCGCCGCCAGACCCGACACCGGCGTCTCGGCCTACGCGTTCCCACTCACCGCAGTCCAGCTGCTCAGCAGCCCGTTCAGCGCCGCCGCCGGGCGCATCCACTCCTACCTGCTGTTCCTGGACAACGACCGGCTGCTGCACACGTTCCGCCTCAACGTGGGCCTGTCCTCGTCCGCCACCCCCTGCGGCGGGTGGGAGTCCCCGACGACCGAGCTGCGCGGGCACTCCACCGGCCACATCCTGTCCGCGCTCGCCCAGGCCTACGCCAGCACCGGCAACACCGCCTTCAAGACCAAGGGCGACCAGCTCGTCACCGTCCTCGCCCAGTGCCAGTCCCGGGCCGCCACCGCGGGCTACAACACCGGCTACCTCAGCGCCTTCCCGGAGAGTTTCATCGACCGGGTCGAGGCTCGCCAGGCCGTCTGGGCGCCCTACTACACGCTGCACAAGCTCTTCGCCGGCCTGCTCGACATGCACCTGCTGGCCGGCAACGCCCAGGCGCTGACCGTGCTCACCGGCATGGCAGCGTGGGTCAAGTTCCGCAACGACCGGCTGACCCAGACCCAGCGGCAGAACATGCTCGACACCGAGTTCGGCGGGATGAACGAGGTCCTCACCAACCTCTACCAGCTGACCGGCAACGCCGCGCACCTGGCCGCAGCGCAGCAGTTCGACCACGCCGAGATCTTCGACCCCCTGGCCGCGAACACCGACAACCTGAACAACTACCACGCCAACACCCAGATCCCGAAGATCATCGGCGCGATCCGCGAATACCACGCGACCGGCACCACCCGGTACCGCGACATCGCCGTCAACTTCTGGGACATCGTTACCCGGCGGCACACGTATGCGATCGGCGGCAACTCCAACGGCGAGTACTTCAAGGCACCGGACCGCATCGCCAGCGAACTGTCCGACACGACCGCCGAGTGCTGCAACTCCCACAACATGCTGAAGCTGACCCGGCAGCTGTTCTTCACCGACCCGTCCAGGGTGGACTACCTCGACTACTACGAGAAGGCGCTCTACAACCACATCCTGGCCTCGCAGGACCCGAACTCCGCGCACGGCTTCCAGTGCTACTACGTGCCGTTGCGGGCCGGCGGCATCAAGACCTACAGCAACGACTACAACAGTTTCGTCTGCTGCCACGGCACCGGCATGGAGAGCAACACCAAGTTCGGCGACAGCATCTACTTCCACGACGGCGCGAGCACCCTGTACGTCAACCTGTTCATCCCGTCGGTGCTGACCTGGTCCGCGCGCGGCGTCACGATCCGGCAGGAGACCGGGTTCCCGGAGACCGCCGCGACGAAGCTGACGGTCACCGGCTCCGGCACGTTCACGGTGAAGGTGCGGATTCCTTCGTGGGCCAGCGGTGCCGCTGTCCGCATCAACGGAACCGTTTTCGTGAGTCCGGCGCCCGGCACGTTCGCCACGATCAACCGCACCTGGGCCTCGGGCGACGTGGTCGACCTGACGCTGCCGATGGCGCTGACCCGCGAGGCCGCGAACGACAACAGCAGCGTCCAGGCGGTGAAGGTCGGCCCGATCGTGCTCGGCGGACTGTTCGGCACCAACAATCTCAGTGCCCTGCCGGTGCTGAACCCGTCGACGCTGACCCCGACGTCGACCCCGCTGCAGTACACCGCCGGCGGCGTCACCCTCCAGCCCTTCTACAAGGTGCACGGCCAGCGCTACAGCGTCTACTGGTCGGTCAACAGCACCCCGCCGCTGCCGCTGTTCGTCGCGCACTACCTGTTCGACGGCAACGGCAACGACGCCACCGGCAACGGCCGCACCGCCACGGCCGTCAACGGCACCTACGTCACGGGCCGCACCGGCAGCGCCGTGAACCTCAACGGCTCAAACGGTTACGTGGCGCTGCCGTCGGGCATCCTGTCCGGCGCCACGAACTTCTCCGTCGCGCTCTGGGTCCGGGTGGACGTGCTCGCGAACTGGGCCCGCGTCTTCGATTTCGGCAGCGGCACCGGCGTCAACATGTTCCTCACGGCGCGATCCGGTTCCGGCACGGCCCGCTTCGCCATCACCGCCACAGGGGCCGGCGGCGAACAGCGCATCGACGCGCCCACGGCCCTGCCCGCCGGGGCGTGGACGCACGTCGCGGTCACCCGCAACGGCAATCTCGGCGTGCTCTACGTCAACGGCGCCGAGGTCGCCCGCAACACCGGGCTGACGCTCAGCCCGGCCAACCTGGGCGCCACCACCCAGAACTGGGTCGGCCGCTCCCAGTACGCCGACCCGTACCTCGACGGGGCGGTCGACAGCCTCCGCATCTACAGCCGCGCGTTGACCGCCACCGAGGTCGCGGACTTCGCCTCCAACGGGACCTGAGGGGTTTTGATGCTGCATCGACACGTTGTGCTCGCCCTGCTCGTCGCGGTGGGCGTCCCGATCCTCGCCCCACCGGCGGCCTCGGCCGCGCCCGTCACCTTCACCAGCACCGTCGTCAACCGCTCCAGCAGCCAGTGCGCCAACGTCCCGGGCGGCGCACCCACCAACGTGCTGCAGTTGGTCCAGGCCACCTGCAACGGCGCCACCAGCCAGAACTTCACCTTCGTGCCGGTGGCCAACACCACCGGCACCTACACCGTCAACACGCTCACCTCGGGATCCTGCATCGACGTGACCGGCCGCTCCACCGCGGACAACGCGACGATCATCCAGTACACCTGCAACGGCCAGACCAACCAGCAGTTCCGGCTGTCAGCGGTAACGATTTCGGGCGTCACCAACACGTTCAACCTCGTCGGTGTCCAGTCCGGTAAGTGCATCGCCGCGGGTTCCGCCGGACTGGTGCAGCTGACCTGCTCGACCGCCTCGGACCGGGTCTGGCGGCTGCCGTCCTACAACGGCGGCACGACCACGCGGACCTTCGCCAACCCGCTCGACCCGCAGGGCCCGGACCCGTGGCTCACCTACTACAGCGGCTACTACTACCTGGCGTCCACCACCTGGAACCGCACGATCACGATGCGGAAGAGCACCACCCTCGGCGGCCTCGCCACCGCGCCGGAAACCGTCATCTTCAACCTGACCCGGCCCAACGGCGCGGGCACCATGTGGGCACCCGAGTTCCACCTGCTGAACGGTCCCAACGGGCAGCGGTGGTACTTCTACTACACGGCCGGCGCCGAGCCGTACAACCTCGGCACGCAACGCATCCACGTCCTGGAAAGTGCCGGGCTCGACCCGATGGGCCCCTACACGTTCAAGGCCGACCTGCTCGACCCGACGGCTGACAACACCTGGGAGCTCGACCCGAGCATCCTGCAGCTCAACGGGCAGCTGTACCTGCTCGGCACCTTCTACAACGGCTCCCAGCCGATGTTCATCCGACCGCTGAGCAATCCGTGGACGGCCAGCGGCACCCGCCGCATCCTGTCCACGCCCACCTACAGCTGGGAGACGGTCGGCGGCGCCGTCAACGAGGGCGCCGAGGTCCTGCAGCGCGGTGGAAAGACCTTCATCATCTACTCGGCCAGCCACTGCTCGACCCCGGACTACAAGCTCGGCATGCTCACCTGGAACGGCGGCGACCCGCTCAGCTCGTCGTCGTGGGTGAAGTCCCCGAACCCGGTGTTCCAGCGCTCCAACGCCAACTCGGTCTACGCCCCCGGCCACAACGGCTTCTTCAAGTCGCCCGACGGCACCGAGGACTGGATCGTGTACCACGCCAACAGCTCCACCAGCGGCGGCTGCGACATGAACCGCAGCACCCGCGCCCAGAAGTTCACCTGGAACGCCGACGGCACCCCGAACTTCGGCGTCCCGGTCGCCCTCGGCACGCAACTCGCCGTCCCCTCCGGCGAGCCCGCCTCCTGATCCTGCACCGGTGCGCCCGGAGCTTCCGGGCGCACCGGTCAGACCGGCAGCGCCCCCTTGCCCAGCCCCTTGATCGAGGCGCGGACCTTCTTGCCCGGGCTCAGCAGGGCGAAGCAGCGCTCGTGCCGCTCACCGGACTCCCATTGCAACTTGTCGAGCCTGTCCCAGGTGATGCCCAGCTCGGCGCGGGAGTCGAGCTGGGCATCGGTCAGGCCGACGAACTTGGCCACGGCGGCCCAGCAAGCGTCGCTCGACCAGTCGTGCAGCAGCTTGTCGTCGGGCAACGGCCCGGCGTTGCCGACCCCCACCTGGATGGCGCCGACGAACTCGGCCTCGTGCGGCTGCGCGCAGTCGATCGGGGTCAGCGCCTGCAGCCGGTCCCACCAGCCGTCCTTGTCCTTCGTGCCGTTGACGTCCAGGCAGTGCATCGCCTTCGGCGCGTTCCCGGCGAGGGAGCCCTTCAGCGAGCTGGTGGACAGGGCGGTCACGCCGTAGGCGCTGCTCAACGAGTACACCGAGCAGACGTACGACCGCAGCCCACCCGTCCAGGGCGTCCGGTTCGGCCACTGCACGTTGATGCCCAGCATGCCGGTGTGCCAGTCGCCGCCGACGTAGTCGCTGGCCGCCTTGCCGCAGGCGGTGTACGCCGCCTGGTACGCCTCGCCGGCCGCGGCCGGCGGCTCGGACGTCTGCGCGGCGTTGCCCTCGACGGTGCCGACGAGGACCACCTCGAGCGTGTGCCCGCGCTCGCACTCGATCTGGGTGCCCTTCAGCGACGACGGGTTGAACGTCTCCTTCGCCGTGCTCTCCAGGCACATCCCGACGCTGGGCAGGTCGAACCTCGGCGCCGCGAGGACCTGCCAGTCGTCGACCAGGTTGCCGTCGGTGCCTTTGGCTCGCTGAGCGCACCCGGCCACCCCGAGCAGGACCCCGACGAGCACAGCGGCAACCGCCGCCCGGACAGGCGTCATCATCGTTTCCCGTTTCCCCCGTGGACCTCCACCTGACAGTGGAGGCCATGACTGTCTGCTGCGCGGGTCCCGTTGTCAACGTCCTTACGGCCGTCCTTTGCCTGCCGACTTCGTCACACCTCCAGGTCGGCGGCCGGCATCCGGTACACCTTCGAGTCGCGCAGCTGGAACCCCAGCCGCTCGTACAGCCGGTTCGCCGCCACCCGCGAAGGCCGCGACGTCAGGTCGACGGTCCGGGCGCCCTCGGCCCGGGCCAGCCGGACGGCCTCCTGGGTCAGGGCCACCCCCACACCCTGACCCCGCGCCGCCTCGTCGACGACCACGTCCTCGATCCAGGCCCGCAGCCCGGTCGGGATCGGGAACACCACGAGCGTCAACGCACCGACGATGGGCCCGTCCACCCGGGCGATCAGCTGGCGATTGCCCGGCCACGCGAGCAGCGCCCGCAACGCCTCCGTGTCGAGGGGTTCGGCAGAGCGTGACAGCTGCGGCAGCAACCGGCCGAACGCCTGCAACACCTCGTCGGTAGCTTCCCGTACAACCTCGACGGCAACTCCCATGCGCGCGACTCTATCCATGCGCCGGGTTCCCGCCGCGGCCCGCCACGTCAGTCCGCGTCCAGGGGAAGCCACGACGGCACCTGCGTCTGGAACTCCGAACGGGCGAAGGTCAGGTGGGCGGTGCCGGCGCCCAGCAGGCCGCCGCTCGGGTGGGCGTCACGCGGTGCCTCTTCTCGTCGTGAGGTACTGGAAGACGGCGGCGCGGAGCTCGCCGATCGGCCGGGTGCCGTCGAGGACCAGGTCCGCGTGCTGCCGGGCAGGCGCGATGTGCCGGACGTACGCGGCGTGCCCGTGCTCGAGGTGCCCCCGCAGGACCAGGCCGGCGTCGCGGCCCTCACCGATCTTGCGCAGCGTCTTGCGGGCGATGCTGATGTCGGCGGGCGTGTCGAGGAAGACCGTCCACCGGGCTGTGGCGCGCACCGCGTCCAGGGTGAGAGCGAAGATGCCCTCCACGACGACCAGGTCGGCGTCCCAGCAGGCGGCGAGGCGGTGCCGGACCAGGGCGATGTCGATCGAGGCCGGGTCGCTGAAATTGACGACACGGCCGGGGCCGTCGTAGCGGGGCAGGCTCGGGGCCTGGTCGGGATCGGTGTGATAGCAGTCGTCGAGACTGACGATCGGCGCGTCCAGGGCGGCGGCGAGGGTGCTCTTGCCGGACCCGGCGGCACCGGCGATGACGAGGACCGGAGGCACCTGGTGACTATCTCAGCAGTACAGTCCCGGCACGACCTTGGGAGGGACGACATGGCGGAGGACGCCCGCAAGAGACTCGCCGTCTGGCGGATCGTGGTGCTGGTGGGGCTGGTCGGCAACATGGCCGGGATCCTCAGTGACGTGCCGATCCTGACGCTGATCTTCGCGCCGGTGACGATCGTCGGGGCGATCGGGCTGCTGATCACCAACAACAAGGTGAAGCAGGCCGGGCGGAGGCGGTAGCGGCAGGCAACCGGTTGTGGGGCGCCGTACGTGTCTAACCCGATGATGATGCGAATCCTGCGGCGCGGCGGGCGGCGTGAACACGACGAGGAGTTCGTCGCGTACTACGCCGCCCGGGCGGGCCACCTGCGCAACACCGCGTTTCTGCTCTGCGGCGACTGGCACCTCGCCGAGGACCTGACGCAGACGGCGTTCACGAAGCTGTACCGGGCGTGGACGCGGATCGACCGGCACGACGTGCTCGACCAGTACGCCCGCCGGGTGCTGCTGCGTGCGTTCCTCGACGAGGGCCGGCGGCCGTGGCGGCGGGAACGACCGACGCACGACGACGAGGCGCTCGACACGGTGGCGCCCGAGCAGCCGGAGCAGCGTGGCGTCGAGGAGCGGCAGGTGCTCAAGACCGCGCTGCTGCGCATCCCGAAGGGGCGGCGGGCGGTGCTCGTCCTGCGGTTCTGGGCGGACCTTTCGGTCGAGCAGGTCGCCGAGATCCTCGGCTGCTCGCCCGGCACCGTCAAGAGCCAGACCGCCCGCGGCCTCGACAACCTGCGCGAGGTGCTCGGCGACAACCTCAAGCCAACCATCCCGGGAGGACAACCGTGAACGACGTCAAACACCTGTGCGAGGTCACCCTCGACGTGGACGCGCCGCCGCTGCGCGAGGCGGAGCAGGTCCTCGCCATCGCGTCCCGAGCCGCCGCGCGCCGCGACCGGGTCGTGGCCGCGACCGTCGGGCTCGCCGGCGTGACCGTGGTCGCGGCGCTGGTGACGCCCGCCCTGCTGCCGTCCCGGCCGCCCGCCGTGTCGGCGCCCGCGGTGGTCGCCGAGCCACCGAAGGCACCTGTGAGTGTTTCGGCTGCGGCGTCGGTACCCTCGGCGAACGTCCCCGCCACCCGGGACCGAGTGGTCTACGACCTGCTGGTGGCGGCGCTGCCGGCCGGCTACGAAGGGCGCAGCAGGTATCCGTTCGCCGACCCGTCGCAGCCACCGGTCCGCCTCGACCAGACCCCGTCGGCGGGCTCGCTGCGTATCTTCATGACCGCGAACGTCCTGGTTTCCAACGGGAGCGGCCAGGGCCAGCTGTGGGCCGCGGTCCTCGGCGACGGCAACCCGGTCCCGGCCGGCGACCTGTGCGCCCAGCCCGGCGTGGGCCGCGAGTGCCGCGTCGTCGACGTCGCCGGGGTGCCGGTCGCGGTCTGGCACGAGGACGACGGCGAGGGCGGTGACACGCTCGTCGCCCGCCGCTACCTGCAGGGCGGCTACCTCATGGTCGTCGCCCAGCGCAGCGTCCCCCGGTATGGCACCGACACCACGCTGCCACCGGACGCCGTCGGCGGGCAGCTGGAGAACGCGGTCGCGCGGCCGCCCCTGACCGACTGGTTCATCGACGCGGACCGGCTCGCCGCGCTGGCCGGCAACCCCGCGATGCTGCCCTGATATTGCGGCCACGGTGCCGGCGCCGCCCGGTACCGTGGCCGCCATGGGGGAAGCGGAACCGTGCCGCTGTGGTGGGACCCGCCAGGTCTCCGTCTCGGAGTCCATCGACGGTAACCGTCATGTGTGGGGCGTCTTCGTGCACTGCGCCGGCTGCGGCTACACGACCCAGGAGTGCGGCGATGGCGAGATGTACCCCAGGCTCCGCGCGGCGATCATCGCGGAGTCCGGCCTGGCACGGCTGTGCGCCGACCCGGAGGTCAACCGGCCGCTGCGGGTCCGGCTGCTCGCCGCGCTCCGTCGCGACGGCCGGACCCTCGCGGAGACCACCGGGGCCTACGCGCTGCTGACCGGCGACGGCATCACCGGCACGCCCGCCGAGATGGCACTGCTCGGGAAGCGGTTGACCGCGGCGGGCGGCACGGTGACCGTCGAACCGGTGTGACCGGGTCAGGCCAGCTGGGGGTACACCATCCGGAGGTCGGCGGCCAGGGCGGCCTTCGCGCCGGTGGTGGCGTCGTCGACGAGGATCTCCAGGTCGCCGCAGGCGACGCCGTCCACCACGGCGGTGGCGACGAACGCGGGGTCCAGCTTCGGGATCTCCCAGCGGGTCATCATGTCGGTGTCGGCGGCGCCCAGGTGCACGGCGGTGACCTGAGTGCCCTGCTTCGCGCGCACGCCGTTGGTGAGGCTCCACTGGGCCGCCTTCGCCGCGCTGTACGACGTCGCGTCCGGGAAGGTGACCCACGACAGCACCGACAGCAGGTTGACGATGGCGCCGCCGCCGTTGCGGGCCAGGACCGGGGCGAACGCGCGGACCATCCGCAGCGTGCCGAAGAATTGCGTGTCCATTATCTTGCTCCAAGGGGACTGTCGCCTTCAGGCGATAGGTGAATTGGAGCCCACAAGTGGCGTGTCATGGGCTGAGCGGATAGACCGTCCACGTATTTTTGTGGCATGCCCTGCGAGGTGCAGGTTTCCGCTGGAGCGGCATACGATCTCGGGTACCACGTGGTGTGGTGTCCGAAGTGCCGCCCTGTGCTGACCGGTCCCGTCGCGGACCGGTGTGGCGAACTGATCCAGCAGCGGTGCGGCGAACGTGGCTGGCAGGTCGTCGCGCTTGAGGTAGCGCCCGACCACGTGCACCTGTTCGTCGAGGGGCACCCTGCCGACTCGTCCGCGCATGTCGCGAACCAGCTCAAGGGAGATACGTCACGGGTGCTCCGCGCCGAGTTCGCGTCGCTGCGTTCCCGGCTGCCGACCCTGTGGTCGAGGTCGTCCTTTGCAGCCACCGTCGGTGCCGTTTGCGCCGCGACGGTGCACCAGTACATTGACACGCAGCATGAGCGTCCGTGTTGCAAGGACGGCAACCGTTGAGACGCGCATACAAGTTCCTGCTGCGTCCCACTACGAAGCAGGCCGCCGCGCTCAATGCCTTGATCAACGATCATCGGTGCTTGTACAACGCCGCGCTGGAAGAGCGGCGCGAGGCGTGGCGCAAGTGCAGGGTATCGGTTCGCTACGGTGAGCAGTCCGCGCAGCTGAAGGACATCCGCAGGGCCGACCCCGACGGGCAGGGCCGCTGGTCGTTCTCGTCGCAGCAGGCCACGCTGCGCCGCCTCGACAAGGCGATGCAGGCGTTCTTCCGGCGGGTGAAGGCCGGTAGGGCGCCGGGTTTTCCCCGGTTCAAGGGGGTGGGGTGGTTCGACACGGTCGAGTGGCCGAAGGACCGCGACGGCTGTCGGTGGAACTCCACGCCCGATGGTGGGCAGGTCCGTGTCTACCTGCAGGGCGTCGGACATGTGCGGGTGCACGCGCACCGCAAGGTCGACGGTGTCGTCAAGACGATCAGCGTGAAGCGTGAGGGCCGTCGCTGGTTCGTGGTGCTGTCCTGCGACGAGGTACCGGCGCTGAACCTGGCCGAGACGGGCGCCGTCGTCGGTATCGACATGGGCGTGGCGTCGTTCCTGACCGCCTCCGACGGCACGCAGATCCCCAACCCACGGCACGGCCACCGCAACGCCGAACGTCTCGCCGCCGCCCAACACGACCTTGCCCGCAAGCGGCGCGGCTCGAACCGCCGCCGCAAAACGCGGGAGCGGGTTGCAGCTTTGCACGGCAAGGTCCGTCGCCAGCGGCTCGATCATGCTCACAAGACCGCGCTGTGGCTGGTCCGTCATCACGACGTCATCGCCCATGAAGCGTTGCAGATCTCGAACATGACCCGGTCCGCGTCCGGCACCCTCGAGGCGCCGGGCACGAACGTGGCCCAGAAGTCGGGCCTGAACCGGAGCATTCTCGATGCGGGTTGGGGGGTGTTCCTCAACGTGCTCGCGAGTAAGGCTGAAAGCGCCGGCCGTGTGATCGTTGCGGTGAACCCCGCCAACACCTCCCGCACGTGTCCGTCCTGCGGGCACTGCGCGAAGGACAATCGCGTCACCCAAGCCGGGTTCGTCTGTGTCGCCTGCGGCTTTGCCGGGCACGCGGACGTGGTCGGCGCAACGAATATTCTCAGGGCCGGGCTGGCCCTTCTGCGCGCCTGAGCGCACAGAGAAGCTGACGTCTTCAGGCGTCAGAGGAGTCACCTCGAGGCGGATGCTGTCCTGTCCAGGTCGCCGTCGACGAGGTTGGAGAAGGTCGCCACGCCGGCGTTGTTGACCAGCAGTGTGACGTCCGCGGCGGCAGCGGCGGCGGCCCGCACCGACGCGGGGTCGGTGACGTCGAGCGGCAGCACGGTCGCGCCCGGTAGGTCGACGGTCCTCGGGTCGCGGGCGGTCGCGTACACGGTGGCGCCACGGGCCAGCAGCTCGCGGGCGATGTGCAGGCCGAGCCCCCGGTTGGCGCCGGTGACCAGTGCGACGGATCCGTCGATCTCCATGCGGTTACCTCCTGAGGTGATCCGGTTACCGTATGGCATCAGTCACCTGCGGTGGTTCAGCCGTGCGGATGGGTTCAAACAGCCGCGCGGGCGCTGGGCATCTCCCATGGCGTCTGGGGGAGCACGTCGCCGGTTTCGAGCAGGGACTTGAGGTTGGACAGGACCGCCGGCCAGCCGCTGGAGACGCTGGTGTACATGTCCAGGTCGCCGAGGCGTTCGTGGGTCACGGTGAGCCGCACGATGTCGTGGTGCGGCTCGACGAGGAAGGTGACGACCGACGGGTCCTGCTCCCCGCCGCTTTCGAAGGTGATGCTCAGCCGCGTCGGCGGCTCGGCGACGAGCACCGTGCCGACCCCGTCGTTGACGCCCGAGTCGTCGGCGCGCCGGTGCTCCCACGCGGAGCCCTGCTGCCAGTCGGAGATGTTGGCGTGGCCCCAGAACCGCGCGGTGAGGTCGGCGTCGGTCAACGCCCGCCAGACCTGCTCGGCGGTCGCGTGGATGTAGGTGACGTACACGTACGTCGGCACGGATGTCATGGCGTGCTCCTCTGCTTGCCGTTTGATGCTGCTGAGTGCCCGTAGCCGGGGCAGGTCGAAGCCGGAGATCCAGCGCTCCTCGATCTCGTGGATCGGCGCCGGGTTCAGGTAGTGCAGGCGCTCCCGCCCCCGCCGCACGACGGTGACGAGATTCGCCGCCACGAGCAGATCGAGATGCTGCGTCGCCGACTGCCGGGCCATCGCGAGGTGCTCGCACAGCTCGCGCAGGGTCTGTCCGTTGCGGTCGCGGAGCCGGTCGAGCAGCAGCCGCCTGGTCGGGTCGGCCAGGGCCTTGAAGACCGGCTCCATCTCTCCCATACCCCATTATGCAGGCAGTTGCCTGCATAATGTCAACCGTGGCCAGGGACCGCCGGATCGTGCGGGCCGACGAGAAGGGCCGACGAACCCGCTGAGCCGGCGCGGGAACGAACGCGGCGGTGCCGGTGTTGTCCATTGCTGTGGCACTGACGCTCGCCGTGCTCGGCGACTCCATCGCATACGGGCAGGGCGCGTCGAGCCCCGACGACACCGTCGGGGCGAGGCTGGCCGCGGCGCTGACCGCGGCGGGCACGCCGACGCAGGTGCGGGTCTTCGCGGTGCCCGGCGCCGACAGCCAGGGCCTCGCGGAGCAGGTCCGCCGGGCGACGGCCGCGACGCCGGACCTGGCGCTCATCATCGTCGGCGCCAACGACCTCACCCACCTCGTCCCGGCGCAGCGGGCCGCGGCGCTGCTCGGGGCCGCGGTCCGCGCCCTGCGTGCCGCCGGCGCCGAGGTCGTGGTCGCGCCCGCACCCGACCTGAGCGTCATCCCGTGGGTGCCGCCGCAGCTGCGGGCGGCCGTCCGCGCCGGCAGCCACGCGCTGCAGCAGGCCCAGACCCAGGCGGCGCGCACCGCGGGCGCCCACATCGCCGACATCGGCCGGAGCGCGGCCGCGTTCGCCGCGGAGCCCGCCCTGTTCAGCCCGGACCGCTTCCACCCGTCCAGCGCGGGATATGCGGTGATCGCGACCGCCCTGACCCCCACCGTCCGGGCCGCCGCGGTGGCCCGGAGCGCGGCCACCTAACCGGGGCCTGCGAACCGGGCAAGGATGCAGCCAGGAATCCGGTCAGGAATCAAGAAGCGGCCCGGACCTGGGCGTTCCTAGGGTTACGGGCATGGAAAACGAACTGCTGGCACTCAAGTACCACCACATCACCGTGAGCGACTGGGATGCGTCGCTCGCCTTCTACCGGGACGCGCTCGGGCTCGAGGTGCAGAACGACATCGGCGAGGGTGCGGCCCGCTGGGTCACGCTGGGCGGCAAGGACCAGAACGGGCTGCAGTTCGTGCTGTCGCTGCCGCACGCCGGTCGCACCGAGGCCGACGGCGACGCCCTGCAGGAGCTGCTGTCCAAGGGCGTCCTGCCGATGATCGTCCTCAGCACCGACGACCTCGACACGGCGTTCGAGCGGGTCCGGGCCTCTGGCGCCGAGGTGCTGCAGGAGCCGATCGAGCGGCCGTGGGGCCCGCGCGACTCGGCGTTCCGCGACCCGTCCGGCAACACCGTGCGGATCCAGCAGGGCTGACCGCTTCGCCGGCTGCGTCAGTGCCGGAACAGGCGCACGCCGGTGCGCACGTGCGTGACGCCCAGCCGTTCGCACGCATCGAGGACCGAGGTCGAGCGGATCGAGTCGCCCGGCTCGGCGATGTACCGCACGCCGTGCCGGGCGGCCTCCTCGACGTTGTCGGGGAACGGCAGCGCACCGTCCGACACGAACGCGACCCCGTCGAGGTCCCGCAGCCACGCCGCCGGGTCGGGAATGGCCCCGACCCGGCGGAGCTGCGCCGCGACGCGGTCCTGCACCTTCGCCCCGGCTGCCAGGGCCTGGCACGACGGGTGGCGGCGCAGCCACCAGGTGGACACCTTGGCGCCGGCGAGTCGGGTGCAGTCGACCCGGGACTGCTGCCCGGCGCCGATCCCCAGGGCCATCCCGTCGCGCAGATACGCCACCGAGTTCGACTGGGTGTACCGGACCACGACGAGGCCGAGCAGCAGGTCGTCGACGGCCACGGCGGGCAGTCGCGGGTCGCCGAGCAGCGCCCGGGTCAGCGGCGCGGCGTCGCGGGGCTGGGTGAGGCGCAGCCCGTAGACGTCGCGGGTCTCCACCGCCGGCGGCTCGAACGCCGGGTCGGCCTCCACGACGAGGAACCGGCCGCCCTTCTTCGCGGCGAGGGTCGCCACCACCCCCGGCTCGAACCCGGGTGCGACGATGCCGTCGGACACGACCCGCCGCAGCAGGTCGGCCAGCTCCGCGTCGACGGGCCCGGACACCGCGACGAAGTCGCCGTAGGAACTCTTCGGATCGGCGTCCCTCGCCCGCACGTATGCACTGGTCAGTTCCCCGGTCTGGCCCGGATCCAGCTGGTACGTGTGCGCCATGACGTCATCGAGGCGACCCGCGGTCGCGGCGCCGGCCGGTGACACGTGCTTGAACGACGCCGCGACGGGTCGCCCGAGCGCCGCGGCGGCCTCCCGTACCAGCTGCCACGCCCCGGCGGCATCCAGGACGTTGATGTACGACGGTTGCCCGTGCACCATCCGCAACGGTTGCCGCTCGGGCTCGATCGGCACCGCGGTCGCCGCCGTCTGGTGCGGGTTCATGCCATAGCGCAGTTCCATGCCGCCTCCGAATCGCAGAAGTCTGCTTCCGGAGGCACCCAGGCGGTCGGCGCCACACCCTCGATCCGGCCGGGTCCCCGGTGGTGCTCCACCCTCGCCAGTACCCGGCCGAGGACAGCGTACCGAATCCCGTTGGCCTGAAGCGTCAACCGGTCGCCGGCGCCGCCCGGTGGTAGCGGCTCAGGACCGTGTCGCCGAGGTGTTCGGATGACCGGCATTCCAGGTAGGCGGGCGCGCACTCGGGGAACAGCCGCCGCCCGGTGCCGGCGATGGTGGGGAAGGTCAGGAGCCGGTACTCGTCGATCAGGTCCTCGGCCAGCAGCGCGTGCACGACGCTGAGGCTGCCGGCGACGACCAGGTCCCGCTCGGCCCGCTTGACCGTGTCGATGAGGTCGCCGTCGACGACGGACGAGTTCGCCCAAGCCGAGACGTCCGACAGGGTGTTCGAGACGACCAGCTTCGGCACGGCGTTCATCCGGGCCGCGAACGGGGTGTCGCGGTGCGGCCACAGCTTCGAGAAGGCCTGCCAGGTGGTGCGGCCCAGCAGCAGGGCTCCGTCGTCAAGGGTGCTGCCGAGGTGGAACTTGTCACCCGCGACCGTGGCGGGTCCGTGCCGGAACGCCCAGCCGCCGGTCGGTGTGCCGTCCCTGCCGTCGGGGTCGGACACGATGCCGTCCACGGTGATGAACTCGATGACGATGACGCTCACGATGATGTCCTTTCGGTCGGTGCTCGCCGGTACGTACCAGCGGCGCCGCCGGAACTCATCGCAGCCGGCGGAAATCGTCGGCGGAAATCTGGGCGGGCAGCTCGAACAGCTCGAACACGGCCGGGTCGGCGAACACGACGGTGCGCGCCACCCGGCCGCCGGCGACGCTGAAGACCTGCAGCGTGTGCGCCTGGAACCCGCCCTCGGGCTGCGGGGCGTACGCGGCGAGCGCCGGCTGCCCGTTGGCCGTGAGGTGCTGGACGGCCCACCCGGTGCCACGGATCCGGAACACGCGGTCCATGAACCGGCCGTAGTCGTCGCGGCCGCGGTACCACAACGGCACCGGCGGCATCTCCAGGATCGCGTCGTCGGCGAGCAGGCGGACCAGCGCCGGCACGTCGGCCGCCACGAACGCCCGCGCATACCGGTCGATGACCGCGCGGGTCGCCGGGTCGTCGGGCTCGGTGACCTCGTCGATCCCGCCGATGCCGGCGAGCGCGGCGCGGGCCCGTTGCAGCGCGCTGTTGACGGCCGGGACCGTGGTGTCCAGGTGCCCGGCGACCTCGGCGGCGCTGAAGTCGAGCACGTCGCGCAGCAGCAGCACGGCGCGCTGGCGGGGCGGCAGGAACTGCACGGCCGCCACCAGCGCGAGCCGCAGGTCGGTGCGCACCTGCAGGTCCACCCGGGCGTCCGGGAACGGCTGCAGCCACGCGACGTCGAACGCCGGGGTGAGCGGCGCCTCCAGATCGTCGGCGGGCGCGCCCAACCCCGACGGCAGCGGCCGCCGGGCCCGTCCCGCCAGCGCCGTCAGGCAGGCGTTGGTGGCGATCCGGTACAGCCAGGTGCGCACCGACGCCCGGCTGCTGTCGTAGGAGTCGCGGGCCTTCCACGCGCGCAGCATCGTCTCCTGCGCCAGGTCCTCGGCGTCGTGGAACGAGCCCAGCATCCGGTAGCAGTACGCGATCAACTCACCCCGGAACGGCTCGTACTCCACCCGCCCATCATGGCGGATCGCCGTCGGATGCAGCCGCGGCGGGCGCCGGCTTCCGGCTACGGTGACGCAGTCCGAGACACTTTTCCCGCAGGGGGCAGGCATGGCACGGATCGATCCGGTGGAGATCATCGCGAAGGTGAGCGAGGAGAACGGCAAGCAGCGGGCGTTCGAGGTCTGGCAGCACAAGGCAAGCAAGGCGGGCTGGCCGGTGACCGTCGAGTCCGCCGTGCTCGACCAGCCGGGGCCGGAGTGTGGCGTCGTGGAGATCGAGGGTCTGCGGTACACCATCCGGCACGACCGGCGGGTCCGGCAGAGCATTGCCGGGGCGTGGCAGTTCACCCACGCGGCCTGGGCGGAGCCGCTGCTGGACTGAGCCGCGTCCAGACGCGGCGAGTGACGGGCGTCCATGACGCGGCTCTCAGTGCGGGCACAGCGGACCAGGACGATGATGCAGGTATGACGGCGGTGTTGGAACGTCCGACCGCAGTGCTCGTCGCGGTGTCCCGGCCGTGGTTCTGGCCGGTGTCCTGGGTGCCCGCCTACCTCGGCACGGTCCTGGCCGGCCACGCGTGGCTGCCGGACCGCGCCGACGTGCCGCGGGCCCTGGTCGCCCTGCTCGTCCTCGGCCCGCTGATCTGGGGCGCGGTCCTCGCCCAGAACGACCTGCAGGACCTGCGCAGCGACCGGGCCAACCCGCGCAAGTCGACGGCACCACTGGTCACCGGAGCGGTCTCCGCGAAGCGTTTGCGGATGTGGTACCGGTGGATCGCGCTCACCGCCGTCGCCGCCGCGCTGTACGTGGGGCCGCTGTTCGTGCTGGGCGTGGCCGGCGTGCTGCTGCTCGGCTGGGCGTACAGCGTGCCGCCGCTGCGCTTGAAGACCCGGCCGGGCTGGGACGTCGCGGTCAACGCGCTCGTCGTCGGGGTGGTGTCGCCGGCCGCGGGCTGGGCGATCACCCGCCCGCCGTGGGAGTTCCCGTGGCAGTTCGGGCTGATCGGCCTGCTGTTCGCCGCCGCCCTGTACGTCCCGACGACCGTCACCGACCTCGCCGCCGACACCGGCGCCGGCGACACCACGTTCGCCGTGCGGTTCGGGCCGCGGTTCGCGCACCGGCTCGGCGTCGCGCTGTGGGGTGCCGCCCTCGCGTTCTCGGTCGGGTGCGCGTGGCTCGACGTGCTGGTGCCGCGCTCGACGCTCGTGCCGCAGCTGCTGATGACCCCGGTGCTCCTGGCCGGCTACGCGATCCTGACCCGGCGGCCCACCATCACCAGAATGGCCGTGCTGTCGGTGCTGTTCGGCATCCCCACGGTCGGCTTCGCGCTCGCGTACATCGGCTGACCTTGACCCTGCCCCAAGGGCGTGCCGCAGACTCGGGGTTGTGGACGGGAAACACCTGCTGGCGGGGGAGTTCGGGGCGGCGGCGCGGCTGTCGCCGAAGGCCCTGCGCCTGTATGCGGAGCAGGGCCTGCTCGTGCCCGCCCGGGTCGACCCGGGCAGCGGCTACCGGTATTACCGACCGGATCAGCTCCCGAGGGCCCGGCTCATCGGCCGGCTCCGCGGGCTCGGTGTGCCCCTCGCGCGGATCGCGTTTCTCGTCGACCTCGCCCCGCAGGCGCGGGCGCTCGAGCTACGGGGGTGGTTGCGCAGTGAGCGCGACCGGCTCGACGAACGCGCCGCCGTGGTGGAGGCCATCGATCGTTCCTGCGAGGACGTCACCCTCATCGGGGCGGTCCGGCTGCGGGACGTCCCGGCGACCAAGGTCGTCTGCCGCAGCCGGCAGGTCGACACCGTTGCCCTGCCGGACCTGATCCGCACCGCCCAGCACGACATCCGCGCGCACCTGCGCGACTCGGGGCTGCCGCCCGACGGCCCGATGCGGGTCGGCTTCGGGGACCTCGTCACCCCGGAGAGCGAGGCGACGGTCGAGGTGGCGATCGCCTACGAGGGCACCGCCGAGCCGGCCGGCGACCTGTACATCCGGCTGGTGCCGGCGCACACCGAGGCGTACCTGCCGGTGCCCGCGCCGCTGGAGGACTACCCGCTGATTCTGCGGGTGTACGACGCCGTCGAGGCGTGGACGGACCAGCGGCCCGGCGTGACGTGCACCGGCCGGCCGTACGAGCTCTATCCAGGCACCGGGGCGGCGCGTTTCGACGTCGCGTACCCGGTCTCACGCTGAATGCGAGGACTTCTCCGTGCGTCATCTGGCCTACGTGGGCAACGGACCGTACTGCTACGCCAACTCGTTCGCGATGCTGCTGGGCCCGCGCGGTCCGTCGACCGCGGTCATCGAGGTCACCACCGGCGGGCCGTTCGGCATGCAGCTCGTCGGCGGCACGCAACCGTTCTTCGACGCGTACGGCTGGAATCCCGGCATCGGCTGTGACCGGGCCCTCGCGGCGATCGGCTGGACCTCGGCCGTGCAGCACGGCGGCGCCGCCGGCGACGCGCTCGCCCGGCTCCGGGCCGCCGCGTCCCGGGGGCCGGTGTGGGTGGGCCCGCTGGAGATGGGGTACCTGCACCACCAGCCCGAGATGACCGGCCCGATCGGTGCCGATCACTTCGTCGTCGTCCTCGACGTCGACGACGTGCGGGTCCTCGTCCACGACCCGCACGGCTACCCGTACGCCGAGATCCCGGTCGGCGAGTTCATGGTCGCGTGGCGGGCGGAGACGGTGAGCTACGGCGACCCGTACACCATGCGCACCGGCTTCGAGAAGGTCGCCGACGTGACCGACGTCGACGCGATCCGCGCCGCCGTCCCGGCCGCGGTCGACTGGCTGGGGATGCATGAGGACGCCGACCTGCCACCGGGCAGCCTCGGCAACGCCGCGGCCGCCGAACGGGTCGCCGAACTCGTCGAGGCCGGCGCCGGCGACGGGCTGCGCGAGCACCTGATCTACTTCGCGGTCCGGGTCGGCGCGCGCCGGCTCAGTGACACCGCCGACTGCCTGCTCCTGGCCGGCTACCCGGAGGCGGCGGCCGTCGCCGCGACGCAGGCCCGGCTCGTCGGCTCGCTGCAGCGCCCGATGGTCAGCGGCGACCTGCCGGCGGCGGCGGCCGCGCTGCGGGCCCTCGCCCCGACCTACGACCAGCTTCGGACCGCCCTGTTGTAGCCGCTTATGATCTTGTCGTGTTCCCTTATGAGCCCGGCAGCCCCGAGGGCCTGGCCGCCCGCTGGGTGCAATGGGTCGCCGCCAGCGGCCCGTTCCGCAACCCGGTCGCCGACGACACCGGCCGGCACGCGCACCGCAACCAGCCCGGCGACGTGTGGTTCCTGGCCGGCAGCTTCGGCGGGGCCGTCGAGCGGCGCTGCATCATCCCGGGCGGCCGCCCGCTGTTCTTCCCGGCGTTCAACATGTGGTGCCCGAACGGCACGCACATCCCGCCGCTGCCGCGCGCGACCGGGGAGGCGTACGTCGACGACGAGCCGCACCCCGTCGAGGTGATCGACGCGGCGGAACTGTTCGAGGTCCGGGGCGTGTTCCGCAATCCGGTCACCGGCCGGCGCGGCGCCGTCGGCATGCGGGTCTGGGGACTCTGGGCCACCGTCGCGCCGCTCGCCCCGGGACAGCATCAGGTGCGCTTCCACGGCACCGACGGTCACGGTTTCCGGGTGTCCGCGACGTACGACCTGGTGGTGATCTGATGTCCGCCGACGACGTGTACGACGGGCCGCTGCGCGCGCAGTTCGAGGCGTTCCTGGAGGAGCATCGCACGGCACTGGACGAGTGCCTGGACGGGCTCACCGAGGAGCAGGCCCGCCGGTCGCTGGTGCCGTCCCGAACGACGCTGCTCGGGCTGGTCAAGCACGTGACGGTGGTGGAGAAGGTCTGGTTCGACGAGGCCGTCACCTGCCGGTCCCGGGCCGAGATCGGCATCCCGGCGACGCCCGACGAGAGCTTCGTCCTCGACGACGGCGACACGATCGAGACCGTGCGCCGGGCCTACCGGGCGGCGTGCGAGGCGTCGCGGCTGGCGACGGCGCCGCTCGGCCTGGACGACGTGCTGCCCGGGAACCGGCGCGGGCCGTTGCCGCTGCGCTGGGTGTACCTGCATGTGCTGCGGGAGATGGCCCAGCACTGCGGCCACGCGGACATTCTGCGCGAACAGGTGCTCGCAGTCGGCCGTTAGGCGCCGCGGCTCAGCTAGGCGCCGCGCCGGCGTTGGGCGGTGGCCGGCTTCGCCTTGCTACGGGAGGCCGTGGCCGGTTTCGCCTTGGCGCGCGACGGCGTCTTGGCCTTCACCGGCTGCGCCTTGGGCCGCTCGCCCAGGGCGGCCTCCTCCTCGCGCAGGGCCTGCAGGCGCCGCTCCTCGCGCTTGTTCTCGGCGTGGGTCTCGCGCTCCCGGGTGAGCCACGCCGGCGGGTCGGCGGCCAGGGCGGCGATCTGCGCGGTCGTGAGCGGCTCAGTGATGCCCCCGCGCGCCAGCCCGCTGTTGGACACCCGGAGCCGGGCGGCGACCACATTGCGCGGGTGCGGCCCGTCCCGGCGCAGGTCGGCAAGCCACTGCGGGGGATTGTGCTGCATCTCGTCGAGCTCCTCGCGGGACACCATCCCGTCCTGGAACTCCTGCGGGGTCGCGGGCAGATACACGTCAAGCTTCAGCGCCGCCGTGGAGGGCTTCATCACCTGGGACTTCTTCGGCTTGCTCACGGGCTCAGGGTAGCGGCCCGTGCGGTGACGCTTTTGTGTCGGGGGTGGCGGGTACCCTGGCCGGGTCAGGGTCGACGACGCTTGGGAGGTGCTGTGACGTTCCGCCTGCTCGTCGTCCCCGGCGTCACCGTGGACAAGTGGACGCGGATGTGGTCCGAGCGACTGCCGGAGGTCGAGCTGCGGCTAGAGCCCACCGAGGCCGCCGACGCGCCCGGGCTGCTGACCGCGGGCGCCGACGCGGGGCTGATCCGGTTGCCGGTCGATCCGCTCGGGTTCCATGCGATCCCGCTGTACACCGAAGCCACCGTCGTCGTGGTGCCCCGCGAGCACCTGCTCGCCGCCGCCGACCAGCTGACGGTTGCCGACCTGGCCGACGAGACGCTGCTCACCCCGCTCGACGACGTGCTGACCTGGCCCTCCCCGCCGTGCCCGGTGCTGGCGGAGCGGCCGGCGAGCACGGCCACGGCGGTCGAATGGGTCGCGGCGGAGGTCGGCGTGCTGGTCGTGCCGCAGTCGCTGGCCCGGGCGCATCACCGCAAGGACCTCACGTATCGGGTCGTGACGGACGCGCCCACGTCGTCGGTCGGGCTGGCCTGGGTCCGCGACCGGCACACCGACCTGGTCGAGGAGATGATCGGCATCGTCCGCGGCCGGACCGCCAACAGCACCCGGGGACGCGTCCAGGACCAGCCCGCCGATCCACCCGCCGCCGCTCCCGCCACCCAGCCCGCTCGCCAGGCGGCAGCCCGCCAGCAGGGCAGACAGCCCGGCGGTCAGCAGGGCAGGCAGGCGGGCAAGCCCGGAGCGGGCCGGGGTGCCTCGACGCGCGGCGGTCCGGCCAAGCGGCGTGGCCGCTGACGTCTCCAGCGTGCTCCGGGGCCTGAGAGGTACGGCCGCGTGGTGGTCGTTCTCCCCCGAGAGTTTGTGACAGCTGCCAGTTGCGGTCCTTGGTGAGGGTAATCCGCTTGGAGTGGATCCTGGTGTCGGTCCTCGGGGCTCGGTGGTTTCGCACGGCCCTGGCGGGCCGCGCGGTGGAGTAGCGCGGTCACCGTCCGTGCCGTCTTGCGGTGCTGCCAAGCCAGGTCCGCCCTCGCATGGTCCAGCGCCGTCGAGGTCGTCATTCGGTGGTTCCACACCGCCGCTGGTCACAAACAACCCGGTGGATTCTCGGTACCTGGTGGATCGCTGTTGTCCCACGGGGGGTAATCCACCGGGTAGTTCAAGATTTCTGTTCGGGAGCGCTGGTACCGACCGGTCCAGCAATCGACGTCTTTCGTTCTTGGGCGGGAAGGTGGTGTTGTAGCACCGAATGATGACCTCGACGGCGCTGGATCATGTGAGTTCGGGCCTGGCTTGGGATCACCGCAAGACGGCTACAAGGGTGACCACGCAACCCTGTCGCACGGCCGAAGGCCGGGCGGTGCCATCAAGTCCCCGCGCCGTTTGGGCGAATATTTGAAGGTCTGGTCGAAAAACCCACGCGGACCGCAACGGACCGCCTCGGCGGCCTGGGATGACCCGACCTGCGGTGGGCGGCGGTGGGCACGGCACAATCCACGGGTGGAAACCGAAGCGGCGGAAGTGCATGCGGTGCTTGACGCGCTTGCGGCGGCCGGCTGTCCGTGCTGGATCTCCGGTGGTTGGGGTGTCGACGCGCTGGTCGGCCGGCAGACGCGCCCGCACCGCGACCTCGACCTCGCGATCGACGCGGCCCGGGAGGCCGACGCGCTGCGGGTGCTTGCGGACCGTGGCTACGTCGTGGAGACCGACTGGCGACCGGTCCGCGTCGAGGTCGTGGCACCCGACCGGGGGCGCGTCGACCTGCACCCAGTGGTGTTCCAGGACGGCGACGGACGGCAGGCCGGCTTCGACGGCGCCTGGTTCGACTACCCGGGCGCCGACCTCACCACGGGCGCGATCGACGGCCGCGCAGTCCCGTGCATCTCGGCGCGCCTGCAGCTCACCTTCCACCAGGGCTACGAACCACGCGACGTCGACATCCTGGACCTGCGCCGCTTGAAGACGATGACCTGACCATGCGGCTGCACGTGGGATGCGCGATGTGGACGCTGAAGGCCTGGCAGGGGCGTTTCGTGGCGAACGCCCTGCCGGCGGGTGAGCGGCTGCGGGCGTACGCCGGCTGGTGCAACGCGGTGGAGGGCAACACCACCTTCTACGCGACCCCGTCCAGGGAGACGGTGGCGACGTGGGCGCAGCAGACCGACCCCGGGTTCCGGCTCGTGGTCAAGCTGCCGAAGCGGATCACGCACGAGCGCCGCCTCACCGACGTGGCCGCCGACGTCCGCGCGTTCCTCGACGCGGTCGAGCCGCTGGGGTCCCGCGCCCACGCGTTGTGGATCCAGCTGCCCGGGTCGTTCGGGCCCGACGACGTCCCGGTGCTGAGTAGTTTCCTGCGGCGGATGCCGGCGTCGCACCGGTACGCGGTCGAGGTCCGGCACCCCGGCTTCTTCACCGACGCCCGCTCGACCGCCAGCCTCGAGGCGGCGCTGGAAGGCACCGCGGCCGAGTGGATTCCGTTCGACACCACCGCGTTCTTCCGCGACCCGCCGACCAGTGACGCCGAACGCGACGCCTGGAGCAAGAAGCCGCGGATGCCGCTGCGGACGGTGGCACTGACGGAGCGGCCGATCGTGCGGTACCTCGGCCGCGACGACAACGGCAGGACCGTCGAGGGGTGGCAGGGCTGGCTCGACGTCGTCACCGCGTGGCTGCGTGAAGGCCGCTCGCCGACAGTGTTCGTGCACACCCCGGACAACGCGGACGCGCCCGACCTGGCCCGCCGCTTCCATGACGCCGTCCGCGCCCGGCTGCCGCAGCTGGAGCCGTTGCCCGATCCGGAGCCGGTCGAGCCGCTCAGCCTGTTCTGAGGCGCGCCGCCGGCCGTGACACGCCCCGCCGGCCGGATGGCCGACGGGGCGCCGGTCGGCTCAGCGCAGGGACCAGACCTGGTTGGACTGGGTGCCGGGGCCGCCGTAGCAGTCCCAGATCTGCAGGCCGGTGCCGTTGGCGGTGCCGCGGCCGGTGGCGTCCAGGCACTTGCCCGAGGCCGGGTTCACGATCGTGCCGTTGCCGTTGACCACCCACTGTTGCGCGGACGGGACCGGCACCGTGAACCGGATCATCGGCCAGGGCTCGAACCGGTGCGTCGACATCAGCGGCGGCCGGACCACCGACGGCGCCGCCGTGCAACTGTGGGACTGCCTCGGCAACGGCGCCCAGCAGTGGCGGCGGCAGGGGGACACCTGGATCAACCCGCAGTCCGGCAAGTGCCTGGACGCCGCGGGTGCTGGCACCGCCAACGGCACCCTCGTGCAGCTGTGGACCTGCCTGAACAACAGCGCCCAGCAGTGGGTGCCGCGCGCCGACGGCACCTTCCTCAACCCCGCCTCCGGCAAGTGCCTCGACGCGACCGCCTGGGGCACCGGCAACGGCACCCGCCTGCAGCTGTGGACGTGCGGCACCGGCCAGTCCAACCAGAACTGGCGCCTCGCGTAGAGCAACACCACCCCCGAATGTAAGGAAAGGGAAATCCGCCAATGTCCCGAAGACTCCTGATCGGGTTGGGCATCTTCGTGGCGACCGCCGTCGCCGTGCCCGTCCTGACCGCCGTGACACAGCAGCCCGCCAGCGCTGTGGCCGGCCGGAACCTCCCCCCGAACGGCAAGGTGCTGTTCCTCGCCGGTCAGACCACCCCCGATCTGACCGCGTACAAGTCTCAGGTGCTCGACGTCGACGCGTCCTTCCCCCGCCTGGGCGGCGTCACGCTGTACACCAACATCTCCCCGAACGCGTGCAACGGCCTGACCGCCACCTGCAACCTCAACGGCAACGTCTTCAACTTCGACCGGACCCTGGCCGAGTACCCCGGCACCGCCCTCGCCGTCGGCCTGTACCTCGCCGACAACCCGGGCTGCCAGAACCAGCCGCTGCGGGCCATCATCGGCCGGCAGGACGCCGACATCGCCGGCGCGCTCGGTGCGCAGTACCGGCAGAACCTCGACAACCTCATCGTCTACCTGCGCAACACCGGCCGGGCGGTCTACCTGCGGGTCGGCTACGAGTTCGACGGCCCGTGGAACTGCTACAACTACGACTTCTACAAGGCCGCGTTCCGCGTGGTGAAGCAGCGCATCGACGCCCTCGGCGCCACCAACGTGGCGACCGTGTGGCAGAGCGCGAGCTACGCCAAGGACGGCGACGCCCAGTACAAGTTCGACTTCAGCAACGCCAACCACCTCGCCGACTGGTACCCCGGCGACGACGTGGTGGACTGGGTCGCGCTGAGCACGTTCTACTGGGACGCCAACTCCGGCAGTACCAGTGGGCCTGCGACAACCCGACCAGCAGCCCGAAGGTCCTCTACGACCGGGTCCTGAACTTCGCCCGCGGGCACAACAAGCCGGCGCTGATCGCCGAGTCGACCCCGCAGGCGTACCGCACCGCGCAGCTGGACGCCAGCTGCACCAACGTCAACAACCGGGTGTCGCTCGGCGGTGACTGGACGAAGCTCGGCTCCTGGTACAACGAGTACTTCAACTACGTGAACAGCAACGCCGACGTGCTGCGGGCCGCCGCGTACATCAACAGCAACTGGGAGGCGATCGCGCAGTTCGCCTGCCCGCCGGGCGCGTCGTCGGGCCAGCCCGGCTGCTCCGACGGCTACTGGGGCAACAGCCGCATCCAGGACAACGCCAACATCAAGGCCGGCTTCAAGCGGGAGCTGCAGAACTCCCTGTTCGTCAACGGCACCCTGTCCGGCCGCGGCGCCAACTGGGGCGGCACCACGACGTCGACCGCAAAGACGATCGTCGGGGTCGGCTCGAACCGGTGCCTCGACATCTCCGGCGGCAGCACCGCGGACGGTGCGAAGGTCCAGCTGTGGGACTGCCTGAACAACGGCGCCGAGCAGTGGCGGCAGGAGGACAACGCCCTGGTGAACCCGCAGTCCGGCAAGTGCCTGGACATCGACCGGGCGTTGACCGCCAACGGCACGAAGGTCCAGCTGTGGACCTGCTACGGCAACACGGCCCAGCAGTGGGTCATCCGCGCCGACGGCTCGATCTACAACCCTCCGTCCGGGCGCTGCTTGGACGCGTCGGGCCGCGGCACGGCGAACGGTACCCAGATGATCATCTGGGACTGCCTCGGCCTACCGAACCAGCTGTGGACGGTGCGCTGAGATAGAGAGATACCCGTGGCGGCCGTCGGCGTCGGCTGCCACGCCAGGACGCCGGTGGCGGTGCGCAGGGGTGCACACCGCCATCGGCTCCTCAGTGCCCAGCGAACAGGGCGACGTAGCGGTCGAGGTACAGCGGCCAGCCTTCGTCGCCGGAGACGCCGTCGTGGACGCCCTGCCAGCCGGGGCCGTGCCGGTCCAGGAGGCGGTGCTCCAGGTCCACCCGGGTGCGGTCCGCGGCCTCGGCGGTGAAGAGGACCTCGACCTCGCTGGTGTTGTCCGGGTCGGTCTCCAGCCGCCAGGCGGGGCTGATGTCCCAGCTGAACACGACCCGGTGCGGCGGGTCGTAGGCCAGGATCCTCGCCCAGCGGCACTCGCTGCCGTCGACGCCGCGGTCGTAGATGTGCCCGCCGACCCTGGGCTCGAACACCGTCTCGGCGAGCGCGACGCCGAGGAGGGTGTGTTCCGGCGGTTTGAAGTCGCCGAACCGCTCGGTGAACACGGTGAATGCCCGCTCGATCGATGCCTGCACGATGATCTGCCGGCGGACGACGGTGGTTTCGGCGGTCCCGGTCATGACTGCTCCTCGGCGGGTGGTTCGACGACGTCCTGGTATCCCTCCAGCGCGCGGCGCCAGAAGGTGTCGAGCTGGTCCCGGAGCGCGGCGACGCCGGCCGGGTTGAGCCGGTAGACCCGGCGGGTGCCGGCAGCCTGATCGGTGACGAGGCCGGCGTCCTTGAGCACCTTCAGGTGCTGGGAGACCGCCGGCCGGCTGATCGGCAGGGAGTCCGCGAGCTCGCCGACGGCCTGTGGCCGCTGGGCGAGGCACGCGACGATCGCGCGCCTCGTGGGGTCGCCGAGCGCGTCCCAGCCGTCGCCGGCTTGGTAAGTGGCCACGAACGGTAAGTTACGGCTTACCGTCGTGCCCGTCAAGCGACGGCGCCTCCGTCGCGGCCGTCGTCACCGGCGACACCGACCCCGGCCTGATGAACGTCGCCCAGCTCATCCCGTGCATCCTGGTCGCGTTCAGCCTCCGGCTGCAGGAACTGCAGACCCGCCACCACCCCGGCGACCGGCCGGGAGGGCCGCGGGGCCGGTTCAGCCGGATGCCCTACCTGGCGGTCATCGCCACCCAGATCCTGCTCGTCGCCGCGCTCGCCGGCGTGCGCCCGGACGCCCGGATCTGGGGCGTGACCGCCGGCGTCGTGATCATCACGGTGCTCGTGCTCACCCGGCAGCTCGCCGCCTTCCACGACAACGACCGGCTGCTGACCGACCTGGACCGCAGCATGCTGGAGCTGCGCGACCAGAAGGAGTGGTTCAGCTCCCTGGTGCAGCACGCCTCCGACGTCACGCTCGTCGTCGACGACCGGGACGCCGTCATCTACGCCAGCCCGGCCGCCGGGCGGATCCTGGGGATCGACCCCGAGCAGGCGCTCGGCACGGTGCTCCGCGAACGCGTGCACCCCGTGGACGCCGGCCTGTTCGACGCGCTCACCGCCGGCCCCACCGGCCGGGCCTCGGCCCAGGTGCGGCTCCGGCACACCGACGGCACCTACCGGTGGCTCGACGTGATCGGCGCCGACCTGCGCGGCAACCCGAGCGTGCGCGGCGTGGTGTACAACGCCCGCGACATCACCGAGGCCCGCGCCCTGCAGGACAAGCTGCGCCACCAGGCCACCCACGACGCCCTGACCGGCCTCGCGAACCGTGCCCTGCTCGGCGAGCGCCTGCAGCGCCCCGCCGCCGGCGGCCGGATCAGCGTGCTCGTCATCGACCTCGACGGCTTCAAGGCGATCAACGACGGGCACGGCCACCACGTCGGCGACCACGTCCTCACGACCGTCGCCGGCCGGCTGACCGCGCTGCTGCACCCCGGCGACCTCGCCGCCCGGCTCGGCGGCGACGAGTTCGCGGTGCTGGTCGCCGACCCGCACCCGGCCCGCGTCGACACACTCACCGGGCAGATCGTGGCCGCGCTCTCGGCGCCGATCGACCTCGACGGGCGCCCGCTGCGCGTCGGCGCCAGCGTCGGAGTCGCCACCGGTCCGGCCGGCGACCCCGACCGGCTGCTGCGCGACGCGGACGCGGCGATGTACCGCACCAAACACCACCGCAAAGCCGCGGCCTGACGTCGCTGCCGAGGCGGCGCCACCATATAGGGTCAGCAGGCGCTCGTCGTTTCGCGCAAGGAGGGCCCATGGCACTGTCGCTGTCCACCACCCGCGACGCCGGCATGATCACCGTGACCGTCGCCGGCGCCGTCGACCTGTCAACGGTCGCCGAGCTGGACCAGGCCGTCCTCGCCGCCATCGACGCCGGCCCGCCGAGCGTGGTGGTCGACCTGGCGGCGGTCACGTTCATCGACTCCGCCGGCATCAACACGCTGCTCAAGAGCAGACGCCTGGCGGATGAGCGGGGGCAGCACTTCCGGATCACCAATCCGACCGGAATCGTGCGGGACGTGCTCGACCTGACCGGGGTGCTGATTCACCTGTCCGGCTGACCACGGGGACCGTGGTCGATCCGGCGGGCACGGGACGGGTGCGACACTGGGCAGGCAGCTCGACGGGTGAGGGGCAGGGACACGGTGCCGAAGCGCGGCGGGAAGGCCACAGCCGACAGTGCGGAGCGGTTACGCCGGCTGCAGGCGGTGACCGACGCTGCCCTGTCCCAGCTCGGGCTCGAGGACCTGCTCCACGAGCTGCTGGAGCGGACCCTGGACATCCTGAGCGCCGACAGCGCCGTGGCGCTGCTGCTCGACCAGGACGGCACCTTCCTGGTCGCCACCGCGGCGGCCGGCCTCGACCAGGACCTGCGGCACGACGTGCGGGTGCCCATCGGTCTCGGCTTCGCCGGCGGTGTCGCCGTGCGCGGGCAGCCGGTCGCCGTCGAGCGCTTCGACCATCCCGGCGGCGTCGAGGCGGCGCTGCTGCCGGCGCGGATCGTCTCGGTCCTCGGGGTGCCGATGCTCAGCAGCGGCCGGGTCACCGGCGTGCTGCACGTCGGCACCGCGGCGCCCCGGAGGTTCACCGCCGACGACATCGAGCTGCTGCAGCTGGTCGCCGACCGGGCCAGTCTCGCCACCGAGGCCCGCCGGTCGCACCTGGACCGGGCCGCCGCGGTGGCCCTGCAACGCAGCCTCCTGCCGGCCCGGCCGCCCTCGATCCCGGGCCTGGACGTGGCGGTGCGATACGTGCCCGGCGCCCAGGTCGGCGTCGGCGGCGACTGGTACGACGTCTTCGACCTGCCGTCCGGTCACGTCGGCATCGTCATCGGTGACGTCGCCGGCAGCGGGCTGCACGCCGCCGTGGTGATGGGCCGCATCCGCAGCGCGCTGCGGGCGTACGCCATGGAGACCGACGACCCGGCCGACGTCCTGACCCGCCTCGACCGCAAGGTCCAGCGCTTCGAACCCGACGCCATGGCCACCGCCGTCTACGCGGTGCTCGACCCCACCCTCAGCACGGTGACGCTGTCCAGCGCCGGCCACCTGCCACCGGTGATGACCCATCCGGACCGGCCGGGCCGGCTGCTCGCCCTCGCGCCGGACCTGCCGCTGGGCGCCTACCGGGGCGCCGAACGCCGGGTCACCCGGCTGCCCATCGCGCCGGGCGAAGGCCTGTTCCTGTACACCGACGGTCTCGTCGAACGCCGCGACCAGAGCATCATGAAGGGCCTGCAACGGATGGTCGGCGCCCTGCACCCAGGCACGGCGGACGCCACCTGCGACGCGGCGATGGGGCTGCTGGACGGCACGGCACCGACCGACGACGTCGCCGTCCTGGCCGTGCGCCGCGGATAGCCCTTCAGCCGTCGCCGTCGCCGTCGCGGATCAAGGGGTCCACCAGTCCTTCGGCGTTCCAGTCGCCTTCGCCGCCGGCGGCCTCGCCGGCCGCCAGGAACGCGGCCTCGACCGGGCGCAACCGCTCGATCAGCGCGCCGACCGGGTAGCGGTCGACGAACCGGGCGCCGGCCCGGTCGACCAGCAGCACGGCCAGCGGTTGGTCGCCGCCGAGCGGCAGGTCCGGGTAGACGTCGCCGGTCCACATCGCGGCCGGGTTCTCGATGACGTCCAGGCCCGGCAGCGGCGCGTTGAGCCACGCCTCGAAGCCGGCCCGCGACATCGGCATCCGGGTCGCGAGCAGGTACGAACGACCACCCACGGGTGCGAGGGAACCGTCACCCGTCCGCGTCGAGCCGCGCCAGGTCCTGTGCCGTCAACCGCAGCGCGCCCGCGGCGACGTTGGCGGCGAGGTGCTCCGGGTCGCCGGTGCCGGGGATCGCCAGGACGTGCGGGCCCTGATGCAGGGTCCACGCGATGCGGATCTGCGCCGGGCTCGCCCCGTGCGCCGCGGCGACCGCGCGCACCGCGTCATCCCCGCCGGTGCCACCCACCCCCGCGGTGCCTGCGGCGCGGGCGGTGCCGGCGATGGAGTAGAACGGCACGAACGCGACGCCCAGCGACCCGCACCGCCGCACGAGGCCGGCCTGCTCCGGGCGCACCCCGACGCCGTACATGTTCTGCACGCACACCACCGGCGCGATGGCGAGGGCCTCGTCGAGGTGGTGCGGGTGGACGTTGGACAGGCCCAGGTGCCGGATCAGCCCCGCCTGCCGCAGGTCCGCGAGCGCGCCGAACCGTTCCGCGACCGGGTCGGTGCCCACGACGCGCAGGTTCACCAGGTCGAGCTGGTCCCGGCCGAGCTCCCGCAGGTTCTGCTCGACCTGCGCGCGCAGCTGCCCCGGGGTCGCGTGCGGCTCCCACGCGCCCGACCGGTCCCGCGCCGGTCCGACCTTCGTGGCGATGACCAGGTCGGCGCGGAACGGGGCGAGCGCCCGGCCGATCAGCTCGTTGGCCGAGCGCAGCGCGGAGAAGTAGAACGCGGCGGTGTCGATGTGGTTCACCCCGAGCTCGACGGCGCGCCGCAGCACGCGGACGGCTTCGTCGCGGTCGCGTGGGACGGCGCCGGGCGCGAACGCCTCACCGTGCTGCGGCAGGCGCATCGCACCGAACCCGATCCGGTTGACCACCAGATCGCCGAGAGTCCAGGTGCCCGCGGCCGCCGCGTCGATCATCTGCGAAGTCATGCCGGCAGCTTGGCGGCACGGGCACCGCCGGGCCGAATGATTCAGCCAGGAACGAATCGTTAGGGTCGGGTGATGGAGGAGCTGGCGTTCTCGGTGGCGGACCTGGCCCGCGTCCGGTTCGCGGTCTCGCCGATGTGGGAGGCCGGGCCCAGCTACCGGCTGCTCGCGCGGAGCCGGGCGCACCCAGTGCACCAGGCGTGGATCGACGACGTCCGGCCCAGGGTCGCCGCGGCCGGCCTCGCCGCGGGCCGGCTGGCCGAGCTGATCCCGGCGGCCGGATACGTGCCCGACTTCCTCAACCCGGCACCCGCCGGCGCGACCCCGACCCTCGCCGGCGAACTCGCCGCGATCCGGGCCACGCCGCCCGCGCAGGTCCACCGCGACCTCGACCGACTCGCCCGGCAGGAGGGCGGCCTCGGCACGCGGGCGCGGCGCCTGCACGCCGACCCGGCTGCCGAACTGCCGCTGCTCACCAGCGAGATCGAGGTGTACTGGCAGCTGGCGCTCGCGCCGTACTGGGCGCGCATCCGCGCGGTGCTGGACGCCGACGTGTTCCACCGGGCCCGCCTCGTCGCGGAGCACGGCGCCGGTCACGTCCTCAACGACCTGCACGCCTCGGTCGCGTGGGTCGACACCACGCTGCGCCTGGCCCGCCGGCCGGGTCCGGTGTCCCTTGCCGCCACCGGTCCGGGGCTGCTGCTGATCCCGTCGGTATTCACCGGGCCGGACCTGTTCACCAGGTCGGCGCCGCCGGACCCGCTGCAGCTGGCGTACCCGGCCAGGGGAGCCGGCACCCTGTGGGACAGCCGGCCCATGTCGGGTGTGACCGCACTGGCTGCGGTGCTCGGCCGGGCGCGGGCACAGCTGCTGGCGGAACTCGGTACACCCGCCTCGACCACCGAACTCGCCCAGCGGACCGGCGTTTCCGCCTCCGGCGTGTCGCAGCATCTCACCGCCCTGCGCGACGCGGGCCTGGTCAGCGCGCACCGCGCCGGGCGCCGGGTGCTCTACGCGCGCACGACCGCCGCCGAGGTCGTCCTGGCCGCCGCCGCGGGCACTACGCTGGCCGGATGACCGCCGCCGACCTGCCCGTGTTCCAGTTCGCCTTCCCCGGCCCGTTGCGCGACGCGCTCGTCGCCGCGGTGCTGGACGGGACGAAGACCACCACCACGGCCCTGGCCCAGGACTACGAACTCGACGGCGAGCCGATGCCGGCCGCCGGCGACCGGGCGGCGGTGATCGACTCCGCGGGGCGCCCGGTCGCCGTCATCGAGATGACCCGGGTCGACGTGCTCCCGCTCGGCGACGTCGACGTCAGGCACGCCCGCGACGAGGGTGAGGGCCACGACACGGTCGCCGCGTGGCGGGCCGGGCACGAGGAGTTCTGGCACGGGCCGGACTACCGTGGCTGGCTCGGCGACCCGGAGTTCACCGTCGACGACACCACACCCGCCGTGCTGCAACGGTTCCGGCTCGTCGAGGCGCTGCCCGTCCGGTAGCCGCCTCAGTCGGCGGTGCTCTGGTGGGCGGTGCCGCCGTCGGCGGCGAGGGCGGCGGCCACCTCGGCCAGGACCGCCCGCCACTGGGCCTCGTCCTGCTTGGGCAGCACGTCGTCCCACAGCGTCAGGCAGCTGCCGCGCAGCTGGGTCAGCCCGGCAGGCCGGCCCATGAACCACAGGTGCAGGTGCGCCGCCCCGTCACCGATCTTCTGCGTGTGCACCCGGGCGATCCCACCGACGGACATGATGGCCCGCTCGACCCGCTGCATCATCGGCCCGATCTCGGCGGCCCGCTCGGGCGGCAGGTCGCTCAGGTCGTAATGGCCGATCGGGCACAGCAGCACCACGACGGGGATCGCGGTGGGCCCGCCGGAGTGCCGCAGCATCCAGTGCTCATCGGCCCACACCGCCCGGCTCAGCCCGTCCCGGCAGACGGAGCACGACGCCGGGTCGTCATCGCCGTTGCGCGGCGGCTCCGGCAGCACCGGCGGGTCGAGCGACTTCACCGCCAGGTCGCCGTCGAACGGGAACGTGTCCCAGCCGGGAATGCCGTCGCCGTCGAACGGCACGGCCGGCCCGCCGATGGGCAGGTGGGTGAGGAACCGGTCGGTCATGCCTGTGATCATGCCAGCATGACGACCATGGATCTCACCCGTCGGGTCATCGTCGCGCTGGACTTCGACACCGCCGGTGAGGCGTCGGCGGTCGTGGAGCGGCTCGGAGACGCGTGCCAGTCGTACAAGATCGGGCTGCAGCTGCTGACCGCCGCCGGCCCGGCGCTGGCGACCACGCTCGCCGAGGCGGGCAAGGACGTCTTCCTCGACCTGAAGCTGTTCGAGATCCCGACCTCGGTCGCCGGGGCGGTCCGGGCCGCCGGACGGCTCGGCGCGACGATGGTGACCGTCCACGCCACCGGCGGCTCCCGGATCCTCGCGGCCGCGGTGGGCGCCGCCGCCGAGTTCCCGCGGCTGCGGGTGGTCGCGCTGACCGTCGTCACCAGCCTCACCGCGGCCGACCTCGCCGAGGTCGGGGTGGCCGCCTCGACCGAGGAGCAGGTCACCCGGCTGGCCCTGCTCGCCCGGGCCGCAGGCTGCCACGGCGTCGTCGCCGCACCCCACGACGCCGCACCGCTGCGCCGCCTGCTCGGCTCCGACCAGCTCATCGTCACGCCGGGCGTCACCCTGCCGGCACCGGACCCGGCCGGCACCGATCACGCCCGGCCGGCCCACCCGGTGGATGCGTTCCGCGCGGGCGCCTCACACGTCGTCATCGGCCGCGCCCTGACCCGCGCCGCCGACCCGCGGGCCGTCCTGGCCGCGATCGCCGAGGAACTGCGGATCAGCGGCGACGGAACACGCTCAGCGGGCCATGGACCAGATAGCCCCAGCCGGTGACGGTTCGCAGCCAGGCGTCGAACCACGCCTGCTGCTCGTCGATGGTGACCACGTCGGCGCAGTCGGCCGGGTCGAGCACGTGGACGATGTCCCGGATGCGCATGCGGCGTCCCCGCCGTAGCAGGTAGGTGGCCTCGCCCCCGCTCATGCTGCGTGACATGCCCGTGCCGTGCGCGTTGCGCCGGGCGGCGTTGCAGCACAGCAGGATGCCGTCGGCCTCCAGCCGGCGGCGTAGCGACAGCAGCGACTCGTGCAGGTCGTCGCCGCCGGCCGCCCACTGCCTGCCGTCGGGTGCCCGCAGGAGCAGGTCGTCGTCGGTGCGGATCAGTGTCCACTCGTGGATGCCGTCCGCGGTGCGGACCCGCATCGGCAGCTTCCGGCGCAGGTCGCTCCGGCCGGCCCGGTGCAGTGCCTGCTCGGCCTGCGCCGCCAGGGCGGGCACGAGGTCTTCGGCGGACGGCAGGTCGTTGATGAGGTCCACGGCCTCGCCGGCCCAGACCGGCAGCGGCGGGATCGCGCCGCGGGCCACGTCGTCCTGATACTCCTGCCGGGCGCCGGCGTCGAGCTCGGTCTCCCGGCCGCGCCACCGGTCCAGGTACGGATGCCCGAGCGTCCGCGCCGTGTACCGCTCCGGCCAGCTGGAACCACGGGCGAGGTCGAGGAGCCGGCTGCGTTCGGTGTCCCCGCCGCGCCCGTCGACGATCGCCTTCGCGATCGCGGGGTCAACCAAGGCCTCGCTGGTGGCCTGGAACCGGGTGCCGATCACGGCGCCGGCCGCGCCCAGGGCGAGCGCCGCCGCGACGCCGCGCCCGTCGGCGATCCCACCGGCGGCGAGGACGGGCACCGGCGCCGCGAGGTCCACCACGACGGGGACGAAAGGCAGGGTCGAGCGTCCCCGCCGGGCGCCGTGCCCACCGGCCTCGGTGCCCTGCGCCACGATGACGTCGGCGCCCAGGTCCACCGCGCGGCGGGCCTCCTCGAGGTCGGTGACCTGGATGATGAGGAGGGCGCCCGCCTGCCGGACGAGTTCCGTGAACGGGGCCGGGTCGCCGAAGGACAGCATGACCGCCCGCGGCCGGTGCTGCAGGGCCCGCCGCACGGCGTCGGCGTCGAGCATCCAGGTGAGGAAGCCGATGCCCCACGGCCGGTCGGTGCCGGCGGCGACGATCGGCACCTCCCGGTCCAGCCACGCCCGGTTGCCGTCGGCGGCGCCGAGCATGCCGAGGCCGCCGGCCCGCGAGACGGCCGCGGCGAGCGCCCCGCCGGCCGAGCCGCCCATCGGCGCGAGCATGATCGGATGCCGTACCCCCGCGAGCGTCGTGAACCGCGTCGTCAACGTCATCACCGAAAAGCTCCCGAGAAGCCCCTGGTTTCAGGCATGGGGAGGTAAGGGAGTGCTTTAAACGTTGCGTTGGTTCTCGACATAGTGTTTGACGATCTCCAGGGTCGCGCCGCCCGTTGTGGCGACGAAGTACGAGTTGGTCCACAGGGTCGGCAGCCTGGACTTGAGGTGGGGAAACTCGGCGCGGAGGAGTCGTGAAGACCGACCCTTGATCTGTTTGACGAGGCGATGGATGCCGAACTGCGGATCGCAGACGACGAGCAGGTGCACGTGATCGGGCATGGTCTCGATCGCTTCGATGGGCGAGTCCCGTTCGGCGCACACCTCGCGGATAATTTCTTTGAGTCGAACATCGACCGCGCCGGTGATGACCGGCCGCCGGTACTTCGGACACCAGACCACGTGGAAGTTGCAGCGGTAGACGACGTTGTTGTTCGATCGGACCTCGTCCATGCCGACACTATATAGCTCAATGCTGTATATTTTTCTTTATGAAAGGGGTAGTGCGCTACACCTACCGTCTGCGCCCCGGCGCGACGGCGGAAGCCGCACTGCTCGCCGAATGGGGACGCTGCCGCTGGCTGTGGAACGAGGCCGTCCACCAGCAGAAGACCGGTCGGAAACCCACCTTCGCCAAGCTCTGCAAGATGCTCACCGAAGCCCGCGCCCGCAACGGCTGGCTGCGCGACGGGTCGCAGGTTGCTCAACAGCAGATCCTGCGGACCTACAGCCTCGCTCTGACGCACTCGTTCAAGGTCAAGGGCCGTGGTCGGCCTGCCCTGAAGAAGCGGTCGAAGACGCTGCCCAGCCTCGACTACACGCTGCGCGGTTTCACGCTGAAGGACGGTCGCCTCAGGCTGGCGGGCGGCATCATCATTCCGGTCGTGTGGTCCCGCAATCTGCCGTCCGAACCGTCCAGCGTCCGATTGCTCCAGGACTCCCTCGGCCACTGGTACGCGTCGTTCGTGGTCCGCCACGACCCCGTCGATGCGCCCGAGGTCGACGGGTCGATCGGCATCGACTGGGGCGTCAGCACAACGGCGACCACCACAGATCCCGCCTACAACCTGCCGTACCAGGGCTACCGCAAGAGGTGCGCGGCCGAACTCTCGAAGGCGCAGCGCAAGATGGCCCGCCGCCGCCCACCGCGAGGTCACGCCGCTTCGAAGGGCTACCTGCGCGCGAAACGGCAGGCCGCGAAGCTGCACAAGAAGGCCGCCCGGCAGAACCAGCACACCGCCCGCATTTGGGCCAAGGCCGTCGTCGACAACCATCAGACGATCGCCGTCGAGGACTTCAAACCGACGTTCCTCGCCAAGTCGACGATGGCGCGTAAGGCCGCCGACGCCGCGATCGGTGCGGCGAAGCGGGAACTGATCGAACGTGGCACGCGGGCGGGCCGGAGGGTGGTGCTGGTACCGCCCGCCTACACGACCATGACCTGTTCCGGGTGTTTGACGAGAGCCAAGCAAAGACTCGGGCTGGGTGTACGGATCTTCGTCTGCGAGTCCTGCGGCTACACCGCTGGGCGCGACGAGAATGCTGCGAGGCTCATCCTCGCCACGGTGGAGCGTGACCGTGCTGGCGTTGATGGCGTAAGACATGCAATCACCTCCTCCGGGAGCGGGTTGCGTGCAGCCTGAGTCAGAAATCCCCCGGATTCATCCGTGGGGAAGCGTTAATTGACCTTGCCACGGATCTCGGCCGAGCAGGCCGCGGCGACCGGCGCCCAGTCAGTGCCGAGCAACGCCGGCGCGGCCCACTCCGGAGTCGACTCGTCGCGGACGACGGCCGCGAAGAACGCCAGCATCCGGTCCTCGCCGAACCGGTCCGCCAGGCAGGTCACGGTGAGCAGCGCCAGGCCGAGCCGGGCGAGCCGCTCGTCCTCCGGGGTGCCCGGCGGCGGCCCGTGGTAGGCGACCTCGCCGTCCCAGCCGCCGGCCTGCAGGAACCGTCGCACGGACGGCAGCCGGTCCCGCGTCGAGGAGCCGGCGCGGTCGGCGACGTACTCCGCGAGCCCCTCCGACAACCACCATTCCGGGCGCTGCCCGCGACGCAGGCTCACCACGTGCGTGAACTCGTGCGCCAGCAGGTTCGTCAGGCCCTGCTGGCCAGCCTGGACCGCGATGCCGTGCGTCCACGCGGCGGTCGCGCCCTCGTCGATCCACCAGTAGCCCACCTGCTCGTCCGCGGCGACGTAGACGACGTACCGCTTCGGCGGCGGTTCCCACCGCGCGTACCGGTCGGCGACCTCGGCCGCCTGGTCCGCGGCCGCGACGATCTGCGGCAACTGCCCGGCGACGGAGGCCGGTCCGGCCACGATCACCCGCCGGCCGGTGACGCCTTCCAGGGGCGTCACGTCCCACGGCAGCGTGGTCCGCTGGAAGGTGGTCGCGACTGCTCTGCCGTCCCGGACCGTCCACCGGCTCGACAGCACCATCTTGACGGGTACGCAGTCCTTGTCGCCGAGGCAGTACCCGACCCCCACGTCGATGTTTGCCTCGTCGTCGAGGTCCAGCGGCATGCGGGTCACCGTCGCCGACCACCGCCCCACGCGCAGCGCCCGCAATGAGTGGAACCGTTGCGTGAACTCGGCGTGCAGCGGGGCGTCCACGAACCTGAGGTACGCGGCCAGGTCACCGCCGAGCAGCGCCTCGCTCTGCGCGGCGAGCCCGGCGTCGATGAGCGCCTTCTTCACCTCCGGGGGCGTCTCCGGCTGTGCCGATGGCGCGGTAGTGGTCCTGGCGCTCAGGTACAGCGTCACGAGCAGCAGCACCGGGACACCCGTCGACACCAGCCACCACCACCGCCTTCGTGGTGGGTCGGGTGCCGGCGGCTCGGGCGGTCTGCGGGAGGAGTTCGTGAACGGCAACGGCACGCCGTACCCACCAGCGCCGACGAACTCGACGGGCCGGGGCTCGTCGTCCTCCACGATCTTCACGCGCGCAACGTACTGGACCTGCCGCGAGCCGTACAGTCGCGGACGTGTATTTCGTCTACCGCACGCACTACGAGGGCCCGCTGAGCCTGCGGATCCGCCGGCTGCCGGATCGCGACGTGCTGGACTGGTTCCGGCGCGGCTGGGACCACGACGCGCCACGGGACTGGATCGAGGCGGAGCTCGGCGGTCCGGTGTACGGGCTGGCCTCGATCTTCGAAGCGGCCCGGTCTCACCCGCTGGCTCGGCCGGAGACGGTCGATGAGCTGCGCACGCTGCTGCACGAACACCTCTACGTCGAGGGCGACGCCGACTACATCCGGCTCGACGGACAGAGCCTGCGCGTGCGTACCGACGACGACGAGGTCGAACTGGCCTACTTCTTCCTCCACGACGACCTGGCAACGGCCCGCGCCGACCGGCTCGCCTACCTGCTGCACGGGTCCTGGCCGCTGCCCGGCGACGCACTGCCCGCCGGTGGCGCGGTGACCACCTACGCGGTGTTCCTCACCCACTACGACGGCGAGACCCTGGCCCGGCTGGCACCCCTCGAGTTCCCCGGCGTCGACCTGCCGGGGCTGCCGGGTCACCTGCGCGCGGCCGCGCCGGCCGGCGACTGGCCGCCGGAACTGCTCGTGCTGCGGGCGCTCGTCGCCCCGGACGACACCACCGTCGAACCGACCCTGCGGCGGTGCAACCAGTGGCCGGGCTTCAACCTCAACGACGACCCGTGGCCGGGCGGCATGCCGGACGCGCACGCCGCCGCGTATCAGGAAGCCACCGAGCTGATCGCGGTCGGCGAGTGCACCGACGGGCGGGACCCCGGCGCCTCCCTGCTCCGGGTCGACGAGCACCTCGCCCAGCTGGCGATGCACTGCAACGAGCCGTTCGGGCACCAGCAGTGGTTCCTGTTCGACACGGTCTGGGCGGCGGCGCACCCGGACCTCGCCGCCTCGCTGCTGCGGTACGCCGGACACTGGGATCCGCTCGACTGACTGTGGCAACCTGTGCAGGTGCTGATCGCGATGTGTGGCCTGCAGGGGACCGGCAAGAGCACGATCGCCGGGCAGCTGGCCCGGGAGCTGCCGGCGCCGGTGCTGCCGGTGGACCCGGTCGAGATCGCGCTGTGGGCCGCGGGGATCGACCGGGACCAGCCGACCGGGCTGGCCGCGTTCGTCGTCGTCGGCGCGCTCGCCGGGGCGATGCTCAAGCTCGGCCAGACCGTCGTCGTCGACGCCGTCAACGACGCCGAGGTGGCCCGCCAGCAGTGGCGCGACCTGGCCGCCCGGCACGAGGTGCCGCTGCGGTTCGTCGAGGTCGTCTGCTCCGACCCGGCCCTGCACCGGCGGCGGCTCGAGGAGCGCCGCGACGTCGACCTCGCCGGCGCCGCCGAGCCGACCTGGGAGTCGGTCGAGGCCCGCCGCGCGGGCTTCGAAGGCTGGGACGACGAACGCCTCGTCCTGGACTCGGTCGACCCGGTCGCCGACAACGTCCGCCGCGCCCTCGAGTACGCCCGCCAATGAGCCTGCACTACGAGTGGACGCTGCGGCTGCGGCTGCGCCCCGACACACCCCAGTCGGTCCTGGCCGAACTGCGCTTCCACCTCGGCCTGACCGACCAGCCGCCGGAGCGGCCGGAGCTGGAGGCCTGGCAGTGCCTGCTCCCGGTCCCGGACGACACCATGCCCGGCGGCTGGGCCCGGTCGCTGGAGTCGAACGCGCTGTACGTGCGGATGTACCTGGTCGACGACGCGATGTATGACCTGATGCGCTCCGTGCCGCGCTGGCTGGCCCCGTGGTCGCTAACGCAGGGCTGGATCGGCGTCGCCTATGTGCACCCGTCCGGGGAACCGTGGATGCACTTCTACGTCCAGGACGGCTACGCGTACATCGGCGAACCCGGCGGCGAACTCGGCGCCTTCGACCGCACCGCCCCGCCGTTCACACTGCCCCGGACCACCGGTGGGGAATGACCTCGACACGGCACGGGTGCTGCTCCCGGGCGCCCGGCTGGAGTCGCTGGGCCCGCTGGGCGGCAGCGACCGGTCCCGCGTGCGGCGCATCCGCGCGGACAACCGCACCCTCATCGTCAAGGAGTTCATCGACGCGGGCGAGGGCTGGGCGCGGGAGACCGCGGCGCTGTCCATGCTGCCGCCGGAGGTCCTCGCGCCGCGGCTGATCGCGGCCTGCGCCGACCCGCCGACCGTCGTGATGTCGGACCTCGGCTCCGGGCCGAGCGTCGCCGACGCGCTGCTCGGCCAGGACCCGGTCGCCGCGGCGGACGCGGTGACGGCGTGGGCCACGACGGTCGCCGGGCTGCACCGCGCGACGTCCGGCCTGCGCGCCGCGTTCCGGGACGCCCTTCCCGCAGCCTCGGCGGAGTCGACGCTGCCGGCGGATCTGGACCGTGCCGCCGGCAGCCTGGCGGAGCACTGCGGCGAGCTGAGTGTGGACGTCCCGGTGCACGCCCTCGACGAGCTACGCGCGCTCGGCGACCGTGCCGGCCCCGCCGCGTTGACGCCCGCCGACGCGTGCCCGGACAACAACGTGCGCACCGGCGACGGGATCGCGCTGATCGACTTCGAGAGCGCGCAGTGGCGACACGTGGCGTGGGACGTCGCGTACCTGACCGCGCCGTGGCCGTCCTGCTGGTGCTCGTGGCGGCTCCCGTCCGCCGTCACGCGGCGCGCCCTCGACGCGTATGCGGCGGCGGCCGCGTGCCGGATGCCGCCGCCTTCCGCGCGGACCTCGACGCCGCCACGGTCGGCTGGGCGTTCCTGTCGATGTCCTGGTTCCTGCCCCGGGCGCTGCTCGCCTCGCCGACCACAGCTCCGGGTCCTCCCGCGCCGACCCACCAGGCGACGATCCTGCACCGGCTCGACCAGGCCCGCCACTCCTCCGCGACGCCGGCACTGGCCGAGTTGTCGGGCCGCCTGCACGACACCCTCACCGCCCGGTGGGGATCCGTCCCCCTGCCGTACGCGCCGGCGTTCGACCCGGGGTCCTGACCGGTGCCGCGTGCTGTGGAGATCGTTCGCACTGCCCTGGAGCAGCGATGCAGATGAATGGGACCGAACTGCGGATCCTCGCCGAGGCCGGGATCGCGGTGTTCGAGGACCGGCTGGTGCTGCGGGCACAGCCGCCCGTCACCGACGAGGTGCTCGCCGCGGTGGAATCGCGGTGCGCCGGACCGCTGCCCGGCGCGCTCGTGGCGTTGTGGCGGACCACGTTCGGCGGTCGGCTGTACTACGACCTGCGCGCGGACCTCGGCGGGCACGACGTGGCACTGTCGTTCGCGGAGCTGTTCTACCCGGACAGCGGCGCCTACGACGGCCTGTGGGGCTGGATCGACCACGAGTGCGCGCTGGCCGCGGAGCACCAGCCGGGCTGGTCCGGGCGGCTCGTCCACCTGCCGATCGGCGGATTCGAGTACCTCGACCGGGTGTACGTCCGGACCGCCGAAGGCCCGGACCACGGCGCGGTCGTGGCCTGGCAGCAGGGGCTACCGGCGGGATGGGAGCTGGTGGCCGGCGACCGGGCCGCGCCGCTCGCCGGTGACCTCCGTGCGCTGTTCGGCCGGCTGGCGTTGGAGCGCGACCCGTGGGAGGCCGACAACACCGCCGGCGCCGAGCTGCGCTACGCCGTGGACGACCTGCACGACTCCGGCGACCCGCGGGTCCGGGAATTGGCAGAGAAGCTGCGCCGGCTGGTGCGCTCCTCCGTGCTCGACTGGCGCGGCGCTCTGGACCGCGGCACCCTCATCGAGGAGCGCAGGCTGCGCCGGCTGGCGCTGGAGCGGGCCGCCGCGGCCGACGACCTCGCACTGCTGGAGCGGTTGGTGGCGTCGGGATGCGACCCGGCCGAGGAGGTCGGCGGCGGGCTGACCCCGGTCGACGTCGCGCTGCGGCACCGGTCCTCCACCGTCACCCGGTGGCTCGTCGATCGTGGTGTACCGGTGGGCAACAGCCTCCGGGTCGGCGCTCACGCCGTCGACGCGGACCTTGCCCGGCACCTGCTCGACCGGGGAGCGGCGGTCGACGCGACCGCCCTGGATCGTGCCCTGCACAATGACGACATCGCGGTCGTGCAGGCGCTGGCGGAGGCGGTGCGCCCGGACGACGGACTGCGCCGGCTCGGGCTGCGGCTGCGGCAGCTCGCCGCCCAGGCCGCCCTCGCGGGCCGGCACGCCGCCGCCCGGTCCGATGCGAAGGCCGCCGCGCGGGAGCAGCGCCGCTCAGAGATCCTGAAGGACCTGGCCGGCCGGTTCGACCCGCCCGCTGCCCGCTGAGTCAGCAGACATTGTCGAACGTCAGCTCGCTGCCGACCGGCGTGACCCGCCAGACGGCGCGCAGTTGCGCGTGCCGTTCCATCGTCGCCCTGGCCTCGGCCAGCGCGGCCGTCCTCGCCGGGCCGATCGGATCGAAGGCGAAGCTGGTGTCCTGGATCTCCAGCCCGTCGAGGCCGACCAGGTCCGGTTCGTCGGCGAAGCACATGGTCAGCTCGACCTGCCAGAAATCGTCGTGGCCTTCGTAGCCCTCGTAGGCGTCCTCATCGTCTTCCGGGTCGGCGTCGTCGTGGACGATGAGCTGCCGGGTCAGCGTCAGGGACAGTCGCCCGTCGGTCCACGAGTTGCGGCCCCACTGGATGACGAAGCCGTCGCCGTCCTGGTCCGGGTCGACGCCGTCGACCTCGACGTCCAGGAACTCGCCGAACGCGCGCCAGGCCGCCTCGACATCGGTCACGGCCGCGGGATCGACACCATGGCGGCGCAGGATCTGGGCGAACACGTCCGGGCTGGACCGCCACGGGATGGGCACGGCCCACGGTAGCAACCGCCGCCGTCGTGATCTCGGGTCCGGGCCGTCGACACGTCGAAACTCGCTCGTGTGGGCCGCCCGTCGCGGGGACGATGCGGTGGTGACTGGATCGCCTGAGGGTTTCACGTACCGCGTCCGCAAGAGCGGCGACATCGAGCTGCTGCACCACGGCCGCCCCGCGGGCGTGCTGCGTGGCGCGGCGGCGGCCCGGTTCCTGGTCGACGTCGAGAACGACGATCCGCAGGAGCTGATGGCCCGCCTGACCGGCAACTACAAGCACGGCAACGAACGCACCGCGAAGGACCACCCCCGCAACCGCCGCCGATAACAGCGATCCACCAGGTAGCGGGCATGCACCGGGTTGTTCGGCGACGGTGTGGCACGAATTCTGGGCTCAGGCCGGGCGTATCACCAGATCGACCGCCTCCGGCGCGAGCGGTACGTCGAAGTACGCATCGATGACGCATGCGTCGGGTTCCTGTTCGACGTACATCGTGATCTCTGGGCTTCGCTCGACGTCACCGACGACCAGCTGGCCCGACGCCACCGTGAGCGGCGCCGAGCTGATCGGCGCCTGGCCGCCGCCGCGACCGAGTTGATCGCGCCAGACCCGGACCGTCACATCGGCGAACTGCATGTGCTCGACACTGAACACCACCGCGTCGCGAGCGGCGACGAACTGCCACCCAGGGGGAAACTGCTCGGGCAGATCCTGGAACGTGGAACCGGCGTCGGACACCACCAGAAGACCCCATGGGTAGGGCGCGGTGCCCTGCACGATGAGCATCGCGACCACCGACTTCCGATGTTGGTCACAGCGTGGTTGTCGATCACCTGGGTCGGGTGGACCAAAGAGACCAACGAGGCGCATCTGCCGGGCTGCGCGGCGCCGCGGCGGGCGGTGGATGGGGTCCGCCGCCCGCCTGCGGAGATGGTTGGCGTTACGCGGCGACGTACTTGGCGAGGTGTTCGCCGGTGAGGGTGGAGCGGGCGGCGACCAGGTCGGCCGGGGTGCCCTCGAAGACCAGCCTGCCGCCGTCGTGGCCGGCGCCGGGGCCGAGGTCGATGATCCAGTCGGCGCGGGCCATCACGGCCAGGTGGTGCTCGATGACGATGACGGACTTGCCGGAGTCGACGAGGCGGTCGAGGAGCTTCAGCAGCTGCTCGACGTCGGCGAGGTGCAGGCCCGTGGTGGGCTCGTCCAGGACGTAGACGCCGCCCTTCTCCGCCATGTGGATGGCCAGCTTGAGCCGCTGCCGCTCGCCGCCGGACAGGGTGGTGAGCGGCTGGCCGAGCGTGAGGTAGCCGAGGCCGACGTCGGCCATGCGGTGCAGGATGGCGTGCGCGCCCGGGGACTTCGCGTGGCCGGCGGCGAAGAACGCCTCGGCCTCGGTGACGGACATCGCCAGCACCTCGCTGATGTCCTTGCCGCCGAGCTTGTAGTCGAGCACGGCCGCCTGGAACCGTTTGCCCTCGCACTCCTCGCACACGGTTGCGACGCCGGCCATCATCGCCAGGTCGGTGTAGATGACGCCGTTGCCGTTGCAGTTGGGGCAGGCACCGGCGGAGTTGGCGCTGAACAGGGCCGGCTTCACGCCGTTGGCCTTGGCGAAGGCGGTGCGGATCGGGTCGAGCAGGCCGGTATACGTCGCCGGGTTGCTGCGGCGCGAGCCGCGGATCGCGGTCTGGTCGACGGAGACGACACCGGCGCCCTTCGGCACCGAGCCGTGGATCAGTGAGCTCTTGCCCGAGCCGGCGACGCCGGTGACGACGACCAGCACACCGAGCGGCACGTCGACGCTGACGTCCTGCAGGTTGTGCCGCGTCGCGTTGCGGATCGGCAGCACGCCCTTCGCCTTGCGTGGATCGGATTTCAACGATGCCCGGTAGTCCAGGTGGCGCCCGGTGAGCGTCCCGCTCGCGCGCAGCCCTTCGACGGTGCCCTCGAAGCACACCGTGCCGCCGGTGCCGCCCGCGCCGGGGCCGAGGTCGACGACGTGGTCGGCGATCGCGATCGTCTCCGGCTTGTGCTCGACGACCAGGACCGTGTTGCCCTTGTCGCGCAGGCGCACCAGCAGCCCGTTCATCCGCTGGATGTCGTGCGGGTGCAGACCGACGGTCGGCTCGTCGAAGATGTACGACACGTCGGTGAGGCTCGACCCGAGATGCCGGATCATCTTGGTGCGCTGCGCCTCACCGCCGGACAGGGTGCCGGACGGCCGGTCCAGCGACAGATATCCCAGGCCGATCTCCACGAACGAGTCCAGGGTCTGCTGCAGGGTCTTCAGCAGCGGTGCCACGGCCTTGTCCTTGATGCCGCGGACCCAGTCGGCGAGGTCGCTGATCTGCATCGCGCACGCGTCGGCGATGTTGACGCCCTCGATGCGGGAGTCCAGCGCCGCCTTGTTGAGCCGGGTCCCGCCGCACTCGGAGCAGGCCGTGAACGTGACGGCCCGATCGACGAACGCGCGGATGTGCGGTTGCAGCGCCTCCTTGTCCTTCTGCAGGAAGGACTTCTGGACCCGGGGGACGAGCCCCTCATAGGTCATGTTGATGGTCTCGATCTTGACCTTGACCGGCTCCTTGTAGAGGAAGTCGTGGAGCTCCTGCTCGGTGTAGTCGCGGATCGGCTTGTCCGCGTCGACGAACCCGGACGCGGCGAAGATCCGCACCAGCCAGCCGTCGACGCTGTATCCCGGGATGGTGATAGCACCCTCGGCGAGGGACTTGTCCCGGTCGAACAGCTCGTCGAGGTCGATGTCGTTGGTGGTGCCCATGCCCTCGCACTTCGGGCAGGCGCCGGCCGGGACGTTGAAGCTGTAGTGGAACGCGGGCCCGGCGCTCGGCACGCCGAGCCGGCTGAACACGATGCGCAGCATCGCGTTGGCGTCGGTCGCGGTGCCGACGGTGGAACGGGAGTTGGCCCCCATCCGCTCCTGGTCGACGATGATCGCCGTGGTCAACCCCTCGAGCAGGTCGACGTCGGGCCGCGACTGGCTGGGCATGAACCCCTGCACGAACGCGCTGTAGGTCTCGTTGATGAGCCGCTGCGACTCGGCCGCGATCGTGCCGAACACGAGCGAGCTCTTGCCGGATCCAGACACCCCCGTGAACACCGTCAGGCGTCGCTTCGGGATGTCGACGCTGACGTCCTTCAGATTGTTCTCACGGGCCCCGTGGACCTTGACCAGGTCATGACTGTCTGCGACATGCACCCGGCCACTCTAAACGAGGGGTATGACAAAACAGCCGGGTAGCGTGACCCGGCGTGACCACAGGATCATGGGCGAGGATGCCCTTCGACGATGCCGACGCCGCGTTGCGGCTCACCCGGTTCGAGCGGTTCGACGCGGGCTTCGACACCGCATACGTCTTCACGGGCGACATCCACATCGGCGGAGACTGGACCGGCGGGGGCCTGTTCCGAGGCGCGAACACGGACACGAACGACGAGGACGACGGGCTCATCGCGTTCGTGATCGACGGCGACCTCACCGTCGACGGCACCCTCGACCTCGACGAGGACGCCGAGAAGACCTTCGCCCTCATGGTGACCGGCGCGCTGCGGGCCGACGTGGTCACCTTGGACGCGACCATGCTGTTCGTCTACCGGGGCGCCACGGTCACCCGGCTCATCGACTTCGCCACCACCGACGGCACCCTGTCCGTGGCCGGCACCACCGACTGCCCGCTGATCATCTCCGAGGAGGGCGACCTCAACGTCAACAACACCGGCCACGTGCTGTGCCGCCGCTACGCGACGCTGCCGGGAGCCGTCGAAGCCACCGGCGACACCGAGGCGTTCGACGGCTGGGGCTGGACGGCCATCACGCTGAGCCGCGCCGAGGTGCCGGCCACCTTCGTCACCGGGCTCTACGGCGACGATCACTGGGTCGACGTCAGACTCGCCGTCGAGTGGGCCCGCGAAGGCCGGCCGCTGATGATCACGCAAGGGTGAGGGCGGTGTTCGACGATCTGGTGTGGGAATCGGTGCGCATGTTGGACGCGCACGACGACGACCGGATGCGGGACTGGCTGCCGGAGCTGTTTGCCTTCCAGCGGCAGCACGACGGTTCGATCACGTACTTCCGTGGGATCGACCTGCTGCTGCGGCGCCGGTTCGTGTACCGGTTCCCGATCGACCAGCACCCCGACCACCCACAGCGGCGGGAGTTTTTCGACGCGCTGACGGAGTTCACGACGTTGCGCACGTTCGACGAGGACGCCGAGGACTTCGACGGGTACGACACGGAGCTGGAGGACGGTTACGTCGACCCGCCGCTGCTGTACTGCGACGCCGGCACCGACCTGTGGCGGCGCATGGTCGACGCCGGGCGGCTCGCCGGTGCGGACGCCGTCGCACCACGCCCGGTCGCCCTGATCGACGCGGTGCTGGCCGTCGCCACCGCGGCGGAGCGCGCCGGCGACCGCGAGCTGATCGCGCTGTGGTACACGCTCGGCAGCGGCATGCTCGTGGACCTCGCGGCGACCGTCGAGGAGCTCAGGGCGATCCCCGCGGTCCTGCAGTTGCGGGAGATCGCCCTGCGCACCGACGCGCTCTCGGTGCCGGTGCCGCCCGGCCACCGCCCGTCCGACGAGGAGGTCGAAGCCATGGACGACGAGAGCGCGTCGTGGTGGTACGGGCTCAGCGGGACGACGACCACCACGTAGCCGGTGCCGCGGCGGTGAAGCCGAGGGACTCGTACAGCGGCCGGCCCAGCCGCGAGGCGGTGAGCGTGACCGGCAGGTCCACCAGCTGGGCGAGGGAGCCGAGCATGACCGCCCGGCCCACCCCACGGGACCGGAACGCCGCCGGGGTGCCGACCCAGTAGTGGCTGCCGAACCCGTCCGCCACGACGGTCACGCAGGCCCCGGCGACCGCACCGTCGAGCCGCGCCACGAACACGTCCACCCCCGGCTGCTCGATCAGCGAAGGAGGGAACAGCTCGCCGCCGCGGAAGGGCTCGAACCGGGTCAGCTCGAACCCGGCGATCACGGCCCGCTCGGCGGCGTGCAGGTCCTGCTCGTCGCGCACCTTCGCCACGGTCATCGCCGGTGCCTCCACCGGGCCGGGCCCGCGCAGCATGACCGGCATCTGCCAGGTGCGCATCCCCAGGTGGCCCAGGTCGGTCGAGCTGAACGGGTCCTCGACGTCCACCGGCCCCTTGGCGCGGCCGGCCAGGTCGGTGAGGTCGGCGACCGCGCCGGCGTCGAGCCCGGGCTCCTGGATCAGGATCCGAAGGCCCGCGCGCTCGTCACCGGCGACGGCGAGGAAGCCCGGGCGGCGGATCACCTCGTGGCCGCGGGCGACACCGGTGGCGGTCCAGAAGGCGGCGGAGTTGCGGGCCTGGCGCAGCGGCGCGTCGGCCAGGCCGGCCGGGTCGGTTCCGATGGTCATGACGGTGCGGCGTCCCTCTCCTCTGCCGGGGTCGGCGTCACCACGCTACCGGCCCGTCGGCGCTGAAGAATCCGGCGGTGGGGCCGTCCGCCCCGAGTGTGGCCAGGCACACCACGACCGCGGCGCCCTGGGCCGGGGTGAGGAATCCGGTGTGGTTGTTGCTGTCCGTGTCGACGAAACCGGGCGCGGCGGCGTTGACCAGGATGCCGTCCTTGCGCAGTTCGTTGGCGTACTGGACGGTCAGCGCGCTCAGGGCGGCCTTGGAGGGGGTGTACGCGGCCGACGGCAGCAGCGCCGCGAACGGGCCGTCCGGGGCGCTGGTGAGGGTCAGCGACGCGGCGTGGCTGCTGACGTTGACGATCCGCGCCGCCGGTGACCGCCGCAGCAGCGGCAGCACGGCGTTCGTCACCGCGATCACGCCGAGGACGTTGGTCTCGAACACCGCCCGGACCATGTCCAGATCGACGGAGCTCGGGATCTGGTCCGTGGCGTCCTGGGGTGAGACCTGCCCGGAGCCGGTGATGCCGGCGTTGTTGACGAGCACATCGAGGCGGCCGTGGCGCTCCTCGATCCAGGCCGCGGCCGCCAGCGCGGAGGCCTGGTCGGTGACGTCCAGGACGAGCGCGTGCGCGTCCGCGCCCCGCTCGCGGAGCGCGGCGGCGGCCTGCTCGCCGCGGTGCGGATCCCGGGCGCCGATCAGCACCGTCATGCCCAGCGCCGCGAGCTGCTCCGCGACCGCCCGGCCGATGCCCTTGTTCGCCCCGGTGACCAGCGCGATGTTCATGTCCGCTCCCAGTGTGTTCGGTTTCGTAGGACCAGACACCAGACGTGGCAATGCAGTCGGCTGTGACATGAGGACCGTCACACGATCTCCACGGCGTCGGCACCCGGCCCGCACGGTTTGCCGTTACCGTCGCGGTGGTGCCCCTGACGTTTCCGACCCATCCCGCCGCCGTGCTGCCGTTGAAGCTGTGGCGCCCGCGCTGGTTCGACGAGATCGCGCTCGTGATCGGGTCGATGGCGCCGGACCTCGCGTATGCCCTGGACGGCTCCGGGCTGCCGGTCTGGCCGCTGTCGCACCAGGTCCGCGGGCTGCTCCTGTGGTGCCTGCCGGTCACCCTCGCCGCGACCTGGCTGATCCGCCGGGTCGCGCCGGTGGTGGCGGCGCACCTGCCGGGCTGGCGGCCCCTCGCCCTCGCCGACTACGGCGCGCTCGGCCGGTTCCGGCCCGGATGGCGGGTCGCCGTGTCCTCGGCGCTGCTCGGCGCGGCCAGCCACCTCGCGCTGGACCGGCTCGAGGCCGTCGCGCCCGTGTCGGAGTACGCGATGCACGTCCTCGGCGCCGCCGGTCTGCTCGCGATCGTCGTGGTGATCGGCCGGGGGCGGCTGGTGCGCCAATGGCATGGTGAACCGCCGCCGGTGCGCCGCCGGTTGGGGCTGTTCTGGACGGTTGCCGTCGCCGTCACCCTCGCCGCCGCCGCCACCGTTCCGTTCCTGCCGGCGGCGGGGCTGGTGCACACCAGCCTGACCCGGTTGATGTGCGCGGTCGCCGCCGGTCTGCTCGCCGGGTCGTTCGCGTGTGCGGTGAGTTCCTGGTTCGCCAGGCGGACGGCGTTCGGCTCTCTCGCCTCGCGTCCGGTGGACTGAGCCCCGCGTTCCGTGGACTAAGCCCCTTGTCTGGGGGTCAAGGGGTCGTGGGTTCGAATCCCGCCGTCCCGACACTGTGAGCTGGGAATATTCAAGCTCATGATGTACACATTGGACAGTTCTTGTTAGCGCGCGCTAACGGAGGCGCTAACAATAATTCGGCTAAAATCGGGCATAGTGCCCTGGTCGGCGCCGGGTTGGTCCCTTTTGGGCACATCGCACTTGACCCAAAATCAAGTGCTGTCAGTGTCGCGGGGTTGTACCTGCCGAAAATGTCATCCGGGCAGATCAGGCGGCATGTTCGTACTCGTGCAGGATGCCGCCGAGGCGGTCACGTCGATGGATGTTTAGGTGGGTGAGCCGGTGCGGGTCGGTGATCGGTTCGGGTAGCGGTGTGAGTGGCCGGGCGTTGGCGATGCCCTGATGAGGTCTGTGCTCGTTGTAGAAGACTTCGTACTCGCGTAGCGCGTGCAGCAGGTGTCGCTGGTTGAGGATCAAAGTCCGGTCGAGTAGTTCGCGCCGGCAGGTGCGCACCCAGCGTTCCATCACCGCGTTCATCCGGGGCATCCGGACGCCGCTGAGCACAACGGTGATGCCGGCGTCGGCGAGGATGGTGTCGAACAGGGCCGGGTACTTGCCGTCCCGGTCGCGAATGAGGTGTTTCGCCCGGCAGCCGGCGTCTTCGAGATCCATGACGAGGTTACGGGTGCTCTGGGTCACCCAGGCGGCGGTCGGGTGCGCGGTCGCGCCGAGGATCCGGACACGACGGCTGGCATGCTCGATCACGGCCAGGATGTACATCCTGTTGCCCGCGAGCGTGACCGTCTCGAGGAAGTCCACTGCCAGCAGCGCCTCGGCCTGTGAGCGCAGGAACTGCGTCCAGGTCGTGGCGGCCCGCTCGGGTGCGGGGTCGACGCCGGCCTCGCGCAGGATCTCCCATACGGTGGATGCGGCGACCTTGATCCCGAGGACCAGCAGTTCCCCGTGCACCCTGCGGTAGCCCCACGACGGGTTCTCCGCCACCAGGCGCAGCACCAGCGCGCGAATCGAGCGCACGGTCGGCGGCCGGCCTCGCCGCCGGGGCCGCGACGCCCTCGCGTGGCGGCGTGCGACGAGGTCACGGTGCCAGCGCAGGACCGTGTCCGGTCGCACTAGCAGCCGCAGGTGGTGCAGGCTGGGCCGGGGCACCTGGTGCAGCAGTGCGGCCAGCCAGGCCCGGTCGGCCGCATCGAACCGCACCCGCTGCCCGCCGAGTTGCCGGTGCAGCACCCCGAGCTGATGGCGCAGGGCCAGGATTTCCGCGTCCTTGTCCCGATCGGAGCCGGGCAGCAGCCGCAGCAGAGCGAACGCGTTCGTGATCCCCAGGTACGCCAATCGCAGCAGCACGAGCCAGCATCATCGCACAGCCGCCACCGATGCTGAGTGAGGAGCGCAAGGCAGTGCGAACCCAGATCGGCGTTTCAGGACTCGGACGGCCTCTGACCAGTCCGGACGTACTTTTCGGCAGGCACAGCGTCCGCCACCGCGGGCGCAGTCACGTGAACCTCAGGAGTCGGTTGGGTCGGGTTCGTGGTCTCGTACGCTTCGGCGTTGCCGACGGTGCCGTCGAACGGTCCATGCGGTAACGCCGAGGATGAGCAGGAGTGCGGCGACCACGGTGGTGACGCTGCCGAAGGTGTTCTCGACGGCGGTGTAGGAGTTGCCGGCCAGGTAGCCGAGCAGGACGCTGCCGGCGCCCCAGACCAGTCCGCCAAAGGCGTTGTACGTGAGGAACCGGAGGTAGGGCATGTGTGAGGTGCCGGCCAGGAACGGCATCACCGCACGGAGGTACGCGACGAACCTGCCGCCGACGACAGCGGGTCCGCCTTGGCGTGCGAGCTTTGAACGAGCGACGTCGATTCGTGCGCTGCGCTGGCGCAGCGGGCGCAGACGCAGCAGCCGTACACCGTAGCGGGCGCCGATCTCGTAGCCGACGCTGTCGCCGACGATCGCGGCGACGACGACAACCGTGCACATGAGGCCCAGCGACACGTTGCCGCGGCTGGCCGCGACGCCGCCGAGGATCGCGGCCGCCTCGCCGGGCAGCACGAACCCCACTAACAGAGCGTCTTCGGCGAAGACCAGCAGTCCGACGATCGCGTACACGGCCGTGCCGTGCAATCCGAGCAACTGGTCCAGGAACCTGGTCATGGCGCCATCATCGCGAGAACTCATGGCTTTCGCCGTGGAAGCTCCGCGTATCGTCAGCCAGCCCGGGCCGGGCACCTGCTGGTACCACCCGGCACAGGTCTCGATGGCCACGTCCACCGCAGTGAATGCGTCACCGGCGTGCCCGGATCAGCTGATCCAGCCGCATCGCCGCATTGATGAGCGCGAGGTGGCTGAACGCCTGCGGGAAGTTGCCCAGCTGCTCGCCGGTCGGTCCGATCTCCTCCGAATAGAGTCCGAGTGGGTTGCTGTAGGTGAGCATCTTCTCGAACGTCAGCCGCGCCTCGCTCAACCGGCCGGAGCTGGCCAGCGCCTCGACGTACCAGAAGGTGCACATCGAGAACGTCCCCTCGGCACCCGGCAGACCGTCCGGTGACGCCTCCGGGTCGTAGCGATACACCAGACTGTCGGACACCAGGTGCCGGTCGATCGCGTCTAGGGTCGACCGCCACCGCGGATCTCTCGGAGACACGAAGCCGACCAGTGGCATGTACAGCATTGCCGCGTCCAGCACTGGGCTGTTGTACCGCTGGACGAACGCCTTCTGCTCGGGATCCCAGCCGCGCTCCATCATCTGCTGGTACACCTTGTTGCGCTGGGCCATCCACCGGGGCATGTCGCCCGGCAGCCCGAACGATCGGGACAACCGCATCGCCCGGTCAAACGCGACCCAGCTCATCACCCGGCTGTAGGTGTGGTCCTGCCGCCCGCCTCGCGTCTCCCAGATCCCGTCGTCGGGCCGATCCCAGTTGTCGCACAGCCAGTCGACGTCGGCGGCCAGGTAGTGCCACGCGTCCCACCATGGCTGGAGCCCGCACTTGCCTGCGCGGTACACCGCGTCGAGCACCTCCCCGTAGATGTCGAGCTGCAACTGCTCGGCGGCGTGGTTGCCGATGCGCACCGGCCGGGAGTCCTGGTACCCGTCGAGGTGCGGCAATGAGTGTTCGGGTAGGTCGGCTCCGCCGTCCACCCGGTACAGGACGTGCACCGGTTCGTGTTTGCGTCCTGCGTCGGCGAGCCGATCGGTAAGCCAGACCAGGAATGCCTCCGCCTCTTCGGTGTAGTCCAGCCCGAGCAGTGCCTGCACCGAGAGGGAGGCGTCACGAATCCAGGTGTACCGGTAGTCCCAGTTCCGCTCGCCGCCGACGTGCTCGGGTAGGCCTGCCGTCGGTGCCGCGATCAGCGCACCGGTCGGCGCGTAGGTCATCAGCTTCAGCGCGATCGCCGACCGTTCGACCATCTCTTGCCAGCGACCCTGGTATTTCGACCGCCCGATCCAGGAGCACCAGAAATTGCGCGTCAGCTCGTACATGTGCCACATCTCTTCGATAGGCACGATGTGCGGCGGTCCGCCCGGGCTGGTCTCCAGTACCACCCCGCCGCTATCGCCGGCGCTCGCCTCGTGGACCAGCCGAAACCCCCGTTCGGTGCGCTGTTTGGTGTACGAGCCGTTCCTGCTCATGGGGTTCAGGTTGAGCCCCTCCGACGCGCTGCGGAACGCCTGCCCGTCTTCAAGGAGCGCGGTCTCGTGGTCGACGCGGCCGTAGTCGAAGCGCGGCTCGCACTCGAAAACGAAGCGCCCGTGGCCCCGGACGATCCGCAGGATCCGCAGGATCCGGTGCTGGTCGGTCGCCTTGTTACCGGTGATCGGCATGAAGTCGAGCAGCTCGCCGACGCCTTCCGGGCTCATGAATCGGGTGATCAGAATCGCGGTCCCGGGCAGGTACAGCTGGCGGTTATGGCACGGCACATGCGGCCGTGCTGGCTCTCGGTTGTCGTTACAGAGTTGATCGGCGGTGGCCACATGCAAGGCCGTCGTCCGCTGCTCCAGCGCACTACCCTCGGCGAACCGCCGCGCCCGGTCACTCACCCGTCGCCTGCGGGGCGGCGTGAAGCCGCCCGCAGTCGATGTCCGTCGGTAGCGTAATGGACAGTGACGTTCCGTGACCTGCCAAACTTGCGATCTGTAGGTGCCCGCCGAGCGCCTGGACCCGGTCGATAAGACCCAGAAGTCCTGTGCCGCGGGCTTCGTCCGCTCCCCCGACACCGTCGTCGCGGACCGAGACCACGAGGACCTCGCGCCCGGTCGCGCGGTCGGCGGTGATGTCCACATCGACCTCGGCCGAGGAGGCGTGCGCGTGCTTGGCCACGTTCGTGAGCGCCTCCGACACGACGTAGTACGCGGCCACTTCGACGCAGTCGGGCAGTCGGCGCTTCGGGCCAGGGCTGACCGCGACCGGTACAGGGGACCGGCGGGCGAGCGCCTTGATCGCGGACCCGAGGCCGCTCTGGGACAGCAGGACCGGGTGGAGGCCGCGCGAGATCTCCTGCAGATCCTCAAAGACGGTTGCCAGGCCTTCAGTCGTCCGGCCGAGCCGCTCCTTGACCTCGTCGAGATCGCCCGGCAGCAGCGCCTCGGCCTCGCGGAGTTCCAGGCCGAGTGACACCAGGCGCTGCTGGACGCCGTCGTGCAGGTTGCGTTCGATGCTGCGGCGGGCCTCGTCGGCGGCCACGACGATCCGGGCACGCGACGCGGTGAGCTCCGCCCGGCTCTGGGTGTTCGCGACCGCGGTCGCGACGAGCTCGGTGAACTGCGCCAGCCGCTCCTCGGCGTCGGATGGCGGCGGCGCGGGCCGGGCCCACAGCACCACGAGCGCGCCCCACACGCGACCGTCCACCTTGATCGGCGCGGCGACCGACGAACGGAACCTCTCATTGCGCGCCAGGTCGGCGAGCCCGCCGCGGCGGTCGTCGTAGCTGTCCACCCGGGCCGGACGGGAGCTGCGCAGCACCAGCTCGGTGACGCCGCCTGCGACGGCAAGCCGCCGGCCCAGCAGGGGCTCGATGCCGGGCTTGCTGTATTCGGCGGCGACGGTAACGGTGCCGGGGGTCTCCTCGCGCATCAGCCTGGTGGCGTCCGCGTCCAGCAGCGACGCCGTCTCCGTGGCGACCGCGGCGACCACGTCGGCCGGCGGTACACCGTGCGCGACGAGCACTGCCACCTGCCGTAGGCTCGCCTGCTCCGTCGCGAGCGCGCGCAGCTCGTCCCGGCTCGTCCGCAGGGCGCTACCCATCGCCTCGCGCTCGATCGCGGCCAGCAGCACTCTCTCCAGTTCGGGCACCACCCGTTCGCGCAGCCGCCGCAGGATCGGCTCCGGCAGGTCAGCGGGAACGACGAGGTTGCCGGTCCGCGAGCGGCACCGCAGCGGCAACGCCACTCGGGGCTCATCGCCCGGGACGGTGTCGAACTCGATTGCCGCATACGGTAGCTGCAGCGCTCGCGCCAGGCGGCGCGATGCCTCCGGCAACACCGACCGCAGCTCGTCCGCGCCCAGCATGAGCCGGGCCGTTTCGGCGTGGAGTTCGGCCTCCTGGCGGCGTTCGGCCACCTCGACCGCTCGGACACGGGCAAGCCGGGCCATCGAGCCAGCGAGTGCCGCCATGACGAGAAATAACGCCAGTGCCACCCACTCCCGCGTCTGTTTGATCTCAAGGTGGCGAACGGGCGGGACGTACAAGACGTTGTAGGCGACTGCACTGGCCACCGTCACCGCCACCGCAAGCCACAGGCCCCAAATCCAGGAGACCACCAGCAGGCCAAGAAGGAAGATCACCACTGAGCCGTTCCGCATTCCGAGGAATCCGAGCGCATCGGCCAGCAGCATCTCGACCACGACGAACAGCGCCCCGGCCGCGATCCCCAGCGCAAGTGGCGGCGGCTTCGTCCGCACCAGCCAACCCGCCAGGTCTCCCTGCATCACGGCCCCCTTCTCCTACTAGACGTACCAGCTCGACGTACCCGGCGCACACACGTGCTCACGCTATGCCGATCACCGATCACGACCGAGTGACGCATCGGGTGACCAACCGACCCGTCGACCGACCCGACATCGAACAACGTTTGTAACTGCCGAGAATGCCATCCGGGCAGGTCAGGCGGCATGCTCGTATTCGCGATGAGCGACGCCCGGGGTCGGGTTCATCGCACCCCTGGCCGCGAAACGGGTCCCGGCCGGGCTGTTCGCCGCGCTCGACCCGGCCGCTGCCATGCCGGTGGACTACGTCGCGGCCCGCGATTTGGGCAAGCCAGCCGACCGGCGCGGCGCCTACCGCGTCTGCGAGGACGTCATGAACCTGCCCGGGCCACGGAAAACCGATCCGGTGCACCAACTGCGGCGGGTCCTGGTGCACTCCACCGCGAACCAGACCGCCGCGGGCAAGGCCCGCACGCTGAAACTCGGCAAGGCCGCCACCGGACTGGACACCCTGGTCCGCACCGCCAGCACCCGGTACTACCCGACACCGCCGCGGTCACCGCCAAAGCCGAGCAGATCAGCCGGGACCGCCGCATCGGCGGCTACCTACGCACCCGCATCACCGAACACCCCGACACCGGCAAGCCCGTGTTCGCCTGGCACTACGACCAGGACGCCATCCAGGGCGAGGCCGCCACCGACGGCTGGTACACGCTGCTGTCCAACCTGCCCCCGGCCGACGCCGACCCCGCCGAAATCCTGCGCCGACACAAGAACCAGCCCGCCGTGGAACAGGGCTACGCCACCATCAAAGGAACCCTCGCGGTCGCACCCATGTTCTTGCAACACAACCGGCGGATCACCGCACTCATCACCGTCATCTGCCTCGCCCTGCTCATCTTCAGCCTCATCGAACGAGAAGTCCGCACCAACCTCGCCGCGCAGGGCCACACCGACATGGTCGGGTTCTACGGCTACGACAACCGTCCCGCCCGACCCACCGGCCGACTCATCCTGCAAGCCCTCCACGACCTCCGCCTCATCCCCGCCCACAACCAGCAACCACCCAAAATCCCGCACCCCGGATGGCTACAGGCCCAACTCCTCACCCTCCTCAACGTCGACCCCACCCAACCACGCTGGCCATGAACCACCGCTCAACACCACGTGCGAAAGACAGGGGTCCCCGACCAGCGTCGGCACGTCTCGTCATGAGGCCGGTCTGACGATCACCCGGTCCCAGCGGTTGCCGAAGAACTGCAGGTAGGCGCTCGCCTCGGGGATCGCACCGGCGGCGTTGCTGGTCGCCGAGAGCAGGGCCGTCGTGTCGTGACCGCGCGCGGCATAGACCGTGAACCGTCGGTTCGGCGGCAGCCCGCGGACGTCGACGATGACCTCGTCCAGGCCCGGCAGGGAGCGGACCTGCGCGGTACCGGTTCCGTCGCTGTTCTGGACGTCCACCTTCAGCACCTCGTTACGCTGGTCCAGACCTTGACGGCTCAGGTTCGCGGTGCTGCCGGCGGTGGAGCGGGCCACGTAGACCAGTGCCATCGGCGACTGGCCGGCCCGCAGCGTCTGGACCACCTTCATCGACCGCGTGTCGATGACCTCGACGCCGTCGGAGTACTGCATCGCCACGTACATCCGGCTGTTGTCCGGACTGGGCCAGATGCCGTGCGGCCCGGCGCCCTTGTGCTGGATCCGCCGCACGAGAGTGGGCGGCTTCCCACCGGGGTCCCTCCGGTACACGAGCGTCTGGTCGAGGTCACCGACGGTCATGTAGGCGTACTCCACGCCACCGACGGTGACGAAGTTCGGGTGGTTGGTCCGCGGGCCGGTGTCCAGGACCGCCTGCACCTTGTACGTCTGCGCGTTCAGCACCGTCGTCGTCCGCCCGTTGTTCGGCATCCCCAGCCAGATCTCCCGCCCGTCGGGCGAGATCGCCTCGTCGGACGAGCCACCCGCAGCGGTGGGGATCGGCACGCGGGTGACGATCCGGCGGGCGGCCACGTCGATGACATCCAGGGCGCTCGCGCGCAGGTGGTTGACGTACGCCAGCTTCCCGTCGGGGCTGAACACCACCTTCGACGGGCCGTCCTCGGAGACGATCCGGTCGAGCACCTTCTCGTTGCGCCAGTCGATGACCGCGATGGTGTCCTGCCCGCGCTCGGCGACCCACAGCTCCTTGCCGTCCGGGGAGAAGAACCCCTCGTGCGGGGCGCGGCCGAGGTAGATCGTGTGGACGACCTTGTTCGTGGCGGTGTCCACGACGTGTGCGGCGTTGGTGGTCACGTCGATCACGTCAAGGTAGCGGCCGTCGCGAGAGAAGCCGAGCCCGTGGACGTCGAGCTGCCCGTCGTACATCGCGCCGAGCACGTCGGCGCTGGTGTCCATCCGCACGCTGCCCAGCGGGATGGTGCCGAGGACCTTGTTCGCCCGAGGGTCGATCACCGTCACGGTGTTGGAGGTCTGGTCCGCGGTATACACGCGGTCGTTGGACGTGATCGGCCTGGCCGCTTGCAAAGGCGGCGGGAGGAGCAGCGCGGCGACGAGGAGGGACCGCAACATCACCATGCGCTACCCGGACCGGTCGGTGGTTAACGAAAACCGCTACGCTTCGGCAGCGGGATGGCGAGGGCCAGCAGCGATCCCGCCGACGCGACTGTCCGGATGATGTTCCGGCGCACCCTGTCGCCTCGAAGCTCGCCCGTACCGCTGCGAGATCCTGGATCCGGTCCACCGGACTGGCGGCCTCCAGCTGGTTGTTGAGTGGCATGTTGACGGCCGCCGTGACGACGAAGGCCACCCCGTAGAGTACGACCACGGCGATCAGCCACGGCAGCAGATGGCGCTGGGCGCCGCCGAGGTGCAGCAGGACCGCTCTGCCGGGGTCGCCGACCCGGACAAGATGGCCCGCCTCGACATACGAAGACGCGACCGCCTCGGCGGCATCCTCCACGAGTACGAGCATGCCGCCTGACCTGCACGGACGAGGTTTTCGGCAAGAGCAGGGGCGGTGTCGACGGTGACCGCGATCCATCGCACGGTCGGCAGGTAGCCGAGGCTGGCCAGCCAGGAGCCCCAGTTCGCGACCCACCGCTCGGCCTGGCCGGGGTCGACGAGCCACGTGGAGGTGGCGGCCACGCGCAGGGTGACGGTCATGGTGCCGAGCCGGCGGTGCCACACGACGCCGTAGTCACCGGCCGGGTCCGTCACTGACAGCAGGGTGGTCGGTGCCAGCACGCCCGGCAGCTGCCAGCCGTGCGGGTGCGCCGCGGTCACCCCGGACCGGTAGGCGGTGTAGCCGCGGGCGGATCCCCACCCCCAGCGGATGCGCTGCAGTAGCCCGTGCAGCAACGGCACACCGTCCCAGCGCAAGACGGTCCCGCCGATGAGCAGCAGTGCAGGCCCGGCGACGATCATGCCGACCGTCCGGTCGACGGACACCGAGATGATCAGGACCGTCAACGCGATGACGACCATGAGCGTCTGCGCCGACCCCAGGCCCATCAGCCCGATGCCGCGACTTCGGCGCCAGCCGCCGTACGTTCGTACCTGGCCTTCGGATGCGGTCATGATGGTCACGCCTCCTTCGTGGGGTCGTCGAGGGCGTTGGCGGCAGCGTTGGCGGCGGCGCCGGCGGCCTTGGTGACCGTGCCGACCACTTCGGTTGCACCGGCGACCGCGAGCCCGGCCGGTCCCGCTGCTGCTGCGGCACCCGTCGCTGCCGTGGGGGCGGTGGCGGTGCTGGAAGCGGCAGCGCCCGCCGGGTCCCCGGCCGAGGTGATGTTGGCGACCTTGCCTGAGCCGGCTTCGCCGACGAACGCCGGCGGCTTGAGCCCTCCGCCGGGCCCTGGCCCGCCGCCCGAGCCGGGTCCTTGCCCGGGTGTCGGGCCGCGGCCGGGTTTGGGCGGGTCGCGGTCGTCCGGACCCAAGCCGGGGCCGGACGGTCCGGGACCGGGGTCGGCGCCGCCGGTCGGCCGGCCGGCTGCCCGGTCGAACGTGTCGGCGAGGTAGCGGGCGTGCATGCCAGCGTCGAAACCGCCCAGCATCGACGACGCCGCGTGCATGCCGGCCGCTCCAGCGGTGGCGAACATGCCGAGACCCCCGTTGCCGGACTGGAGCGAGCCGACGGACCAGTTGAAGAACTTCATCAGCACGGGCAGCGCGACCAGGGCGATCACCATCATGGCCAGGCCCACAAACAGGATCCGTGGATCCTTCGAGGTGTTCTCGCCGGTGACCCAGATCGCGGTGGCGTACACCATGGCCGCCATCGGCTTGTAGAAGATCAACGCGAGTTGCCAGGCGAGCAGCTTGTTCTTCCACCCGTTGGTGGCATTGGTGAAGCTGCCCGCCGCGGCCAGCGGCGTCAGCGCGGCGAGGACAACGACGGAGCCGTCGCGGAACAGCATCAGGAACGCCTGGGTCAGCGACGCGACCATGGCGAGGGTGGCGGCCAGAATCACGACGATCTGCGGGAAGCCGCCGCCCGAGGCCGGCACGGCGAGGGCACCTAGCCGTTTGCCGAGGCTGGGTTCGCCGACCGACTGCAGCGCGGCGTTCAAGACTGCGGTGCTGAACTGGTCGCAGCCGGTCAGCAGCAGTTGGGTGCCGAAGATCCCGACGGCCGCCCACAGCGACGTGTTCCACAGTCCCCGCAGCACGTTCACCAGGGGGGCGGGCTTGCGGGTCAGCACCATCACGATGGCCTGCCAGAGGATGCCTCCGACGGCGACCGCCGCGGTGATCGGCATGATGAGGGCACGCAGGTGCGTGACGGCGTCGATCGGTGTCGACGATGCGGTGATCTGCTGCGGGTCGGGGTACAGGCTCAGTGACGGCACCGCCACCCACCAGGTAGCGCAGATGTCGATCGTCCACAACGCCGCGGTGATCATCATCTGTTCGAGCTGACCGAAGAAGCTGTTGGCGACCGCCGTCGAGACGGCCTCGGCCACACACTTGGTGTCCCACGGGGCGCACACAGCGATCAGCCCCCCGCCGGGAAGCCGGTGTAGCCGGCGGTCGTCGAGACGAGGACCACTGCGGTGTTCCAGTCCCCGCCGTGCGGCGCCTGCAGCGCCCAGTCGCCATCGACCCACCGCATCTGGGCGGACAGCGCCACCCGGGCTGGGCCGGACTGCCCCGGCCCTTCGATGAGCAGGCCAACCTCGATGACGTCGGGCAATGCGGACCCGATCCGGTAGCCGGTGACAGTCGAGTACAGCTGGCCGACCGGCTCGCCCGCCGCGACGCCGAACTGTGCCCGCAGCTCCTGGTACTCCTCCTCCAGGGCCGCGAGCAGCCGGTTCGCCTCAGGGCCGACGACCTGCTCGCGGAGGGTGGGCTCGAACACAGCCGGACCGGCCTGCGGCGACAGCCGCACGCTGATGTGCGCGGCGGCGAAGACCGCGCCCATCGGGGTGTGCGCGAATCCGCGGGCACGGCCGGCGCTCGTGTCGCGTGGCCCGTCCGCGCCTGCGGGCAGGTGCGCCCCGGCGACGGTGACCCACTCCAGAGCGGCCGGTGTCGTCGGCCCGGGTTGCGGTGCTGACTGAGCGGCGGTCGCGGTGCTGGCCGATGGCGGCGCGGGCGCCGGGTTGCCCCGGCGCCCTACCGTCGCGACGAGTCCGCCGACGACGGCAACCACAATCAGAACAACGGCCGCCACCGCTGCCACCAGGGCGCGGGTGCGCCGTCTGGCCGCCAGGGTGATGTCGTCCGTCATGGCCTACAGCACCGCCCCGACGACCGTGGCGGCGACCGCGCCGAGCGTGAGGCCACCCAGTACCCATGGGATGCCGGTGGCGCCGTCAACCGCGGTCGAGCTGCGGTTACGACGACCCATGATCATCATGCCGGCGCAGATGAACATGCCGAGGATGCCGGCCACGATCAGCGCCCACTTGGCCCAGCCGAGCAACTGGGTGACCAGGAACCCGAGACCGGGGATCTCGATAGCGCCCGGGTCCAGGTCTGCCGGCTCAGGGGCGGCCAGCACGTTCAACGCGACGTCTGCCAGATGTGTGAGCACGTGTGCGCTCCTTCGTCCAGATGACCCACCCCAGTGGCGGGTCGTGACCTGGACGATCAGCCGGAGGTGTGGACGAAAGCGTTGGCGCACAAGGTGATGGGAGCGCTACGGGCGTTACGGGTAGCGCCACCACCCACCGTTGACGGGTTCGGTAGAGCGGTCACCGATGCCGAGGAGCGGCCATGTCTGTCACATCACCATCGCCCGCCGAAACGCACTCCACCTCCACCGTGGACCGTGCCCAGGTCGGCGTCGGCGCCTGTCTCCGGCATTCCGATGCGGGCCGTCGGCCTGTCGCGGACGGCAGTGCAGGCCGGCGCGGCGCGAGCCGCGACCGCGCGCTCGGCGGCGGCCGGAGTGTTGCGCGGTGAGCGGCCAGGATCAGACGGGAGGGGCCGGGACGCGATGGGTGGTCATCGCTGGCCTGATCGTGTCGCTGGTCGTCGGTGGCTGTTGCTGCGGCGGGTTCGTGCTGGCGGCCTCGGCAGGGTCGGTCGGGACGATCCAGGCCGCCCAGACAGGTGGCGGTGACGGCAACCAGCTACGCCCCGACGCGCCGGTACCCGCGCAGTACCTCGCCTACGTGCGGGCGGCCGGCGCGCTGTGCCCGTCGATCGGGCCGGCTGACATCGCCGCCCAGCTCGACCTGGAATCGAGCTGGAACCCCAACGCCTACACCGACATCGGCGAGGTACCAGCGAAGGGCATCGCGCAGTTCACCGACGCCACCTGGCAGACCTGGGGGTACGACTACGACCGCAACGGCGTCAGCTCGCCGTACGACGCCGGTGACGCGATCCTCGCCCAAGGGCACCTCATGTGTGACCTGGTCACCTGGGCCGAAACCAACCTCGCCAACGGTCGCCTCGTCGGCAACCCGCTCGACGTGGCGTGGGCGGCGTACTTCGCCGGCCGCGGCGGCATCCTCGCCGCGGGCGGGGTTCCGGCCTCCGGTCTCGCGCACGACTATCCGCAACAGATTCGTAGTCGGCTACCGAAGTACGCCGTCGACACCGGCGGCGACGGCCTGCCCAACGGCGGTGGCGGCATCCCGCCCGGCTACACCCTGCCGACCGACGCGCAGCAGGCCGCCGCCGTGTCCTTCGCCCTCGCCCAGCTCGGCAAGCCCTACGTGTTCGGCGCCGAAGGCCCGGACAGCTACGACTGCTCGGGCCTGATGATGCAGGCGTGGGCGCATGCCGGGGTGCGCATCCCGCGCGTCACCGGCGATCAGGTCCACACCGGCGTCGCGGTGGCAGGGCTTGACGCGATGCAGCCGGGCGACCTGATCCTCATCCCCGGTTCCAACGGCTCGATGAAGCGTCCGGGCCATGTGGGCATGTACATCGGCCGCGGCGGCGACGGCCGGCAGTACCTCGTCCAAGCACCGCATACCGGCGACGTCGTCAAGATCACGCCCGTTGCGAACTTCAAGCCTGTTGCGGCCATCCGCCGCCCGCTTACCCGCTGACGAAGCTGTATGTAGATTGTCAAAATCGATGTCCCATTGTCAGATGAGATGACCACAGTTTGTCCCTTGGGCCAACTCGATGAGAACCACGTCGCGCCACAACGTCCGTCCGTTATCGGCGGGCTGGCAGAATCCCAGTGTTCCTGGCGTTGACACGGCCAATTCTCGGCTGGTTTGACGACTACTGGCTCATTTATGGCGCTTGGTATGAATCTCGTCTCAGGAGAGTTGGCGGTTCTCAGTGGATCAACGAGGTCGCCGTCAGCGGGCGCGGTTGGTCGTGTGGTGGTGACGTGTGTGGCGGTCCAAGGCGACAGTCGGATATGGCCACGTCGGGTACTTGGTCGAATCGGTCAGCTAGGCAATGCGCCGACCTGTTTGGCCAGACCGATGTCGTCTCGGACGGCCCAGTGTTCGGCTAGCAGGCCGTCGCGGACCCGGAAGATGTGGATGTGCGTCCATGAGAACGGCTTGCCGCTGGGCTCCACCGGGCCGAGTTGGGGCAGGAATCGGCCGGTCTGGCGGCCGGTTACGGTGAGATGGACCGCGACGTGTTCGCCATCGACCAGCACGTGCTCGATCGTGGTGCGTGTGTCGCTGAAGCCGTCAGCCAGTTTGCTCAGGATGTCTTTCCACCACTGGATGCCGGACTGCTGTCCCACGTGGTCGTAGACGTCAGGCGCCAAGATCTTGTCAAGCTGGTCGAAGGCGCCGGTCTGAAGTATCTCGATGTAGCGGTGCACCAGTTCGCGGGGGTCCATACACAGCTCCGTGTCTTACAAGTCCTAACAGAATGATCTAGGGTCTTCCGTCCTTTGTGGACGATGATCTACCGTGTTGACCGTGCGGAAGGGCGAGCAGCCACCATGGATCGTGCCGGACGGGTTGTGGGAGCGGATCGAGCCGCTGTTGCCCCAGCATCCGCGGCGGTCGCCGACGGCCTCCGCCGGTGCGGGATCCCGCACTGGGACCGTGACGCGGGCGTGGGCGCTCGGGATCGATCGGGAGGTGATGCTGCTGGTGCGGTGGGAGTACGACATCGACGTCGAGGGCCGCGACCTCGGGTTCGTCCTGGCCCGGGCCAGCGTGCGGATCCATCCACCGCCGCACCAATGGGAGATCGACCACGGCGGCTTCGCCAGACTGTTCCCGCTCTCGTCCTTCGACGCCCTGACCGGGTTGGACTCCGCCTTCTATTCGACCAACCGCGCGCAGGTCACTGTGTTCGGCCTCGCCGGCGACCGGTTCCAGGCGCTCGCCGGTGCGCTCAACACACTGCAACGCCCGGTGCTGGCCGACATACTGCAGCCCGGCGAGATATTCGTCAGCATGGCGACGGTCCGCGATGCCTGGATGACCAACTGGACCAATTCCCTGACCATCAAGACGGTCTCTGAGACCAACGTCCTGTACCGCGCCGCCGCGCACTAACCTGAGGTGCCCTGCGTGTCCCGGACAGTGACCAAGCCGGTCTTCTATGCTGCGAGCTGCGGTTGTCGAGTCGACATCGTGAGGCTTGTCTGGTCCAGGGTTGCACTTCGCAGTGTGATGTCGTAGGCACGTGGCCGGGGGTGTCGGCGTTGATGATTACCGGCAACAGCTGGAGGAGGAGGATGTATGGGTGCCGATGTGGAGGGGTTGGGGTTGGCGGAGGCGATTGCCGTGTTGCGGGATGAGTTGCTGCGGGCGCGGGCGGCGGGTGCGGGTTCTGGGGTGCAGTTGCCGGTGGAGTCGATGACGGTGGAGTTGACCGTGACGGCGTCTCGGTCGGTGGATGGTAAGGCGGGGTTCAAGGTGCCCTTTGTGGAGGTGGAGTTGGGTGGTGGGGGTAGTCGGGGGCGCGGGTTGACACAGACGGTGACGGTGGTGTTCGGGTCGCCGGTTGATGATGAGGGCCGGCCGGTGCGGGTGGCGCGGGCTGATGACGAGTTGAAGGGCTGACGATCCGGTGGGTGTGCCGTCGTTGGCGGATCGGTTGGTGGAGGTGATCGCTGATCGTGGGGCTGGGGCGGTGGGGGGCCGGTATCGGTACGGCTCCGGCTGCCTGGTGGCGGGCAGGACGGTCCTGACGGCGGCGCACGTGGTGGTCGGCGCGGCGGCGGTGTGGGTGCGTGATGTGGGCAAGCGCCGGTTCCAGGCCGTGATCGATGCGGGGTTTGTCCACGAGGTTGAGGGTGAGTCGGATCTGGCATTGATTGAGGCTGATGTGCCCGGTCCCGGGTTGCCGGCGATGCCGTTGGGGCGGGTGGTGCGTGACGGGGCGGGCCCGGGTGTGGTGGAGCGGTGTCATGCGGTGGGGTATCCGTGGTTCGCCGAGTCGCCGTCGCCGGGGGCGGTGCGTGAGGTGGTCGACGCGGTCGGGGAAATCCCGGTGTTGTCGAGGCTGGTCAGCGGTAGGTTGAGCCTGGTGGTGTCTGTTGCGCCGCGGCCGTTGCCGCAGGCGGAGGTGCGGTTGGGTAACTCGCCGTGGTCGGGAATGTCTGGCGCACCGGTGATCACCGCGGAGGGGTTGTTGCTGGGGGTCGTCATCGAGCACGCTGATCGGGAGGGCCCGTCGGCGATCACGGTGGCCCCGTTGACGGCCGTGGATTCCGCTGCCGGCCGGTCGGATGCCAACTTACGGCCGCCGGCGCAGTGGTGGAGCCGGCTGGGGGTGGCGGGCCCGCAGGCTCTGCGTCCGGTGCCGGCGCCGATGGGTGGGGTGCACGAGGCGCCCTATTGGGCGACTTTGCGGCAGTTCGGTCGCACGCTGCATGCGCGGATGCCGCAGCTGGTCGGGCGGGAACGGGAACTGATCGAGATCAGCCGGTTCGCCACCGGTGATGAGCCTTACCGATGGTTGGTGGGTGGGGCATACGTGGGGAAGACGGCGTTGTTGTTTGAGGCGGTGACCGCGGGTCTGTCGGCTGAGGTGGACATCGTGGCCTACTTCCTGTCCCGGCGTGCCTCGGACGCCGACAGCAGCCGGTTCGTCGCCGCTGTGTTGCCGCAGCTGGCGGCCATGTGCGGGCAGCCACCGCCATCGATGGTGAACGTGGACCAGTTCCTGATGCTATGGGAGGCGGCGGTCGCGCGGGCGAGGAATCAGCGTCGGCATCTGCTGCTCGTCGTTGACGGGCTCGATGAGGATCTCCGCCCCACCAGCACGCCGAGCGTGGCCAGTCTGCTGCCAACCCTTGCCGGAGGATGGGCGCATGTGCTGGTAGCCAGCCGCCCCAACCCGCAGCTGCCCGATGATGTGGAGGACGGGCACCCGCTGCGCAGGGTGACCCCGATCCCGGTGACACCGTTCCCAGGCTCGACGGCGTTGGCGGCGAAAGCCCGGGAGGAGATCAACGCAGCGATCAGCGGCGCAAACGCCGACCGGGCAGCAGACCTGTTCGGCGTCTTGACCGCCGCCGCCGGTCCGCTGACCGTGGCCGATCTCACGGTACTGGCGGCAAGTCTCGACGGAGCCGACGGCGTATCGCTGGCGGCGTTGCGGCGACGGGTGTACCGGTTCGTCACCGAGGAAGCCGCAAGGAGCCTAGAACCAGTCGGGCCAGCCGATCGGCCGGGGTACCAGTTCGCGCACGCCTCGTTGCTGGAGCACGCCCAGAGCAGTGTGGAGTTGGCCGACCCGGTGTACCGGCGGCGCATCCATGCCTGGGCGTCGCAATGGCGCGCGGCCGGCTGGCCGGTCACCGACGACCCAGTCACGACGACGCCGCGGTATCTGCTCGACAGCTATCCCGCCAGCCTCACCACAGAGCCGGAAGAGTTGGCCGCGTTGGTAAGTGACCCGGGCTGGGTCGATGCCGCGATCAGCTGCATTGGCGTGGACCCGGTCCTGGCGGACCTGCGCCGCGCCGAAGCCATCCAGCGCCAAGGTCAGGGACGCACGGTGCTCACCGAACTGGTGACGGTCGTCAGCGCACAGGCATACCACCTCCGTCGCCCGCCACCGGCGCAACCGGACTACATCGCACGGCAGTTGTGCCTGCACGCGGTCGAACTCGGCGCAGACGAGATCGCCGAACAGCTCCGCATTCGCATCCGCGGTCGCGGCCGAGCCGCGATGGTGCCGATCTGGACCACACGCCGTGCCAGCCCAGCCCTAATTGAACAGCTGGGCCACGACCGCTGGGTGCATGCGTTGGGCGTGCTGCCGGACGGACGGGTGATCATCGGCGACGATGACGGTCGGGTCCTGGTATGGGACCCGGGCCAGCACGGCGCCGGCCCGCAGGAGCTGGGCCACCACGACTTCGGGGTGAAGGCGGTGGCTGTGCCGCCGGACGGGCGGGTGGTCACCGGCGGCGACGACAGTCGGGTCCTGGTATGGGACCCGGGCCAGCCCGGCGCCGGCCCGCAGGAGCTGGGCCGCCACGAAGGCCCGGTGTACGCGGTTGGGTTGCTGCCGTATGGGCGGATTGTTACCGGCGGCCACGACGGTCGGGTCCTGGTATGGGACCCGGGCCAGCCCGGCGCCGGCCCGCAGGAGCTGGGCCGCCACGACTTCGGGGTGGAGGCGGTGGCTGTGTTGCCGGACGGGCGGGTGGTGACCGGCGGCCACGACGGTCGGGTCCTGGTATGGGACCCGGGCCAGCCCGGCGCTGGCCCGCACGAGCTGGGCCGCCACGATGAAACTGTGGAGGCCGTGGGGATACTGCCAGACAGGCGGGTGGTCACCGCCGGCGACGGCGGTCTTGTCCTGGTATGGGACCTAAGCCGGCCGGGCACTGGTCCGCAGGAGCTGGGCCGCCACGACGGCAGGGTGTTTGCGGTGGGGATACTGCCGGACGGGCGGGTGGTCACGGGCGGCCACGACGGTCTTGTCCTGGCGTGGGACCCAAGCCAGCCGGGCACCGGTCCGCAGGAGCTGGGCCGCCACGACGCCACGGTGTGGGCGGTGGGGATATTGCCGGACGGGCGGGTGGTCACCGGCAGCGACGACTACCGGGCGCTGGTGTGGGACCCCAATCAGGCTGGCGCAGACCCACCGGAGCTGGGCCGCCACGACGCCACTGTGGAGGCACTGGGGTTACTGCCGGACGGGCGGGTGGTCACCGCCGGCGACGACGGTCGGGTCCTGGTATGGGACCCAAGCCAGCCAGGCACCGGCCCGCAGGAGCTGGGCCGCCAAGACGCCACTGTGGAGGCCGTGGGGATACTGCCGGACGGGCGGGTGGTCACCGCCGGCGACGACGGTCGGGTCCTGGTATGGGACCCAAGCCAGCCAGGCACCGGCCCGCAGGAGCTGGGCCGCCACGACGGCAGGGTGCTTGCGGTGGGAATAATGCCGAACGGGCGGGTAATCAGCGGCGGCGAGGACGGTCTTGTCCTGGTGTGGGACCCAGCCCGGCCTGGCGCCGGTCCGCAGGAACTGGGCCGCCACGACGGGTCGGTGTGGGCCGTGGGGGCCCTGCCGGACGGGCGGGTGGTCACCGGCGGCAACGACTGCCGCGTGCTGGTGTGGGATCCCGATCAGCCCGGCACCAGCTCGCAGGAGCTGGGCCGCCACGACGACACAGTGTTTGCGATGGGGATACTGCCGGACGGGCGGGTGGTGACCGGTGGAATTGACTGTCTTGTCCTGATGTGGGACCCGGGCCGGCCTGGCGCCGGTCGGCGGGAGCTGGGCCGCCACGACGGCTACGTGCGGGCGGTGGGAGTGCTGGCGGACGGGCGGGTGGCCACCGCCGGCGCCGAAGGTCGGGTCCTGGTGTGGGACCCAGCGACCGGTCGCATCACCGATCAGCTCGACACGAGCCTCAAGACACTCGCAGCGCAGGTAGTCGACCCACAGGTAGCCACACTCGTGATCGCCCACGAACGAACAGGCTTCACCGTCTGGGCCATCACTATTTCCAATTCGTGACCTGCACGCAGCTACGGTGCGGGGTTCCAAAACCTGTCGGGCTCGTAAATGCGGGTCGGGCCTGTGACATGCGCTTTTGTGCGAGGTCTGCCCCCCGGGTTCCGCAGTTCGTGGTCAAATGATCATGCGAATCTGGACTTTGAGCAGGGAAAATCGACGGGTGTCTAGAGATGGTCGTGTGTCCACGCCCTGCGGGGTTCCAAAACCTCGTTACCATGGTTGACCTGGACAGATGCAGCGCCGTCCCCGTCGTCAGGCATCATCGTTACGTATTTCGCTACGCCTGCTCTACCTCGTGTTCTGCCGCACCGTGGGCTGGCTCGCGCTCCTCGCCCGTACCAGCGCGGCCAAAGATATAGAGATCTTGGTCCTGCGTCATGAGAACGCGGTCCTGCGCCGCCAGAACCCGAAACCGCGTCTGGACTGGGCCGACCGAGCGGTGCTCGCCGCCCTGATCAAGCTCTTGCCTCGGGCGTTGAAGGTGCATCGGCTCGTCACCCCGGCCGCGGTCATGCGGTGGCACCGGCGGCTGGTCGCCCGGCACTGGACATATCCCCACCGACCGGGGCGCCCACCGGTCGACCCGGTCGTGACCGGGCTGATCGAACAGATGGCCCGCGACAATCCCGGCTGGGGCTTGTAGGTGCCGAGAACCTCATCCGCGCAGGTCAGCGTAGTTATAGGCAGCTCGAACGAGCGCCGCTGCGCAGCTGGAGTTGAACGCGTTCAAGTTTGTGTCGATAGCGCGTTGAACGCGTTCAGCTCCCGCCGTCACTGAGCACCCTCATCAACCCTGTACCGTGCCAAAACGGTGCTCACGCTTGTGAGCTGGGGATTTGCGAGTGGATCACGCGGTCCGGCGGTATTCGTTGATCGTGCCGCCGAGAACCCGTCGCCGGTGGATCGGCTTGTCGATCGCGATGACCGCGCCGGGGTCGTGGTCGGGTGGATGCTGGTCCAGGCTCTGGTGCGGCCGGTGCCGGTCGAAGTGGTCCTCATAGTCGTGGAGCACGGTGTGGGCGTGCTGTTCGTTGTAGATCGGTACCCGGTCGGTGCACTCGGCCCTGACGCTGCGCACGAAGCGTTCGGCGAACGCGTTTGCCCGTGGTGTGCGGGGAGGGGTCTTCACGACGTCGATGCCTTCGGCTGCGAACACGGCGTCGAAGGATGCGGTGAACTTGGCGTCGCGGTCGCGGATCAGGAACCGGAACGCGCTGATCCGATCGTCGAGGTCGATGATCAGGTTACGGGCCAGTTGGGTGGTCCACGCGGCGGTCGGGTGGGCGGTGACACCGAGAATGTGCACCCGCCGGGTCGTGATCTCCATGACGAACAGCACATACAACCGTCGCAGCGCGATGGTGTCGATGTGGAAGAAGTCGGTCGCCGGCAGCCCGGACGCCTGCGCGTAGGAATGTCCGCCAACTGGTGTCGATCTCACGCGGGGCAGGCCCGACCCTCGATCGGGCGAGGATACGACGGACGGTGCCGGCGCCGATCCGATGGCCGAGCCCGACGAGCTCACCTTGGATGCGCCGATGCCCCCAGCCGGGATTCTCCCTGGCCAAGCGCAGAACCAGGTCACGGATCTCGTCGCTGATCCGTGGCCGTCCCTGCTGGTTCGGATAGGTCCAGTGCCGGCGAACCAGCCGGCGGTGCCAGGCCAACAGGGTCGCCGGGGTGACGATCCGGTGTTTCCACAGTTCCTGCGGCAGCGCCTGGGCCAGCGCGGACAACACCGCCCGCTCCCTGCCCCACTGTCGCGAAACAGCAGTTCACACCCTGTGCGACGAGTTTTGGCGCGGTACAGGGTGTGGGCCGGCATCCATCGGTGCCTGTACAACGCCGCGCTGGAAGAGCGCCGCGAGGCGTGGCACAAATGCAGGATTTCGATCCGCTACGGTGACCAGTCCGCACAGCTCAAGGACATCCGCAGGGCGGATCCTGACGCCTGGGTTCCACAGATGCCTTGATCGACTAGTCCACGGACCTGAGGCGTGACCTGCGGGAACACGGCTTCGGCCGCCTAGCGGGCGTGTCACTAGGCGGTCGGGTTCGTGCTGGTCAGATTAGAGCCTGCTCCGGGCGGCGACGGGCAGGTGGTCGCTGCCGGTGCTCGGCGCGGTTTCGCGGATGACCGGGTCAGGCCAGGGTTTCGGCCTGCTCGATGAACTCGATGGTCCGCTCGGCGACGAGGTCCGGGCAGTACACCGGCAGGTCGTGGCCAGCACCGGGAACGATCTCGACGCGAGCGGCGGGCAGCTGCGCCCGGATCCGACTCGCCACCTGCTCCGCGTCGTACATCTGGCTCCGCTCGCCGAACAGGGCCAGGGTCGGCACGGTGATCCCGCGCAGGTCGTCGTCGGTGAGCGTGGGGGGCGCGGGCAGCCGGCGGCGGAAGCCCATCGTCACCGCGGCCAGGCGCATGAGGTCGTCGTCGCGGAGGGTGGCGTTGCGCAGCGGTCGAGCGAGGCGTCGTCGCAGGGGCGCGTGGGTGAGCCCCGCGAGTCCGCCGGCGATCACCCACATCATGAAACGGCCGGTGACCCGCCCGAAGCCCGCGGGATCCAGCAGCGTGACCGTGGCAGCGCGCCCGGGCACGTGAAGGGCGTTTTGCACGGCGATCCACCCGCCGTAGGAACAGCCCACCAGGTGCGCGCGCGTGACACCCAACGTGGTGAGCACCTCGTCGAGCCAGCCGGCCAGCTCGCGGCCGGTGCCGATCGGCACCCGCTGGTCGGAGGCGCCCGGCTCGCCGACGGTGTCGATGGCGATCACTGGACGGGCCCTGCTCAGCTGAGCGATGTGGCGGTGCCACATCAGCGAGTTGCCGCCGGCGCCCGACAGCAGTACCACGGGAGTGCCGTCGGTCCGCCCCGACCGGTAGACGCGGGTGCTGCCGAAGGAGGTGACGACGTCGAGCGATTCGTGGGCGGCAGGCCACAGCCGGTCGAACGTCTGCGTGTAGGTCGCCAGGAACTTCGCGCGCGCCTGGTCGCTGGTGAACGCGCTGATCCGCTGCTGCTCCGTCATCATCCGCCTCCGCTCCCTTTGATGATACAAGCGTATCATCAAAGGGATGCTGTGATGAAGTGGTCCGCACCGCGACCGCCGCCTGTGGATGGAGCACCATGCCGAAACGCGTCGATCACGACCTGCGGCGCCGGCAGATCGGCGAGGCGCTGCTGCGTATAGCCAGCACGCGCGGCCTGCAGGCGGCAAGCATGCGCGACGTGGCGGCCGAGGCCGGGGTGTCCCTACGGCTGGTGCAGTACTACTTCCACACCAAGACCGAGTTGCTGCTCGGCGCGCTCGGCTACCTCGGCGAGCAGCTGTCCGCCCGCGTCGAGCAGAGCATCCGCGCTCTCGGCACGCCGCCGACCCCGCGTGGCGTCATCTACGGCACCCTCAGCGCGATCCTGCCCACCGACGCCGAGGGCCGACGGCTGACCAGGACCTACGCGGCCTACTACGCGCTGGCCCTCGCCGAGCCAGCCCTCGGCGCCGCGCACGGCGCCACCTACCCGGACCTGCTGGAACGCTTCCTCGCCGGACACCTGCGTACGGCGCAGCAGGCCGGCCAGGTCGACGCCGACCTCGACACGCCGACCGTAGTGGCCGGACTTCTCGCACTGACCAACGGCCTGGGCTCCAGCATCCTCGGCGGCCAGCGCGACGGCGATGCGGCGCTGGCCATCCTCACCTACCACCTCGATCGCCTGTTCGACCCCAAGTCGTGACCGGTGGGGGCGTGTGGAGAACGTGCGCGATGCCCCCCCATTAGAGGTTTGCCGTGAGTTCGATGATCTTCTTTGGCGGGTCGAGCTTGAGCGCGGTGAACAGGTCGCGTTGGCTCTTGGTGGGCTCGGTGGTCTGCCGGAACGTGCCGGCGGGTCCGGTGAACGTGATCGCGTGCAGCCGGTCGAGTTCGGCGCGGATCTTGGTCCAGGTGCGGCCGGTGGTGGTCTCGGCGCCGCAGATCAGCAGCAGCGCGAGCCAGCAGAGCAGGACGTGGGCGCGGATGCGTTCTTCCAGGCGGTGGCAGACCGGCCGCAGGTCCAGGACCGACTTCATGTCGCGCCAGCCGCGTTCGACCTCCAGGAGTTGCTTGTAGCCCAGCGCGATGTCTTCGGGGGTCAGTTTCGGGTCGGAGCAGCGCAGCAGGTACTTGCCGTCGAGGCGGGCTTCGGCCTTGATCGCGGCGTGGTCGATGCGTAGCAGCCCGGCGGAGGTGACGCGCAGGAACCGGTTGAGGCCGGGCTGGGTGGAGATCTGCCCGCGCAGTTCGGCCCGTTTGGTGGCGCTGAGGGCATCCGAGCCGGTGATCTTGTCGGTCAGGCGGACGACCAGGTGTCCGCGCACATGGGCGTCCCGCTCGGCTTCGTCGGGGTTGAAGCAGATGACGAACCGGTCGCCGCCGTCGTCGAGCTTGACTTCCTTGACCTGCAGGCTGGCGGTGATCTGGGCGTAGCGGCCCTGGCGGGACAAGGCGGTCTTGGCCTCGGCCGAGCCGGAGCGCAGCTTCTCGCCGATGATGTAGTGCCCGCCGGCGCGTTGCAGGTATCGGCGGTTCTCCGCGGAGGTGAACCCGCGGTCGGCGACCCAGACGACGCGGGCCAGGCTCCAGTCACGCATGTCGTCCTTGACCTGGCGGATCAGCGCCGAATCGCTGTAGTTGCCGGGCCACGACCACACCCGGACCGGGATCCCCTCACGGGTCACGGCCATCCCGACGACGACCTGGGGCAGGTCGGCGCGGTGGTCCTTGCTGCGGCCGTGGGTGCGAAACCCGCTGTCACGCACCGGATCGGACGGCTCGGCACCGGGTTGGACCCGGCCGTGCTCGTCACGGGCGACCGGCTCGTCGGCCTCGCCGGTCTCGAAGTACGTGCTGGTCGTGTCGAAGAACAGCAGGTCCACCTCAAGATTCAGAAGGTCGGCGACCTGGTGGTAGACCTGCCTGGCCACCACCGTCTCCACCCCGAGTAGGGCGTCCATCGCCCGGTAGCAGGCCTCGTCGACGACCTCGGACAGGCCGTCGATGTGCACGTCGTGGGCGATCCAATCGGTCGCGGCGAGCTTGCTGGACGGCTTGAGCGCCCGGTTCGCGGTCAAGGCGAACAAGATCCGCTCCACGCGGGTGTCGTCGACCCGCTTACCGGCCAGGGCGTCACGGATCGCGGTGTCGATACCGAGCCGCCGCCACAGGCCGTCGAGGGCGTACGCGCCGCCCATCGGCCGCGAGTCGGTCAACGTAATGTCCGCCGGCGTGGCCAGCGCCGCGGCGGCCGCCGGATCCAGCAGCCTGCTCAACGCTGTGACGAGGCGCTGCACCGCAGGGCGGTCGAGTTCGTCTTCACGGCCGAAGGAGTGTCGCAGCAGGCCACGTTGCGGCGTCTGGACAAGGCGATGCAGGCGTTCTTCCGGCGTGTGAAGGCCGGTAGGGCGCCGGGTTTCCCCGGTTCAAGGGGGTGGGGTGGTTCGACACGGTCGAGTGGCCGAAGGACCGCGACGGCTGTCGTTGGAACTCGACTGCTGATGGTGGGCAGGTCCGTGTCTATCTGCAGGGGGTCGGGCATGTGCGGGTGCACGCGCACCGTAAGGTCGAAGGTGTGGTCAAGACGGTCAGCGTGAAGCGTGAGGGTCGGCGCTGGTTCGTGGTGCTGTCCTGCGACGAGGTCCCCGCCCTGAACCTGGCCGAGACGGGCGGCGTCCTCGGTATCGACATGGGCGTGACGTCGTTCCTGACCACCTCCGACGGCGTGCATCTTCCCAACCCACGCCACGGCCGCCGCAACGCCGACCGGCTCGCCGCGGCGCAACGTGACCTTGCCCGCAAGCAGCGCGGCTCGAACCGCCGCCGAAAAGCCCGAGAGCGGGTTGCGGGCTTGCATGGCAAGGTCCGCCGGCAGCGGCTCGATCATGCCCACAAGACCGCGCTGTGGCTGGTCCGTCATCATGACGTGATCGCCCACGAGGGTTTGCGGATTGGCAACATGACCCAGTCCGCGTCCGGCACCGTGGAGGCGCCGGGCACGAACGTGGCCCAGAAGTCGGGTCTGAACCGGAGCGTCCTGGACGCGGGTTGGGGGGTGTTCCTGAACGTGCTCGCGAGTAAGGCTGAAAGCGCCGGTCGTGTCGTCGTTGCGGTGAACCCCGCCAACACCTCCCGTACCTGCCCGTCCTGCGGGCACTGCGCGAAGGGCAACCGCGTCACCCAAGCCGGGTTCGTCTGTGTCGCCTGCGGCTTTGCCGGGCACGGGGATGTGGTCGGCGCCACGAACGTCCTCAGGGCCGGGCTGGCCCTTCTCCGTGCCTGAGCGCGCAGATAAGCTGACGTCTTCAGACGTCAGAGGAGTCACGAGCGCGGACGACTGGCTGGCGGACACCCGGACCTCCTACGACACGGTGGCGGAGAGCTACGCCGGCCAGTTGCGCGACGCGCTGACCGGCGAGCCCTACCTACGGGCCGCCCTGAAGCTGTTCGCCGGCCAGGTCGGTGTCGGCCGGGTCGCCGACGTCGGCTGCGGCCCCGGGCACGTCACCGCCTACCTGCACGAGCTGGGCGTCGACGCATTCGGCATCGACCTGTCGCAGGCAATGGTCGACATCGCCCGGCGGGATCACCCGGGCATCCGGTTCGAGGTGGGCTCGATGACCGACCTCGACCTGCCCGACGCGTCGGTCGCCGGGCTGCTCGCCTTCTGGTCGCTGGTGCACGTCCCCGACGCCGCGATCCCGGCCGTCTTCGACGGCTTCCGGCGGGTGCTGCGCCCCCGTGCCCCGCTGCTGCTCGGGTTCCACGCCGGCCACGGGTCGCGGCTGAAGACGGAGGGGTACGGCGGGCACCCGATGCGGGTCCACGTCCACCGTCGCAGTCCCGAGCAGGTCGCGGCCTGGCTGCGCGACGCCGGGTTCACCATCGAGGCGCAGCTGCTGCTGGACCCGGACCAGGCGGCCCCCGGCGCGGTGCTGTTCGCCCTCCGCGCGGCGTGATTCGTCCCCGGATGCGGTTTCCCGCGCGCCGGGTGAGGTAGACCAGGGGTGTGGAGACGTCCTGATGGCCGACGGGTACGAGTTCGTCGTGGTGGCGAACCGGCTCCCCGTGGACCGCACCACCGGCGACGACGGCGACCAGCACTGGACCCGCAGCCCCGGCGGGCTGGTCAGCGCACTCGAACCGATCTTGCGCAGCTCCGGCGGTGCCTGGGTGGGCTGGACCGGCGCGCCCGACGACGACACCGGCCCGCAGGAGGTCGACGGGATCCAGCTGCGCCCCGTCCCGCTGAGCGCCGAGGACGTCGACCGCTACTACGAGGGCCAGTCCAACTCGACCATCTGGCCGCTGTTCCATGATCTCGTCGAGCCACCCGTGCACCGGCGACCGTGGCGACAGGCATATGAGTCGGTGAACCGCCGCTTCGCCGAGGCCACCGCCGAGGCCGCGGCCCACGGTGCCACCGTGTGGGTGCACGACTACCAACTGATGCTCGTCCCGGCGATGCTGCGGGCGCTGCGGCCGGACCTGCGCATCGGGTTCTTCCTGCACATCCCGTTTCCGCCGGTGGAGCTGTTCATGCAGCTGCCCCGGCGGGCCGATCTGCTGCGCGGGCTGCTCGGCGCCGACCTGGTCGGGTTCCAGCGCCCCCACGCGGCGCAGAACTTCCTGCAGCTCGCCGCCGGCCTGCTCGGCCTCGAACCGGACGACGACCGGGTCGCCTACGAGGGACGCACCGTCGTCGCCCAGGCCTTCCCGGCCTCCATCGACGTGGCCGAGACGGACCGCCTCGCCGCCGACCCCGACATCCAGCGGGAGGCGGACCGGCTGCGCGCCGAACTCGGCGGCGACCGGCGGCTGCTGCTCGGCGTCGACCGCCTCGACTACACCAAGGGCATCGAGCAGCGCGTCGAGGCGTTCGGCGAGCTGCTCGCCGAGGGCGTGGTCTCCAACGACGAAGTCGTGCTCGTGCAGGTCGCCACCCCCAGCCGGATGCGGGTCGCGCAGTACCAGCAGCTGCGGGAACGCGTCGAACGCGAGGTCGGCCGGATCAACGGCGAGTTCGGCGCGGTGGGCCGGGTCCCGGTGCACTACCTGTTCCAGTCGCGCTCGCCGGCCGAGCTGGTCGCGCTGTACCTGGCGACCGACGTCATGCTCGTCACCCCGCTGCGGGACGGCATGAACCTCGTGGCCAAGGAGTTCGTCGCCGCCCGCCGGGACGAGCAGGGCGCGCTCGTGCTCAGCGAGTTCACCGGCGCCGCCGCCGAGCTCGAGGACGCGTTCTTGGTGAACCCGCACGACGTCGAGGACCTCAAGCGGGCGATCATCGCCGCGCTCGACGCACCACCGGACGACCGCGCCGTGCGGATGCGCCGGATGCGCGCCCGGGTCCAGGCCCACGACGTCGACCGCTGGGCCCGCCAGTTCCTCGAGGCACTCGCCTGACCAGGCTCAGTGCGTGTGGGGGACCGGGTCCGGCTCGGGGTGGCGCAGCTCGCCGGACAGGTCGCTCAGGGTCCGGTTCGCCCAGCGCGCGGCCGTCAGGTACAGCGACGCGAGGGCCGCCGGGTCCGCCGTCGCCAGGGACCGCGGAAGGGCCGGCTCGGCGCCCGGCGTCGTGTACGCGCGCACGATGGCCAGCACCTCGCCGAGCGGGCCGGTGCCGGCGACGAGGGCGTCGGTGAGGGCCGGGTCGAGCGGCACGCCGTTGAGGACCCGGTCGGTCGGCTCGCCGAACAGGTCGGCGACGGCGGACAGCAGCCCGCCGATGTAGGCGGGCTCGCCCGGCAGCGCCGAGGCCTCGGCCAGCAGCTGGCAGCATCGGGCCCGGATCAGCAGCTGGCTGAGCTGCTCCGGGTCGGCCTCGGTGAGGTCCGCGACCAGCATCAGCGTCACCCACTGGCGCAGGCGGGTCAGGCCGAGCGCCACGACCGCGTCGCGGATCGACGACACGGTGCGGTTGAGGCCGAACGACGCCGCGTTCGTGGCGCGCAGCAGCCGCAGGCTCAGCGCCGCGTCCTGGCCGACGAGGTCGACGAGCCCGTCGATGTCGACGTCGTCGGTGCTGAGCGCGGCCATGACGCGCAGCCGGGTGAGCCGGGACGGGGCGAGGGCGACGGTCGAGCTGACGTGCGGGCGGCCCAGCACGTGCCCCTGGAAGAACTCGAAGCCCAGCGACATCGCGAAGTCGAGCGCCTCGGGGGTCTCCAGGCGCTCCGCGATGAGCTGCAGGTGGGCGTGCAGCCGGCAGTTGAGGACGGTGGCGCGGACCATTGCCTCGTCGGCGTCCAGCATGTCGATCTTCACGTAGGTGGCGATGTCGAGCAGCCGCTCGTGGCTGGTGCCGAACACGAAGTCGTCCAGGGCGATGGTGTACCCCTCCTCGGCGAGGGCGGTCACACCGGCCAGGACGTCCTCGTCGACGTCCGTGGTCTCCAGGACCTCCAGGACCGCCTGGCTGCAGTCGAAGGGCAGCGGCAGCTGGCCGGTGAGGAAGTCCCGGGTCAGGTTGATGAAGCAGACCCGGCCACCGGACACCTCGTCCAGCCCGAACTCCGTGAACGCGGCGACCAGCACCCTGGCGGTGGCGTGCGCGTCGCGACGGGAGGCGGTCGAGGCGGTCGCTCCGGCCCGGAACAGCAGCTCGTGCGCGATCACCGCCCCGTCGCGGTCGTAGATCGGCTGCCGCCCGACGTGGACCACGTGATCGCCGTCAGGCCCACCCGTTTCCTGGCTCACCTCGTCATGATCGCCCGAAAATCCCCCCGATTACCGGAAAACGGAGGAATGCGGCTTTGAGCGCCACACCCGCTCGCCGTCGACCTCCTCGTCCGTGGCGGTCAGGCCGGCCCGCGCCGCGACGCCCGCCGAGGCGTGGTGGTCGGGGTGGATGTTGGCGGTGACGACCGGGAGCCCCCGCTCGAGCAGCCACCGCACCAGTGCCGTCGCGGCCTCCCCGGCGAAGCCGCGCCCCTGCCAGGGCACGCCGATGACCCAGGCGATCTCGGCGGCCCGGCCGGTCACGGTCGCCTGGACCGTGCCGATCGGTGCCCCGCCGTCCGCGCGGCGCACGATCCAGTTCAGCCAGGACTCGTCAGGGTCGTCCGGGCCGGCCACCAGCCGCTCGTACCGGCGGCGTAGCTCGGGAAGGCCGAGCGGGTGGCCGCCGGTGAACCCGTGCAGTGCCTCGTCGCCGAGCACGTCGGCCATCACGTCGGCGTCGGACGGGCGCAGCGGGGTCAGCACGAGCCGCTCGGTGGTGATCGCCTCGGATTCGATGGTCGCACCTCGTCACATCCTGTGCGGCCGCTCCGTCAGACCCGGTAGAGAGCATTCGCCGACGGCACGGAGGAGCACGACGATGAATATGAGCAGCATCTCGGGAGTGGTCTGCTACGTCAAGGACCTGGACGAGACGGCGGCCTTCTACGAGCAGCTGGGCTTCCGGCTGAAAAGGGACGCGAACCAGCTGACCGCCTACGTGAACTGGTTCTGGATCATGTTCCGGCCGCAGGACGAGGAGCCGCCGGTCCGCGGCGCCGGCACCTACCTGTACATCAAGGTCGAGGACATCCAGGAGTTCTACGCGGGCGTGCAGGCGCTGGGCCTGAAGCCGGCGACCGAGCCGACGAAGAAGGCCGGCATGGTCGAGTTCGAGCTGGCCGACCCCGACGGGTACCACCTCGTCTTCTTCTGGAAGAATTGACATCCTCTCCGCCCTAATGGACGGAGATTCCCTCCACGCTGCGCATGGAATGCGCGGCGTCCGGGTGGGTTACCGCTTCGCCGCGCGGTGCCAGCATCGCTGCTGGTCTTATCTGCGCTCCACGGTCGTTTGAGTTGTCCGCCTGTCCGGCGGCCAACACGTTCTTCGCGGCGTTGTGATCGCGGTCGTGGGTGCTGCCACACGGGCACACCCACGACCGGATCGACAGATCTATCTTCTCGTTGGTCCGCCCGCAGTCGGAGCACATCCGGGTGGACGGCAACCAGCGGTCCACCCGGGCGAAGGTGCGCCCGTACCGGGCGGCCTTGTATTCCAACATGCCCGTGAACGCCGCCCATCCGGCGTCGTACACGGACTTCGCGAGCCGGGTCCGGCCGAGACCGGCCACGCACAGGTCCTCGACGTAGATCGCTTGGTTGTCGCGAACTACGTTCGTGGACAGTTTGTGCTGCCAGTCGCGCCGGGTGTCGGCCACTCGGGCGTGCGCCCGAGCAACCTTCACGACGGCCTTCTTGCGGTTTTGGCTGCCCCGCTGCTTGCGGGACAGATCCTGCTGCAGCCGGCGCAGCTTGCTGGCCGCGCGGCGCAGGAACTTCGGTGCCGTCACCTTACGGCCGTCGGACAGGACCGCGAAGTGCGTCAGGCCCAGGTCGATGCCGATCTCAGAGTCGGCCGGCGGCAGCGTCTCGTCCTGGACGGTCTGCACGACGAACGAGGCGAAGTACCGGCCGGCCGCGTCCCGGATCACCGTGACCGAGCTAGCCTCGGACGGCAAGCCACGCGACCAGCGCACTTCCACATCCCCGATCTTCGGCAGCCGCAAGCGACCGTTGTCCAGGACCTTGAAGCGGGAGTTCCTGGTGAACCGGATCGCCTGCCGGTTGTCCTTGCGCGACCGGAACTGGGGTGGCGCCACCTTGCGACCCTTGCGCTTGCCCGAAATCGAGGCGAAGAAGTTGCGGTACGCCACGTTCAGATCCGCGAGGGCCTGCTGGAGCACGACTGAGGAGACCTCGCCCAGCCACACCCGCTCGGGCGTCAGCTTCGCCTCGGTGATGATCCGACGCGACAGCTCGCCGTCCGAGACGTACCTCTCCTCCGCCTCGCGTGCCTGCTGACGCAGGCGCAGCCCGTCGTTGAACACCACGCGAGCGCACCCGAACGCCTTCGCCAGCTCAATCTGCTGACCGGGCGTCGGGTACACGCGGTAGTTGTACCGCAGCTGCACAACGCCACCGTATCAATGGCCTATGGCTGCTCCCCGAAGACACTCGCACTGGCAGCCACTGCGTTTCCGCCCTACACGGCCACCTGGTCATCGCAACGAAGTTCCGGCACACGGTGTTCAGTGACCGGCACCTCGCCCGGATGAAGGAGATCATGCTGGCGGTGTGTGCCGACTTCGAGACGGAACTGGTCGAGTTCAACGGGGAGAACAACCACGTCCACCTGCTCGTCAACTTTCCACCCAAGGTCGCCCTGGCGAAGCTGGTCAACTCCCTCAAGGGCGTCTCATCGCGGCGGATGCGGCAGGAGTTCCCGGACCTCGTGCGCCATTACTACCGAGCCGACAAAACTCTGGTCAGGCTCGTACCTCGCGGGCTCCGTGGGCGGGGCACCGTTGAGCGTGGTGCGTCAGTACATCGAGCAGCAGAACCGCCCGGCTTAAAATACTGCTCGAGCCTTGACGGCTCTCCCAGTGCAGGCCTGCGCCCCCGCCCTGAAGGGCGGAGCACTGGCCCGCAATCCGGCAGCCTCATGCCGCCGGGGTGACGCCCGGGCACACCGCGGGATGGTGCGCTGGCGGCATGAGCAATGCGGAGCGGGAGCGGGTCGCGTCCTTCGGGCGGCCGGAGGACGGGCTTCTCGACGCGAGTCCCTGGTACCGGTGGGGTCCGTACCTCAGCGAGCGGGCCTGGGGCACCGTGCGCGAGGACTACAGCGGCGACGGCACGGCGTGGGAGGCGTTCCCGCACGACCACGCGCGATCCAGGGCGTACCGGTGGAGCGAGGACGGCCTCGGCGGCATCTGCGACGCCGAGCAGCGGCTGTGCTTCGGCCTCGGCCTGTGGAACGGCGAGGACCCGATCCTCAAGGAACGCATCTTCGGGCTCACCGGCAACGAGGGCAACCACGGCGAGGACGCCAAGGAGTACTGGTGGTACCTCGACGCGGTGCCGAGCCACGCCTGGATGCGCTGGCGGTACCACTACCCGCAGCGGGCGTTCCCGTACGAGCAGCTGGTGAGCGAGAACCGGCGCCGGTCCCGGGAGGAACCGGAGTTCGAGCTGCTGGACACCGGCGCGTTCGACGAGGACCGGTACTGGATCGTCGAAGCCGACTACGCCAAGGCGGACCCGGACGACCTGCGGATCCGGGTGCGGCTCACCAACACCGGGCCGGAGGCGGCGACCCTGCACGTGCTGCCGACCGTCTGGTTCCGCAACACCTGGTCGTGGTCCTCGGAGGACGGGCCCAGGCCGCGCCTCGCCGCGGCCGGCGGCGCCACGATCGGCATCGAGCACGAGGGCCTCGGCCCGATGGTGCTGCAGGCCGCGCCGGGGCCCGACGGCGCGACGCCGCGGCAGGTGTACTGCGACAACGAGACCAACGCGGAGCGGTTGTTCGGCAGCCCGTCGGTCACGCCGTTTCCGAAGGACGGCATCAACGACCACGTGGTGCACGGCGCCGGCACCGTCAACCCGGAGCGGGAGGGCACGAAGGCCGCGTTCTGGTATCAGGTGACGGCCCAGCCGGGCGAGACGGTCTCGCTGTCACTGCGGCTGGCGCCGGACGCGGACCCGTCCGCCTTCGGGCCGACGTTCGAGAAGGTGCTGCGGCAGCGGCGCGCCGAGGCCGACGCCTTCTACGCGGACCTGACGCCGCCCGGGACGACCGACGAGGACGCCATGATCATGCGGCAGGGCTTCGCCGGCATGATCTGGGGCAAGCAGTTCTACAACTACGACGTCGCCCAGTGGCTCAAGGGCGACCCGGCGCAGCCGGCGCCCCCACCCGGCCGGCAGCACGGCCGCAACGCCGGCTGGCGGCACCTGGACGCCTCCGACATCATGTCGATGCCGGACCCGTGGGAGTACCCGTGGTTCGCCGCGTGGGACTCCGCCTTCCACGCCGTCGCGCTCGCCCATCTCGACCCGGCCTTCGCGAAGTACCAGCTGGTGCTGCTGTGCCGCGAGTGGTTCCAGCACCCCAACGGCGCGATCCCGGCCTACGAGTGGGCGTTCGAGGACCTCAATCCGCCGGTGCAGGCGTGGGCCGCGCTGCAGGTGTACGAGATCGACGGCCGGCGCGACCTGCAGTTCCTGACCCGGGTCTTCTCGAAGCTGGTGCTGAACTTCACCTGGTGGGTCAACCGCGAGGACGCCGACGGCAGGAACCTGTTCCAGGGCGGCTTCCTGGGGCTGGACAACATCGGCCCGATCGACCGGTCGCACCTGCCGCCGGGGTACCGGCTGGAGCAGTCCGACGCGACGGCATGGATGGCGTTCTACTGCCTGAACCTGCTGGAGATGGCCCGGGAACTGGCCCGGCACAACCCGGCGCTGGACGACCTCGTGGTCAAGTTCCTGGAGCACTTCGCCCTCATCTCCGAGGCGATGCGCACCAACGACCTCTGGGACGAGCACGACGGCTTCTACTACGACATGCTGCGCGCCCCCGACGGCTCCAGCACGCCGCTGCGGGTCCGCTCGATGGTCGGCGTCATCCCGCTGTTCGCCTCCAAGGCGCTGCGGCAGGAGGACTTCGACCGGGTACGGCGGCTGTCCAAGGGCTTTGCCGAGATGCCGGCGCACCACGTGCTCAGCCGGGACGGCGACACCGGGCTCGTGGCCGTCGGCGTGGCGGCGCACGGGCGGGCCCGCCGCATCCTGCCGCACCTGTTCGACGAGGACAGCTTCCTGTCCCCGTACGGGCTGCGGGCGCTGTCCCGCTGGCACGCCGAGCATCCGTTCAGCGTGGAGCTGCCGGGCTGGACCGCGAGCGTCACCTACGAGCCCGCGGAGTCCACCACCGGCATGTTCGGCGGCAACTCCAACTGGCGCGGCCCGCTGTGGATGCCGCTGAACTACCTGGTGCTGCGCACCCTGGAGGACTACCACGCCAACCTCGGCGACGCCGTGAAGATGGAGTACCCGACCGGCTCCGGGCGCCAGTGCACCGCCGGCGAGATCGCCGAGGATCTGCGCCAGCGGATGCTCTCGCTGTATCGCCGTGGTCCCGACGGCCGCAGACCGGCCTTCGGCTGGGTGGACCGCCTGCAGCACGACCCGAACTGGCGCGACAACCTGCTCTTCTACGAGTACTTCCACGCCGACAACGGCGCGGGGCTCGGCGCGATGCACCAGACCGGCTGGACCGGGCTGCTGGCCGAGCTCATCGCCCGTCCTTCCATTGGAGCGCAGCGGTGATCACCTTTGGCCGCCAGGTGTGCGGCGACCTCGCTTCGGCGTCCACCCGCGAGTGGCTGGTGACGGACGGGCTCGGCGGCTACGCGATGGGCACGGTCGCAGGCCTGCGCACCCGCCGGTACCACGGCCTGCTCGTCGTCGCGGCGCCCGGGGCCAGCTCCCGGATGCTCGGCCTGGCCGCCCTCGACCCGGTCGTGCGGGCCGGCGACCGGGTGTTCCGCCTCGCCACCGACGAATGGGCCGGCGGCGCCGTCGACCCCGCCGGGCACATCCACCTCGCCGAGTTCCGCATCGAGGACGGCGTGCCGTGCTGGCGCTGGGACCTCGGCGACGTGGTGCTCGAACGGGAGATCGCGATGGCCCACGGCCGCCCCGCGGTCGGCGTCGTCTTCCGCGTCCTGCGTGCACCAGGCCCGATCACGCTCGAACTGACCCCGCTGTGCACCTGGCGCGACGCCCACGGCGAACGCCACGGCGACATCGAGCCACGGATGATCCCGGTCGCGGACGGCTTCGAGTTCGACGGCGCGTACCGGGTCACCGGGCCGAACTGGCAGCCCGGCGGCGAGTGGTACCGCGGCGTCCACGCCCGCGCGGAGGCCGCCCGGGGCCTGAACCCGGACGAGGACCTGTGGGCCGCCGGCTGGTTCACCGCTTCCCTCGCGCCTGGCGCGTCCGTCGGGGTCACCGCTGCCGCAGCCCCCTACGGCGGTGTGCTGCCTTCCGCGGACGCCCTTGTCGCCACCGCCCGGTCCCGCGCCCGCGCACTCTGCCGGGGCGCAGGAGCGAGCGACGCCGTCGGCCGGCAGCTCGCCATCGCCGCGGACCAGTTCGTCATCGACACCCCGACCGGCCCGTCGGCCGCGGCCGGCTACCCCTGGTTCGGGGAATGGTCCCGCGACCTGATGACGTCCTTCGAGGGCCTGTTCCTGACCACCGGCCGCCTCGACGAGGCCCGCCGGGTCCTGCTGCGCGCCGGCGCCACCGTGTCGGAGGGGATGCTCGCCAACACCGCCGACACCGGGACGTTGGAGTACAACACCGCCGACGCGGCGCTGTGGTTCCTGCGTGCGATCGACCGGTACTGCGCCGCTTCCGGTGACCTGGACACGGTCGCCGAGCTCGCCGACAGCATGGACGCGGTGCTCACCCACCACCAGCGGGGCACCCGCTACGGCATCGCCGCCGACCCGGCCGACGGCCTCCTCACCCAGGGCAAGCCCGGCTTCGCCCTCACCTGGATGGACGCCCGCATCGGCGGCGACCCCGTCACCGAACGCCAGGGCAAGGCCGTCGAGATCAACGCCCTGTGGATCTCGGGCCTCGCCACCACCGCCGCCCTGTTCGACCGCGTCCGCCGCCCCAACGACTGGGCCTCCGCGGCCGCGCGCGCCGCTGCGTCCTTCGGACGCCGCTTCCCCCGCCCGGACGGCCTCGGCCTCTACGACGTCGTCGACGGCCCCGCCGGCGACGACCCGTCCGTGCGCCCGAACCAGCTCCTGGCCGTCGCGCTGCCGCACGTGCCGGCGGCCGACCCGCGGACGGTCGAGCTCTGCCGCACCGCGCTGCTCACCTCCCTCGGCCCGCGCTCACTGGCCCCGGAGTCACCGTCGTACCAGGGCCGCCACCAGGGCGGCCCGGCCGACCGCGACCGCGCCTACCACCAGGGCACCGTCTGGCCCTGGCTGATCGGCCCGTTTGTCGACGCCGCCCGACGCGTCGGCGCCGACGTCACCGGTGTCCTGGACGGCCTGGAGCTGCACCTCGGCGAGTGGGGCCTGGGCTCGGTGTCGGAGACCGCGGACGGCGACGCCCCGCACACCGCGACCGGCTGCCCGTTCCAGGCCTGGTCGGTCGCCGAACTGATCCGCGCCCGAGCCGCCGTGCACTGACCTGCTGGGGTTTTGTAAACCTTGCCGGCGGCGATTGACCCGGTGCCGCGGCGTTGCGAGGGTGCAGGCATGCTGACCCGCCGCACCCTGCTCGCATCGCTCGGCGCCGCCGGTGGCGCGCTCGCACTGCCGCTTCCGTCCGCGGCGGCGGACGCGGACCCGGTCGCCGACGAGTACCACCGGCTGCTGCTCGTGCACACCCGCTGGGTGCAGCAGCAGTGGGATCCGGCGATCGGCGCATACCGGGTCGCCGACTTCCGGTTCGCCGCCGTGCTCGGCAACGCCGTGCTGCTGACCACCGACGGCTACGACGCCGACCTCGCCGGGGTCGACGCGGCCACCCTGCGCTCGCGGACCCTCGCCACGATCACCCGGTTCGCCGCGACGAACACGCTTGCCGGCGGGACCGAGTGGGGCAAGCGGCTGTTCTGGGACTCCACGTTCGAGCTGTACTTCGTGCTCGCCGCCCGGCTGCTGTGGGCGGAGCTGAGCGCGACCACCCGCGCGAACGTGGACGCGATCGCGCGTGGGCAGGCCGCCTATGCGTACGGGCTGGGCACCGGCAACGACCCGCTCAGCGGCTCCTGGACGCCGAACGGCAGCACCGGCGGGTACCTCGGCGACACCAAGCTCGAGGAGATGGGCGTCTACGCGCAGGCCATCGCGCCCGGCCTGGCGTGGGCGCCCACCGGCGACGCCGACGCGACCCGCTGGCAGGAGCGGTTCGTGTTCTGGGCGGCCAACTCCAGCGGCCTGCCGGCGGCCGACCGGGCCAACCCGGCGGTGATCGACGGCAAGGCGGTCAGCGCCTGGAACGTCGCGCGCAACCTGCACGACACCTTCATCGTGGAGAACCACAATTCGGCGAACCCGCACTACCAGGCCGAGCTGTGGCGGACCGCGGGGCGGGCGGCCGCGCACTTCCTCGCCGCCGGCCGGCCGCTGCCGCAGGTGCTGACCCGCCAGCCCAACGGGCGGGAGCTGTGGGCGACGCTGCGCCTGCTCGCCAGCGACGCGGGTGAGCCGGTGATGCCGATGGTCGCCGACCGATACCACCTGTACGGCCGCGACGTGCTGCCCCTCGCCTTCCTCGCGCAGGTCCAGGGCGACCCGCACGCCGCCCGCGCCGAGGCCGACCTCGCCGCGCGGCTGATGCCCTACCTGCAGTACGCGCCGGAGAACCGGCTCACGAAGTTCAGCGGTGAGGAGAAGTACGAGCCGGAGGCCCGGGCCGAGCTCGCCATCGCCTACCTGTTCCACCGCTGGCGCACCACCCCGGTGCAGCCGGTGACGGCCGCCGAGTTCTTCGCCGCGGCCGCCGGTGCCCGCGACTTCGGCCCGGCCGTCGGGCTGACCGCGCACCAGAGCGCCACGGGCTTCGCCGCCGCGGTCACCAAGGCCGGCCAGGTCAAGTTCCTGTGGCAGCCGGGCCACGACAACTGGCTGATCGACACCCGGGCGCCCGCGTTCCTGCCGGCCCAGACGGCGGCGCCACTGCGGCAGTCGACCGTCGCGTACACCGCCGCCCGCGACGGCGTCGACTCCACCGCCACCGTGCTGCAGACCGCCGCCGGGTGGGCCGGCTACGCCACGCTGCCGACCGGCACCGTCGTCTACACCGGGCCGGGCCCGTCGTCGCTGACCCTGTTCAACCTGTCGATGCCCGGGGTGCCCGGCCTCGACGGCACCCGCACGTTCACCGGCCCGTCCGGCAGCGTGACCCCGCCGACCGGCGTCGGCGACGGCGGCACCGACCGGATGACGTTCGCCGCCCGCACCGCCCGGCACGTGCGGTTCCTCGGCCGGGCCGCGGCCAACCAGTACGGCTACTCGCTGTTCGCGTTCGAGGCGTTCGACGCCGCCGGCACCGACCGGGCCCGCGGCCGCACCGTCACCGTCTCGTCAGCCGACCCGGCCTACCCCGCCGCGAACGCCGTCGACGGCAACGCCGGCACCCGCTGGGCGGTCGCCCGGGAGGAACGCGGCCGCGCCGACAGCTGGCTCGCGGTCGACCTCGGCGCCGCCGTCCAGCTCACCGGCGTGACCCTCACCTGGGAGGCCGCGTACGCGACGTCGTACCTCGTGCAGACCTCCACCGACGGCAGCACGTGGAGCACCGCCGTGGCCGCACCCGGTGTCGCGACGCTGGGCGCGTGGGCCGGGATCGACGCCCGCGCCGGGGTCGTCGCGCACGGCGCCACCGGCCCGATCACCGCCTCCCCGACCCAGGTCAGCATCCCGGCCGCGGCCCTCGTCGAGGGCTACACCGGCGCGGGCACCGACCTGGCCGCGGCCGGCGCCCGGCGACTGCCGACCGGAGGGCCCGCGACGCTGCGGCTCAGCGACGCCGACGGGTACCTCACGCTGCTCAACCTGTCCACGACCGCGGTCAACAACGCGGTGCTGACGCTGCCACGCGGCGACCGGCTCTACCGGGGACTGTCCGTCGCCCGCGCCGACGGCGGGCTGGACCTGACCGCGTCCGTGCCCGCCGGCGGGGGCGCGGTGCGGCCCACCCGGTTCACGGTGACCGGCACCGCACCGGCCGGGACCCGGTTCAACGTCGCCGACTCGCACCATCTCAGCGTCACCGCCCCGGCCGGCGCGGCCGTCGACGTCCGGCTGGCCGCCGGCGGCTGGTCGGTGCAGGCGCAGGTGCCGGCCGGCGCCACCCGCAGCTACACCACGACCTTCGGCGGGCCGGTGACCCCGGCCACCGACCTGGCCCGCGGCCGCACCACGTTCCCCACCTCGCCGTTGCCGGCGGGCATGGGCGAGCCGTCCCGGGCCGTCGACGGCGACCCGGCCACGTCCTGGCGGCCCGGCACCGGCGGGCGGATGGTCGTCGACCTCGGCGCCGCCCAGAGCGTCGCGGCCGTCGCGCTGACCTGGACCGCGGGCACCGTCCCGGCCGCCCGCATCGAGACGTCCACCGACGGGGCGGCCTACACGACGTTCAGCGGGACGGTGTCCGCGCGGTACGTCGCCGTGGCCGTGCCGGCGTGGCGCACCGGCGACCCAGACCTGGTCCACCTGACGGTTCTGTGACCCGACGTCGCGCCGTCCGTGCCCGAGCCGCCATGCGGTGACCACCGTCCCCGGATCATGCCCACCGGCGGCGCCTCCAGGCGAACAGCGCGATCGCCATGCACCACGCACCGGCCGCGATGAGCAGCACGAACCAGCCGGTGATCACGAGGGTGTGACCGATCTGCCGGAAGGCCCAGTCCTTGCCCTTCGGGCGGCAGCCGTTCGTGTCGTCGAACAGGTTGCACGGCGGCGCCTCGTCTGTTGCCATCTGTTGCGCGGCGTCCTCGGTCGTGTCCCGCTGGTCGGCCAGGGCGTCGTCCTTGCGCGTGTCCGCGGTGCCCGGGATCTCCAGGCGCGGCTTCAGCGCGTCCTTGTCGCTGGCCAGCCACGTCTGGAAGACCTGCTGCATGGCGGCGTGGCCGCGCTCGTTGGGGTGCAGGCTGCTGTGGATCCAGTTGGCCGGGTTGAACCGCTGCTCGGCGATGCCGCGCACCGAGCGCAGGCCGATGAAGTTGATGCCCGGCCGGCCGTCGTTGAGCGGGTCGCACAGCTGCAGGTGCGCCTTGGCGAGGGCGTCCTGCATCGGGGCGAGGTAGTGGAAACCGAACTCCTCGGCGGTCTGGCGGATGACCGCGTTCAGGCCCTCGGTCAGGAACAGGTGGACGAACTCCTGCTCGGCGTGGGACAGCACGACCTGGGTGCAGCCGTTCGCCTCGGTGCTGATCGGGTCCGGGTACGGCACGATGAGCACCGGCACGCCGGGGAACGCCGCGTCGACCTCGAGGTAGGTGGCGCGCAGCTGCTTGCGGACCTGATCCAGCGATTGCATCCACAGGTAGGACATCTTGTTGCAGTTGGCGGGCGCCAGGCACATCTCGCCGATCGTGGAGAAGCCCGCGTCGTTGCCGCCGATGCTCAGCACCACGAGCTTCGGCGTGAACCTGCCGCGGACGGCGTTGTACGCGTCGAGCTGGGTGTGCGCCTCGCCGACCATCGGTTCCGGCTCCGGCACGCCGACGCGGGTCAGTGTCGCGTCGGCGCTCGGCACGGTCGGCTTCTCGGTGAGCACGTTGGCGGTGCGGGCGCCGGAACAGGCAAGGAACATCAACCCGTCGAAGTTGCGCTCGTCCCGCGCCGCCATCGCCGCCCACGCCGTCGGTGAGCGGCGGCACTGGTTGCCACCGCCGTCGTCGGTGCCCTCGAAGTAGATCGCGGCGCCCTCCCCGGACATGTAGGAGTCGCCGAGCGCCACCAGGACGTCGTGGTCGCCGCTCGGATCGAGCTGACCGTGCTCCTTTGCCTGCAACGGGGTCACGCCCATGAGCGCGACGACGGCCATGACCGCCACGAGGTCGGCCTGGGTGCTGGACACCAGCGCGACGATCAGCAGTCCGAGAACCACCATGACGACGATCAGCCAGCGCGAGTGGGACAGGGTGACCGCCAGGAACGTGACACCGCCGAAGACCAGTGCGCCGGCTCCGGCGAGCGACCACAGCCACACCCGGGCGTCGTCCATCCTCTGCAGCCAGCTGATGACCCGCTCCGACCAGATGGACAGCCCGAGCGGGAGCACCACCAGCACGCCGAGGACAATGAGCGCCAGGCTCAGGCCCAGCCGCCCCGTCGCCCACAGCACGACGGCGCCGCCGAACGCCAGGACCACGCCGGCGATGGTCAGCTGCAGACCCCACCGCATCGGACGGACCTCCAGGCGCCGTCGGTCGTTGGGCAGCCAGATCAGGTGGACCGAGTCGCTCTGCCGGATCTGGGCGACGACCGACCCGGCGACGAAGTATGCCACGAGCAGTCCGGCCATGCCGAGCGCGCCGATGTCGAGGACCTTGTACAGGGCGACCAGGACGGCCGCGGCGGCCAGGAGGCACCCGCCGAACCAGTACGGGATCACCCACTGCCGGCCGTCGAGGCTGTCAGCGTATTGTCCGCGCAGCCAGATCGCCGCGACGGCGATGAAGACCGTGAAGAGCACCTGCGTGGTGAGCGAACTGGCGCCGTCACTGGCGTAGATCAGCATGACGGTCAGGGCGACGGCGACCCACAGGGTCCGCAGGATCGATCCGAACCGGTGCACTGATGGCTGCATCGCTGAACCTCACTTCACCGACGGGGACGCCTGCCCGGTGCGTGGTGGGTCGGGTCCGCCACGGGCGTCCGACCTGACGGTCCCACTGCCGCGAGCCGCCGGCCTCGGCCTTTCCGCCACCCCGGGTGTCCGATTCAGGACGGCCGGTACATGTATCAAACCGCCGACCTGTCGGCCGGTGGTCGGCCGGTGAAGGAAAGCCGACGTGCCCGTATGGGCGCCGAGCCGGGGTGGCGGACGGCGTGCGCCCCACACCGTTCACCGCCTGCCTCCTCCTGTCGATGGCTGATGTCGTCCGGCCGTATGCTCGTCGTGACCCGCAGGCACGACCGGGCGCCGTGGCGGCATCAGGTCGTGCCTGATCGCCGACCGGCTGCGAGCAGACTTTTGTACGACATCGACACCGCCGTCCTGGACGACCCGGTCGGGCACTCCCTCCGGGGGCGGCACGCAAACCTCGCCCGCCGGTTGGGCAACGCCGCCACGTACCAGACCGGCGTCGCGACGTTCGCGACCGTGACCCTCGAGCCGACGAAGGCGGACTGGGACGACCTGGCGGTGCTGCTCGGCCGCGGCGAACTGGCCGACCTGTTCAGCGCTCCGGTCACCCCGCCCGCGGACTGGGCGCCGGTCTTCGACCTGGCGGGCTTCCAGATGGTCCTCGACCGGCCTCCGGCCGGACCAGCCGTACCGGCCGGCGAAATCGTGGAGCTGGGACCAGCCGACGTCGGCGACATGCTGGCGCTCACCGACCTCGCCCGCCCAGGGCCGTTCTGGACCCGGACGATCGAGCTGGGCACCTTCTACGGCGTGCGCGAGGCCGGCGCGCTGGTCGCCATGGCCGGCGAGCGGCTGCAGCCGCCCGGCTGGACCGAGATCAGCAGCGTGTGCACGGCGCCGCACGCGCGTGGTCGCGGGCTCGCGGCGCACGTGGTCCGGGCTGCCGTCGACGGGATCACCGCGGGTGGTGGACGCCCGTTCCTGCATGTCGCGGCGAAGAACCTTGGCGCGATCCGGCTGTAGGAACGCCTCGGTTTCACCGTCCGTCAGCAGGTCAGGTTCCACGGCTACCGCGTTCCGTGACCGGCCACCGCCGTCGGACCATCGGCCGGCCCCTGGGTCTCCCGCCTTCGGGCCGACGGCTCCGTCACCGGATCACGGGTGGAGCAGGACCGTGACGGCGCGGCGCTAACGATGCCCTGCGATACGCCGAGCTGGGCTCGTCCTTCGTCGCCGACGCCAGCGGCACGACAGTTGACGTGGAGCGCGCTCCAGGTATGAGGCTGAGCGTATGACAACACGAACTCTGGGCCGCAGCGGCATCGAGGTCGGCGCCATCGGCATGGGCTGCTGGGCGATCGGCGGTCCCTTCTGGAGCCCGCAAGGTGAACCGTTCGGCTGGGGCACGGTCGACGACGCCGAGTCGATCCGCACCGTCCACCGGGCTATCGATCTCGGTGTCACCCTCTTCGACACCGCCAGCAACTACGGCGCAGGACACAGCGAGCGCGTGCTCGGCCGTGCCGTCGCGGGCCGCCGCGAGCGGGTCGTGATCGCGAGCAAGTTCGGCCACACCTTCGACGAACCGCGCCAACTGGCCACCGGCGTGGACAGCTCCGTCGAGTACCTCGTCTCCTGCCTTGACGGCATCCTTGACCGGCTCGGCACCGACTACCTGGACCTCTACCAGCTCCACCTCAACGACCTACCCCTGCAGACGGCCCTGACCATGGTCGACGCTCTGGAGCACGAAGTGGACCGGGGCCGCATCCGCGCCTACGGGTGGAGCACCGACGATCCGGCGAAAGCGGCCGCGTTCGCTGATGCGGCTCCCCACTGCACAGCCATCCAGCACGACCAGTCGGTGCTGCACGACAACACCGCGATGATCGCAGTGTGCGAGTCCCGGGGGCTGGCCAGCCTAGCCCGTGGACCTCTGGCGATGGGACTGCTGACAGGCAAGTATCACGGGGACCGGGCCGCGCTCGGCGCCGATGATGTCCGTACTCTCTCACCGGAGTGGCTGCCCTGGTTCGATGCCGGACGGGCGGTGCCGGCCTGGGCCGAACGGGTCGACCAACTACGACAGCAGTTGACGGCCGACGGCCGAACCCTGGCGCAGGGGGCCTTGAGTTGGCTACTGGCCCGCAGTCCCGTGATCATCCCTATCCCGGGCGCACGCACGGAAGCTCAGGCGGAAGAGAACTTCACCACGCTCAAACTCGCCCCGATGTGAACGCAGCCCCGCAGATGCACCTGCAGGATCAATGACCGGTCCCGCCATCATCATGCCGGCCAGGTTCCGCGTCGATGAGGAGGTGGGGCTGTTCGTGGCGGCACTGGCTCATCGGCGTGATGTGGCGTCTCCCGCCGGACGCGACGAGGTAGTGGACACACTGCTCGCCGAGGAGTGCCTGATCGTGGCTGGTGGCCTGCGACTGACCGACACCGTCATCGGGACGGCGGTGCTGCCTGGCTGTTGCGTGGGTCTGGAGAACTGGCGGGATCGGGTGCAGGTGTAGTACAGCAGGAGTGGCGTCGCGGCAGCGCTCAGGCATGGCGTGCAGCCCCGCTCAGGAGCCGTGGGCGGCCGTTTGCCGTGTGGGGTGTGCGGGCGAGCCGGCGGACGTATCACAGCGGGAACGCGGTCAGGCCCAGCGCGCCGGCGAACGATGCCAGGTGACGGCCGCCGGCGTGGCCGGGTGGGACCGGGCCACCGGAGGTTCTGGTGACCCGGTCCCAGCCAGGTGTGTCAGGCGCCGGCCGGTGCCGGTGAGGTCGGTGCCGGTGCGCCGCGGCGCCGCCGCCGGATGAGGCCGGCGACGATGTCGAGGATCAGGAACGCGGCGAGGGTGACGCCGAACGCCGGCAGGGCCCAGCCGATCGCGGCGGTGACGAGGATGCCGATGATGAGCAACGGCACGCGCAGCTTGCGCCAGGCGCCACGGGCGAGTGGCGCGCCGACAGGGGCGCGGCGCTGTGCGCTGCGGGTGGGGCGGCGCTGCCACCACATGCGGTAGCCCCAGAAGATGACGCAGAGCAGGCCGATGGCGAGCGCGGCGAGCAGCAACTGGTTCGCCAGACCGAACAGATAGCCCATGTGCGCCTGGATGCCGAGCGCGGACAGTTTGGCGAGGAACGGCCAGTCGGCGTAGTTCACCCGGTGGGTGACGGTGCCGGCGACCGGGTCGACGGCGATCTTGTCGAAGTGGACGGGCCAGACGTTGTCGTTCTGCACGACGCTCCACGCGGCGCCGTCTTCGGCGGGTGCGCCGATCTCGATCGGGCCGGTGATGCCGTTGGTGCGGGCGATGTGCAGGACGTTGTCGACCTGGGCGGGGTCGCCGGCAGCGGCCGCGCCGCCTTCGCTGTGGTGCCCGCCGGTGGCCGCGCCGCCGGCGGTGGCGCCGGTGGTGACGAGTTCGGGACGGCCGGCGTGCATGGAGTCCAGGGCGAGGGTGAAGTTGGCGCCGGCGTGGTCGGACCAGGTGAGGCCGGTCGCGGACAGGAACAGCAGGCCGACGACGAGCCAGACGCCGGTGGCGGCGTGCATGCCGCGGGTGCGTCGCACGCCCTTGGCGGCGGCGGTGTCGTAGAGCAGGGTCGCCTCGACGCGGCTGCGGCGCTTCTCGCCGCGGATGCGCCATTGCCGGTTGCACCACAGAATGAGCCCGCCGAGCGCGACGACCCACAGCCAGCTGGCGGCGGTCTCGGAGTAGAGGACGCCGAGGTCGTCGAGGTGCAGGTGGCGGTGGAAGTCATCGAGCCAGGTGGTGAGCGGGGTGGAGCCCCACCAGGTGACGAGCTGGCCGCGGATCTCGCCGGTGTAGGGGTCGACGTAGACGGTCTCCTGCTTGTCGCCGAGCTCCGGGACCATGAACACGACCTTGGTCGTGGCGTCGGGTGCGGCGGCGGGGATGACGGAGGAGAACGTGCCGGTCGGGTGCGCGGCGATCGCGGCGGCGACCTGCTCCGACAGGAGAGACTGCGGAGCGCCTGGTTCGTTCACCGGCCGATCGGCGGGTCGGGAGGCCGCCGGTGAGCGAGCACGGCGATGACGGCAAAGCCGGTGGCGCCGATGGGTGGAACGCGGCAGGGGTGGGGTCGTGCAGGACGCAGCCTGCAAGCGGACCGATGGCGAACGCCGCGGCCCGGGCGAGGTTGAACAGGCCGGCGACGGCGCCTTGGTCGGTTGCCTCGACCGCCAGGGAGGCGCCGGTGAGCAGAGCGGGGAAGACGAGGCCGATGACCGAGCCGATGGTGAGCAGCGCCGTGATAGGCGTGTTCGGGCGCTGCCGGACGGCGATCTGGGCAGCAACGAGTCCGACGCCGACGATGACGAGGAACAGGCCGGTGTACCCGGCGGCAGCGTCGGCGGCGATGTCGAAGAGGTCATGGCGGCGGCGATTCGGGGTTGGATCGGGCAGGGCGAACGGCACCGCCGCCGCCAGTGCGAGGGCGACGGCCCCGATGACCCAGATCGGGGTGAGGATGTCGGCGATGCCGTCGAGGACGCCGACGGCGGGTCCGTCGAGCAGCCCGAGGCCGGTGGCGACGCCGAGCAGGGCCATCCCGGCGGCTCGCTGCCTCGTGGTGGTGCGGTCGGCCACGGCGGTCTGAGCAGCCGGCCGGCCGGCGGCGGTGGCGAGGAATTCACCGACGGGCCGGGTCGCCAGGAGCGCGGCGAACAGCACGGTGCCGGTCAGCGCGCCGGTGAGGCCGAGGTGGGCGATGGTCGATCAGACCTCGATGACCAGCTCACGAACCACTGACCGGCAGCCGGTGGGCGATCTGCATGCTCCGTGACTGCTGGTCGGAGGTCCTCGCCGCTGGTGAAGCTGCCGGTAGCATTGCCGCACACGAGCCAGATGCCGAGGGCGGGCGCTCCTTGCTCGCGGTCAGAGCGCGGGATTGCGCAAGGTGACGGGCGGGTCACACAGCAAGAAGTTGATGCGTAAAGATGTATCTATGTCATCGCATTCCGGAGTGACTGTCGCTGTGGACATCGGCGCTGCTCGGATGAAGGTTGCGTACGCCGGGGTGGACGGTGTGGTGCGGCTGGTCCAGTTCGGGCGGGAGTGGTGGATGCCGTCCGGTGTTCTGGTCGAGCAGGACGGTGGGCTGGTCACGGGCGCTGCTGCGGTGCGGCGGGCGGTGCAGCGTCCGGAGGGTTTCGTCGCCGATCCGATGGGTCGGCTGTCGGCGGACACCGTGGACGCCGGCGGTGTCGTGATCGGCACGGCGGACCTGGTCGCGGCGCTGCTGCGGGTGGCGCTCGCCGCCGCGGCGCAGGCCGCGGGCTCGCCGGCGGCCGTGGTCCGGGTCGTGTCTTCGGGCTCGTGGGGTCCACGACGTCGGGGTGCCCTGCGCAGCGCGTTGCAGCGGGCGGGGGCCGGCGATGCGGAGCTGATCGCGGCGCCGGTCGCGGTCGGCTGGCATCTCCTCGCCGGCGGTGTCGACCTGCCGGAGCAGTCGGTCGTGGCTGTCTGCGACCTGGGTGCAGGGTTCTCTGCCAGGGTGCTGTCCCGGGCCGGCGACGGGTTCGAGGTCCTGGCCAGTGTCGAGGAGCCGCTGGGTGGTGGCGACACGATGGATGCGGCGGTCGCCGCGTGGTTGTCGCCGCCGACGCCCGGCGACGCGGTGACACTGCCGGCGGCCGCGGCGGAGGTACTGGCGACGGCGCGATTGGCGAAGGAGGCACTGTCATCGGCACCGACGGTGCTCGTGCCCGGTGCGGTGGGGCAGGTGGTGTTCGGGATACCGCAGCTGCGGCAGGCGGTCGCCGGGGTGCTGGACCGGGCTGTCGCCGCGACCGGGCGTGCGATCGAAGCGGCCGACGTCGGGCGGGAAGACCTCGCCCTGGTGGTGTGTGTCGGTGGCGGGGCGCGGCTGCCGATCGTGGCGGATGCGTTCGGTGACGCGGTCGGGGTCCGTCCGGTGACGGTGCCGCAGCCTGAGGCGGCAGCGGTCCTCGGCGCGGTGCAGCAGCCGGTACCGGTGCAAGCCGCTGCTGTCGTGCCGAGCGGGCGGGATGCCGCCGGCGCGGTCGTGGCCGCGGCGGCGTCGGTGGCATTGTTCGCCCAGTTCGTGACGGGCACGCACCGGTACGGGCCGCCGAACTCGATCGACGGTGGCTGGTTGCTGGCGCACTGGGGCGGGTTGTGTCTTGCGGCGGTGCTCGCCGTCGTCGCCGCTGCCTTCGGCGCGTCGTGGCTGCATGTGGCCCGGTACGCGGCGCTGGAGGATGAGCGGTTGCAGCGGCGGCTGTACGGGGTGGCCCTGGCAGGGGCGGCGGTGCTCGGTGTCGGGATCTGCGTCGGGTACGCGATCTTCGCGGTCGGCTACTTCGATGTGCCGGCGGGGCCGCTGCTGCGCTGGTCGGTGCTGGCCGCGGCGCCGGTCTCCGCGGCGGTGGCGGTGGCCGGGTTGCTGGTGATCGCCCGGCCGGGTCTGGTCGAGCGGTCGTGGCCGTCGTGGTTCCGGTTCCCGGTATCGGTGGTCGTGCTGGTCGGTGCCGGCGCGTACCTGATCGGCTATGACATGTCGGGTTCGCCGCTTGCGCTGCGGCCGTTGCAGTGGTGGCTGTACCGGTTCCTGCCGGAGGAACCGGATGTCTTCAGCGCTATCGGGCGGGTCGGCGCGGTGTGTCTGGGGGTCGCGGTGACGCTGTTGGTGGCCCGCCGGGCCTGGATTCGGGTGGTGACGGCGGTGCCGCTGGCGCTGCTGACCGCGGTGGTGCTCGCGCCTCGGTCGACGGGGCTGATCGCGGCGACCGTCGGTGTCGTGATCGCCGGGTGGTGGCTGTGGCGGGTCTTGGCCGCGTTGGGTTCGGCCGCGTTGCGGGTGCCACGGTCGCAGCGCACACCGTTGTCCGGGTCCGCCGCCGGTGACCCGGCGGCCCGGGCGTCGTGGCAGCACACGCCGGACGTCTCGTCCGCAGGCGTGGCGGCGGAGGGCGGCCGGTGAAGGGTGGCATCTGGCTGGTACGGCAGCTGGCGCGGGTGGTGGTCGGTGGGGTCGTGTTCGTCGCGGTGCTGGCCGGGATGCCGTGGCTGCTGCTGGCGTTGACGCGGCGGGTGCTCGCCGACCCGCCCGATGTCGCGACGCTGGTCAACGAGCCGCTGTCCGGTGCGACCCTGGTGCTGTTCGTGGTGGCGGGCGCGTGGGTGTTCTGGGGCTGGCTGTTGGTGGGTGCGGTCCTCGAGGCCGTGGATCGGGTGCGTCGCCCGGACCACCGTCGGCTGCGGCCACCGGCGCCGCTGTACGCGTCGGTCAGCGCTGTCGTCGGGACGGTCGCGTTGATCCTGGACGGGATTGCCCAGGCCGCGGCCGGCCCGCACCCGGCCGACGACGGCGCGACCGGTGCTGCGGCCGCCGTGGCGTCGCCGCGCACCAGCGGCATGCTGGCGTTGCACGCCGAGACGCCGGCGGCGGGCCTGGGGACCGGTGTCGGCGGCATGGACGTCGGCGACGCCGGGTGGCTGCCGCTGCCGGCGGTGGCCGCGGGTGCCGTGTCGGCGTGGATCTGGGCACAGCGCCGCCGCCAGTACCAGCCGCAGCCGCCGCGTGGCGCACACCGCGACGACCCGGACCTGGCGCCGCTGCCCGCCCGGCCCGACGCGGACGGTCGTGTCACGATCGGTGTCGCGGACGGCCGCTGGCTGGACCTGGCGGGCCTGCCGGCCGGGGGAGTGCGCCTCACCGGCCCAGGCGGGCTGAGCGCTCTGCGCGGCCTGCTCGTCACCGTGCTGGCCGCCACCGCAGGCCTGGACAGCGGTCCCGTAGCGGTGATCACTGCTGAAGACCTGCGGTCGCTCGTGGGCATCGACGGCGACGGCGTCGGCGTCGGCGGCCTGCATGTCATCGAGAGTTCCGACGCGGCGCCGGGCGTCGCTGCGGCGCTCGCCACGGGCGGCCGCCGGGTGCTGATCGTCCGCAGCCGGGCAGGTCATCCCGGCGGATGGCCCGACGACGTTGACCGCACCGGATTGACCGTCATCAGCGCTGGCGCCGAGCCGTCGCTGCCGTCGTGGCACGTCAGCACCGACGGGAGGGTCGGGCGGCCCGCGGTACGGCTCGCGGTGCTCAACGCTGCCGCCGCCGCGGTCGTCCTCGCCGGGCTGCGACGCGTCGCACCGCAAGCCGTGCCACCGCCGGACGAAGCGCCACCGGTCACGGCGACCGAGGACCCGCGGCAGCCGGTTGCCGCGGTGGCGGGCGCGGCACCGCGACGCCTGCGCGTCACCATCCTCGGGCCGGTCTGCGTCGAATCCATCAACGTTGACGGCGCCAGGACGCCGGTCCCGCTGCGGCGCAGTGCGAGTCTGCACGTGCTGCTGCTCCTCGCCGTGCACCGCGGCGGTGCCACCAGCGGCGACCTCGCCGCAGCGCTCTGGCCGGACGAACCCGCACACCTCACGGCCCGTCGGCTCGCGACCAGCCTGTGGGAACTGCGGCGGTCCTTGCAGCAGGCAACCGGCGCCGACGTCGTGCATCGCGACCCGGTGCTCGGCGGCGGCAGTCGACACCAGCTCGACCCGGCACACGTCGAGGTCGACCTGTGGCGGTTGCACGACCTGCTCGACGCCGCCGGCAGCGCGGCCACGCAGACCGAACGCCGGACACTGCTGCGGCAGGCGGCGGACCTCGAACACGGCGAGCTCGCCGAAGGCCTGACCGGCGAATGGCTTGCGCGGCCGCGGGAAGCGACGGCACGGCACTGCATCGACGTCCTCACCTACCTCGCCGACGCCGAACCGGATCACGGCATCGCACTCACGCTGCTGCACCGCGCGGCGCGGCTCGCACCGGACAACGAGGCCGTGCAGCGGGCCGTGCTGCGCCGCCACGCCACCGCCGGCGACCTCGACGGTGTCCGGCGCGTCTACAACGCCCTTCGGGACCGCTGCGCGGCACGTTCGGATCTTCCGGAGCCGGCGACGGTCCAGCTGTACGAAGACCTCACCGACACGGCCGTGACAGCTTCGACAGGCGCAGGCGCGCCGGAACGGACACCACGATGACCGCCACGCCGCCGACGGTGCTCATCGGCTACGACACCACCGGCTACCCGATGATCCCGGCGACCGCACCGGCGCCGCGGGTCCTACGGCCCACCGGCAGCGGCGGCCGGCCCGGCAACCGGAAGACCCGCCGCTGGATCCGGTCAATGGGAGGCGCCGTCGCCGTGCTGCTGGTCGCCGCGACAGCAGTCCGCTGCTCGGGCATCGGGCCCACCGAGTCGCCCGAGAGCCTGGTCCGGTCGGTGTTCGCGGCGCTCACCGCACACGACGGGCAGCGGGTCAACGAACTCGGCTACTGCGACGACAGCCCACTGTGCACCACGGGTGGGCTCGCCGCCGGCTACCAGGCGCCGGAGCACCTCGAGATCGTGTCGTCCGACCGGGGCAAGGACCACCGCGTCATCAAGATCCGTTACACGGTCGGTGGTGACGTCGCTGAAGACACTGTGGAGCTCACCCGGTTCCGGGTCGGCATCCTCGGTCACCGGTGGCAGATCACGAAACTGCCTGGTGCGCACCTGGACGTCCGCACCGCGGCCAGCGACAAGGTCCACGTCGCCGGGCTGACCGTCGCACCGAACCCCGTCGACGTCCCCACCGGCGCGAACGTGCCGCGGCCGTTCGCGCCGCCGGGCGTCTACACCGTCGCGGCCGACGCCGACGCGCTCTTCGCCGCGACGTCGATGCCGGTCGTCGTCGCCGGGAGCGTCGACCCGCCGCCGACCGTGGTCACGCCGACGCTGCGGCCGGAGCTGCAGGGGCAGATCGAGCAACAGATCCGGGACCGGATCAGCTACTGCGCCGACCAGCGTGATTTCCACCCGTACACCCCGGACTGGCAGACGTTCACGCAGACCTGCCCGTTCGGGTTCAACGCACGGGTGACGTTCACGAAGCCGCCCATCTGGACAGTCGAGCGGCTACCGAAGGTCGTCTTGTCCGTCGACGACCACGCCGCCATCACCGTCCGCACGACGGCTGCCGGCATCGCGACCGTGCGGTACCAGTGGAGCACCGACATCGTCGAGCCCCGCCGATGGACCGATGCCAGCGGCACCGTCGAGTTCAGCATCGGCGGTCAGGTCGGCGTGAAGGACAACGTCCCGTACTGGGTTGGATAGCGCCGTAGCATCGGTACCGGTGGCGCTGTCCGGACTGCTCGTTCTGCTCGTCAGAACGGAGGTTGTGGCGCGAGCGAGCCAAGCACATCGTGTGCGGTGACCTGCGCCGGCGGGCGGACGCCGCCCGGGGCCGGGAGATACGCTTCGCGCCACTCGATCTGGGAGGATCCGTGGCTGGCGGTGCGTTACGGACGTGGGTGTTGATCGCCTGCGCGCTGATCATGGCGACGGTCGGAGCGACCGCCGGCTCCTGGTACGGCGGCCGCGACTCCAAGCCCCTGCCCACCGACAGCCGAGCGGTCGAGTTGGCGGCGGAGTTGCTGCCGGGGGCCGATCCCACCGGTGGGGTCCAGCGGCGCGACTACGGGTACGGGTACGCGCTGGGCGATGATGACTTCGGCCCGGGGTTCGTGGAGATCGACTACGCCCCGCCGGAGCAGGGTCAATCAGCGGCGGTGGACGTGGATTGCGGGTTGTCGCGTCGGTCGCAGGCCAACGCGTTGCTGCACGGCTGGCGCAACCTGCACCGCACCGTGGCAGGGCCGTGCGAGGAGTGGACCGCGGAACGCGGCGACCTGGCCATCGTGTTCAGCACCGACGGCTTGGGTTCCTCGTTCACGTTTCACCGGGCGGCACCGGCCGGCCTCGGGCTTGCCACGCTGGCCGGGGCGCTTCTCGGCGCGGCGGCCGGGGCGCTCGCCGCCATGCTGCTGACGCGCCGGCCCCGTCCGCTGCTGGCGCTCGTCGTGACGCTCGCGGCGATCGGGCTGCTCCCCGGCATGATCTTCGGGGCGATCGGCATGGTGCTCAACGTGCGGCAGTCGCCGGCGCTGCCGTTCTGGACGGTGTGGCCGTCGCTGCTGTTCATGCTGGTGCCGCTGTGGCTGTTCCTCGCTGCCCTGCTCGGCATCAGTCGGTTCGCGGGGACGCGCCGCCCGGCACCGAGCGGCGGCTGACCCGAGCGGTGGTGGTGCGTGGCGATGCTGTGCGGTGACGCGGTGCATCTTCTTCCACCGGCGGACAGGGGCTGTCAGCTGTTGTCGGTTGAGTGAGCTGTAACGCGCTTTGACGCTGTTGAGCGTCGTGCGTTGCACGTGTGGCGGAAAGTGTCGTACCCGCGGTTCATACTGCTCGCCGACACGGTCAGAGACGGGGAGGTGTGGCAGTGCAGACGGTGCAGGCGTACCAGTTTGCCTTGGACGTCACCCCGGCTCAGGTACGGGCGTTGCTTGCGCATGCGGGTGCGGCTCGGGTGGCGTTCAACTGGTCGCTTGCCAGGGTGAAGTCGGTGTTGGATCAGCGTTCGGCGGAGCGGTCCTACGGTGTCGCGGAGGAGTTGTTGACGCCGGTGGTGGGTTGGTCGTTGCCAGCGTTGCGGCGGGTGTGGAATGTGGAGAAGGGTGTGGTGGCGCCGTGGTGGCGGGAGGTGTCGAAGGAGGCGTTCAACACCGGCCTGGATGCCCTCGCCCGCGGTCTGAAGCAGTGGGGTGATTCTCGCCGCGGGCAGCGGGCCGGTCGTCCGGTCGGTTTCCCACGGTTCAAGTCCCGGCATCGCAGCATTCCAAGCGTCCGGTTCACGACGGGTGCGATCCGGGTGGAGCCGGACCGCAAGCATGTGGTGCTGCCCAGGTTGGGTCGGCTGAAGCTGCATGAGTCAGCGCGGAAACTCGCCCGACGTGTGGAAGCGGGCACGGCGCGGATCATGTCGGCGACGGTCCGTCGTGCCGGCGGCCGGTGGCATGTCGCGTTCACCGTCACCGTCGAGCGCACTGACCGGCGACCGGAGCGGCCCGCCGCGACGGTTGGTGTTGACGTCGGCATCCGCCACCTCGCCGTGCTGTCCACGGGCGAGTTCGTTGCCAACCCACGTCACCTCGACACCGCCCAGACCCGGCTGCGGGCCCTCGGCCGTGCGCTGTCCCGCAAGCAGGGTCCGGACCGCCGGACTGGGCGGGTGCCGTCGCAGCGGTGGCGGCGGGCGTCGGCCCGGCTCGGCCGGGCGCACGCCCGGGTCGCGGACCTGCGCCGGGACGGCCTGCACAAACTCACCACCCGGCTCGCCTGCACGTACGGCACGGTCGTGGTGGAGGACCTGCACGTGGCGGGGATGTTGCGGAACCGGCGGCTGGCCCGGCACATCGCGGATGCCGGGTTCGCCGAGTTCCGGCGGCAACTCGCCTATAAGACGGTGTGGAATGGTGGCCGGCTCGTGGTCGCCGACCGCTGGTATCCGTCCAGCAAGACCTGCTCACGCTGCGGCGCGGTGAAAGCCAAACTGCCCCTGCGTGAGCGGACGTACACGTGCACAAGCTGCGGCTTGGTCCTGGACCGGGATGTCAATGCCGCACGCAACCTCGCCGACCTCGCCGTGCAGCCCACGGACCCGGAAACGGGCACGGGCATGGGTGGGGTGGTATCCGCCGGGAGTGGCCCGGTGGCAGGACGGGGAGCCATCCAGAAGACCCACTTCGGTGGGCAGGAGGCGAAGAACCGTCAACCCGACACCGCACCAGCGGATCAGACCGGGACCGTCCCGTCGTAAGACAGGACTGCCGCATGAGCGCCACTGAGCACTCAACGGCAACGGCCATCACCTGATGCAGAACCTGGCCACCGCTGTTCCGAGCGCGGCCGGTTGGCTTCGTCGGTGAGAACGTCGAGGATCGCGGCGTGACCGGATGTGCGCTGCATGGTCTGCTACCTTCCAGCCGTGTTCCCTGGCCCGGATCCGCGGGTGGAGCCGGCCGACTGCGTCGCGCTGGCCGAACGCCTTGTGACGCTGCCGTTTCCACCGGCGGCGACCGTAGCTGACGATTGGATCATCGGCCGGGCAACGAGCGGGCCCGACCGTCACTTCGTACCGGTCGCCGCGAGTGAGGTTCTGGAGGACGCACCGGCCGAGCGCTGGGCAGAGGCCCAGGACCGCCTCGAGCGCCGGCGCCGGGAGGTCGTCCAGGCGCTGACAGCGGCCTGGGGTCCTTCGCAGATCCACTCGTTCGAACCCGACTTCGAGCGGATCATCGCGGGTCAAGCTGTCCGACCGGTGATTGAGGACCTCGCTCTGTTTGCGTGTGACCATCACGCCGACGTTTGGCCTCGGCCTCACCGAACGGTGTGCGTAGTCCTCGGCCAGGTCGACAAGCACTATCCGATCGTCCTGATGATCGCGGTCACTGCTGAGCCGCTTGGTGATGGGATCGCGTACCCCGGCAGCCAAGACGACCGCACAAAGTAGGGGCCTCGGAACCAGACGCTCCGGACCAGCTGGAGGTGGATCGGTTGGCCGGGGCCGGTGGTGCTGCAGGCTTGCCATCCCGGGCCCGGGAATACAACGACAAGATCAAGTATCGAAGGTGCGGCGGTGCCTGCCCCGGCGGTCAGGCGCAGACGACCTCGTGTGACTTCGTGTGACCGTTTGTGATGCCGTGTGAACTGCGGATCCGTTCCATCCGGTGTGTTGTTCGTCGATGCTTGCCGCGGGGGGCCGAGGTCCCGAGGTCACCCGGCGGCTCGTCGACTTGGAGGTCACCGATGTATCCGACCCGCACCCGGTCCTTGCCGGTCCGGTCCGGCCGGCGACCGGTTCACAGCGTCGGACGGCTGCTCCTCGGTGGGCTGACCGCGATCGTCGGTCTGCTCAGCCTTGCCGTCCTGCCGTACCCGCTGTGGCTCGTCGCCTGCGCCTGCTGGCAGAGCATCGACTGGGCCGAGTCGGTCAGCCAGCCGATCAACGCGCCGCTGCTCATCCTCGCCGCGGTCGCCACCGCCTGGGTGTGGTGGTGCTGGCTGCTGTACGCGACGATCGCCGACACCGTCACCGCCCTACGCGGCAACGGCAACCGGCGGATACGGCTGCCGATGTCGCTGCACCGGGTGGTCACCGCCGCCGCGGGCCTGCTCGGCACGCTCCTGCAACCGGGTGTTGCAGCCGCCGGCTCGGTGGCGGCGACACCGGCACTGCAGACCCACGACACGGCGAACCGGTCGACGGCCGTCCAGAGTGGTCCGCCCGTCGTTGCCGTTCCGGCGAGCACCGTGTCGGCGCCGGGTGCGGTGCCCGCGGAGCCGGTCATCTACGTCGTGCGCCGCGGGGATGCGCTGGCTCGGATCGCGAGGAACGAGCTCGGCGACGCGAAACGATGGCCGGAGATCTACACCCTCAACCGCGGCGCCCGTTTTCCCGGCGTCGGCGGTACCCTCACCAACCCGGACGTGATCTATCCCGGCTGGCGGCTGAAGATCCCGGCCCCGCCCGTCGCGACCGTCACCCAGGAACCGCCGAGACCGGTCGACGTCGCACCGGCCACCACGACAGCACCGCCCACGACGCCTCCGGCACAGGCCAGCGTCGAGGCCGAGCCGCCGGCAACCGCGGACAGCGGCTCGAAGTACCGACTCACCGATCTGCTGCCGTGGCTCGCGCTGCTCAGCGCACCGGCCGTCATCGTGCTCCTGCGCCGACGTCGCCGCGCGGGCATCCGCCCGGCCAGCCCTGCCGTCGAGAACCGGACCGAAGCCCGGAGCAGGTCCCGGACTGCCGCGGCTGTCCCTGAGGCACGTGCCGGCACCTCTCTCGCCCCGCCGGCCGCTGACGTTTCGGATGCCGCTGCGGCCGTCTCGGCAGATCCGCTCGAGGCGGCCCGTGAATTCGTTGCCGCTGCACTCGACGACAACCCAGACACGCACGTGATCATTCCCCGGATTACGCTGCGCGTCCTGGCACCGGACCGGCCGCACGCCGCGAACTCCGCCACGCTCACGGTCACCGCAACCGTCGACGACGCTGTCACCGCACTGGAAGCGCAGGCCCTGCACCGAGCCCGGCTCATGGAAGAACACGACGTCGATGACTACGCCGACCTGCGCGACATCGAAGCCCTGCCGTCGATCGTGCTCGTCGCACACGCCGACCGGCCGCAGCAGGCCCGGATCGCCGCCGCAGCCGAGCAGGGCCAGGCCTTCGACATCCACGCGATCACCCTTGACCACCCGGCGTCCGCCGTCCGGCGTGACCCGCCCCTACCCGCGCCGGAGCACCTACCGGCGACCAACGACGAGCCCGCTGCCCCGAGCACAGCGGACCCGCCTGCATCGGAGAAGGTGCAGGTACGGGTCATCGGCGACGTCAACGTCCTGGACCGTCGAGGCAAAGTCGTCCCGGGGTTCCGCGGCCGCGCCAAGGAACTGCTCGCCTACCTGACCGTTCACCGTGACGGCGCGGAACTGCCCGACATCATGGAGGCACTCTGGCCGGAGGCGACCGTGAACAGGGCCACCGAACGCCTCTCCACCGAAGTGGCGAACCTGCGCCGGACCATCCGGACCGCCGCAGGTGACGGCAGCGTTCAAGCCGTGCACAACCCGGGCGGCCGGTACCGGCTGAACACCGACGCTCTCGACATCGACGCCTGGCAACTCGACCAGGCCCTCACGGCCGACGACCCCGACGCACCCGACCGGGAGACGCGCCTGCGCGCCGCTGTCGCCGTGCACACCGGCGAACTCGGCGGAGCGGCCACGTACGCGTGGATCGAGACAGCACGGGAACTGTGCCGGCGACAGGGGATCACCGTCAGACAGCGGCTCGCCGCAGTCGTTGCCTCCACCAGCCTGGCCGAGGCGGCGGCGCTGCTCGACGCCGCTGCTGACGTCGACCCGTACAGCGACACCCTCGCCCGCGCCGCGATCGAGGCACACGCCGCTCTCGGCGACACCGACACGGCCCGGCACCGTTACACCCAGCTGCGGGCAGCTCTCGCCGACATCGACGAACAGCCCGATGCCGCCACCAAGGCCCTCGTCGAGACCGTCCTGGGCCGCGACGCACTCGACGACGAACCGGGCGAGGCGACGGCATGACCCCGGTGACCAGCGACGCCGGCCAGATCGTGGATCAACCGGGTAAGCCGGTACCTGACGATGCGCAGTTGCGGCGGCTGCGGCTGATGCAGTGGACGTTGCGGGGGACCTTGGGCCTGGCGCTTGCGGTGAGCATGGCCGCCAACGTCCTGCACGCTGCACCGGACCCCGTCGCCCGCAGCATCGCCGCCTGGTCACCGCTGGCGCTGTACGCCGCTATCGAGGTCATGACCCGCGTGCCGATCCGCAACCGGCTGCTCGGCGGTATCCGTATCGTCGCGACCGTCGCCATCGCGGTCATCGCCGGCGTCACCAGTTACCTGCACATGGTCGGCGTCGCCGAACGCTACGGCGAAAGCTGGCAGGTCGTGTACCTGCTACCGATCAGCGTCGACGGCCTCGTCGCCGTGCTCACCCTCAGCCTGCTGGACATCGCTACCCAGGTCCGCACCATCAGTGCAGGACCGCCCGTTGCACAGCAGTACCTCGACGGACGAGCCGCCGCTACACCGTTCGTGGCGCCGACCGCCGTCGTTGTCCCGACGCGCGTGCTGGCCGGCAGCCCCGCAAGCGACGGCGCAGCCGCCTCGAGGGCCACCGCCGCACCGCTAGAGGAACCTACACGTATGCGACGACCCAGCGGGCGACGACCAGCCAGCAGCCCCAGGTCAACGGCTCCGTCACAGGCCACGACCACGGATTCACCCGACGGCGCTGAGGCGCTACCGGCCGAACTACGGCACCTGCTCGAACCAGCGGCAAGCGCCTACGCGGACTTGCGGGCAGCTGGAACACCGATCACAAGAGACACCTTTGCCGCGGCGCTCCGCGACAGAGGTCAACCACTTCGCAGCACCAAGATCACGCCGCTGCTGTCCGCTGTTCGTGCCAGATACAAGTAGGCCGGTTCACAGGCGCGGACGGACCGAGTCGTGCAAGGTACCCGACGACGGCCGTACACGTACGCCACCGTGGCATTGGTTGGACGCCCGGTGGGTTAGCCATCGGTCCGTGTTGAAGGGGGGATGTGAACCCCCACCCATAGCACCCCTGCAAGAAACAGGGGTTCATGCGTTTTATGCTATCGACACCGAGTCATTCCTTCAAGCGGGATCGGGGGCTTCACTTGCGTCATCGTAAACCGTCGGATGCAGGGACCGGTGCCAGCACGGTATTACTCATTGCTATGCGATCCGCTACGGGATGTAGGTTGCGTCGCGGCGGTCGACGACGAACGCGACGCTGTGCCGTGCGCGGGTGACCGCGACGTAGAGCCGGTCGGGTGCCTTGAGCGGGCTGGGTTCTGCGGTCCTCAGGTAGGCGAGTATCAGCTTGGTAGGAAAGATGTGGACCCGGTCGTAGGTGCTGCCCTTGAATAGCCCGATGGTCAGTGCGGGCAGGCCCATGGTTTGCACGGCGCAGCTGTTGCGCGGGACGGTCGGCCCGTATTTGGCAATGTAGGCGGGCACGTCGGCGTGGGCGATCGCGAAGACGCCGTTGTGGCCAGGCGCATTTGTCGTCGTGGTATTTGGTCGGTGGCATGGTCGGGTGGAGCGCGTCTGCCCAACACAGATCTACTGATTGCATTGCCAGCTTTCAGCGCGGGTTCGACGGTGCACCGGTCGGTTCGTGTCTGAAGCCAATTCAGCAGTCCGGCGACACGGTATTTCATGTGGCGCGGGGAGTTGTTCGACTCGGTCGCCTGGTCGACCTCGTCCAACGAGTACTACGACACCCGCTCCGGCGGGCACGTCGAGCCGAAACAGGCCGCCCAGCCGGCCAGCGGGAACCGCGGCGTGGCGGGACATGGCCTCACCGACCTGCGCCACTTCAAGACCGCGGGAAGTGCCGAAAACCACCGACCTCGAACGCGGGACCGGCGGTGGCGTTCGCCGTCGACAATCGGTCCGGCGAGCCCACCACCGGAGCTCAGCGAGTACGAGCCTCAACGTTTCCAGCCTTGGCGGCGGGCCACGAGCCCGGTTTCGTAGGCGTAAATCGCGGCTTGGGTGCGGTCGCGGAGGCTGAGTTTGGCCAGGAGCCGGCTGACGTGGGACTTCACGGTCTCTTCGGTGATGACCAGACGGACGGCGATCTCCTGGTTGGACAGGCCCTCGGCGATCAGCTGCAAGACGTCGGTTTCCCGGCCGGTGAGTTCAGCCGGTGTGCGTCGCGGCGCGGGGCGCGGTGTTGCGAACTGGGCGATGAGCCGGCGGGTGATGGACGGGGCGAGCATGGCGTCGCCGGCGGCGACCACGCGGACCGCGTCGAACAGCTGCTGGGCGGTGACATCTTTGAGCAGGAAGCCGCTGGCTCCCGCGGCCAGTGCGTTGTACACGTACTCGTCGAGATCGAAGGTGGTCAGCATAATCACCTTCGGGGCGGGGTCACCGGCGCAGAGCAGCCGGGTTGCTTCGATGCCGTCGAGGTTGGGCATTCGTACGTCCATCAGTACGAGGTCGGGTTGCTGCTCGCGCGACCGGCCGACGGCCTCGACGCCGTCGGCTGCGGTGGCGACGACCTCGATGTCCGGCTGGGTCTGCAGCAGGACCGAGAAGGCGGCGCGCACAACTTCCTGGTCGTCGGCGACAACCACGCGGATGGTCATATCGGTAGCCTCGCTCTGATCAGGTACCCGCCCGAGGGTGCGCGCCCGGCCCCGAACTGGCCACCGAGCATGGTGGTGCGTTCCCGCATGCCGGTGAGGCCGTGGCCGCCGGACTCCGCGTCGTGCGGTCCCGGCCCGGTGTCCTGGACCTGGACTTCGAGGGTGTCGGCGGAGTAGGTCAGGTCGACGTCGACGGCTGCGCCCGGTGCGTGGCGGCGGGCGTTGGTGAGGGCTTCTTGCACGATGCGGTAGGCGATCAGTTCGATGCCGGAGTCCAGCGGCCGGACCGGGCCGCGCAGCGTGAGCCGGATGGTGGCACCCTGGGACGGCCGGGCGCCCGCGACCAGGTTGGCCAGTTGGTCCAGGCCGGGTTGCGGTTCGCGTTCGTCTGGTTCGGCGTCGGCGTCGGTGCGCAGGACGCCGAGCAGGCGGCGCATCTCGGCCAAGGCGGTGCGGGCGTTGCCGGCGATGGTCGCGAACTCCGCGGCGTTGGCGGCGGCCGGCCGGTCGGCCACGAATTGGGCGGCTTCGGCCCTCACCGCGATCAGCGACACGTGGTGTGCCACCACGTCGTGCAACTCTCGGGCGATGCGGGCCCGTTCCCCTCGCGCGACATGCTCGAGCAAGGCTCCCTGCATTGCGCGGACCGATGCCTGACGTTGGACGGATGCCCGGCGGGTACGCCAGAGCGCCCCGACTGCGGCGGCGGCGAGGATCACCCCCGACACGATCGCGGCGAGGTGTTGCCGTTGGGTGACTGCCAGGACCAGCGCCGCCGCTGCCGGCGTCGCGGCCAGCCCCGCGTGCAGCGGCGGGCAACGGCGGCCGGCCAGCCAGGCCGCCACGACCGCCGCGATCATGACCGCGACGGTCGGCTGACCGTCCGCGGCGAACGAGAACACGTACGCCACCAGGATCGTGACCAGCGCGGCGACGGGCTGCAGCGAGAGCAACGCCAACGGCACGGTCCCAACCAGGGTCAGCATCAGCGCCTGGGCACCTGCCGGGCCGGAGCCGCTCGTCTCGGCGACGACCTGCGCCATGCCGAGCAGCGCGAGACCGGCGACGGCCAGCTGCGCCCAGGTCACGCCGGGCAGCGGCGACCGCCACCCGGCATCCCCGCCCGGTCGCGACACACGGATCATTCTTGCCGTTCGCCTCCGGATTGACGTCACCGACGAGAGGCAATTCCGCGTCGGGCGATGCGCTCTTGAGAGGGAGGCGCGATTGCGCTCCACAGCGTGATGTGCGCGAGCGATGGAGTTCGTAGCGTCGTGACCATGCAATCGACCATCGAGGTCAACGGTTTGACCAAGCGCTACGGCCAGGCCACGGCCGTCGACAACGTGACCTTCGCTGTGCGTCCGGGTGAGGTGACTGCGTTCATCGGACCCAACGGCGCCGGCAAGTCGACCACCATGCGGATCATCCTCGGTCTTGACTCGGCCGACGGCACCGTGTTGATCAACGGATCACGCTACCGCGATCTTGACGATCCGCTGCGGGTGATCGGCGCCCTGCTCGACGCCAACGCCGTGCACCCGGGTCGGACCGCCCGCAACCATCTGCGCTGGCTGGCGTACACCAACAGCATCCCGGCCGCCCGCGTCGACGCGGTTCTGGCCCAGGTCGGCCTCAGCTCGGTCGCCAACAAACGAGTCGGTGGCTTCTCCCTGGGCATGCGCCAACGGCTTGGCATCGCCGGCGCGTTGCTGGGCGACCCGCCGATCCTGATGTTCGACGAGCCCGGCAACGGCCTGGACCCCGAAGGCGTCATCTGGATCCGCACCTTCATGCGCGAACTCGCCGCCGCAGGCCGCACCGTGTTCGTCTCCAGTCACCTGATGAGCGAGCTCGAAGGCACCGCCGACCACCTCCTGATCATGGGTGTAGGCCGGTTGGTCGCCGACATCAGCATGGCCGAACTCCTGGCCGGTGCGTCCGGCGACCGCATCGACGTCCGCACGCCCCAGCCGACCGAGGCGATGACGGCCCTGGCCAACGCTGGCGGCGAGGCCAGCACCTTGACGACCGGCGTGATCACCGTCCGCGGGCTGGCCGGCGACCAGGTCGCCGCCGCGCTGGCCGCTGCCCAGGTCACGTTCACCGAGATGCGCGCCCACCAGGCGTCCCTGGAAGAGGCATATCTGGACCTGACCAGGAACGTCACCGAGTTCAGCGCGAGTCCGGAGGCCGCAACATGAGTTCCTGGAGCCGCTACCGCCGCCTGGTCGGCGCCGAACTGTTCAAGTTGCGCACCGTGCGCCGCTGGGTCATCGTCCTGATCGCGCTGATCCCGCTGACCGCAGGGTTCGCGTTGCTGCTGTCGTCCACATTCAAGTACAGCCCCGGGGGTCTGCCCCCGATCGTCGGACCGCACGGCCTGGCGGTGCAGGACCAGTTCCGGTTCATGCACCAGCCGATGACCGGCGACGGCAGCATCACCGTGCACGTCACCGAGCAGCACCTGCCCCCGCAGGAACGGGAGATCATCCGCGACAACGGCGAGGTCGTCGTCCCGGTACTGCAGGACCGGGCCGGCGCCGGTATCATGATCAAATCCGCCGCACAGGCGGGCGCCGCCTACGCGGCGATCATGGTCACACCGCATGCCGGGGTCCTGATGTCGAGCAACTTCGGCGACGACATCACCGGACCGGCCGCGACCAGCCCGCAGTGGCTGCGCCTGGACCGCACCGGTCCCACCGTCACCGGGTACACCAGCGAAGACGGCGCCGCGTGGACCAAGGTCGCGACGGTCAGCGTGCCGCAGTTGCCCGCGACCGCGCAGGTCGGCCTGTTCGCGTCCTCGCCCGACGAGACCAAACTTGAGAAGTCGCTGGGTTCGACGTCGCTCGGGTTGCGCCCGACGCAGAGCGTCGCGACGTTCGACAACCTCAAGGTTCCCGGATCCGTCGCCGGCGAATGGGTCAGCGACGACATCGGCAGCGTCGACCGGTCCGGCGAGTCCCCGGAGAAGGGCAACGGGCCGCAAGGCAGCACCCGCGCGCTCGACGGCACGTACACGCTGCAAGGCTCGGGCACGTTCAGGACCAATCTGATGCCCGACGACCCGGTCGAAGGCGCCCTGATTCCGCTGTTCTTCGGCCTCATGCTGCTCATCCCGATCGCGGTCCTGTTCATCACCACCGAACACAAACGCCCACTGTTGAAGCTGACCTTCGCCGCCAGCCCGCATCGCGGCACCGTGATCGCGGCCAAGGCCACCGTCATCGCGGTGACCGGCTTCGTCCTGGGCACCGTCGCGGCCCTGGTCTCGTATTCGGTGTCGATGCCGAGAATGAGGGCCAACGGCTACGCCCCACCGAACTTCCAGACCGTTTCCCTCGGTGACATCGACGTGTGGCGGGCCATCGTCGGCAGCGGCGCGCTGTTCGCCGGGATCGCGGTCCTGGCCCTGGGGCTCGGCGCCATCATGCGGCACTCCGCGGCGGCGATCGCCACCACCATCGCGCTGGTCATCGTCCCGATGTTCATCGGCACCCCGCTGCCGCTCGCCGCCGCACGGTGGCTGATGTACCTCACCCCCGCCGGTGGCTTCGCCATGCAACGGACACTGCCGCCGGACCCGACCCTCGCGGTGCCGTCCTCGATGATCTGGCCATGGCAGGGCCTGGCTGCGGTAGCCGGCTATGCGATCCTGGCCACGGTGATCGGGATCCGGCTGACCCGAAAGCGAGACGCGTGATGCGGCTGCTGCAGGCCGAAGGCAGCAAACTCGCGACCGTACGCGGCACCTGGTGGCTGCTGGCCGGGGTCCTGGTCATGATGGTCGGCATCGCCGCGGCGGTGACGCTCAACGTGGACCTGCCGCACTGCGGCCCCGACACGACGTGCATGGAAGACACGCCCCGGCTGAGCCTGTTCGGCACCCGCCTGGCGCAGGTGCTCGTCGTGGTCCTGGCCGCGGCGGTCATCTGCAGTGAGTACGAGAACCGCATGGCGATGACCACCTTCTCGGCCACACCCAAGCGGCTGCGGGTCTACGCGGCCAAAGCTGCCGTGCTCACCGCGGCCGTCGCCGTGGTCGGGGCGGCCGCGGTCGCGGGGACGTTGCTGTTGGCCCGATTCACGTTGCCGTATCACGGATACACAGCCGCTCGCGGATACCCCGTGCTGTCGGCGACCGACGGCGACCTGCAGCGAGCCGCCGGAGGCACCGTGCTGTACCTGTGCCTGGTCGGGTTGATGAGTCTCGGCATCGGGGCGGCCACCCGCAGCCAGGCCACCACTATCAGCACCGTGCTCGGCCTGCTGTTCCTGTTCCCGTTGGCGCGTGCGTTCGTGACCGCGCCCCGGTGGCAGGACCGGCTCCACAAGTGGGGACCGATGGACGCCGGGCTGGCCATCCAGAACACCCTGCATCCGGCACCTGGCCCCATCAGCCCGTGGCACGGCCTCGGCGTCCTGGCGCTGTGGGCCCTGGCCGCGCTGGTCGCCGGCGCGCTGGTGGTTCGCTTCCGAGACGCCTGACGTGCTGCGGCGGAGCCGACTCGGGCGACGTCCTGGGCCGGCCTCGCCGCGGTGCGGACGTTCGCTGCGGCTCACCCGTCCCGGCGGGCGGTGGCAAGCCGCGCGGGGGTCCGGCATAGCCCGGATCCGGCGGGTGGCCTCGATGCCGTCGATGCCCGGCATCCGCACGTCCATGAGGACCACGTCGGGGCAGGTCTCGGCGACGACGGTCACGGCCTGCAGCCCGTCGCCGGCCCCACCGACCACGGTCATGTCGTCCACGCCATCGAAGATCATCTGGAACCTGGCGCGGACGAGGAACTGGTCGTCGGCGATCACGACGCGGATCATGCGACCAGCTCCCGAGCCGCGGTGAGCCGTCGCGCAGTCGTCCTGTTTGGCAAGCCGACGAAACCACGGTCGGCGAGGCGGCCGGACAGCTCGGATATCTCCTCGGCAGCGGTTCGCTGTACGCGACTTCTGGGGGCCGGCATTTGCGTCGCCGGACTGCTGGCCTGCGCGATTGTCCTCACATGCCGGACCAGTTGCCACGACTGCGGCGGCCTTCCGTCCGACGAGCAGCAAATGGCGGCAACCTTTGACCACAGATGAGCGCGTCACGGCAGCGCTGCGGGGCCGCCGTGTTCAAGGTCGCGCTAGACCACTCGGTTCCCGTCAATTGACTGCGCAAGCGGATGCGGCTGGCCGGTCATGGCGGCGAGCGCGTTAGCGACGGCTTGGAGGTCGGCGCGGATGTAGGTCGTGGTGGCCGGCCCGGTGGTGTCGGTGTGGCCGGCGTAGGCGCGGGCGGTGCCGTAGCCGAAGTGTCGTTCGACCCAGGTGAGGGTGGTGTGGCGTAGCCAGTGGGCGGTGATGCCCTGGGCGGCGACCCAGTGCAGGTGGTTGCCGATGCGCCGCCAGAGCTGGTCGTAGCGGCGGCTGGTCAAGGCGCGACCATTGCGGTACCGAAGCAGCGGGTCGGTTGGTACGACGGCGCCGCGGATGGCGGCGTGCTGGACAAGGCTGGCGGCGAGGTCGAGGCTGATCGGCTGCCAGCGCACCGTGCCGCCCTTCTCGCGCAGCAGGAGTAGGCCGCGTTCGGCGTCCAGGTCCTGCAGGCGCAACCCGAGGGCACCGGCGCGCCGGCAGGCGGTTTCGGTGTGCAGTCGCAGCAGTAGCGCGTCCAGGATCGTGTCGTTGCCGGTCGTGCGGGCGACGAGGTTGATGTCGGTCAGTTCGGCCGGTGTCAGTGCTCGTCGGGTGGTGGGTAGCCGCCGGGGCTTGCGGACTCGGTGGGCCGGGCTGTCCGCGGCGTCGATGAGACCGTCGGCGATGGCCACGTTGTAGAAGGCGCGGGCGGCGGCGATGAGCAGCTCGCCGGCGTGGCGGCCGCCGCGGCTGTTGCGCCGGGCTCGGGCGTTGTCAACGACGCGTCGCTGGAGCGCCTGGATGTCGCTCGCGGAGACGGTGTCGATGGTGAGGTCGCCCCAGGCCGTGGTCATGCGCTGCCAGTAGCTGCGGTACGCGCGTAGCGCGCCGGGACCGGCCGCGGCGAGGACCTGTGGGAGGTACTCGTCGAACGTCGGCAGCGTGGGTCGGGCGTCGCGCTGCAGGTCGGCGAGGGTGACGCCGAGCTCGGCCAGAGTCGTCCAGGCGGCGTCGAGCCGCTCGCGATCAGCTGGCATCGCCTGCGGCGAACTGGTCGGCCAGGAGTCGCGTGATGGTCCGGGCCGGGTACACCAGCAGCAGGTCATTGGCGGGATCGGCGAGTAGGACAACCACGGCGCCAGCGGCTAGGTGACACATCTGGCGGATCGGCGCCGGGATGGCGAGCAGGCCGGTGGCGCCGATGGTGTGGCTCGCTGCCGGGCTGGATGTCGCCGTGACGGCGCCGTGCGCAATGTCGAACTGGATACGGTGCCCCGGCGGCCAGCCCAGCCGGTGCAGCAGCGGGCGGGCCGAGACCCGGCCGGACGGATCGAGCCGGCCCACGTCCAGGTGCGGCTCGACCTGGTCAGGCCCGGTGCGAGGTGCGGGCAGCTGGGGCAGCGGTGGCCGTGGCGGGCGGGCGCGGGGGAGTGGTGCCGGGATGAGCGCCGCGATCATCTGCTCGGCCGGGGCCGGAACGTTGCGCGGCACGCGGGTCATCTTCGCTGCCAGAGCGCGGCCCGCACATGCTGAAACCCGACCGGGTTGTCACCCGCTCGGGTCGCGTTGGATGCTACGAGTTCGAGGATCTTGGTAAACATTCACCAAGACCAGTGTCGAAGGGGGGATTAACCCCCACCCATAGCATCCCTGCCCGAAGCGGGGATTCATGTGACTAACCTATAGACGAGACGCGAGTATTTCAACTATCAAAGTTGAGCTTTGACCGCCCGTACTGTTGTGATCTGGCGCACGAGTGCGTCTGAATCGATAGCGGCGCTCGTGCGAGCGGATACTTGCGGCCACGGTCGTGTTGGTCGACTGCGCCGCAGATCCGTCGGCGCTGCTCAGCTGGTGCGCCGCAAGCGCTGCCCCTCTGCACTGGCGGACCAGCTACTCTGCGACTGATCGGGGTTCTGGTGCATTCGAGGCAACCCAACCTCGACTTTCAAGTCGGCTGCACTCACTACGGTGAACGACTGGCCCAGTCTGGCTCTATGGATCCAGCCATTGGTCAGTAGTAGCCAGCCGGAATCGGCCACGGCATTTAAGCTGCGGACGGTATCGAGCGTGGACTCTGCGACGTTCAGCCATATCGCGGCCGCCTCGCCGGTCACGTCGCCGGGTAGCGGAAAGCACAGGCCGCCCGGGAACTGAATGTATCGCAGACCGTTTTTCATAAGGCGGTGATCGGTGTCGAAGTCGAGGCGCACCTGCAGAACAGATTGGCTGACGCTTCCTTCTCCCCAGGAAACCTCGACTGAGCGAATGAGTGAGTCGTCCACGAGCAGCCGGTCCGCGCCGACGAAGCTGTCGATCAACGGTTTGAGCCAGTTGTCAAGATCCGGCTCAACGTCGGACTCCCACCGTCGGCGCGGCACCGCCCACTGTCGGACGCTCAGCGTGACCTGGGAGTCGATCACGAAATCGAAGGCGGCCAGCTTCGCAGCGAGGGCGGCGTCGAACGCCGCGCGTGCGGTCTTCTTCGCCTGCAACGACACCGGCTCAACCTGAGGCTGAAGGTCAACTGTCCGTCGCCGCCTGGGCCGTCGAACGGGTAGTCGGTCGTCATCGTCACCTCAGCATGAGGTCGGGGTGCTGGCCGGCGATCCGTGTGATCGACCTGGCCGTTCGGGCAGGTGGCGGTCGAGCAGGTAGACGGGCCATCGAGGCCAGGGCACCTCTTTGCCGTTGAGGTCGGCTCGCGGCTCGGCGCCGGTGCTTCGGGCGGTGAGCGCGTCGTGGAGCTGGTGGCAGGTCTGCGGCCGGTCGACGCCGGGCAGCAGGATGAGGCGCTGGCCGAATGCGACGGCGACCCCGCGCAGGTCGTCGGGTTCTTCGACGAACAGGATGCGACGCTGGTCGGCGGGTGCCGTGCGGTCGCGCAGGACTTGGATCGGTGCGATGGCTCTGTCGGGTTCGCGGAACTGCGCACGGTAGGGGTTCATGATCGGCCGGAAGATGTAGTGCCAGCCCAGCGCGGCGAACGCAGCGAGGTAGGCGGCGCGGACCCAAGAGAGCCGGTCCCGGTTGGCGTCGTACCGGTCGCCCTGGATGGTAAAGGCGACGTCAGGGTTCGGGTCTGCCTGGTCGGCGTACTCGTCGAGTGTGCGCAGGTGCGCCGCCTGCTGGCCGGGGTGGTTGCGTTGGGGCACGCCGAAGATCTGCAGGCTGCCGTCGTCGGTCCATTGGATGGTGCCGCGCAGCGGAATCCCGTCCGCGTGGACCGTGACCGGCAGGGTGTGGCCGGTGGCCCGGCCGGCGGCGAAATCCTCGACGTGCCGGCGGCGAACGGCGTGGGCGTCCAGCGCCGTTCCGGCCGTGTTGTTGCATTCGGCGCAGGTCAGCAGGAGACCACGACCACCGAGTGCGTGCGGCGGGACATGCTCCTCGGTGAGTAGCCTGGTGGTGACGGCGGACCGCGGCCATGCCACCAGGCACAGTGGGCAGGCGTACCAATCCTCACCGGCGGGCAATGCGGCACCGAACCCGAGCCGGTCGGCCGCCGCCCGCAGCAGCGGCGCGCCTTCGTCAAACCACCGCAGCCGCTTCTCCACGCTTCGCATCGTGCCGACCGCGACAGGACACAGTCAATCGACATCTTTGCTGCACGAGGTCCCGCGCGTGAGCGCTGCAGGCGAGCCGTATGCGTGCAGCGGACTCAGAGGGATGCGTCAACGCCTTGGCGTCGGTCGCCAACATCACCCGACCGAATGAAGCCGAGGGTCTGATCGCCGAGCTCACGTCGCGATCCGGCCTTCCGCACCGATGAGCCAGTCGGCCCGTACCCAGCTCTCGTCGCAGTGCGAAACGCCCCAATGCCCGCCGCACGGCAGGGCGTCGTCTGGGAACGGCGCAGCGGCGAACGGGTTGTCGAATCGGGTGAGCCGCGGCTGGTATGCGCCGCCGGGAAACCAGTCATGCAGCGAGTACACCGCCGATACTTGTGGGTGTTTCCCATGCGGGTGATGGCGGCCGGTGCCGTAGAAGCCGTCACCGCGCCGGACGGCCTCACCGGTCCGGCAGTCGAACGCTTGGGTGCCGGTCAGCGCGCGGTGCACTTCGCCGACATCGCACCACCGGTCCCGGGCACCTACCACGATGGCGTACGGCTTGCCGTCGGCATTCTACTTGCTGGCTTTGGTGTCGAGCCGGTCTCGGAGGCGGGCTGCCGTGTCGATCAGCCCACCCGTGCACGCACCGCCGACGACGACGGCATCGTCGGCAGTAACGGGGTAGCCGGGCGGCAGCGGCAGGAACTCGAATCTGATCTCGGCGCTGCGGCCGGTGTAGGTTCGCACGGGCCCGCCGGCATCGGCAGGATGCGTCGACGGTTGGTTGCGCAGGTCTTCGATGGTAGAGGTGAGCCACGCGACGAGGTGTTTGATGCTCGGTGCGTCTGTCCACCGTTCGATGTCGAGCACGACCGAGTGTGTCGTCAGCGGTAGCCGCTGGTTGATCTGCTCCACCAGCTGACCGTGCCGGAGCTCCTCGGCGTCCCAGTCCTGCCGCTGCAACAGGGTGAGCACCTCGACCCGGCCGACGTACTGGCCGTCGTTGTCGTACAGGCAGAAGGCCGGCTGCCTGCCGGAACCTTCCTCGTATTCCACCCGGTAGCGTCGCGCCAGCAGGTGATGTACGTACAGCTCGTCGAGCACGCCGAGGAACTGCCGGTCATCCGTGGAGTGCAGCCGCGCCCAGGTGTGCGCCGACTGATCCGGGTACCGGGCGTACAACTCGTTGATCAACCGCCGTCCCGCCGCTGCGTCCGGCCGGGTGACGTCGGTGAACCACACGACCGTGGGCTCCGCCGCTGACAAGCCTCGGTCACGGCGGACTGCTGGTTCATCGAACACCCGCCGCGTCACGCCCCGCCTCCGCAGCTGCCCGCACTTGACCGTCGACCAGATGTCATGACACTTGCCCCGCGGCCTGCTCCATCTTGAGGCCGTCCACGTACGCGTCGATGCACAGCTGGAGCAGCATCAGCCGGCCCGGTGTGACCTCATCCAGATCGACGGCGCCGAACTGCTCGAACGAACCGAGGTCGATTTCCACCTGGGTCCAGTACCGCAAGATGTCCCGCAGGATTTCGACGGCGTCGGTGAACAGTTGCATGTCCGGCTCGAACGCCGGGTCGACGATGTACTTGCCCAACTCGTGAGTGAGCTCGTGGCGATGCGTGTAGATCGCGTCGAGCCGGTCGGCCTGCGCAGTCGTGATGGCCCCGCTATTTACCATCCACAGCAGCGATGCGCGCATCTTGCGCTTCTTCGGGTCCAAGGCCAGCACCTCAGCCTCGTATCCGGCCTCGTTGTAGGTCATGCCTGCCTCGTTGAACCCGATACAGTAGAACGACCGAATCTCGTCGATTACTGCCTCTTTGATCAGCTCATGGGCCACCTGATAGACACCCGCGAACGCCAGCGTCGCGCGAACCCGCCACGGCTCGAGCTTCGCCTCCAGCAAAGCCTGGTATGCGTCCCGATCGAAGTTGCTGTCCACGCGTCCAAGTGTCGCGACACCGCCCGGCCGGCAGAAGCACATTTTCACGATCGGGTGATCCGACTCAGCAGCCTGGATGCCCGCCACGTAGGCGGCCGTTGGGTGAGCACGCGATCATGACGCCGCTCAGCTGCTTGATGGCTTGCTTCGCGAATTACCTGCTCTGGGTGTCGGTCGGCCCTCAATGACCGTCCGGTGGCTGAGGAGCCCGCCGTCTATGACGGGGCCCGAAGCACCTGATCGGTATTCCATCTCATCCTTGAACATCACCGACCGTTCGAGCGATATGGGCCGCTGGGACCCAGATGTACCGTCGAGAGTCGCTTGACTTCTGGTTGATCTTCTACGTTCGGGAGATGGTGTGTGGCAGCCTGTTCGCCATGCCCTGACCCTCTCCGTCTCCCGCTTTGCTGACGCACCGGATCTGCCGTTCGCGCCCGCCGCTGCGGCTGAACTGGCATCCGCTCTGGTCTCCCTAGGGTATGCGGCCATCCCGGCGCCGGCTGGTGAGCCGACCGGCGCGGTTTTGGGCGCCGCAGTGCACTCGGCGTTGACCGGCCCGCCCGAGGACGTCGTGATCGTGCATGTGCTTACCCATGGTGAGTTGATAGAGCACACCGGCTCGCTGTATGCGGTGGGCAGCGACGGCAAGCATGAGTCGACCGAGGTGGAGTCGTGGCTCAAGGCCGTTGAGGACTTCCGCGACCGGCCGCTGGTGCTGTTCTTGTTGGACCTCTGTCATGCGGGCACTGCCGCCCGCCTGTCGTGGCAACTGCGGACGGCGGGCGGCGGTGCCCGGGCCTGGGTGCTCGCGGCTGCCGGGCCGGCCGAGGCTGCATTCGGCGGCCGGTTCACCTCCTCGGCCGCGGCGGTACTGCGGAGACTCGCCGAGGGCAGGCTCGGCATCGATCCATCCGTGCGGCATGTGCGCCTGGGCACGATCGTCCAGGCGACTCGGATTGAACTGACCGACCGGCGCCGCGCGGCGGGGGGCTTCGACCAGACCATCATGGCGACGGTGCTCGACCTGGCGGAGGAGCCGGATCTGCCGTTCTTCGTCAATCCTGGATATCGCGAAGATCCTCGGGACCGGCTGCGGGACGCCGTGGACGAGGCTATTCGGCCGTTCCTCGCCGAGGTGGACCCGGCGCTCGACCCGGCGCACTTCGTGGGTCGAGCCCGTGGTCGCAGGCTCGGGCCAGGGGACCCGCTGCTGGGCAGCTTCTGCGGGCGTGGCGAACAGTTGCGCAACCTGGCCGACTGGATGGACGGCGCCGGCGCCGGCACCGGCGCCGGGCTGCATCTGGTGATCGGTAGCGCCGGGACGGGGAAGTCCGCGCTGCTGGGTGTGCTGGTCTGTGCGGCACATCCAGTGTTGTCCGAGCCGACCCGGGGCCTTTGGCACCATGTCGCGGCGGTTCCGTCGGTGAACGACGCGCTGGCGGCGATCCACGCCCGTCAGCGCACGCTCCAGCAGATCATCGAGTCGCTGGCCGCCCAGTTGTTGATGCGCCCGCGCGCGGGCGAGTCGTGGACGGCGGCCGTGCTCATTTCGGAGATGCGCGGCCGGTCGAGCGTGCCGGTCGTGGTGATCGACGCGGTCGACGAGGCTGCGGCGCCGCTGGAACTGGTGAACGATCTTCTCCTGCCGCTCGCCCGGGCCCGCCGGACGGACGGCACGGCGGCGTGCCGCTTGGTGGCGAGCGTGCGGCCGTGGCCGGAGTTCGGCGACCTGGTGCAGTGGGCGCGCCGAGGGCGCACCCTCGTCGATCTTGATGCGATCCCGTCCGGCGAGCTCCGCACCGACCTGCGCGAGTACGTGGCTGGCCTGTTGCGCTCCAGCACTGTCTACCGGCGTTTCGCCTACCGTCAGGTCTGCGGAGCGGTGGCTGCCGCGGTGGCCGAAACGCTCGCTCCCGACGCACTGCCGGACGGCGAACCGCGCTGGGCGCCTTACCTGCTGGCCGGGGTCGTCGTGCAGGAGCTCGTAGACCGGCCGGAGCCGGTGACCGCGGTGGAGACGGCGGTCCGGGTGGCAAAGGCTGTCCCGCTGACGGTGCCGGACCTGCTGGATCGTGACCTGTCCGCGCTCGGCGACCGGCCATGGCTGCGTCCCGCGCTGTCCGCGTTGGCGTTCGGGTACGGCGACGGCATGCCCGCCCGGGTCGTCGCGCTGCTTGCACCCGGTTTCGCCGAGGTTGGCACGGATCCTGCGGGGCCGTCCGGGAACGACATCGCCGACGCGCTCGACAGCGCGTCGTTCTACCTGCGGCGTTCGGTGGACGTGGACGGCACTACCTTGTATCGGCTGTTCCACCACTCCCTGCCGGAGCGGCTGCGTGGAAGGCATCCGGACGGACCGAGCGTCGTCATGCACCGGTTGATGGGCTGGGCGCGCCCAGCCGGATTGCCCGCTCGCTGGGATGCCAGCGAGCCTTACCTGCTGCGGCACGCGATTCAGCATGCCGTCGAGGCGGACGATGTGGATCGGCTCCTATCCGATCCGGAGTTCCTGGTGCACGCCGACCCGGTGACTCTGACTCCGGAACTCGGCAGGGCCGGTGATGATCGGGCGAGAAGGGCCGCCGCGGTGTATCGCGCGGCCCGCCATGACGGAACAACGCGGCCAGCGGTGCGGCGGCGAGTCCTGGCCGTTGAGGCGATACGGCAGCGTGACCCGGAGATGGCACGCCGGTTACGGCCATCCTCGATATGGGAGCCGATCTGGGCTCGCGGCACGCCGCATCCCACTGCAAGCGGCGGCCGGACCACGCCGGTCTGGGCCGTCGCGTTTACGCACGTCGACGGTCGGCCTGTGGTGTCCGCGCAGGTCGAGCATGGGGCGCTGTCGTTCTGGGAGCCGGCGACCGGGAAAGCAGTGGCCGATCCGCTGTTCACCGAGTCGGGCCGCGTACGCACGCTGGCCGGCACCCAGGTTGACGGTCATCCCGTTCTGGTAATCGGCTCCGAGGACGGATCGGTTCGGGCGTGGGACTTCGTACGCCTTAAGCTTTAGTTTTATCCTTTGAGTGCCTGCTTGCGGGCTTTCAGAATGTCCACTGTGGACTTCTTCTTGCCGACTGGGTAGCGGGTTCGTGGGGGCCGGGTGCTGCCCTTGGGACGGCCGGGGCCGGGGGTGGTCGTTTTCGGCCTACTGGCCGGAGTGCCCAGATGCCGGCGCAGGTTACGGAAACCCCGGCGGACCCGTCCAGGGGTCATCGACCGCCCGGCAGGGATCGTCTTCTCCCAGGGACGGCGTAGATCGGTCGTGAGAGTCTTCGCCAGCCGCAGCTGTGCGTGTGCGGCCAGGATCAGCCATGTCCAGCGTTCACCTTGTTGTGGAGTACGGATGTGCGGGGCGGTCCAGCCCAGGCTGGACTTGAGCAGCCGGAAGGTGTGTTCCACATCGAACCGGCGAAGGTAGGTCTTCCACAGCAGGTCAAGGTCGAAGACGGTGCCCGGTGGTGCGGTGTGCCACAGCCACAGGTCTTCCGGCGCCCGGTTGCCGGGCAGACGCTCGACCTGGATGCGGATCACGGTGCCGGCCACGACCGGCAGGACCCCCTCGAAGCCGGTCCAGCCGGCCTGTCTGGACAGTTTCTGGTGCAGCCCGTGCCACGCGCTGACCATCACCTCGCCGTATCGCGGGTTCTGCCCACGCAGCCGCTGAGTGGGTGCCGGAAGCGATGCCGGCTTGGACAGTTCGAAACGGCTGCCGTGTCTCTTGGGCCGGCCCGGGCGGCCGTCCTTGCGCCCCTTGGGTGCCGGTGCGTAGAACACCCGGTCGCTGCGCACCCGACCCAGGACCTGCACACCCAGACCATCGCGTTCGGTGAGATAGGTGATGCGGGTGAGGTCGTATCCGGAGTCGAACGTGAACACCGGCGCGGGCCGCCGCGCGAGCGTCCCGGCCGCGTCCAGGCGGGCGAGCACGTTGCCGATCTGGGCGACGGTCACCACCGTCGCGTCGTCGTCGGGGCCGATACGCACCGCGTCCAGCAGCGCGGTCCACGACGAGGGACCCCACTCCAACCCGGCGGCGAAGGAGAAGGGCCAGCCCGGAATCGTTTTACGGGATCCGTCGCAGCGGCAGGAGGTGTAGCAGTGGCACAGCCCCGCGGAGGTCACCGCGTCCGGCCGTGGCCAGGCCGAGGTATCCACCGCGATCTTCACCGGACCGTCGTCGGCGGGCTGCCACGACGACGCGATCAGCCCAGCCAGCTGTTCAACGTCGAGGTCACCACAAGCCAGCGCGTCATACAACGCCCCATGTCCACGCCGGAACACCTTCTCCTGCGACAGTTCCACCAGGGAGTCCACCGGACCCTCGACGGTCAACACCGCATCCACGAGCTCGAACAACGCGTCCGCGCGTCTGCCGAAACACGCATACAACCCGGCCCGGAACGCGACCAATGCCGCACGACACACCGAGGCATCTGTTGCCACCACGGCCTTCAAACCTGGCATAGTAGGCCCCACGGCCACCCCGCATCCTTCGAAGGTCGGCGGGGCGGATTCATCGATGTGCGCGGATGTAGCGTTCGGTGGGTGTGGTTGTTCCGCCGGGCGCTCCGGCGTGCTCCGTGGCGCTGGTCGGGCCTTGGCGGCGGCTGGTCGGGTTCAGGCGCTGATCGGTGGTGGGTGGATGTGGTCGAAGAGGGTTTGCCACGGCTGTTGCCAGGGCCACCGGTCGGGCAGGTGCAGCGTGACGCGTCTGGCCCGGTGGGCGAGCCGGGCTGGGATGTTGACCAGGTGTCGGCGGATGGTCGCGGCTCTGGCGGTGCTGTAGCGGGGTCCGGTGAGGCAGCCGGCGGCGCGGAGCAGGTTGTGGGCTATCGCGGTCAGGGTGAGCCACGCGGCGTTGGCGGCGAACCGGCCCGACGGCAGGTGGGCGAGAGGCCCGTCGATGACGTCGGCGAAGACCTGCTCGACGACGGCGTGGCCGGCCAGCATGCTGTCGGAGACGAGCGGCCGGAAGAACCGGTGCAGCCCCGGTGACTCCAGGTCCCAGTCGACCACCAGCACCCGGTGCCCGTGCGCGGCGAGGATCCAGGCGATGTTGGCCACAGCCATGGTCCGGCCGGTGCCACCCTTGAACGAGTAGAAGGTGACCACCTGACCGTTGCGGCTTTCCGCTATCTCAGCCACTCTTCACTCGTCGGCGTCAAGGACCCGGATGTTGGGCGCGAACGGGCGGACCCGTTGCTGCTGCCGGCGGGCCGCTTCGTGCCGCTGCACCGCCAGCGCGATCAGCTCGCGCCCGGCGACGCCCACCGGGTCGGGTGGCGCGGAGATCCGCGGCTGGGCGCCCCCGCCGGGCTCCCCGAAGACCTGGAACCGGCGCCACAGCTCGTCGGCGGCCTCCGGCGGGGGCGTGCCGACACGCACCCGCACCACCCAGTCCGGCAGGAGCCGCAGGACAGCCCGCAGGTGCGCCGCGGCGGCGCCGGTCAGGTCCGCGTCCACCAGGAACAGCCCCGGCCGGTCGGCGTACTGCTGCCCGTCCACGTATTCGGTCACATGGACGTCGTGGACGTCGGGGTCGACGAGACCGGCGAGCTGGTCGGCCGCGGCGGCCAGCCGCTCTGAGTCCGACCCGGCGAACCGGGCGATCAGCAAGCCACCGGCCGGGCGGGTCCGCGGCGGGGGCACCGGCCGGATCAGCTCCCCCGGCGGCGGGCGCCCGTCGGCCACCGCGATGATCCACTCGCCGAGGAACGCGAGCACCCGGCGGTAGACGTCCTCGGTCTGCTTGCGCCGGCTCAGCGCGAGGAGCCCGTGCTCGGCGTACTCGGCGACCGGGGGCGCCATCGACGCGGCGTGCGCCAGTTCGGCGGCGCCGCCGTCGCGGGCCGGCTCCCACACCACCGGCAGGATCCGCAGGTCGGCGGCGTCCCCTGCGGCGGCGGTGAACGCGTCCCGCTCGGCCAGGGCCTGCTCGTCGCTGAGGTATCCCTTGGAGTACAGCGCCACGAAGACCCGGGCCCGCTCCAGGGCGCGGCGCACGGCGTCCTCGCGCTGCGGGGCGTTGCAGGAGCGCAGCTCGCCGATCCGCCAGCCGAGGTGCGCCCGGGGCCGCCGGTCGATCTCCCGGACGAGGTCCTGGAACACGGCCGACACCCAGTAGTCCCGGTCCTGTGCGGAGTCCTCGGACCCGTGCCCGTGACTCAGGTAGAAATACACACCGTCGGGCTGCGACCGCGCCTGGGAATCGACCGCCATCACTTCATCGCCAGCCTGCGCGATTTGCAGGTCCATCACCACGAGCCGGGCGGTATCAGTGTCGGGTTCGTCCGGCAGGGTCCGTCCGTCGCTGTCGGTGTCTGGCGAGAGCGGTGCAACGATTGGCTGTTCGAAATCGTTCTGCGCCTCGGCGATGTTGCCGGCCCGCAGTCGATGCGCCGCGAGGTCGATCTCCGACTCGTCGGAAGGCGCTCTCACGGTGGCCGCTGTCGCCGTGCCTTCTGGCCCAATCGTTTCGGGCCTCCCGCTCGCGGCCTCCACAAGATCGAGGAGTGGTATCAAGTCCTCAGTGCGTGCTGCTCCTCGCGGTGCGAATCGGCGGGCCACGACAATCCCGACGACCAAATCGTCGCTAGGGCGCCGAACAGGTGCGCCGGCCATGATTGAGGGGATAGCGGCAGTTCTAGTATCGCCGGTCGCCCCAATGTCTTCGGTGTGTAAGGAGGAATGAGGTTCTGTGCCCAGGAGAGCGCGGTCAATGGTCACCCGAGCACCGGCCGGGATTGAGTCCGTCGCGGCGAAGCCCGCGACCGATGCGTCGAACGGCTGATCGCACCTCATCACCGCAAGATCGGTCCGCTCGTCGACCACAGCTATCCGCGCTGGGATCGGCCGGCTATGATGGTTTAGCGCAGCGACGAAAATATCGGGTGCCAATTCGCTGATGACATGCAAGGCAGTGACCAGGACGCCGGGTCGAGCCTGGAAACAGGTGCCGACAATATTGCCGGCGCTATCGTGGATCCGTCCGAGATATTCTGGAATGTTCTCGGCTCTCGGCGCCGTGGGGGCCTCGTCCCAGAATTCGGTGCGTTGCGGGGGCGGTGGCGCATCGTCGGATGTGACCGGCTGCGTGTGGTCTAGGCGGGCGATGCTTCTCAGCGTCTCGTCGCTAGCGTCGGCCAGTTCGGCCTGGATGTCAGCGAGTTTGTGCCCGTCGGCCTGTCGCCGCTTGAGTGCGACCAACTGGAGAAGGTGTCGGGGGCCGTAGAGCGCGGTGCGTCCGCGCATAGTGGGCCGATCGACCAGACCGATGGTGGTGTACCAGCGGATTGCTCGCGCGTCCGGGACATCCCTGATGCGGCCGTCTGTTCGGTCGCCCTCGCCGAGTGCCGCTGACACCTGAGCCGTCAGTTCGTCCAGCGTCCAGATCGCTTGTGCAGGAGCCCCAAGACGTGCAGCATCATCCGTTTGACCAGCTGCGGCGTACGCAGCGGCCAAAGCGGCCAACACTCTTTCGCGCTCGCCCGGATCGGCAATCCGGCGAGCGAGTGCTTCGCTCTTGTCCAGATCTCCTAGCGCTGCCCACGCGACAGGCAGGGCGGATGGCACGTCTCTGTTGCGACGCTGGATGGCATCCAGCAACCCGGCCAGTTGGCCCAGCGTGATCGAGTCATCTGTCGATCGACTGGGATCGAGTTTCTGCAGGGCCATGATGTCGGCCAGAAGTGCGTCGTCGTTGCCGCCGAGGACCAGCATCCGCTCCTGGCGGTCGCGGTCGAGGACGAGGCTTACAACCGGCGCCACCGCGCCGTCGTCGATGAGGAGCCGAATATAGCCGGTCAGCAGAAATTCCGGGGTATCGGCCGGCCAATGACGCTGCGCGTACTCTGCTGCCCACGCGTCGATCTGCGCTCGATAGGCACGGATGCCATCCTCACCGACGGACTCGACGACAAGTCGCTGAAGCTCCTCGTGGCTTAGCAGGAACTGGGTGGTGTCCGGACGTAAGCGTCCCTCTCTGATGATCAGGACGAGGTCGCTGACGGCATCGGTCAAGTGCTGGTTGACCGTGGCGGCCGGCAAGCCGGTCAGTTCGGTCAGGTCGCGGTGGGACAGTCCGCCATGGGCCGTCGCGATGAGTCCAAGGAGATCGGGCTCGCCCGAGGTGCCCAGAAGCAGTCGCGTCAGCTCACGTTTGGCCGCCAACAGGGTCACCTGGGCATATGGCAGCGGTGAGAGCGCCTTGACGATGAGGGTATCTCTCAGCGGATGATCGCCCGGAACATCGACGGGGAGCGGTAGGTCCTGCCGCGAGGACACGATGATCCGCATCTCGGCGGCCGGGCTGGTGGGCAGGAGCGCCGCGATACTCGACTCATGCCGTCCACCAGGGAGGTAGCTGTCCTCGTCGAGTCCGTCGACCACGAGCACGAGGCGCTGTCCTGCCCGTCGACACAACTTAGCCGCCCGATTAAGCATGTCCCGCAGATACGCGTCGACGGCCGTGCCGGTCAGCGGCGCTGGAATCGGTTCTCCCGCCATCTTGGCAATCTGTTCGAGAACAGTTTCGGTGTAGGCGGAGGCGCTGTCGTGCCCCGCAAGGCGGGCGGAAGTGAAGAACGAGACGATCAGCACGCCGGGCGGTGGATGGCACACGAAATGGGCGAGCAGCGCAGTCTTTCCTACCCCCCCTGGGCCTTGCAGCCACAGGTAACGCGATTGTGAGTCGGCGGAGGTGCAGAAGGCGGCGAGGTCGGCGAGGTCATCTTCGCGACCGACAAGTGGATCTGGCGCGAGTCGTTTGATGGTTTGCAGGTACGTTGGCGTCACAGCGGGAATGGCGGACCGGGTGAAGTGCGCCGGCAGCGACCGCCCGCCGAGGCCGGCGGTGACCAGCTCTGCCTGCTGTGATCCAGCTGCGTGGAGCCTTGTGTTGAGGCCTTGCATCAACTCGTCAAGGCCTAGGTGCGCCGATGTCGCGGGCCCCTCCAGCCAAGACCTGACGGTGGCCGAGAGCGTACGGGGAAAGGTGTTGATAAAGGTGTCAGAGTCCGGTCCCGTTGTCGCTATCGCCGCGAACGACGGCACGGAGGCGGCCTGCGCTGCTACGGCGAGTTTCCTCGTCGCCGTTGCGGCAAAGTCGGCGTCGACGATGACCAGGTTGCGGCTCACGATAGAGCCCCCGAACAGCAGGGTCGTGAGGTCCGTGACCGCGATGGTCCCGGGTCCGCTGCCGTCGATCCGTGCGTTGGATAAGAGGAAGCGGAATTCGCCTTCGACGAGGCCGCTGTGACCGAACAGGTAGAGTACGACCACGTCGGTTGGGCGGCGATCGGGATCCCTGTAAAATCGCGCCATCGCCTCGAGCGCCGCGTCATGGGTGACGAATCCCGTGGCTGTGACAGCGAGTGCATAGCCCAACGACTGAAAAAGTTCGGAGATCTCCGCTGCCATGGCTCGTGCGGGAAGCGGTCGGAGGCCCGGGGCGTATTCGTCTGCGGCGAACAGCAGCAGGTAGCGACGGACGTCGCTGGCGGTGTCCCGGCCGACGTCGGATGGAGTAGCGGCGGTGGTATCAGCGGGCTCGCTGAGGTCGAGGCCGAGCCGCAGCGCCATCCGGCGACCCATCGCCGCGAAGGGCACCAGCTCGCTGTCGAGGGAGATGGCTCCATCCGGGTCGACCACCACCGCGCGTACCGCGTCACCCGTGCCGGCATTGCGTTCGATGTACCCCGTCAGCAGCTCGTAAGTATCCCATTCCTGGGTGATCGTCGTGCCGCGATAGAGCAGGTCGGCTACTCCCGGCAGAAACCTCAGCAGCAAGGTGCCGGGGCCGGGCTTCTCCGGCAGCTTCTCGAGCAGGCCGCTGACCAGCAACTCGGCCACGTGGCTAGTCGCGGGATCGGGGACCAGGTATTTGTGGAGCACCCGAATCAACGGCAACGACAGCAATGGTGCTCCGGCCAGGACGCGGGCGAGTCGCTGCGCACCGTCGCTGGCCCGCATCTCGAAGGCGCTGACCCGGTCTGCGGCGGTCAGGTCCGCGTCGGTCGCCGTGCCGACGACCGGGCGTGGCGGACGCGCCCAGATCGCCTCAGTCCAGGTGCTGCCGCCGACAACCGCGTGGGTCCATTGCATGATCGCGTTCGATTCGAGGGCGATCACCGGGACGGGAAGGTCGGCGGGGGACACGTCGTCGTCGCTCCACCAGGCGGCTCGGACTTCCAGCGACGCGTTGGGTTCGGCCGGTCGCCGGCACCGGATGACGGCGCCGGGCCGGCCGAATGCCGTGTAGCCCCAGTAGGACGTGGGCAGCAGGTGCACCAGGGTGGTCGGCATCGCCCGTGCCCATCGTCGCAGGATCTGCCACATCCCGCTCTGGTACCACTCGTCGGCTGTGCCGTCGCTCAGCATCAGCACGAGCCGTCGGCCGGCCGGGTCAACGATTTGGTCGGCGTGGTGGATGACGCCGGCACTGTCCAGGAGCGGCGGTTCGCCGGCCGAGGTCCGTGCGGAACGGTCCAGCGACCAGCGGGTGACGTTGCGGAAGGCGCCTGTGCGGCGCAGGGTCGCCTCCAGTTCGTCGACCGCTTCGGCCCACACCAGCGCCACCGGGGTCTGATCCACGACGATCGCCGCGTCGAGGCCGCGCTCGCGGCCGGGCCGTGTAACGACGACGAGCCGCCGGGCATCCGCGGTCGCCTCCACGGTCGCGTCGACGTCGACGACGGGTGATCCCGACCGGTGGACGCGACGGAACTGTGACAGCGCGGTCGCAGTGGTGGGAGCCGTCGACAGCGTCACCGGTAGCCGGAGACCGACCTCCGTCACCCGCACCCCATTGTCGCCGAACGGATCCGCCTCCTGCGCGGGCAGCGCGAGATCAGCGCCCGCGGGTGAGCCGCCGGGTTGTCCAGCTGGCGCCGCCACGTCGGCGTCGTTCGTCGCCGCCGCCGTGATGCTGTCCTCGGGTGCAAGGGCAGCTGCGGGATCAGCCGGTTCGGTCCACCGCGCCGCCAGCCATACCGCCTCGGCGAGCTGCTCGGCGTCGAGTTCGGTCAACGCCGATGCGAGGACGCGGGCGAGCCGATCGATCACCGGCCGCTCAGCTCCTCCAGCAGCGTGTTCTCCAACCGTTCCCGGGTAGTCGCGTCGATGCCGTGGTCGGCCGTGACCAGGAACAGGTAGTTCAGCAGCTGATCGACAGCGAGCCGTTCCCCGGAGACGAGGCGCTGGGCGAACTCGGCGATCTTCTTGCGGTCCTTGCCTTTGACCTTGTCCAGGTACCCGTCGACCACGCTCTCAAGGAAGGGTACCGTCGGTGTCGCCATCTCGAACCGGACGCAGCGCCGTAGAAACGGTGCCGGGAACGTCCGCTCCCCGTTGCTCGTCATGATGATCACCGGCCAGTGGGTGCGGCGTACTACGCCATCGTCCACCGTGTACATGCGCCGATCGGCGCCACGGACCTGCTGCAGGACCGGCCCGTCGGCGCCTTCTCTGGTGGCGCGTGCCGCTCGGACGAGGGGCGGTATGTCGAACTCGCCTTCCTCAAGGACGTTGAGCAGGTCACTGGGCAGGTCGAAGTCGCTTTTGTCGATCTCGTCGATAAGGACGGCGCGGGGTTTGTCCCGACTGGCGAGCGCGGTGCCGAGCGGCCCCAGGGTTACGTAGTCCTCGGGTCGTAGCGCGCTGGCGTCCTCGCCCGAGCGGATCTGGGTAGCGTGCAGCCGCCCGAGGGCGTCGTACTGGAACAATCCATCGGCCAGTGCGCTGCGCGAGGTGATGTACCACTTGAGCGGATCCCCCAGAGCCAGCTCGGCCGCGACCAGGCTGACCAAGGTTGACTTTCCCGATCCGGGAGCGCCGGTGAGTAGCAGCGGCCGCCGCAGGTGCAGGGCGGCGTTGACCGCGTCGAGGAGGTCGTCGGTGACCACGAAGCGAGTGATCGCCACGTCGCGCTGACGCCACGGGGGCGGGTCCGGCAGGCGTTGCCAGGCATCATCTGTCGAGCTGGCCTGGTCGCTCCCGGTGAAAATGCGCCACGTCACGCCGGTCTCCTCACGTCGCCCGCGTCGAAATGTGTTCAGCCGCCATCGAGGAAGGCAGTGCGAACTCATCCTCGCGTCCGCGAGGGTCGTCCCATATGACCATGCGTCGGTCCGTGCATCCAGGAAGTTCGTCCGGTATCACGATCCGGCGCGCGGCGGCTGGGATCCGTGCGACGGCCCTGGTGATCACGCGCCGACGACCCGAGTACGTGGCTTCCGGGAACCAGATCAGGAAGCAGTAGCCCGCCTTGAGTAGGGCACGCAACGGGTCCGACTGTGCGGCGGCCGGATTGCGGCCGATCAGCCAGGCGTGCTCCGTGTCGTTGCGGATCCACTGGTGCAGGCGGGGCTCGTTGGCGAGCACGGCCTCCGTCAGCGGCTTGGGCATGGTGGTCCAGCTGGATCGCGCTGTGCGCTCCACGCACCGGCCTCGCAGGTGGAGGTCGTGGAGACGCTGAGACCACCGCAACCGTGCACGGTGGCGGTCGTGCAGCGACTCCGATGGGTCGTCGGCTGGGAACAACGGCCAATGCTCGATTCCAGCATCGAGAAGCCCGGCCGGCACAGCTAGATCCACCAGCAGCAGGTGTACCGGTGGCAGCGCCGCGATAATGGTTCTGAGCGCGTCTGCCAGCCCGTCCTTCGTCGGCGAGGCGCGCTTCTCGCCGGAAAGTTTGGTCGTCGTCGTTCCCTGTCGGGTGATGTACGTCCAGGCGATCCGTGCAGGCCACGGTGGCGTACCCGGCCTACCCGCGGCCGTCCCCGGCCAGGGTTCCTTGCCCAGATCGACGAGCAGCCAGGCCCGTGCGCCGAGCTGATCCTGGTAGCGCCACTGCGCGTCGGCCACCTGATAGCCGAGCGAACCGAGCCACGCCGCCAGCTTGGGATGATTGTTCGGCGGCATCGACCGGGCGGCGGCGACTCCGATGACGAACCTGGCAAGGGCTCCCAGGACGCCTGTCGTCCGGTCGCGCCGCTCGCGTTCCTCCACCTCGGCGGCCTGGACCAGCAACGCATCGGCCGAACCGTCCTCCGGCCAGGCGCCGATCTCGCGGCGATAGATCACTTGCAGCTGTGCGAGGCCGAGCTGGTCGATTCCCAGGTCGGCGAGCACGGCCTTCGCCTCGACCGCACGGCGGAGCGCCGGCACGAGTTCCCTCATCCGGGGTGCACTTTGCGCAACGACGATCTGGGACAGGGCCACCACCGTCCATCGTGCCGGCGGGGTGAGCCCGGCGGACTCGAACGTCGCACGGAAGCGTTCCATTGCTTCGGGGGAGAGTTCGACGTCGGGCGCGACGGCAACGTCCGGTGATCGTTGCGGCAGGACCGCCACGTCGGCGATTCCGGTCACCCCCAGACGGCCCCACCAGGTGGCGGGATTGTGCACGCCGGGCCCCCACAGTGGGTATTCCGGATCATGTTCGAGCAGGCTGATGGGCGCCATGGTGATCGTCGACTGCCCTTCCCGCAGGGCGTGCTCGATCACCACACCCAGCAGCTTCCCTCCGGTGATGACCGGCCCTCCGGACATGCCGGACCATGACGACTCGGCCAGCGCACCATCCTCCGGGCGCAGTGGACGCGGCGAGTCCCGCACCAGGACACTCGCGAGCCCGGAGACCAACTTCGACAGCATCGGAACCTCGCCCACCGCGTCGGCGATCTCGCGGACCGCCGCCGGTGACGGCCGTTCGGCAAACCATGGATAACCGTAGGCATGGCATTGGACCGCGGCCTCGACCGAGCTCCGCCGATCGAGGCGGGCCAGCCGCAACGCGGGAAAGTCCATCGCCGGGTCGCTGATCTCGATGAGCGCCAGATCCGGCGCCGGCCCATGCTCCTGCCCAATGAAACGAGTGTCGATCGACGCGTCACGCAGCACCTTCTTGGCGGTGCGGACACGTACCGTCACGCCGCCGGCGACGACATGGGCGGCGGTGAGCACCGTACGACCGGCCACGATGCATCCAGACCCGTACCGGTATCGAGGCTCGACGCCCTCGCCGGCGTCGACGATTACTTCGACGAACCGATCCGCCAATGGCACATCCAATCTCGACTACCCCTTGAGCTCGTTACCCGAGCCGGCAACCTTGACCGGTTGGCCGGCGCGATTGACAGGGCCGCCGAACACCACGGTGACCTTCTGCTCCTCAGCACGCTGCCGGCTACCACCGCCGCCCAGTTCGACCTCGACGATCGGCACCTTGAACCCCGCCTTGCCCTCGGCCGACCGCGTCGCCGTCACGGTCAGCTCAACCGTCATCGACTCGACCGGAAGCTGAATGTCGCTACCTGCCCCCTTCGCACGGGCCTCCAGCAGCTCGTCACGCAACGCCGCGATCGCCTCCGCCAGCCCGATACCGTCCGAAGGACGCGCCATACGATCAGCCTCCCAGTCACCGTCAGTGCGGCGACATTAGCGCTCTGACGGACAGCCATGCATCAGTCTCACAGGCGACATGAGATCGTCTTTGCTCCATATCTGTGAGTTGGCACTCCTGCGGCCCGCAGCGCGGTCCCGCAGCGCGGTCCCGCACCGACGGGGCGGAATGCGGCGACGCAGGCGTGTTCAAGGCCGCGCTAGACCACCGGTTGGCCGTCGTCGGGCTGTGCGAGCGGATGCGCCTGGCCGGTCATCGCGGCCAGGGCGGCGGCGACAGCTTGAAGGTCGGCGCGGATGTAGGTGGTGGTCGCTGGGCCGGTGGTGTCGGTGTGGCCGGCGTAGGCCCGGGCGGTGCCGTACCCGAAGTGCCGTTCGACCCAGGTGAGCGTGGTGTGGCGCAGCCAGTGGGCGGTGATGCCCTGGTCGGCGACCCAGGGCAGGTGCCGGCCGATGCGGCGCCAGAGTTCGTCGTAGCGGCGGCTGGTCAAGGCGCGACCGTTGCGGTACCGCAGCAGCGGATCGGTGGGCAGCACCGCGCCGCGGACCGTGGCGTGCTGGACGAGGCTGGCGGCGAGGTCGAGGCTGATCGGCTGCCAGCGCACCGTGCCGCCCTTCTCCCGCAGCTGCAGCAGGCCGCGGTCGGCATCGAGGTCCTGTAGGCGCAGCGCGAGGGCGCCGGCGCGCCGGCAAGCAGTTTCGGTGTGCAGGCGCAGCAGGAGTGCGTCGAGGATGGTGTCGTTGCCGGTGGTGCGGGCGACGAGGTTGATGTCGTTCAGTTCGGCCGGGGTGAGTGCCCGCCGGGTGGTGGGCAGCCGTCGGGGCTTGTGGACTCGGTGGGCTGGGCTGTCTGCACCGTCGATGAGGCCGTCGGCAATGGCGACGTTGTAGAAGGCGCGGGCGGCGGCGATGAGCAGTTCGCCGGCGTGGCGGCCGCCGCGGCTGTTGCGCCGGGCCCGGGCATTGCCGACGACGCGTCGCTGGAGTGCCTGGATGTCGCTCGCGGAGACGGCGTCGATGGCGAGGTCGCCCCAGGCTGTGGTCATGCGTTGCCAGTAGCTGCGGTAGGCGCCTAGCGCGCCCGGACCGGCCGCGGCGAGCACTTGCGGGAGGTAGGCGTCGAACGTCGGCAGTGCCGGTCGGGCGTCGTTTTGTAGATCGGCGAGGGTGACGCCGAGCTCGGCCAGGGCTGTCCAGGCGGCGTCGAGCCGCTCGCGGTCAGCCGTCATCGCCTTGGGCGAATTGGTCGGCCAGCAGGCGGGCGACGGTTCGGGCCGGGTACACCAGCAGTAGGTCATGGGTGGGGTCGGCGACAAGGACGACGACGTCGCCGGCGGTGAGGTTGCACAGCTGCCGGACCGGCGCCGGGATGGCCAGGAGGCCGGTGGCGCCGATGGTGTGGCGCGCGGCCGGGTCGGAGGTCGCTGTGACGGCGCTGTGTGCGATGTCGAACTGGATGCGGTGCCCTGGTGGCCAGCCGAGCTGGTGCAGCAGTGCGCGGGCCGAGATCCGGCCGGACGGGTCGAGCCGACCGACGTCGAGGTGCGCCTCGACCTGGTCAGGCCCGGTGCGAGGTGCTGGCAGCAGGGGCAGGGGTGGCCGTGGCGGGCGGGCGCGGGGGAGTGGTGCGGGGATGAGCGCCGCGATCATCTGCTCGGCCGGGGCCGGTCTGCTGCGCGGCACGCGGGTCATCGTCGCCGCCGGAGCGGGGCCTGCACATGCTGAAACCCGACCGGGTGATCACCCGGTCGGTGCGGTTGCTGGGATGCTATGAGTACGTCGATCTTGGTAAACATTCACCAAGACCAGTGTCGAAGGGGGGATTAACCCCCGCCCATAGCATCCCTGCCCGAGGCGGGGATTCATGCGTTTATGGTATCGACGGAAAAGCATTCCTTCAAGCGGGATAGAACACCTTCGCTCGCGTCATTGTAAGCAGGCCGACGCAGGGGTCGGCGGCAGCCTGATGTCACTCGTTGCTGTAGGAGCCGCTACGGAATGTAGTTCGCGTGGCGCCGGTCGACGACGAACGCGACGCTGTGGCGTGCACGGGTGACCGCGACGTATAGCCGGTCTGGCGCCTTGAGCGGGCTGGGGTCGGCAGTCCTGAGGTAGTCGAGCATCGGCTTGGTGGGGAAGATGAGGACCCGGTCGTAGGTGCTGCCTTTCGACAGGCCGATGTTCAGCGCGGGAAGGCCCATGGTCGGTGCGGTGCGGCTGTTGCGCAGGACGGTCGGCCTGTATTTGGCGATGTAGGCGGGCACGTCGGCGTGGGCGACCGCGAATACTCCGTCATGGCCGGTCAACTCGTTGTTGTGGGATTTGGTCGGTGGCATGGTCGGGTAGATGGCGTCGGCCCAGTCGCAGATCTGCTGGTTGCATCTCCAGCTTTCGGCGCGGGTTTCGACAATGCATCGGCGGTTGCGTTTCTGAAGCCAATCCAGCAGTCCGGCGCCGCGGTATTTCTTGTGGCGTCGGGAGTTGTTGGTGGCGAAGGTGTGCTGGCGTGGGTCGCCGACGGCGATGACTTCGATGCCGGACCGGAACAGTCGGTCGAGGAAGTCGAGGTCGTAGCCGACGAGGTCCTGGAGTTCGTCGACGTAGATCCGGTCGTACATCGCGGCGAGGCGGCGAACGACCGCGCCGTCGCTTGCTTCGTCGACGCGGCAGGCGAAGTCGGCGACGCCGTCGCGGTACAGGTTCGCACCTAGGTCGAAGTAGAACCGACGCCACTGGTCGCGCGGGGCGTACCGCGACCGCTCGCCGGTGAAGTTGAGCGACTGGATGAAGTCGGTCCGGTCGAGCAGCGCCGCCTGGTAGGGCCGGGCGGCCTGGTTCACCAGGAACGAGAACCAGCCCAGCAGCGTGACGTTGCCGGGCACGAGCCCGGTCTGCTCCTGCAGCCGGCGGGTGATCTGGGCGAGGTTCTCGGTGGTGTAGGTCGTGATTAGCGTCCGCCGGTCGGGGGCCTCGAGGGCGCCGTCGATGATGAGCTGCGTCTTGCGTGATCCGGCGGCGGCAAGGATGACGCGGTTAGAAGGAGACGGCATCGACGATGTACTCCGGCATGACGATCGTCTCGGTGGACTCCGCGACCGCCAGCGCCCAGGTGGTCTTGTTGGCCAGCATGTAGGTCAGCACGGCAGCTTCGGTCTGATGGCTCGTGCCGAGCACCTCGTTCATCCGCTGCAGCCCGTTGACCGCGATCACCTGGGGCTCCAGCGTGTTCGGGTCGCCCTTGCCGATGTGGATGGAGATGAAGTCGTGGTCGCTGTAGCCGGCGTACTTCGCGGCCATCTTCTGGACGTCGCCGTCGTTGTCGTTGACGACCGCCACGCATCGGCGGAGCGGGACGGCGAGGTCGAGGAACCGTTTCGCCGATAGGCCGCGCACGTTGATGACGTCGACCCCGTCGGCGATCGGCGGCTTGCCGTGGACGTCGAGGTAGGCGCGCTGGACGATCAGCTCGTCGGAGGGTCCTTCGACGAGAATGGCCCGCTTCGCCAGGACGAGCCGCAGCGTGTCGTAGCCGGGGAGCTTCTTGAAGTAGTCCACGGTCGAGGGCGGCAGGTCGGTGATCCGGTGACCGCCCTGCGGGGACAGCAGGACGAGCTCGTTGAGGCCGAGCTTGTTGAGGATGTACGCGCTGTGCGTGGTCACCAGAACCTGCTTGCCCGCGCACTTCTGGATGACTTTGTCGATCAGCTGGTTGAGTGTGGAGAACGAGACGTGGTTCTCGGGCTCCTCGATCAGCACGACGTGGGTGTCCTTGACCTTCTTGCGGTTGAGTGCGAGCAGGATCTTCAGCGTGCTCTGCTCGCCTTTGCCGACATAGGGAAAGGGCAGGTCGTCCAGGTGCGGCACGAGGCTGCGTTCCCAGCCGGAACGCTGCGACAGGTCGATCGACAGCGTCAGCCGCCGGTCGCTAATGTCGCCGCGTTCCCCGGCCAGCTTCTCGTTCACCGCGGCGACGGCGTCGATCCCGGAGAACGTCTCGCGCAGGCTCCGGTAGGACCGCGACAGCTCGACCCGCTCGTTCGGTTCGAGGTTGCTGCCGATGATCGTCTGCAGGTAGGCGTCAGCGCCGCGCTGCAACCGGATCGCGGTCGCGTCGATTAACGAGGCCGTCGCGGGCACGCTGCGTGCCGTGACGCCGTTGCCGTCGAAGCCGAGCCAGTCGACCTTGTAGTACTCGGCCGGCACGGTCGTGACCTGCGCCGGGTCAGCGACATAGGCGTCATACTCCTCGCGGAAGTCCTCGTTGAAGGATACCCGAATGCGGACGCCTGGAACGTCCTCCCGCAGAGAGTTGTTCTGCCCCAGCAGCGGTGCACCATCCTGAGCGTCTTCGAAGTAGGCCTCGATCAGGATCTCCGGCGGGACCGGGCGGCCCCCGCTACGCAGTGCCCTGGTGTACGTCCGGGCCGCGTCGAGGTTGAACAGGAACGGCGAGAGCTCCGCTGCGAGCGGGGCGCCGTTGAGCCGGCCGGTCAGCGCGAGGTTGACCGCCTCCAGCAGCGTCGACTTGCCGACCGCGTTGTCGCCGACCACAACGTTCATACCTGGGGCAAGATCGAGGACGAAGTCACGGAACACCTTGTAGTTCTTAATGACGATCTTCTTTAGCACTGAGGGATGTCTCCTGTACGGAGTCGCTAGACGAAGGGCACAACCTCCAACGGCCCCGACGAAGCGACGTGACGCTGCGCTCGTGAAGTTCACTCATTCAGGGGTGGCCGATGGGTTGAACCGCCCATCACCCAAGGAGCGGCGCGACGCAGCGAGGTGGTCGAGCACGACGGACGAGCGGTTGTCCGCAGCTGCGCCCTGTTGGATGCGGTCGAGGTATTCGTCGAACGATGCGGGATGTCTGTCATAGCCGGACGTGCCCCGGTGGCAGGGTCGGCGACGGCGAACAGACTGCCGGTCCACCGGTCGTCGCCGCCGACGATGACGGCGTATCCGGCGACTTGGGGGCTGTGCGGGCGGTGGTACGGGGTGGCGTGCCTAGGACGGATTCGAGGCGCACGGTGCCGAGGTCGACGTTGTGGACCAACGCGCCGCCTTGGCTGAAGACCTCGAGCGCGGCCGGGGAGCAGGAGACGACGAAACCGATGGCGTTCGACGCGTACCGAGCGTCATGATGGGCCACACCTGCGGAACAGTATGGCTAGCGACGTTGCGTGTCAGGCCCGATGCGCCGACGCCGGACGGTCACACTCGCCCGCGAGAATGACGGCGGATCGAACCGCTTGTGCGTGGCCTCCTCAAACGCGGTGGGTGAGCGTGGGAGATGCATGCTTATGGCTGATTGGAGGGAACATCATGGCGGTGGTCGTCGAGCCGGTGCTGTCGCTGGAGAAGCTGCAGTCGCTGCTGGCCGAAGGTTGTGAACAGACCAATCTCGACTTCAAGTCCGAATGCGACCTCGGCACCAGGTACGGCATTGTGTCCTTGGTCAAAGACATCGCCGCCATGCAGAGCAACGAGCACGGCGGGTACATCGTCATCGGTGCGTCCGATGCCGGTGCGCCCGTTCCCAACCTGACGGAACGGCATCTGCGGATGTTCGACGAGGCGACACTCCGCTCGAAGATCGTCGGCTATCTCCAGGAGCCGCTCGACGTACGCGCGGCCCGGCACGAGGTCGACGGTTGCTCGGTGGTGCTGTTGTACATCGCTGCGAGCCCGGACGGCTTCCACGTGTTTCCCCGTAACGGTGAGTACGAGAAGGACGACGGCAAGGGCGGCGTCCGCAAGGAGTTCGAGTTCCGCAAGGGCGAGGTCTATGTCCGTCGTGGTACTGCCAGCACGGTGTGGGAGCCGGCTGACCGTGAACGCGTGATTGCGGCGATTATGATGCGGCGCAGGGAACAGTGGCGGACGGAGTTCCGCGACGAGATCGTTTCGATCTTCAGCGGGCACCTCACTGCCCAGAATTTGGAGCGGCTGCCGACAGCAGCCATGACCTGGCGCCTTGACGCTGAGGCCTTCGACGAGCTCGCACTGGAGCTGATGCGCCGCAAGGATGAGATTCCGCTGCGGCGCGGTCTGCAGCAGGCAGTGGCCGATACCGCCGAGGTCGTTTCGTCGGACCCGGCAGACCTGCAGACGCTGCTGCATCGGGTGGCGAGCCTCGCCGCCTTGGCGCTGACACACCGGCAGACCCAGTGGTTCACCGAGGCCTTGGATGGTCTGGTGCGGATCTTCGAGTACCAGCCGACCGCGGCAGACCAGTCGGCCGATCTGGAGCGTCGGCTGCAGATCTCAGGGCACGCCTACGCGCTCGGGGCGTTGGCGGTCCGGCTCCGGGACTGGTCCGCGGTGCGTGCGCTGGCCGATCGACAGGTCCGTGGTCGAGAGTTCGACTACTACAGGAACTGGCTGCGCTACAGCATCGTGCATGCCAATCGAGCGCACCTGCTCAATGAGGCGACCGGCGGGATCATCGGCATGGCGCACAACATCATCCGCGGAACCGCGGCTCTGCGCTCCGACGTCGCGCTGGATGACGGGCGAGTGCTGGACAGTCTCTGCCAGTTCGATGCGCTGACCGGTGTCATCTTCATTGCCGATCCCGACGGCTCCGGCAGTCCCAGCTACTTTCCGAGCTTCGCACGGTACGACCAGGAGCGCACCGAGCCGGTCTTCGCAGCGCTCGCCACGGACCCCGCAATGCGGGAGCGTATCGCCCACGGCGACGACGAGCGCATCGCGAATGCCATGGCTGACATTGACGCCCACGCGCAAAAGGTTGGGGTGCAATACGACGGCTGGGGTGGCCTTGCCGACGCCAGGAGCCGCTTGGTGCTTCGGTACCTCGACCACCATGCGACCCGTACAGCTCAACCGTAGACAGAGCCGGTCTGGTCGCCTGGCTCCAGTCGACGATCGCAACTCTGCCAGGCAGGTGTCGGCGGGAAATGGCGATGTGGCCGGATCGGGACACACATAGGCCGGCAGGGGTGCCTAGCACGACAGCCGCGGTTGCGGACGCCGGCGGCCGGCGCGGTTGCGCACTCCGCCGATGTCGGCAGATTCGCGGTCCTGACGCAGGCGGAGCATCGATGTTGGCACCAACTTCGGCGTTCGCCAGCTGTTGATCAAGGCGACCTGCCGCATGGCCGATGTGGTAGGGCAGGAACGCTGGCCTACTCGTCGTCGTCGTCGGGCGACGGCGGCGAGTCGGCGAGCCGCCACAGGTGGAAGAGGTATTCCTCCGGGTCGTCCCGCCGGGCGGTGAGATGGACGCGATACACAGCGGGCCCGCCGGGCAGATCATGGCCGATCCGGTCCTCGTCCTCGACGGCCACGTCGATGACGTACCGCCCGCTGGGGAAGTCGAGCTCGGCGGACCAGGCCGCCCCGGCGTCCTCGACGGCGCCGTCCCAGACCTCGACGGTCACCGGCACCTGCCCGATCTCCGCGACGGTGGTGACGGCAACCATGCCATACGCCCAGCCGACGGATTCCGCGATCGCCGCGACGATCGCCTCGTTGAAGTTGGTGCTGTCGTCGCACTCCGGGTCGTGCAACACGAAAATCCGGTAGGTCGGATGCACGAGCATCCTCCGCCGCGTCAGCAGCTCTGCCACCCGGGCAGCCTACCGGGACGGTGGTGGACCCACCGTCCCGGCGGGCCGGTTCAGAACACCACGCGGACGAAGTACTTGTCGCCGTCGAGGATCCGCAGCGGGCGGTAGAACTCGACCTCGAGCATCTGCCGACCGACGTACTGATTGTCGGCCGCGTCGATCAGCCGGACCGAGAAGCGCTGCAGTCCGTTGTTGGCCTCGGTGCCGTTCTTCGAGCCCTCATAGGTGGAGGCGAACGGGAACTCGTCGCAATTCACCAGGTCGCCGTCCCACTCGCCGAAGAGGTTCTTGCAGATCTGCTGGGACCGGGCGCGGTTGGCGTCGTTCAACGCCGGGTTGTACATCCGGGTCAGGGGCTCGTCGTCGGCGCTCGGGATCCCGTCGTCCTTGCCGGGGACGGACTTCCCGGCCCAGCTGGGGAAGGTGAGCACCGGGTGGTCGAAGGCCTGCCGGATGTGCTGTGCGCTCTCGTCCTGGTTCTCGAGGCGTTCGTCGACGACGAACACGAGCCGGTGGTCGAGGAACACGGTGCCCCGCAACTTGCCGACATACTTGGCCGAGTCGTAGCGGACGTTGGAGTACATCGCCTCGATCGGCGGCCCTGGCAAGAACGGCTGTCCGGGTGTCGCCAGGTCCAGGACGAGGGCGAAGCGCCGCTGGACCCGCTGGTCGCCCGGGTCCGCCGTCTCCGGTGACCTCAGGATGGTGGTGAAGTAGTTGACGGCGAGCCAGCCGGAGACGGTGTCGACGCGGCTGGGCGCGGCCGGCTCGGCGCACGGGGTCAGCGACACGCCGCAGGCGAACCACATGCCGATGCTCACCGTCCCGAGGACCAGGTCGGGCGCGTTGACCTTGGTAATGCCGAGGACCCGGACCGAGTAGTCGACCTTCCGGTCGCCGTCGACGGCGAACCCCATGATGATGAGGCTGACACGGACCTCACCGACCTTGACGTTGTCGGCGTCGAAGACGTCGTGGATGCCGGTGCCACGCCGGCACTGCGCGAACCGGTCGGGGAACCAGCCGGGGTCCACCGCTGCCGACGGCGTCGCCAGACACTGCGTTTCGAAGTCGTCCTCCTCAAGCCGGCTGAACTGGATGCGCCCCGACGAGCCGGCGCCGGCCGCCGGCGCGGCCACGTCCACCGGGGCCGCCGCAGCCGCGGGGCTGATCGCGGCAACCAGCCCCATACCGAGCACGAGCGCCAAACCGAACACGCGCACACGACCAAGTACGCGCCCGAAACCAAGCATGATCCTACGAATGCTCATGGTGTCCTTTCGCGGCGGCAGGACGCGCAGAGACGCCCCGCCGCACCGAGGGGAGGGAAAGGGGTCAGGGCCGTCCGCACGCCGCGCCGAGACACGCATGCAGCAACACGCCGGTGCGCCCGTCGTAGGCCAGGACGTAACCACGGGCCGGCCGGATCGCACGGCCGTGGACACGGGTCACCGTCTCATCGCCGGAGATCACGACGATCGACTCGTCGCCCGGCAGCGAGCCCAGGGCCCGCGGCGCTATCTTCCGGTACTGCGCTGCGGTGACGGTCTTCGATGAGCTACGCGAGATGACGTCGGCCGACAGGACCGAACCGGCCGCCGCCCGGACGGCGCCAGGCGAAAGAGCGCGGGCGTTCGCACGAGGGCTCGCCGCCACCGTCACATTGCAGACCTTGCGGGCCGCGACGCACGCCGCCAGTCCGGGCACGGTGCGCAGGCACTGGCCGGCGTCCTGGGCCAGGCAGTCGGCGAGCGCACGCTGGTCGACGCCGTTGTGCGTCGTCGCCGCAGTGGTTGGCGCAGCGGCGGGTGGGACCGCGGCCGGGGCGGCGGTCGTGGGTTTGTCGACGGTGTACACGTCAAGGTTGGTGACGCCGTCCCCGGCGACGGACTTCACGGTGCTGGTGAAGCAGTACGGCGGGGTGTTCGGCAGGTTCCATGACATCGGGGTCGGTGGTGCGCCGCACGCGTTCTGCTCCTGGCTCGACGTTTCACCGAGGTACAGGCGGCGCCAGACGTCGTTGCCGTCGAGGAACTGGATCCGGTGCTCGAACGGCGCGGTCAGCGTCAACCGCTCCGGGTAGGGGGTCATCAGACCGGACTCCAGGTAGCTGAGCCGGTTACCAGAGGCGACATGGGTCACCCCGACGGCGTTGTAGTCGTACAGGATGTCCCACTGCCCCTGGTCGTTGCTCAATGCCATGTAGGTGTGGTTGCGCCCGTTCGCGGTCGAGCCGCCGGGCTGGTTGGCCAGGCTGTATTCCTCGTAGATGTAGTCGTCGCCGACGAGGCCCTGTTCCAGCCAGTAGGCGTCGTAGGCGGTCTGGCTGGTCGGCGCGTCGTGCCGGGCCCGCCAGCCGACCTCGAGGTAGTCGAAACTGTCCTCGGGGCTGTTGAAGTTGATGGTGTCCCACCCGGTGTAGTTCGCCATGTCGGAGTAGTCGCCGGCGGTGAACGTGACCGGGTACTGCCGCCAGGTGGCGAACACGCCGAACACCGGCGCGCTCGGACGGGCGCACATCGCGGTCACGGACCGGTCGTTGCAGTCGAACGGGCCGTTGCGGACCTTCCACAGCTGGGTGCTGTAGATGCCGTCGCACTCCCACATGATGACCGGGTCGCCGTCGTCGCTGTTGTACAGGTCGAGGCAGCGACCGTCGCGGAGGCTGCGAAGCTGATACCCGCCGAAGGGATAGTCGGTGGGGATCGACCAGTACTGGTTGCTGGCCGACTGGCAGGTCGCGATGACAACGGCGGCACCGTCGACATCCCCGGCCGACAGCGGCTTCTCCAGGCACTTGCCGGCCGACGCGTTGCGGATCCGGTAGGTCTGTGCGGGGATGGTTCCCCCCGCGGGGATCTCCTCGAAGGTCCATCGTTGCTTTGCCACCGCCGTGCCGGCCCCGACCAGGTAGGGCCGCACGAGCACTGGGGTGTTCACGTTCGTGGCGTCGATGCTCAGCACGTTGATGTCGCCGGGCTCGGCCTGCCCGACGGCGAGGGGTCCGGACGTCGCGGCGGACGCCGCCTGCGGGGTCAGCGCAATTGCACCGGCGGTGACCAGGACCAGCGTCGCAGCGATCCGCAATCGGTGCGGCCAGCGTGAGATCTTCGGCAAACCCATACCTCTCTGTTCGCGGCACCGCCCGGGCGTACGGGGCGGCCCGACCTGCGAACGGGCATGGGAGTGCGACAGCAGCCGGTTCAGCACCCCCGTGCCCGACTACTGCGTAGCATTTCAATATTTCGATGTAACTGCAAGCTTTTCGGCGGTTACGCTCTGCGGCGGGCGCCAGGGCGCTGCGTGGCGACCGTGCCGGCGGCGCAGGCCAGCAGGGTCGCGTAGGCGACTCGCAGGCGCCGAATGGACCGACGACGTTTCAGGCCATGATCCGCTGACAGGCGACGCTACGCGCCCACTTCGGGGCTCATGATCGGGTACACGGTCATGGTGACGTGCCCCAGAGGAAGCCGGTGGCGGGGCGCGAACCGGGCCCAGGATGCCAGGTGCGCGGCGGTCGGGAAGACGGTCATGTCCACGCCGAGTTCGGCGATGAGTTCCTGAGCGCAGGTGACGCCGATGCCGGTGACCTCATCGAGCTGGTTGACCTGAGCTTCGTAGGGGCGGATCGCGGCTTCGATCGCGGTGCTTACCTCGGCAATGTCGGCGGTCATGGCGTCGACACGGTCGAGCATCTTGGCGCACAACAGCGCGTGGTGGTCCTGGAAATGACCGGTCAATGCCTCTCGCAGCTGGCTGATCTTCGAACGCAGCCGACCGCGGGCCAGTTCCGCCAGGACAACCGGGTCGCGGTGCCCTGCGATCAACGCGGCCAGGATGGCCCGCCCGGAGACCCCGAACATGTCCGAAGCGACCACCGACAGTTTGATCTGCGCGTCCTCCAGGAGCTTCTCCAGACGCTGCTTCTCCCGGGTCCGGTCCCGGATCAACGATCGGCGGTATCGGGTCAGGTCCCGCAGTCGGCGGATCGGTTTGGGTGGTACGAAGCTGGGTGCGCACATGCCTCGTTCGACGACCTTGGCCAGCCAGACCGCGTCGAGCTTGTCGGTCTTGGGTCGACCGGGCACGTTCTTCACGTGTGTGGCATTGAGTAACCAGCACTGGAGTCCCTCGGCCTCGAGCAGATAGAACACCGGTTTCCAGTAGTCCGAGGTGGCCTCCATGGCCACCCTGGTCACGCCCAGTTCACGGAGTCGGTCGGCCAGGCGAAGCAGCGCGCCGGTGGTCGTGGCGTATTCGGTCACTTCTTGCCGGCGCCTGCCCACGGTGCGTTCGTTGGGTACTCGGATACATGCCATCAGACTGGCTTTGCCGATATCCAGTGCGGCGACCCGCTCCACAAGCTGGATAGTTTCGTCGGTTGCTTCCATCCTCTTGCTCCTCGTCGTGCACCACGCGGACACCTATCAGGTGGCTGCCCGCGGGGCCGAGGGACAACAAAGAGGCGGACTCGCGTGCTCGAGGCAACAGTGCAGGGCCCTGGAACCGGCTCCCAGCGTCAGACTACTTGACGGTCTTATCGAACCAAGCCGCGACGACGTCGGCGGGCAGCCACACCCAATTTTCCACCCACCAGGGCGTCCACAAAGGACACAAAGGACTACTTGTTAACTGGCGGTACGACCGCAGCCCGGCCAGGCTTGGTCGAGGTGACCGGGAGGATCGCTCTATCTGCGGCTGCCCACCGCGGTTTGGTGTGGCTCACTCATGGCGTGCGTCCTACCGGTCACCGTGGCGCGGAGAGGCTCAAGAGGGGTATGCCCAGCTCAAAGTAGCGTTGCCCTCCTCGCTGACATCAGCATTCGTCAGATCGAGGAGGACTGGCATGGCCCGCGTTGTCATCGGCATGGATCCGCACAAGCGGTCCGCGACCATCGAGGTCATCAACAGCCGGGAGAAGGTCCTTACGCAGGGACGCTTCGGCACTGATCGTGGCGGCTACGCCGCGATGCTCAAAGCCGGTCGGCAGTACAAGGACCGGGTCTGGGCGGTCGAGGGCTGCAACGGCATCGGCCGGCACGTCGCCCAGCGGCTTGTCGCCGACGGTGAGACCGTGCTCGACGTGCCGGCGAAGCTGTCGGCCCGGGCGCGGCTGTTCGACACCGCCCAGGGCCGCAAGACCGACCCGGCCGACGCGCACTGCGTGGCGGTCGCCGCGTTACGCGCCGGCGGTCTGCGGCAAGTCACTGTCGAGGACACCACGGTTGCCCTGAAATTGCTCGTCGACCGCCGCGACACGCTGGGGCGCGCCCGGACCGACGCGGTGAGCCGGCTGCATCACCTGCTGCTCGAGCTCGTCCCGGGCGGGGCCAAGACGTTCCTGTCCGCACCGCAGGCCCGCGCGTTGCTCAACACCGTCCGGCCGCGTGACATCGTCGGGCGCACCCGCCGCCAGCTGGCGTCGGAGCTGATCACCGAGATCGCCGTCATCGACAAGAAGATCAAGGCCGCGAACGTCCAGCTGACCGAGCTGATCGCATCGACCGGCAGCACGCTGCAGCAGCTCAACGGGATCGGACCGTCCGGCGCTGCCCGGCTGTTGGGCGACATCGGAGACATCGACCGGTTCGCCAGCCGCGACCACTTCGCGTCCTGGAACGGCACCGCACCCATCGACGCGTCCTCCGGCGATCAACACCGCCATCGACTCTCCAGGACCGGGAACCGGCGCATCAACCGGGTGCTGCACATCATGGCCATCGTCCAGCTGCGCAACGACACCGAAGGCCGCGCCTACTACCGCCGAAAGCGGGCCGCGGGCAAAACCTCCATGGAAGCTATGCGTAGCCTCAAACGCCGACTGTCCAATGTGGTCTATCAACAGATGATCACCGACGCACGACGCATGCGGACGGGCCCGGGAGGGCAAGCGGGAGCGACTCTGCAATCCAGCGCGGCCGGCTCAATCCCGACAGCCAGCACTTCGGAGAAGCCACTTCCCGGACCCGCCGCCACCCACTCTAGAACACCCCTACTCACGGCCTCTTGATGGCATGAAGGAGCGGGGCCTCGCTCCTCGTGGCTCCCGGGGGGATGCTCGGGGTGCTCACGTCTCACGACGAAGGAGGCCCCACGTGCAGGCAGGATACGACGGTCGGCAGATCGTTGGGATGGATCTGCACCGGCGCCGTTCGGTGCTGGTGCGGATGACCGGGTCCGGGGAACGGCTCGATACAGTCCGGATCGACAACGACCCGGTCGCCCTGAGTGTGGAGATCGCGAAGGCCGGCGAACATCCGGAGGTGGTGTTGGAGGCCACCTACGGCTGGTACTGGGCGGCGGACGTGCTGGCTGAGGCCGGCGCCGCGGTGCATCTGGCGCACCCGCTGGGCGTGAAAGGGTTCGCCTACCGGCGGGTGAAGAACGACGTGCGCGACGCCGCCGATCTCGCGGATCTGCTGCGGATGGGTCGGCTGCCGGAGGCGTGGATCGCCCCGCCGGCGGTCCGCGAGTTGCGGGAGCTGGTCCGGCATCGCGCCAAACTGGTGGCGTTGCGCAGCGGGTTGAAGGCCTCGGTGCATGCGGTGCTGGCCAAGCAGGGTCTGCACATCGCGGTGTCCGATCTGTTCGGCGTGGGTGGGCGTGAGTTGCTCGCCGCCGCGCCGCTGGACGGTGCGTTCCGCGGCCGGGTCGATTCGCTGTGCCGGCTCATCGACGCTGTCACCTTCGAGATCGACGCCCTCGCCAAGCCGGTGCGGTCCCGGCTTGCCGGGCACCGCGGGTTCACCGCGATCCAGGCGATCCCCGGTGTCGGCCCGGTCCTGGCGGCGATCTTCGTCGCCGAGATCGGCGACGTCGACCGGTTCGGCGGCCCGGCGCAGCTGGCGTCGTGGGCCGGACTCACCCCACGGCACCGCGAGTCCGATACCACCGTCCATCGTGGACGGATTACCAAGCAGGGATCCACCCTGGTGCGGTGGGCCGCGGTCGAGGCCGCGCACAGCGCCGCCCACACCGGCTGGCTCGCCACCACCAAGGCCCGTATCGGCGAACGCCGCGGCCGCAACATCGCCACCGTTGCGGTGGCCCGCAAACTGCTCACCCTCGTCTTCTACGGCCTGCGCGACGGGCACATCCGCGCTCTCACCCGGGCCGGGAGGGCGGCGGCGTGAACAGGTTCGGACGTGACCGGGCACGAGATCGTTCTGTGTCTGACCCCCACCGGCCGGTGGCGTGGTCGCCCTCTTGATTGATCCTGCCCGGTCACGGCCGCACATCACCACGCCCCTTGTCAAGCCCCGGGTTTGATGGAGAGTTGGTTAGCTGGTTTTCAGGGGTGCGGTGATCGGCTGGGTCACCGCGTGTCGTGCTTCGTACTCGGCCGGCGGGACGTGGCCGAGCTCGCCATGAAGCCGTCGGTTGTTGTACCAGTCGATGTACTCGACGGTGGCCATCTCCAGGTCGTCGAGCCCGCGCCACGGACCCTTGTTGCGGACGAGTTCGGCTTTGTAGAGGGAGTTGAACGCCTCGGCCATGGCGTTGTCGTACGAGTCGCCTTTCGAGCCGACCGAGGCGACGGCGCCGGCCTCGGCGAGCCGCTGACTGTAGCGAATCGCGCGATATTGCATGCCGCGGTCCGAGTGATGGACAAGTTCATGCAGTTCAGCGCCTTGATGTTGGCGGCGCCAGATCGCCATCTTCAACGCGTCCAACGCCAGGTCGGTGTAGAGGCTGGTGGCGACCTGCCAGCCGACGATCATGCGGGAGTACACGTCCAGGACGAACGCGGCGTAGACCCAGCCGACGCTGGTGCGTACGTAGGTCAGGTCCGCGACCCACAGGTGGTTCGGACGCGCTGCGGTGAAGACGCGGTTGACCAGGTCACGAGGGCGGTCGGTTTCGGCGGCCGGCCGGGTTGTGCGCGGTGCTTTGTCGCGCAGCAGCCCGCGCAGCCCGGCGGCGTGTATCAGCCGCTCGACCGTGCACCGGGCTACCTCGACGCCCCGGCGGTGCAGCTCGTGCCAGACCTTGCGGGCACCGTAGACGCCGTAGTTCTCCGCGTGGATCTGCTTGATCAGCACAGTCAGCTCCTCGTCGCGGCGGGAACGGGCGCTGACAGGGCGGGTCTTGGCGGCGTAGTAGGTCGACGGTGCGATCTGTGCCGGCGTGCCTTCCAGCGCCTGCAGGACCGGCTGGACACCGTGCTGTTCCTTCTGGGAGTCGACGAAGCCGACCTTCATCGCGACGGACGGTCCAGCTCCGCCGCGAAGAAACTCGCCGCGGACTTCAGGATCTGGTTCGCCCGCCGCAGTTCGCGGACCTCCCGCTCCAAAGCGGCGAGGCGTTCGGCGTCGCTGCTGGTGGTACCCGGACGGTCCCCGGCGTCGGTCTCGGCCTTCTTCACCCAGGTCCGCAACGCCTCCGGATGCACCCCGAGCTGATCAGCGATCCGCCGGATCGCCCCGACCGCGGACACCGGATCCCGGCGAGCCTCGACCGCCAACCGGGTCGCCCGCTCACGCAACTCATCGTCGTACTTCTTCGGTGCCGGCACAGCAGCATCATCTCCCAGGTTTCGATGTCTCCATCAAACCCGGGGCGGAACACGTTCGACCCGTTACAGCTCGGGCGCTGGTGTGGGTGATCAGCTCAGCGTTACCCATTGCATCGGTGGCCGTTTCCGCACGTCGAGTGGACGCAGCCAGTCGTAGTGGTCATCGAGCTCCGTGCCGGGTGGGTCTTCGGGTTCCAGGATCCGTCGGCAGGCTTGATCGAGCCGTTCGAAGCTCACGCCCGCCTGAAGCATTCCCCGCTCGTGCGGGTCCAGCCGGGGCGGTCGGTTGCGTCTGCCCCGGCGGCCGGCGAGCGTGGTTTCGCTCCGCTCAACGGCCCAGTCGGCCCATTGCAGGATGGTGCTCTGTACGACGGCGTAGCGGTCAGCGTGTATACGCGATGCCGAATCGGGTAACGCCGGGGCGTCATCGCAGCGGCGGACCTGTTCGGTGTAGTGGTGCTGCCAGAACTCCAGCCGCCATTCCGGCCACGCCTGGCCGAACCCCTCCAGCAGGTCCAGGATCGGCGCGGTCGACCACACGCCGACGAACCTGTCATCCACGTCGATGTGCATGCCCGCCCGTGGCATCCAGTCGGGGATATCGTTGGGCGGTGCGTCCATCGGGTCGTTCAGCAGTTGCGGTCCACGTCGCCACGGCTGGGCGGAGGCCGACGTATGCAGCCGGACGCCGCCGATGTCGCGGATTGAGATAAGTGACGGCGGGTTCCACCAGTCCTGCGGCGGTGGCCCGGCAGACCAGGGATCGCGGTGTGGCTGCGCCACGCCGAGTGCCTCGGTGATGTCGAGAAGTCCTTTGTAGGCCCAACGGATGGTCCACGACTCCCAACTGTGCTGGACAGCTCGGAGGATCGCCTCTCGGCGCGCGTAGCCGTAGCTGGCGTCGATGAAGAACATCAACTCGTTGTGGTCGAAATCGACCAGCGCGGCGGCCTCGCATTTCGTCTCGTCGTTCCAGCGGTCGGGCTGTCGAGCCGGATGAGCCTCGAATACGGTCGCGGCCACGTCCGGCCCGAACACCAGATACGCCTCGAATGCGAACCCGAGCGCCTTGGATCCATAGCTACGCCACACACCGTCACGCATCACGGCCGCATCACCACGCCAAGCCACGCAACGGATCGTAGCCGGACCCCGGACGGACGAGACCACAGCTTCCGCCGCAGCCTGTGCGCGCTCATCGGCAGGACAGCAAGCCTCGGCGTCGTCGCTTCCATTACCGATGGTGACCAGCACGGGAGTGCCGACATGCAGCAGTTGCGGCAGATCCGGATGCCTCGCGAACCGTTCGCACGGCATGTGATCATCGTTTGGTGGTCATGGATCCCGTCCCTAGCTACGAGGAGTTGATCTGGCTATTCGAGGCCGAGCCGGTCTATCGGTACGTGGAGGGCGAGCGTACGGCCGACTATGAGTTCGATTGGCGCGAGCTGTGGCCCTACACGGCCGTGACGTTCCAGAGCACGCGGGCCGGCTACGACATCGAGATGTACATCGCGCCCGGATACGAGGTCGTCCGGCTCCGGCTACGTGTCGCGCCCAACGGCGCTGAGCTGCTCGACCTGGCTCTCCGAGGCGTACGCAGTGTCGGCGTCGAGCGCATCCATGGTCGCGAACTGCTGCGTCTGGACTTTCCGGACGGCTCGCCGGCATCGACCCTGTGGCTGCGCATGAAGCCGGACGTAGCGGTGCTTTGGTCGTACGACCCCACCAGCTGACGCGGCCGCGCGTTGTCCGCGGCATGAGCGCGCACGTGATCAGGCGGTTCGGACAAGCTGCGCGGCCGGGCTCGAACCATCGCCGGAGGGACGGCAAACAGCACCGTTGGGGGGTACGGTCGCACGTCGTGGGGAGTTCACCGTTCGGCGTCCGGCTGTGGCGCCTCCTGTCGCACCGTCGACCGAGGGTCAACTCGTCGATCCCGCAGATGCGAACCCTCCTCGCCTGGGATGCCGGTGTACCCGATGAGGAGCTTGCAGCCGTCGTTGTCGACGGTGCGGTGCCAAGCCCGGCCCTCGTCCGGAAACTGGCGCCGGCGCTCGATATCCATGCTGCCGACCTGTTCGTCATCGCTGGGCTGCCGGTGCCGGACGACCTCGCCTCAGCGTGGCCGACCGCGCCGTGGGACGTGGGTTCGATCCTCCGGCACGCCATTTCGATGAATGCCGGCCAGTGCAGGCAGCTTGAAACGCTGGTCAGATCGCTGCCGGAACAGCCGCGGAGCGGGCCTGCACCGACCGACGACTACCTGGACACCCCTGGAGCGCTGCTGTTGCGGTTGCTCCGCAATCGCAACATCCGCCCGGGCAACGCGGACATCCTCGCCGCGGTCGGCGACGGCCCGTACGTCCCCAGTTTCACCGTTGCGGAACTCGGGCACGGCAGGGTCGTGATCACCCCGCAGTACGTGACTGCGTTCGCGCACATGCTCGGCTATCAGCCCAGCGATGTGGTCGCGCTGACTGGGGTGGGCCCTGTCGTCGAGGACGCGCGGGTGCACCCGGCGAGCAAAGAGATCGCCGCGCTGGCCTGGCAGGCGCGACGGCTGAGCAATGAACAACTGAGCGAGGTCATGGCGGCGGCCGGGTCAATCCGACGTGCCTGAAATCCGCCATGATCGGCTGTGCTGTATTCGGCATGAGCGCGCCTTGTCGGCCGGACCTGTGCAGCGCAACGATGATCGGCATGACGGACGAGCAGCGACTCCAGCAGATAATCGACGAACTCCGCCGTATGCGTGAGCGGTGCGAGCCGAAGTCAAACCAGAACCCGCGGTACCTCCGATACTCGAACGCAGTGTCGGCGCTTCGCTGGGTCATCAATGACTTGGCGAAGGAACGAGCGGTTGACCGAACCAGTTGAGGGCAGCCTGCAGGGCATTGCTCGGATCGTGGCAGACCAGGATGGCGTCGCCGACCTGGTCTGGTTGTGCGCGTCGCGCGCGTGGCTGGCGTTCCTACGACATCGAAGCAAATCATGTCAGCGGTCGGGATGTTCGGTTTCGAACCATCGACGTAACCTGGCAAGGATTGCGAGCAGCGCGCCGTTCTGCAGGGCCTGCTCGATCGCGCCGTCGCTGAACCGTTCGCCACGGATGTACGTCGTGGCCAGCCTGGCTGCGTCAGCCACCGGCGCCTCTGCCAGGCCGGTCGCCTCCGGGAACAACGGGCTGGAGGTGTGCCAGGCGGACCAGTTGAACGGCACCACGACGTCGAGTTCGCTCAACATCCGGACGACCTCCCGCACCGCCGGGCTGTAGTCCGGGTAGTGGAGCGTGAGCACTCCCGGCGCAGGTTCGCCACTACCCGTCCACTCCACCCGCAGATCCTGTGGAGTGAACCGGTCGGCCAGTGCGAACAGCTCCCGCCACCGGATGGCTGGCTTCGCGGCCAGTGCGAGCGCGATCTCTTCGTCGGTAGGTTCAAGATTGGCGCGGAACGCCAGGTGAGCGTCTACGCTACGCATCACGAACCGCACCTCGGTCACGCCAGTGCGGGCGGTCCGCACCGCACCGATTGCGATCCGAGCAGCATCCTCGACCGGCCACCCGTGAGCACCGGTGGAGATCGCCGGAAACGAAACGGTCACCGCGCCGAGCGCGTCGGCGACCTGCAGGCTCTCCCGGTAGCAGGACACAAGTGACGCAGTGCGGTCCTCGGCAACGGAGTACGCCGGACCGACAGTGTGGATCACCCAACGGGCCGGGAGATCACCACCGGTGGTGGCGACCGCCTGCCCGACTGGCAACCCGTCGCGGTACCGGCCCGCGAGCAGCGCCCCGCAGTCCGCGTGTAGCGCCGGACCGCCCCGCTGGTGGATCACCGCGTCGACACCACCGCCGCCGGTGAGTCTGCTGTCGGTCGGGTTGACAATCGCATCGACGCGCTGGTCGGTCAGGTCACCCCGCTGAAGCACGATCTGCATGACCGCACAGCATGCCAGACAACGACCGAAACACAGCCCAGCGCACGATCGGCGGCAGACATCCCATGTTTTGTTTTGTCAAGGGGTGGGTTGAAGATGGGCCCAGGCGGTGGCTTCGTCGTAGGTGGTGCCGGTCTTGAGGCAGCCGTGGAGGATGCCGACGAGGCGGTTGCTGAGTTGGCGGAGGGCGGCCTGATGGCCGGTGCCGCGCTGGCGTAGGGCTTGGTAGTAGGCGCGGGCGCCGGGTGAGCCGCGCATGGCGCAGAAGGCCCATTGGTGTACTGCATCGCCGAGACGCCGGTTGCGGGCGTAGCGGGCCAGCACGACCCGGCGGCTGCCGGAGGCGCGGGTGATCGGTGAGGTGCCGGCGTAGTTGCGGCGGGCCTTGCTGTCGGTGTAGCGGTGGGGTCGTCGCCGAACTCGCCGAGGACCCGGGCGCTGAGCACTGGTCCGAGTCCGGGCAGGCTCAGGTAGCGTTCAGCGTCCCGGTGCTGGCCGAAATGATCGGCCACCACCTGCCCGAGCTCGGCGATCTCGACGTTGAGGATGTTGATGAGTTGGACCTGGCTGGACACGATCGCCGCGTAGGCGTGCTGGATCGGACTGGGTTGGCGGAGTTGGTCCTGGCGCAGGGTCTGCTGGATCACGTCGGCCTTGGCGTCGAGGTTGCGGCGGCCGGCACGGCGCAGCGCGGCCACAATGGTCAGCCGTGGGAGCCGGGCGGCCCGGTCCGGGTCGGGTGCGCGGTCCAGCAGCTCGAGGGCGTCGCCGGCGGTGAGGTCGTCGAAGGCTTGCAGGGCGGCGGGGAAGAACTCCCGCAGCGCGGCGCGTAGCCGCAGCACCTGGCGAGTGCGGTCCCAGATCAGGTTCTGGTGCGCGCGGGCGACGAGCTTGACCGCTTCGGCGGCCGGGCTGTCCCCCGCGACCGCACGGTGGTGGGCGTGGTCCAGGCGGACGATCTCGGCCAGGACGTGAGCGTCGCCGGCGTCGGACTTGGCCCCGGAAGTGGAGTGCCGCTCCCGGTACCGAGCCACCGACATCGGATTGATCGCGTAGACGCGGTAACCAGCGCCGCGCAGCGCCTGCACCCAGGCGCCGCGGTCGCTCTCGATCCCGACCCGGATCCGGCCGGCGGCCTGCGCCGGGTCGAGTTGTACCCACGATGCCGGCATCGACTCGGCGATCAGCGCATGCAGCCGGGTGATGCCCTCGAGGCCCTCGGGCAGCCGTGCCCGGGCCAACCGCCGGCCGCCGTCACCCTGGATCTCGATGTCGTGGTGGTCCTCGGCCCAGTCGTCACCGATCCACATCAGCTCGTCCAACTCAACCTCCTCCATTGTGGACAGTCTGGTGGAAGCGCGGAGGAGACGTCAGCGATCTCATAGTCCGGTGCTCACCGGCCTCGTGGCCAAGGCACGTCATCCCATCAGCTGTTACATCTCCTCACGACCAGCGGGCGCACGGTCTGCCGCAAGACCTCACCAGGGTCAGATCCGAAGAGTGCTGACCCGCCGATCGCTCCAGAGCCATCCTGCATCCGCAGGCTGACAAGGACCTATGAGATCCGGTCACACCACGGTTGAGGCGCCTCTGGTCAGCGACGTCGCGGGCATCGCCTCGCAACCGACTTCTCATGAGACCATCGATGCGCCTGGGTGCAAGCCCCGACACCACCGGTCTCAGATCCGCGTACGGAGGTACTGGTATGCGACAGTTTGAGGAAATTCAAGCCGACCTTCTCGAGTGGATGCCGCGGCGCATGCACGAGAATGCCTATATAGGGATAGGGCACTTCTTCAAGGAACGGCGCATTCCCCTGCAGATCGGCCTTTCCATCTTGGCTCAGGCGGTCCAAGACGGATTTTTGGCAACTATATACAACCAGCCGGTCCGGACGACTGTGGAAATCATGTCGGTGGACAATCCTTACCCGCAAAACGGATGCCCCGTCCGCCTGACGAGCAAGGGGATCGACTACGTGGCGGCACGTGAACAACGGCGTGCCGACCCGGTGCTGCGGCAGCCGGCCGTCCGAAACGCGATGATGTGGTGGCTTCGTGAGCGGGATCCGGAAGGCGCCAGATGGACCCGCCGGCACGATTTCGTTGCTAGCGCGCACAACTACTTCGAAGGCAAGCCCTTTACGTCATCCGACGTCGAACAAGGAGTCATTGACCTTGAGGAAGGCGGATCAATACGAACCATGCTGAGAATACTTCTGAAACTCAGCCCGGAAGGCCAGGCCCTTCTGGAAACTGCAGGCGACGTGTCCGATTATCTCAAGATGCGACGATAGCCGCCCCGCCGCAATGCTCTCACATCGGCAGATCCGCGCACCTCGCGCTCGAGCAACGTCATGATCAATTATACGTAGCGTGAACGGCTGCGGGTGTGACCGTCGGCGCCGCCGGGCGGTCATGATCGGGCAGTGGCGCCGGTTCTTACGAACATGGCGGCTTGCGGTGTCGGCAGCGTGGCGCTGAAAGTCGCGAACGAAGCCACCTCGGCCATGCGCTGGGCGGTGCCTGCGGTGTATGTGGCTTGCAGGTTGCGGCGCTGCCCGAGGAGGAAGCTGATCCGCTGGCGGCGGCGGACCATGAAAGGCCGAGCTGGGCGGCGAGCGCGCTGTTGCGGGTGTGTAGGGTCCGGTCGACGCCCAGCCCGGCAAGTCGCTCGTGGAGCCGGTCCGCGGACAGGGGCCGGTTGTGCTGCCCGCTGGGAAGAGCCGGAGCGACGCGCGGGCCTGTGCGTTGTCGGCGATGCGCAACGCCGGCGCCGTGAGAGGCTCACGCTGCCGTAGCGGGGTGCTTGACAAGGCGAGGCGCTGGTCGGGATTCCCGCTGGGCGGTGACGAGTGTGGTGGCGATGCCCTGTCTGGGTCGTCGGGCAGCGCGACCAGTTCGATCCCGGCGAACTCACCTGCCCGCGCGTAAGTGCGGGCTCGTCGCCTGCGTGGCGCTATCACTGCCGTCGGGTACGGCAGGCCGTACTGGCTCAGCCCTTGGCGCGGCATTGGTGGATCGAGGCTTGGGGCGTGGGGTTCGACTCGTCGAGTGGCTCGATGGCTCCGTACACGTGTTGAGCTGGGTGGTGGGGTGAGGTGCGTGCCGGGGGCTGACACGCACCAATGCCCACGCTGTTGATCTCGAATGATGTGCTGCGCCTGGACGTCGATCGCTACAGCCTATGAGCCGTTGCCTTGTTCTGATCTGCTTACGACCGGAGGTGCGGGGAGCATCAGCGACCAGTGATCTCTTCGCCAGGTATGCCGGTAACCGGACGTAGCCCTGGCTGGTGATGCTGAACAGGCCCTGCGCGTTTGCAACGACGGGTAGGGGAGTGGCAGCTGGGTGGCGTCGTTTGACCTCCTCCACGTGGCGAGTAGCGTCGATCGAGTTCGAAGAAACTGGAGCCGAACCGGCCTTGCTGACGAACCTCGGTCAGACCCCGGGCCGCTACGTTGGCGACATCCGCACCGCGGCGGCCGCGCGCCTACTCCTCGCCACCCCGCCGCCCTTGCCGAACATCGCGACCCGCTGCGGGCTCGGCACCGCCGAAACCCGCTATGCCCTCAACATGCTTCAAGCCGGTCTGTCGGACCTTCGTGGGCACGTCCACTTCGATGCCTCACGGTGCCGAGGGCGCGACGCTGGCGCCGACCCGCCAGAAGATCCGGGCGATGCTGGCCACGGTGTAGTCCACATTGAATAGTGGTTGACCCCCGCCGCCCGGCTCTATGGGCAAGCATGGACGATCGTCCGGTGCCTGGTGACGCTTCGTGCCGATACGCTGACGCGGACGTGATCGGCTCGCGGAACCGGTGCCATCGGAGGTCGGCAATTGAGGCGTCGGTGGGTCTGGGCGGTCGTCATCGCGGTCGCGTGCGCGGGGCTGATCGCCGTCGCGGTCGTGTGGGCCCCGTCCGGTGCCCGGGCCTGGCTGGCCGGCCTCGCCGCCGCGGTACTGTCCGGCGTTGCCGTCGACCTGATCTTGACCGCCGTCCGGACCGTACGCGCCCGGCGTGTGCCCGAAGTGGTGCCGGTGGCTGTCACGGTGGCGGTCCGCAGGGCGCACTACCTGATCGTCGATGATGACGCGGGCCGCCCGATCGAGGTCCCGTGCAGCGGCTTCACGCTGCGAGTCACCATCGAGGGCATGGCCGAGCGCGCGGTCGTCCTGCAGGCGATGCGCCCGCAAGTGCTCGACCGCCGGCCGCCGAGCGGGGAGCTGAGCCCGCACGCCGGCATGGCCCCGGTACGGCCGTTCGTGCTGAACCTGGACGACGATCCGCCCCGTCTCGTGCCGCAGGACGGCTCGAGCGTGGACTTCCCGCTCACGGTTGCCCCGCACGACCCCGAGGTGCTGGAGATCGAGGTACGCACTATGCAATGGGACGTGACGTGGCTGTTGGAGCTGGACTGGGTCTGCGGCGGCCGGCGCGGCACCGTCCCGGTCGACCTCGCCGGGTATCCGTTCCGGGTGATAGCCCGGCCACCGCGTGGGGCGCTGCAATGGTGAGCCCCGACGCGCCGTCGTTCCGGATGTCCGTCGTCGTCCATTCCCACGCCTTCATGAATCTGGATCCCAGCACCGCGGTCGGACCTCGCCCGGTCCACGTGCCGATTAGCGGGTATCGGCTCACCGTAACGGTGGCCAACCCGACGGCGGACGACGTGGTGCTGCACGGGCTGGCCGCGAAGGTGAGCCGCCGCGTCCCCACCGAGTTCGACGGCGGCGTCTCGTTGACGCCGCAGCCGGGCGGCAAAGGCGACCTGCACTTCATCCTGGCACCCGACCTCGGCGACGCCCGCGCCCGCTCACTGGAACGCTACAGCGCGCTGTCGGATCCGCAGCTGGAGCTGTATCTCGACGACGATCCGCCTGCGGTCGTCGCCGTCCCCGGCGCTGACTCGACGCCGGAGTTTCCGGTCACCGTCGCGGCGGGCGCCGAGCTGCACCTGGTGGTGACGCCCCTGACCGAGGACCGCAGCCGGGTGCACTGGCAACTGATCGCCGGCGTCGAATGGTCGGGACACCAGGCCATGGTCACCGCCGATTTCGAAACCACCGCCGAGACCGGCAACCTGACCGTTCGCCCCGGCGGCACGCTCGGGCCGACACCGGTGTGGGAGCTGGTGCCGCACTGGCGCGGCAGCCGCTTCGAGGAGCCACCCGACCCGAACGCCCCGGCCCGCCGCGACGAGGAGCTCGCCGCGGCGGCCGAGGCCTGCCAGATCTATCGCGTGCTGTCCGAGAGCGATCCCACGGCGTACCTGCCCAACCTCGCCCGGGCCCTGGGCTCCCTTGCCGGGAAGGTCCAGCGGCACGCGGACGTCGGCAAGCTGCTGCCCGACCTGGCGCGGACCCTCGCCGAGCTGCGCGCGGTGCAGCTGAGACTGGGCGACGCGGGTGCGGCCGTGCAGGCCGGTCTGGCCGCACACGCGATCTGCCGGCAGCTGGCCGAGGCCGACCCGCAACGGCACACCGACGGTCTCGCCGCCGCGCTGCGAGGGCTGGTCGAGCCACTGGTGCGCACCGGCGAGTACGAGGCCGCGTGGACCGCAGGCGTGGAGGCGCTGGCGTTGCTCCGGCGCGCGGGCGAGCCCACCGAGGAGCAGCTGCCCGGCATCGCCGGGATCGAAAGCAACGTCGGTCTCGCGCTGCTCCGCCTGGACCGCCACGAAGAAGCCCTCGACGCGCAGCAGCGCGCCCTCCAGATCCGCCGGCAACTCGCAACGGCCGATCCCGGCCATCGGCCGGACCTGGCCCTGTCGCTGGTCAATCTCGTGGATCCGCTGCTGCATCTGGGACGGGCCGACGAGGCCGCCGACGCCGCCCGCGAGGCCAGCGACATCTACCGCGCGCTGGCCGAGGTAGACCCGGGTGAATACACCGGACAGTACGCGGCCTCGCTGACCAACCTCGGCTCGACGCTCGCTCGCGTCGGCCGCCCGGCGGAAGGACTCGCAACGCTGGAACAGGCCGCCAGCACGTACCGCGACCTGGCCGGCACACATCCCGAGCACGCCGCTCACCTTGCGATCACGCTGTACAACCTCGCGAACGGGCTGGCGGACGAAGGGCGGACGGACGACGCGGTGCTGGTCTGGACCGAGGCCGGAGAACTGGTGGCACCGATCCTCGGAGCCGCCGACACGTTCGCCAGGACCCAGCTGTCGGCCGTTCTCGACGGCGCGGCGGCAGGACTGCTGAACGCCGGGCGTACCTGCGCCGACGAGGAGCCGGCCCGCGCGTTGACGCTGCTGGACGGCGCGGTCCAGGCGTACCGCGTGCTCACCGACGCTGACGGCCGCAGACGGGCCGCGCTGGCCGACGCGTTGCTGCTCTACACCGTCGTCTCGGCCTCGTACGGCCTGGAGCTGCAACGCGGGCTCGCCGCCGGCGACGAGGCCATCGAGCACTACGCCCAGCTCATCGGGGACCCGCCCGACCCCGAACAAACACAGGCCGCACAGGCCGCACTGATCACCTATCAACACCTCGTCCTAATCCTCACCGGACTGGGACGCGACGAGGAGGCAGCCGAGCTCCGCCGTGACCTCGACGCGGCGACCCGGCAGTCAGCCGGCTGACGGGTCGACCGCGGCGGCGGCCACCTCGTGGAACGCGGCCTCGCCACCACCCTCGAAGTCGAGCGCCACCGAAGGGATCGGTCCGGTTGGATGAGCAGGCGTCGGCGCTTGACTGGCATTGTGGCGTGGTGGCGGACGGCAACCAGTTGCGGTCGCGACGATGGTGGCTCGCCAACGTGTGCGGAGTGATCGGCCTCGCCGGGCTGTTGACGTTCTTCGGGTTCGGACCTGATCGTTGGTTGGACAAATTCGACCGGCTGGGAAGCGTCGGCGGGTTGGCTGTGGCGATCGCGGCGCTGGCATGAGCGGCTGGTCAACCGTATAGGCGATGCAGGTGCAGCCTGTAGATCCGGCCGGGATGCTCGGGCGTGCGGTGGACGCCCTGGCCGTAGAGGTGGCCCGGCAATGGCGGGCGGAGTTGAGCGCTCGGGGCCTGGGCCACCTGGACCCGAGCGCGGTGCGATGGGCCACGACATCCAGGCCGGTCGGGGTGCCGCCAGAGGAGATCGTCGGCGGTGATCGGTTGCCCCCGTCGCCGGTCAGGGTGACGCGATTGCGGCTGTCCGGTCGGGTCGAGGACATGGCACGGATGCTGGCGAACTCGCCGGCTCGGCAGGTGGCGATAATCGGGTCACCGGGGTCGGGAAAGTCCACGCTCGCGATGCTGCTGACGTTGGGGCTGCTCGCCCGGCGACAGCCCGGAGACCCGCTGCCGGTGCTGGTGACCGTGTCGTCGTGGGATCCCGGGCGCGAACACCTCGATACATGGCTCGTGCGTCGACTGGTTGAGCTGTACCCGGCGCTGGGGGCCCGGGGCGGCTACGGGCCTGACGCGGCGATGTGGCTGGTCGACCGGGGCCTGGTCGTGCCGGTCCTGGACGGCTTGGACGAGATGGCCGGACCGGCCCAGGCCCCGGCCATCACGGCGTTGACCGCCGCCGTCGGTCGGGACCGGCCGTTGGTGGTGACCTGCCGTGCCGACGAGTACCAGCGTGCGGTGGCCCAGGCCGGCAGCCCTCTGGCCCGGGCCGCGGTAGTTGAGATCGAGCCGGTCAGCGCCGCCGACGCCGCCGCATACCTGCCCGAAGGACAGCTCGACGGCGCAGCCCGCTGGCGGCCCGTCCTGGCCCACCTCGCCGCCGAACCTGACGGCGGCCTGGCCCACGTCTTTCGTACTCCGCTGATGGTGTACCTGGCCCGGACCGCCTACCGCGCGCCCGGCAGCAACCCCGCTGAGCTGCTTACCTTCACCGAACCCGGCAACGTCGAACTGCACCTCGAGGACAAGACCATCCGAATCTGGGTGCCGCATAGGGCGTTCACTGCTACGTAGCACCGATTTTGAGCATTCAGCTTGTCGCTGCGTCATGTGCCAAGACTATGGCGACCGGGACGAGCGCGACCCTGCTGAGGCCGGCACCGTCGACCACGTGCAGGAGCACGGCTGGAGCGTGCTCATGGTCCCCGAGGACGAGCACGGTCCGGGCTGGGCATACACGATCGGGCTGTGGCACAGTCACCGGATTCCGGAGCTTGCCATGTTCGGGTTGGATGTCGAGTCGCTGCGTACCTGCCTCAACGACATTGGGAGGCGGGCCGTGGCCGGGCAGCCTGTCGAGGCCGACCAAACACACGACGTGATCGAGCGGTGGCCGGTGCACCTCAGGACCGTCGACCTGCGCTGGTGCCGCCCTTCTTCGGCCGTGCCATCGCGTTCTACCGGCGGCCGCCGATCCCGTTTCTCCAGGTCGTATGGCCGGATCGCAACGGCCGCTGCACATGGGATGCCGGCAGCGAGGACGTCGTTCGCCTTCGTCAGCCGCAACTCTGGCTGCCGCCTGCCGTACATCCGAAGGGCGTATGGACTCAGGATCTATGAGACGGAGCGGCGCGTCCTGGGCGGTTCCCCGTTCGGCGTCCAGCACCAGACGGCCAGGAATTCGGTGCCGACAACGATCGCCGTGCGCCCTGACCTCGAGTCGGGGTCGGCGAGGACGCCGCAGCCTCTTCAGGGACCAGAAATGCTCGTCACCGCCGCCCTGACAGGTGCTTGGCCAGCCGTTCGTGGCGGAACTGGTATGCGCCGCCGACTTCACGCAGGATGCCAGCGGTCTGGGCGTACGCGAGAAACCGTGCCAGGCGGACCGGCACCCGACCGCTCAGGACGAGCCATACGTGAGCGCAGCGGTACTGCTGCCAGGCGATGTCACGGGTGACGTACAGCAGCAGCGGAACGCCGACGAAGCTCATGACGAAGGAGCTGACGAGGATGACGCCGAGCGTGCCGCCCGCTACCGGGCTACTCGCCAGGTGCGTGGCATACGGCGCGAACCGGGGCAAGGCCATGGCGGACCAGTCGGCGACGCCGAGCCAGGCGTCGGCGCCGACTGGGACGGGGTGGCCGACGACTGCGTTGCCGGCGGAGACCGACAGTACGGCCGGCACTGCGGCGGCTAGGACGAAGACCCGGCGGTCGGCCCGCAGCACTGCGCGGTGGTCGACCGCGTCCGCGGTGTCGACTGGTGTCTGGACCCAACGCAGCAGGGCGAGCAGCAGACCGATCACCGCGCCCAGGAACGCTGCACTGATCACGTCGCTGCTGCCCAGCGCCGAGAACACCCGGTCGACGCCGGTCAACCGCAACTCGGCGGCCATCGGAGAAACCGGTGGCGACAGGGTGACGCCACCGGCGAGGAGCGACGACACGAAGTCGAAGAAGCCCGTCAGAAGGTCGGACGAGAAGCCGAGCACGGCGCCGACCGCGGCACCTCGGGCGATTCGCCCGGAGGCCACCTCGGGAAGGTCGCGGAGGCGCGGTGCGATCCGGCGTGGTTGCCGGCCGTCCGTCCGAGCCGCAGCGAGGCCGCCGCCGACCTGGGCGGACAGCAGCGCGACCGCGGCGGCGACCACGACCCCGAACAGCTTGGTGTCGCTGAGTCCGGCACTCGCCGGCAGCCCAAGGCTGACCAGGTCAAGGGCCCCACCGAGGACTTCCTTCACCACGAGGGCAGCCGTCTGCGGGCGGGATGCGATGACTAGCCCGACCATGGCCACCGCGATGGTCACGGCGACCCGCGATCGAACACTGCTAAGGGGCCTGCGCGGGGCCGGCACGTGTGCCTGCCGGTCGTGGTTGAGGTAGCCGCAGAGCGCGCTGGCGAGGATCAGCGCGGCGCTCACGGGGATCTCCGGCTGAGCTGATCGCTGCAGCAGGGCCATCGTGGCGGCGACGGCGAACACCACACCGGCGACCACCGCCCGGTGGTATCGGTCGACGGCGTCCGCCACCCGTCGCTGCCGGCGGGACGGCAGCATGGCCCAGGGCACGACACAACTCGTCGCGGCGATCGCGAGGACCTGATCGAGGACGCCGTATGGTGTCACCGATCGAAGTACCAGGACCAGCGCCACCACGCCGAGGACCGTGAGCCACGGGCTCCGGCCGCGTGCAGCAGTCAGCCACGCAGCCTGCGTGAACACCGGTTTTGGCGGCGGCGCGGCTAGGGCGGCCGCGACGCCGCCGACGAGCAGGGCGCTGAGCATGAACACCAGGTCGGCCGCTGACGCCGCGTTCGCCGGCCGGTACACGATGAACGACAGCGTCAGGCCGAAGGCGGCCGTCACCCCGACGACCGCGCCGAACAGGCCGCCGACAGCCAGCCGCGGGGCAAAGTTGTGCAACCGCCACGACGCGATCGTCGGATCCTTCGAATCGATGGTGGCGCGGGCGAGGAAGCGCAGCGTCCGCTCCGCCTCACGGACCCGGCGGGTCGTCGCCCCGCGCCGCCCCGGGCGAAGGCGCTCGCCCAGTGCGTATTCGACGTACGCGGCCAGCAACGCCGTCTCGATGGCGGCACGGCCGGCGTAGCGTCGCGGGTCGAGCAGGTTGAGTGGGTCACGGTCGCCGCTGCCGAACAGCTCGCGGGCCATGCTCAGGAACAGCGGGACGGCCAGGGTGCGCAGCAGCGGATGCCGGTCGTCGACCCTGCGGCGCAGGTCCCGCCAGGCGGCCGCGGCCGTCGGGGACGCCGCCGCGGCGAGGTAGTCCCAGATCGCCGCCGGGGTCAGCGGCGCGAGTTCGAGCACGGGCGCCGCCCGCAGCACCTCGCCGCGTGCGGTGGCCGCCGCGTACTCGCTCGGCCGGCTCGTCAGCACGATCCGCTGGCCTGGCCGGAGGAGCCGGTTGACGGCGATGAGCGCCGACGGGCGCACGGACGCCGGGATCTCGTCGAATCCGTCCATGATCAGCATCAGCTGTCCGGTGTCGAGGAGCTGTCGTGCCGCCTGTGGCCGGTTCACCAGTGGGCCTAGGTTCTCGCTCATCCAGCTGACGAGCCAGTCGGAGAGATCGACCGTGTGGACGTCCCACAGGGCGAGCGGGACGATGACCGGAATCGGCGCGCCCGGCGACCACGACTCGGCGCAGGCGGCCGCCAGCCGCCGGGCGGCCGTCGTCTTGCCGGCGCCTCCCGGGCCGACCAGCACGATACGACCGGAGGGGATCGCGGCGAACACCTTTTCGATGGCTCGGACGTCGCCGTCCAGTTCGATTGGGGTACGGACGTCCGGCTCGCCGCGGATGACGTCCCAGCGATCCATCGACTGATGCGCCGCGACGCGCAACACGACCGGCATAGGCCACGGATCATGAACGCCCTGCGAGCGTTCCTGTTCCGCCAACGTCGTCGACATGTAGCGGATGAGGGTCACATCATCGGCGACCACCAACACCGGCTTCGCCAAGACCCACGTGGCCAAGGCGATCACGAACGGCATCACACCGCCGAGCGCGCCCCACATTGCGCTGACCTGTGCCGAACCGGCCGTCGTCCAGAGCAGCAATGTCAGCAACGCAGCCAGCAGGCCCGCCGTACCTGCAAGCATCGACCGTCTCCGTTGCGACACGGGCGGCGCACCGGCCGTCCACCGCGCGGGCGGGGCGAACCCGGCCGATTCGAACTTCGTACGGAAATGTTCCATCGCGTCGGGTGAGGGCTCGACTTCGGGCACGACGGCAACGTCCGGTGATCTTGGAGGCAGAACCACCACGTCGGCGATACCGGTAACCCCCAAGCGGCTCCACCACGCGCCGGGATCACTCACTCCGGGCCCCCACAATGGGTAGTCCGGATCGTGTTCGAGCAGGCTGATGGGCGCCATGGTGATCGTCGACGGCCCTTCCCGCGGCGCATGCTCGATCACCACGCCCAGCAGCTTTCCTTCGGTAACGACCGGCCCTCCGGACATACCGGACCATGGAGACTCGGCCAGCGTGCAATCCTCCAGGGGCAGCGGGCGCGGTGAGTCTCGCACCAGGATGCTCGCGAGCCCGGTGGCCAGCTTCGACAGCACTGGAACCTCGCCGATGGCATCGGCGATCTCGCGGACCGCCGCCGGTGACGGCCTTTCGGTGAACCATGGATAGCCGAAGGCGTGGCATTGGACCGCGGCCTCGACCGCGCTCTGCCGATCGAGGCGGGCCAGCCGGAGCGCGGGATAGTCCACCGACGGATCGATGATCTCGATGAGCGCCAGATCGGGCGCCGGACCATGCTCCTGGCCGACGAAACGAGCATCGATCGACGCGTCGCGGAGCTCCTTCTTGGACGTGCGGACGCGCACCGTCACGCCAGCGGCAACCACATGGGCGGCGGTGAGCACCGTACGGCCGGCCACGATGCATCCTGACCCGTACCGGTACCGAGGTTTGACGCCCTCGCCAGCGTCGACGATGACCTCGACGAGCCGATTCGCCAGTGGCACATCCAATCGACTACCCCTTGAGTTCGTCACCCGAGCCAGCAACCTTGACCGGCTGGCCAGCGCGATTGACGGGGCCGCCGAACACCACCGTGACCCTCTGCTCATCGGCGCGCTGCCGGCTACCACCGCCGCCCAGCTCGACCTCGACGATCGGCACCTTGAACCCCGCCTTGCCCTCGGCCGAACGAGTCGCCGTCACGGTCAGCTCAACCGTCATCGACTCGATCGGAAGCTGAATGTCGCTACCGGACCCCTCCGCGCGGGCCTGCAGCAGCTCATCACGCAACGCCGCGATCGCCTCTGCCAGCCCGATACCGTCCGAAGGATCCGCCATGCGATCAACCTCCCAGTCACCGCCAGTACGGCGACCCTAGCGCCCGGCGACTGGCTACACATCAGTCTCAAAGGCGACGTGAGATCGCTCTTTGCTCCATAGCCGTCCATCGTCACCCACCATGTCGTTGCACGTGTACCGCGTCGGGCCGGAGAGCGGCCGGGCAATCGTCGCGGTGCACGGTCTGAAGGGCTACGGCGGGCGGTGGCGCGTGTTCGCCGAGGAGCAGTTGTCTGATTTCCAGGTGTTCGCCCCGGACCTCAGGGGACATGGGCTCTCGCCCGGCGAACCGCCCTGGACGTGATCCTCGCCGACGCGCGCGGGGCGTTGCGTGCTTTTCGCAGCACATGCCGGGGCGGTGCCGGAGGATTCGTCGCCGCCAGATGATTTGTCGAGCCGAACGGGGTCGAGGTGCGTGCCGATGACGGGACGGTCTGGACGACAACCTTGATCCGCGCACCCTGATGCCAGCCCGGACGCTGCGTCGCGACGACTGCGCCCGAACTGAACCCTGTCGAGAACCTTTGGTCCAACCTCAAACGCAGCCTGGCCAACCTCGCCGCCGGCACCATCAACTACCTGCTCCGCGCCACGAAGAACCGACGTACAAGCATGCAGTACAGGCCCGCCCTTGCCCACGGCTTCCTCACCACCAGCGGCCTGAAACCACCCTGACCCTGACTTCAGAAGGTCAGGAACGAGATCGAAGATGCAAGAATGCACCGGTGCTCTCGATGCAGGTAAGCGCATGACGGACCGCTTGCCGGTGATCGCGGAGGTTCGAGACCGGCTGCTGAGTGCGTACCGGGCGTCGCCGCTGGAGTGCACCTCGGTCGCCATTGCCTCGCTGGATCACCTCGCCAAGCGATACCACAGGTCCCGTCAACTGCTGCCGGGCCAGATTGACTGCTCGACATTGGTGAGCCAGGCCCACTGGGACGGGGCCGCCGTGCAGACGCCCTTCATCGCGGAGAACCAGCGGACCGCCAGGTCGGCCGCGGTCGTTGCCGGCCTTGCCGACGCGTTGCCCGGTGACGTGCTCGTCGCCTACGCGTCGTTGGAGGCGGCGCCGGGTGGCCGGCACAACCACGTGGCACTGGTGCTGGAGAGCGATGGGCAGGGCGACGGATGGGCCATCCAGGCCTCCGAGAGCGCCGGGACGCAGATCATCCGCCTGACCCAGGCCCGGCTCGGCGGAGGGATCCGGCGGTTCTGCCCGAACCCGCTGGTCGTGTACGCCGCCGGTGACTGGGCGGAACTCGTCCGGCGGGTGCCGAAGCTCGGCCGCCTGGGTGTACGGCTGAAGCAACCCTGGGCAGCGGTGCGCCGGCACAGCGGCGTCGACGTCGCCGTCGAGCACGGCACGCCGATCCGCGCGTCGATCGGCGGCACGGTCTCGTTGCACAAGAGCGAGGCGTCGATCGTGGTTCGCGACGAACAGCTGCGGCTCACGTCGGCGCTGCTGCCGGTCGTCGCGGATCCAAGGCTGGCCGACGGCGACACGGTGGCCCGCGGGGATGTGCTGGGCACGTCCGCGCCGCCGGTCGCAAGCCTCCCGTGCGACCCGACCGTGTCGTCGGCCGCCCGGCCGCACGTGCACTGGGAGCTCTGGTCCGACGCGCCGATGGGATACCACCCGTCGGTCACCGTCGCGGCGCCCGCGGGCTTCTCCGATCCGGGGTACCGGGCATACAGCCCCGTCTACGCCGTGAAGCTCGGCAAGGTCGGCTCGCCGCTGCCGCCTGGAAGGTCATGACTCCAGGAAGGCGGCGGCGGTTAGCCAGAGATCGGCGAACCTGACCGGGTCCTCGGCGCGGCGGCACAGGTTGAGCGACCGGACGATCGGCAGCCAGCACGCGGCTCGGATCGCGTCCTCCACCAGGCGCGGCGGCCGCCCGTACACCTCGCTGACCATGCGGCAGAAGTCCGGCAGGCCGAGCGGGACGTCGCTGGTGGTGAGTGACCAGAACAGCGTGGCCAGGTCGTATTCGGGGAACATCGAGAGGGCGCCGTCGAAGTCGATGATGCCGACGCCGGTGTCCGCGGCGACGATGTTGTCGAGGGTGAGGTCGCCGTGGATGAGCGTCGGACGGTCGGCGAGGCAGGGGGCGGGCGGGCGCAGGGAGCTGATCCGCGCGGCGCTGGCGGCGGCGCCGGGCAGTGCTGACCACTGGCCGATGTTGCGCGCCCAGTAGTCGCGGTTGGCGGTGATGTACCGGTCGAGCCGCGCCGAGTTCGGTGCCGACGCGAAGTCGCCGACGAGTTCGCCGTAGAAGTCCAGCGTGACGGCGTGTACGCGTCGCAGCGTCCCGATGACCGCCGGAAGCGCCGCCATGACCGCCGACGGGGGGAGCCGGTCCAGCGTGGCGCCGGGCAGGCGGTAGGCGATGGTGAGGGTCGGCGGTGGGCCGAGCCGCTGGTGGAGGATCCGCGGGAAGCCGGGATCGCCGGACAGCAGGTGCAGTGCCCGGGCCTCCTTGGCCGCGTACCGCGACGGGTCCAGGTGGATCTTGAGGATGGCGTCGCGATCCCGGTGCGGGACGTTGAAGACGAACGACCGCGGTCCGACCTTCGTCCCGGTCTGCTCAAGGGTCCACCCGGCCGGCACGGTCCCGTGTTCGGCGAAGCACTGGGCGTCGGCGACGAGCCCGGCGAGCTCGGGGTCGAAATCCGCGAGCCGGTTGGCCGGGCCGGATTCAACGGGAGGCCGCGAGGGCCTCGTCGAGCCGGGTCCGCCGTCCGCTTTCGTTGCTGAACCGGTCGAGCCGGAACCAGTCGACACGCCAACGATCATAGCTACGGTCCTCCGGGCCGCGGCCCCGGCAGGCCCGGATGGAACGGATCACGGCGGGCATCATGGCCGCGCCAACGCCCCGCTCGCGGCCCGGCCGCCCGTCCGCCGGGGCGAGCCGATCCGACAGCGCGGCCAGTGCCGCGTCGTCGAGCTCGGTCAACTGGAGCACGGGATCGAGTGAGAGCGACGAGGGGAGCCGGTAGCCGGGCTTGAGCAGCGCCAGGTTGAGCCGCATGTGGATGAGCTGCCGCAGCACCGTGGGGCGCATCGGCTCGGGCCGGCGGTCGACGAGCACCGGGGCCTCGATCGTCTGGTACGCCTTGGTGAACCGGCCTAGTTCATGCGCTTCCCATTGCTCCCACGTCTGGAAAGTCCCCGGCAGCCGGCCCGTGCGCCGTATCGCCGGTCCCAGCGCCAGCAGCAGCGTCGACACCCGCGCCGTCATGATGCCCGGGTTCTGCAGCGCCGTGTGCAGGGCCAGTCTTTGCTCGGTGACGGTATCGGCGAAGCCGTACCGCTGCTGGATCCTGCGGCCGGTGTCGATCGCCAGCTCGCCGGCCACCGCGGCGGCTGTCAGGTCGCCGAAGAGCTGGTCGACCCAGAAGTCCTCGTCGTCGTCGGCGAACTCTTCGGGCCACCGTGAGATCACCCGTTCCGCCTTGCGGCACGCGGTGCCGGTCTCGGCCAGGGCCAGTTGCAGCAGCATCTCGTCGAGGTCGCGCACGTACCGTTCGCGCCGCGCGGCCGTGGCAAGGGACTCGCGGTACTCGTAATAGCGTCGGTTGGCCTCCTGATGGACGATCCAGGCGACGTCGTACCCGGCCTCGGTGTCCCGCTTCGACTCGGCCAGGGCCTGCGCCCGGATCGCGCCGAGCGCGCGCCCGGCGAACGCGGGCCACGGCAGGCGGCGGGCGGCGTCGGCCAGCGCGCTGATCCAGCCGAGCAGGTCCAGACCCCGGCGCAGCTCATCGGCGGCCGTCATCGTGGCGTTCAGCATCGCGGGCAGCCGCTGGACGGCGTCCCAGGACGCCTCGTAGAGCAGCCAGCCCATCAAAGGCAGCAACTCGTCGAGCGGCTGCGGCGGCGTCGGCCCGGGAACGGTCCGGGCGTACGCGTCGTACTCGGCGACGTCGGACACGATCCTCGCCACCAGGGAGGCGTCGCACTCCAGGCCGGACTGCCGAAACCGGGGCGCGAGGTCGCGCAGCTCCGCCGCGGTCATGATCGACCCGGGCGCCGGCCAGTCGTCGGGGATGGCGACGGGCCGCGCGCCCGGCGCCAGGTCGAACCGGATGGCGCGGATGGCGTAGGCGCCCGACCCGTCGTCCGGGACGTCGCCGGTGGCCCTGCCGATCCCGTAGCTGGCCTGCGCGAGCGCCCGGGCGAGCGGCGAGTCCCGCAGCGGCGCACGGACGCGGCGCTGCCCCAGGCTGCCGAGGTCGTGCGGCTCCGCCGTGGTGATGACCAGGATCGTCTCCGGCCGGGGACCGGCCGGCGCGAGGCCGGCCGGCCACTCGATCCGCAGGCCCGGCGTCCCGGGCGAGAGGTCCGTGCCATCCACGACGTGCCGGGCACCCGGGTCGAGCCGGATCCCGGACGGCGAGGAGGCGGTGAGGACGGTCACGTCGGCTGCGACGCCGACGTCGACCAGCGATACGTGGACCGGATGCGTGTTGTCGTTGCGCAGTGAGATGGAGATCCTGTCGCCGGGGTAGAGCAACGCCGATCCGTCTAATGGCACCGGCGCGCCGTCGACCACCAGCCCGGCGGCGGCGACCGGCTCGAAGCCGTGCACCGGGCCGTTCGCCAGGCGGCGCAGCGCGGTGGCCCGGGCGAGCCGTTCCAGGTCCGCGAGCACCCGGCCGCTGCCGCTCATCGCCGACACCGGATCCGACAGCGGCCCGATCCGGTCGAGGATCGTCAGGCGGTGCCGATCGTCGCCGCGCACCTCGTAGACCCAGCCGTCGTCGCCCGACGGCCGGAGCATCGTGCTCGACCTGACCGCCGCGTGCAGCCGCGCGAGGTCGTCGTCCAGCGGCGGCAGCCGGACCGGGATACGCTCGGCCGCGGCCCGGGTCCGGCGGGCGACGGCGCCTGCCGGGACGGCCATCGCGGCGTCAAGCAGCTCCAGCCGGGCGTAAGCGCCGAACTCCGCGAGGCCCTCGACGGTCGCGGTGCCCAGGACCGGCTGTCCATCGGCACCGCCGGCCAGGATCGCGAACTCGTCGCCGATCTGCACGTTCAGCAACCGGGCACCCGACAGCCGCACCAGGTCACCCCGCTTCGACACGACGACCGGCAGGGTCGGCTCGCCCCGCGCCTCGGCCGTGCCGAACAGCACCCGCTGTGCCGGGCCGACCACCGCCGGGCGCTGCTCGGGCGACAGGCGGAGCACCCGGCGGCAGACCTCGTCGACCAGGGTCGCCCAGGTGACCCGCAGGCCGGCGGCCTCGCCCAGCGCCCGTGCGAGCTCCGCGGCGAACGGGTTCGGCTCGCGTGCGGGTCCAGGGCTCGCGCCGGAGTACAGCTCGACCGGCTGCGGATCGAGCGGGTGCCCGGTGCGCCACGTCTGGTCCAGGCCGCCGATATCATAGATCACTGTGACGTTGGCGGTGACGGCAGTCAGCCGCCGGTGGAAGGCGTCAAGCTCCGCCGTGGTCACCGGTAGCACGCCGCCGCCGTCCGTGTCGTCCGGCGGGTGCCGCAGGGCGCGCCCGTGCAGGTGCACCACGACCGCATCGCCCGGGCCGGTGGTGGCGATCAGCTCCTCGTAGGCGCCCGCGATCCGCGTCACGGTGTCACCGGCGTGGGACATGATGCGGCCGAATCCGTGGCGGGCATGCAACACGTCGCCGACCGCCTCACCGCCAGCGGTCGCGGCGATGAGCAGCGCGCTGCGCCTGGGCTCCCGCCGCAGCCGCGCCGGCGGCTCAGTGCGCTGCCGCGGGACGGGCCGGATCAGCGGGCCTTCCACGGCGGCGGGTCGCCGACCGGCCGTGGCCGCGCTCCTGGGCAGCACCTGGAGGGGCAGCGTCTGGAACGGCACGCCGCCCTCGGTCAGGAGCGTCAGGCGCAGGCCGTCGGAGCCGTCGGCGCTGGGGTCCCGTTCGGCGTGCACCACGAACCGTACCGGGCCGTAGGTCCCCCCGAACCGGTGCAGGACCAGGCCGGTGCTGCCCATCGCCTCGACCCGGAACGCCGTGCCGCCCTCCAGCACGCACCCGATGACGAACTCCTCCCGGGCGTAGGGCCACTCACCCGGCTCGCCCAGCTCCACGTCGGCGACGACCAGGTAGCGGCCCCGGGCCTCGGCGTGGCGAGGCCACTGAACCACTGCCCGGACACCGACGGGTGCGACGTTCATAGGCCCGCGACGACGGTGCCTCGGACCTGCAGGGTCCGGTCGGGATGCCCGTAACACACATACATGAAGCCCTGGAAGAAGGCCTCGAACACCGCGCTGTGCCGCGGATCGGCGCTGTCCAACGGCAGGACGTCCTGGACGTAGCGCTGCCGCCAAGTGCGCAGTAGGACGCCCAGGCGGCGGTTGTCGCCCGGTGACTCCAGCAAGTGGAGCACGAACGCATAGGCATGGTCGACACGAACCTCACCCAGCGTCGCGATCACCGCCGAGGCGCCTTTGCTGAGGAAGACCGAGGCGAAACTGGCGGTCCCGACCGGCACCTGCGGGCCGATCGGGACGGGCTTCGCCGTGTTGCAACCGTTGAGCAGGACCACGGCATCGGATCCGCGCAGCGCCGGCATGCCTTTGTGGTCGAGCTGGTTCAGGGTGAGCCCGCCGAACCGGAAGGCGGTGCCGTCCGTTGGGTTCGTGGTGCGCCCGTACAACATCAGGAGCGCCACCCGCAGGTCGTCCCGGCGGAGCTGGTCCAGCAGGTGCTGCATCTCGGTCACCTTGGCCGGCCCGGACGGGGGGAGCAGGTTGCTGACCGCATAGTCGGCGTCGACGATGTCGTCGTCGGACTCCATCAACAGCCACGCACCCGCGGCGTCCTGGGGTGTCGCCGGGCGGGGGCCGGGAGCGTCGGGCACGGCCCCGAGACATCGCATGATCTCCAGCTCGGCACCGAGCCATCTCGACCGGGCTTCTTCGTCCGGATGGTGGTCGTAGTAGAGCTCCCACGGGATCTGGTGGGTGGTGTTGTCCCAGACGAGCAGCCGCGGCACCGGGTGCGTGTCGGCCAGGCGGCGCATCCACCCGGCCAGCCGGCACATCTTCTTCCACCATGAGCGCAGCTGGTCGAAGTCGGTCTGCCACTGTCGGCGCGCGGCGATCGATGCGACGCTGAGGTCGGTGACAGCCTGCGTGCGCACGTCATCGTCGCGGGACTCCTCCCGGCCGTGGAAGTGGAAGTCGAGCCGCAGGCGTGGGACGCCGTCGATCGTCCGGTCGTCGTGCACGACCAGCAACGCGATGTCGGGCGGGCCGGTCGCCGGCAACGCCACCTGGACCGGATCGAACGTCTTCGCCGCACCGGACTGAAGGTCGGGCAGCTCGCCGTCGAACTCGCTGCGGAGCGGACCAGGCTCGACGCCGGACCCGGACTCGTCGGCCGCCAGGAACGACCTCATCGCGGGCTGCCGCTCACGATGCGCAGGGTCGCGCCCAGCGCGGCCGCCAGGTCGTGGGTGAGCTGTGGGTACTGCTCGGCGTCGGGTGCGACGACGAACGAGTCCACCCGTTGCAGGACCGCCACTTCGGTCGCGACGGAGATGGCGCTGTCGATCCCCTGCCGCCCGACACGGCCGTTGACCCGACCCTCGGCCGTCGCCTCCAGTGGCACGTTCCCGCGGCCGTCGGTGACCACGACCAGGCGGGCCGTGCGGACTGGCGCCCAGCCGCGGCGCATGACGCCGCGGAGCTCCTCGGACGCCAGCCGGAGCGCCGCGGCCAGCGGCGACGCCGATCCCGGCGCGCGGGTCAGGGACACGACGACCCGCGGATCGACGATGGTGCGCGCCCGGTAGCGCTCGGGCCGCAGCTCGTCGACGCAGTCCGCATGCCCGAACTCGACCAGTGACACCGTGGACGACCGGTCGTACGCCCAGCGCAGGTGCGGCGCCAGCCCGGGACCGCAGTCCCACCCGCGCCGTGCCGTGTGGTCGAGGACAAGCACGAGGGCGTGTTCGGAGTCATGCCGCCGCCGGTGCCGGCGGAGGTCGATGCGCGCGATCCGCAGCCCTCCCGCGCGACCCCCTGCGGACCACCGGCGCCGCCGGGCGGCGGCGAAGAGCGTGGGAATGATCGCCAGGTCTTCCAGGTCGTTGCCGCGCTCATGACCGATGATGACGCCGTCCCGCCGGCTGGCCTGCCGGCGCCCGGGCACCATCCAGTGCAGCGAGCGTGGCGCGGGCAGCGCCTCGGGGTCGTCCTCCGGCCGCAGCGGATCGGCCGGCGCGACGTCGGCTGGCCCGCTGACCGTGGTGCCGGTCGGCTCCTCGACGAAGGGGGCCGGATCGTCGTCGACGAAAGCCGGTGCGAGGGTATGCTCTGGCGCCGGCTGCCCCAGGTCGCCGGGTTCGGCGGGCGCCGGGGGCACCGCCGGTTCAGGGCCGTCGACAGGCGTGGGGCGGGGGATCTCCGGCTGCGCCAGACCGACCAGGGCGGCGGCCCGGGCGACGTCCTCGTCCTGGACCACCGGACCGCCGCGCAGCTCGGCGGCCGCCCGGGCCATGCGGGCCAGGGCCAGGTCCAGCCGGGCGCTGGGCCGGCCGGTCGCGGCGCGCAGGATCAGGTCGAGCGTGCCGGGCGGGACGGTGGCCCGCGGCCCGCGCGGTGACCAGGTGACCGGCCCGGGCGCCGCGGCGGCGCGGCAGTCGAACCGGATCGGGAACCGGTCGAGCAGGTGCGTGGACAGCGCCGCCAGGTCCTGCCGTGCGCAGGAGGCCAGCCACAGCCCGGCCGGCGACCAGGACCGGCTGAAACCGTACCGTTCGACATGCACCACGTCGTTGCCGAGCGCGGCCACCGCGGCCCGGGCGACCGCAGTGCCGGCCCGTGCCAGGTCCGGCACCACGACGATCGGCCCGGGCGCCCCGACCACCGGGGACAGGGCGCCGTCGCGAACCTGGAGCCCCAGCCCGGACCGGCCGGCGGCCAGCACCCAGCGCGGCCACAGGTCGTCGTCGGTCACCCCGGCATCCAGCACGCGCACCGGAGGCTCATGCCCCTGATGGAACCGCACGGCCTCAGCGAGCAGCTCGACGTGCTGGGGCAGCAAGGCCGGGTGCAGGTCGACGAGGATCACCCCGACCGGCTCGGACTGCACGGCCAGGCAACCGATCAGCTCGACGACACTCGGCGGGCTCATGGCCGGTTACCCCGTGACCTGCTGCAGTGCCTCGGCGAGCCGGGCGTCCTCGGCAGGACCCCACTTGTGCAGCGCGCCGGAGTTGTCGCGGCTGCGGCGATGCAGCAGTACCGCCTTGACGACGGACGCCCGCAGGTGCCGGGCCCGCGCGGTGACGTCCCCGCTGAGCGCGGCGACGGCCCGGGCGGTCCTCGCCATCGCCCCTTCGCCGCGATGGCCGACGATGTCGAATTCGTGGGCCACCCGCGCGCAGGTGTCAAGCAGGTCGGCCGAGTGGCCGACATTCGGGAACAGCTCCCGCGCGGCGCCCAGACGCTTCCGGAGCGCTTCGTCCGCCTGCGTCGCCTCGGTCATGAACGGCGAGGTCTCGTCCTCGCGGTACAGTTCCCAGTCGAGGACGTTGGCCAGGACCGCCCTGCGGGTGGCGAAGTCGCTCTCGCCGGTGACCGGGACCACCATGCCGAACCGGTCCAGCAGCTGCGGGCGCAGTGCCCCCTCGTCCGGGTTCATGGAGCCGGCCAGCACGAAGTCCACGCCGACTGGCGGAAGGTCCGCGCCCTCCCGCTGGACCTGCAGGATGCCCGTCGCCGCGTCCAGCACAAGGTTGACGATGTGGTCCTCGAGGAGGTTGATCTCGTCGATGTACAGCATGCCCTCGTCCGCCTGGGCGAGCAGGCCCTGCTGCCACTTCGGCTCGGGCGTCTCGTCGAGCAGCCCCACGATGTCGAAACCGCCGAGCACCCGGTCGTCGGTGACCCCCAGGGGCATGGTGATCGGCAGCCTGCCGTACATCGCCATGGCGAAGGCCCGGATCGTGGTCGACTTCGCCGTGCCCCGCTGCCCGGTCGCCAGCACCCCGAGGCCGCTGACGAAGCCGATCTCGAGCGCGTCGCACAGCTCCCGCTGCCCGACGATCTTCGAGTAGGGCAGGATCTGGATCCTCCGCGGGTCGCTGCTCACGTGGCACCGCCCTCAGACGGGGCCGGTGCCGCATAGGGGAACGGCGTCGGAATGCTCTGCCGCCAAAGGTCGCACAGATGCCGGTACTGGACGCGCTCCCCGCTCAGGTCGCCGGGGCGCGCGAGGCCGAATGTGGCGCCGAACGTCAGGTGCGACAGGTCGAAGGCGACCTGGACGCTCTCGCCGTAGGCGACCGCGGCGTGCAGGCAGGCGTGGTACGCCAGCACGGCCACCACCAGCGGCGCGGCCGCGAGCGCCGCCCAGGCCCCGGCGTCGCGCAGGACGACCAGCGCGGCGACCGCCGTCACCACCGCGGTCACCGTGAACCGTGCCATGCTGTCCAGGTTGTTGCGCCGGTCGTCCACCACCGTGCGCAGCTGGCCGCCGAGCAGCGGATACAGCCGCGGCCAGGCGACCACCGCGTCGATGCCGTAGTCGCGGCCGGCGCGGTCCTCCGTCGCCGCGAGGATGTTGCCGAGCCGGCTCGCCCGCACCAGATGCTCGGCGCCCGGATAGCGCTGGCGCAGGCGCAGCCCGGCCAGCCCCGCTGCCCGCAGCACCTCCGGCGCGTCCGACGCGGGCACCGCCGCCCGTGCGAGCTCCGATCGCCTCGCCTTCTGCCGTTCGACGCTCAGGGTTCCGCCGAGCCAGCCCGGCCAAGTGCCCTCCAATAGCCGGACGAACCAGAGCTGGAACGGCATCAGCAGCACGGCCACCACCGTGGCCAGCAGGACGAGCAGCACCACCTGCGTCGGGGACAGTGCGGTGGCGACCCGCCACGCGCGCCTGAAGGAGGTGCCGGGGCCGTAGGCGGCCCAGCCCAGCACCAGCAGGAACAGCAGGGCCGCGCAGGTGGGCAGGTAACTGACGAGGAAGAAGCGGGCGGTCATGGAGGCCGGCGAGGACGGGACTGTCACGGCGAGTAGACCATCCGGATGGCTGGATGCTCCGCACACTGCGGCACATCGCGTTCGTCATAGAAGATCCGCAACATCGTACGGTCACAGCCCCGTTCACCGCACGTGTAGCGAATGGCGCGGAACTCGGCCGGGAAGCCCGGCAGCGTGGCGCCGTCCCCGGCACCGGGACCGACCGCGGCCGAAGGGTCCTCGCCGAGGTGCCCCCAGTCCTTCATGACCTTGGCACGCGTTGTGACGCCGACATCGGCACCTTTGACGCGGATCGTCACCCGGTCGACGCCGGGATGCTCCCTGTACCACGGCCGTAGCACGCGGATGAGTCCCGGCAGCTGCGTGTCCGGCGGAATATCCAGCGCGTCCTCGGGTTCACCGGCGCGGGCGTCGAGAACCGGCCGGTACATGCGTCGCCAGTAGTCGGCCGTGAGTTCGGTCAACGCAGCTCCGATCGCTGATGCACTCGGCGGCATCCGCGGGCGGGCCTGCCGACCCGGCCGCATGTCAGGCGGCGAGAATACTCCGATGGCCGTACGGACCACTCGGGGTGACAGAAATGTGACAGCTCGTGCCGCAGCGGTCAGCCCGGTAGGCGGCGCAGAACAGTACCCGGCCGGCGGCGGATCAGGGTCTCGACCACGATCAGGTTGAGGATCCAGCCGGCGGTCTGCCCCACCGGGATGAGCGCCGGTGCGAGCCTAGCCGGGCTCTCGTCGGTGAACGGCAGCCGCGCCAGCAGCATCAGCGGGACCAGCAGGCGGGCGGTCACGGCCAGGAACGTGAGCGTGTAGTTGCGCAGCATCGTCTCCCGGTGCGCGGCGAAGTCCATGCGGCGGGCCGAGCGGTAGGCGAGCCAGCCGGTGACGAGCCACAGCACCGCCGCCGCGGTGAGGCCGACCTGCATCAGCAGCCGGCCGGACCAGAGGGCCACCGGCACCGCGGTCACGGCTGCCGGCAGGGACCCCGCCGAGCAGGTACCCGCGGCCGATGATCCGGTGGGTGCGCCGGCGGGCCCGTACCGACGCGATGAACTGCAACGGGCCCAGGATGAGCGCCACGTCCTGGCGGTGCACACGTGCACCGCCAGGACGTGCGGCCGTCGAAGCCCACGAAGAACGTGGTGGTCAGCCCGAGGCCGGCGACGACCGCGACGGCGAGCAGGACGCGGGCCATCAGCACGGCACCGCCAGCCCAGCCCGGATGCCGATGGCCACCAGCTGCGCGCGGGTGCGGGCGTCAAGTTTGCTCATCGCCCGGCCGACGCCTTGCAGCGACGAGCTCCGTTCGGCAACTTGATCCGCGCGCATGAATACCCACAGCTTTTCCGCAACCGACTCCGCTGCCTGCGGGCAACTTCGGTCGTCTGACGTGGCTGATCGCGACCTTGGCAGGCGGGACCGCAATCCACGGTCCCGCCTGCCACGGGCGACGGCGGGCCACCTCATGCCACCAGGGCCGCCACTGCTACGGCAAACACCCAGGTTGCACCGCATGCTGACCCGGCGACCAGGATGGCGCGCGGCACCCGCCGCTCGTCGAGCCACGACAACCAGCCGGCTGCGGTTCCCACCAGCAGCCCGCACAGGCCCACGACCACGATCCACAACGCGGCCAGCGCATACCTCGACACCGCGACCTCCACTCCAGGCGGCCCGCCAGCCCGGCAACGTACCGGGCCCAGTCACGAGCTTGGCAACCGTCGCACCTCCGCTCGGCGCAGGCCAGGACGCCCCGTGACACATCAGCCGCATTACAAGGACAGCAAAACCGGAGGTCACGGGGGGTCGCGAGAAGGACCACGAATGCCTCTCCCATATGGTTTGGTGCGGCAGAAGCGTCACGGGAGAGGTTCAAGACGGTGAACCGAAGGGACCTGGATCGTCAGGAGGCGCGGGCCGGCGCGCTGCTGCAGCATGCCGCCGCCTACGAGGCGGCTCGGGACAAACTTGTAGAGATTTACGAGGCGGGGGACCGTATCCGGTCCCAATACGCGATCCGCTCGGCACTCGTCCACGCCCGGCGTGCGGGCGCCGCGGGCTCGCCGCCGTCGTCTCCGGCCGGCGCCCTTGCGCCGCTGAAGGGGTGGGCGATGCCGCTGTACCTGATCGCCATCTTCGACGCGCAGTCACGCCGTCCGGCCGGGGCCACTGTCGACCACGCCCGTCCGCTGTTCCGGGTCGGCAACGGGCAAGCCGGATGGGCTGACCTGCTGCCCGCCATTACCCAGACCGCGCCAGAACGGGCAGGAATGCGGCGGCAGGCTGTGCACGCCTTGAACCTCCTCGAGCGCGAACACCTCGCGGTGATCGCTGGCCGTGGCGGCGTCGCCGGTCGCTACGACCGTGTCCAGTTCCTCGACGAGACAGGCGACGGCACGAGGCATAGGTGGCTTCGCCGCTACAGCATCCCGCGGTCGGACTCGGTCGGCGACGTCGTGCACCTGCCGAAAGCGTTCTTCCTCAACGGGTGGGTCCACGTCCTGACCGTTGCGGAGATCACCACCTACCTGATGATCCTCGATCTGCAGGCCCGCTATCCCGAGAGCGGCCGCGACGGGGTCTTCAAGGTCGCCGCGCAGCGGGTCGACCGGTACGGCGTCCGTCGCGACGTGTACGCCACCCACCGGCAGCTCGCTGGATACGGTCTCATCCGCCGCCTCGACGACCCGGCCCGTAGCCCGGACGGCAGGATCATCAAGCGGTCCAGCCCGAGGTACACGCGGCAGCCCTATCGGTTCCGCACCTTCGATAGCGGATTCGACCGACCTGCCTTGACCATCGTCAGCGCCCACCTGCGCTCGCAGCGTTCGGGATGAACGTCCGGCTCGGAGCGCCGTGCGACGCCCCGAGCTCTGCAGGCATGCGCCGCAATCCTAAGCCGGGCGATGGCCGGCCACGGCTGTGACTGCAGCCGCGGTCGGGTGGCCACGACGTCGTGCCGTTCCTTTGTGCGACGATGGGCCGGTGGAGTACCAGGATGCTGGCCTCGTGATCTGGGACGTGGACGGCACGCTGATTCCGGCAGATCTTCGCTGGTTGCGCCGTTCTATCGCCCGAACGTACAAGATCGATGAGGCGGTCGTGACCTTCCCGGACAAGAAGGTCCACGGCTACACCGACGAGTCCATCGTGATCGATACTGCGATCGCCTCCGGCATCGCACACACCGAAGCCGAAGCTGGCGTCCCACGCTTCCACCAAGTCCTGGCGGAAGTCATGGAAGCAGGCCGCAACGAGCTTGCTCGCGTTCAGCCGCCATATCCCGGCGTCGCAGACAGTGTCGGCGAGCTGCACCGGCGAGGCTTCGTGCAGACGGTTCTCACCGGGAACTTGCGACTAGCGGCCGAGATCAAGATCCAATCACTGGACCTCGCAGGGGAACTGGACCTGGAGATCGGGGGATACGGCTCCGACGAACGAGACAGGTTCCGCCTTCCCGGCGTCGTTGCGCGTCGCTATCAGAGCAAGTATGGAGCGGCTGTCTTACCGCACCGGACCGTGGTGGTCGGAGACGCGCCGAACGACATCGCGTGCGCGAGGAGCGCAGGTTTCCGGGCTGTGGTGGTCGCGCATCGGGCGAGCCGCGAAGAACTATCGGGCTATGGCCCGGACGCCGTGTTGGACTCACTCGAGCCTGACCTGGTCGTCTCTACCATCGCGTCCCTCGTCCAGAAGGTCTGACCTCCAGCCGTCTTTCCTAGACCGCCGCCATCCTCTCGTCTAGATCCTGCACAGCGCGTTCGGCGTTCCATCGGCTCAATCCTTCACGCGCGCGCCGGGCGCGTGAGATGCCCCGAAGGTTGCCGATCCGCCCGAGCTGTTCGTATGCGTCACCGAGCGTGGTGCAAGCCATGTCCAGATGGCCGGCCAGCGCATAAGCGCTGGCGAGGTCGACGTGAGCGGCAAGCGCCACGTTCGTGTTGTCTGGGTCCTGGTCGAGAACCGCCGAGGCTCGCTCAAGGTGCAGGATGGCGGCCTCTGGTTCATTGAGCAGAATGCGGCACGTGCCTTCGTACACATCCAGACGCGAAGGAGTCCAGTCGCTGAAGAGGCCGGTCCGGTTGGACGACGTGATTCCGGCAGCTGTTTGCCGACCTTGGTCCAGCGCGGCCTCGGTTTCCGTCCGCATGTTCAGTGCCGCATAGGTTTGGGCCTGCTCCGCGGCGATTCTGGCTTGTGCGGCGCAGCTGAGATGCTCGGCTGCGGCCGCGGCCTCGTCCAGCAGCTGCAGCCCGGTCATGATGTTGCCGTCGGCATGAATCAGTGTGGAGGCGCCGGAGTGCAGGTTGCTCTCGAAGATCCGGGCGGTCGCACCGAGCCGGATGTTGCCAAGCCGTTCGGCGAGGGTTCGTGCGTAGGCGCATCGGGCGAGGGCCATGGATCGGTTTCCCTGCGCGCTCCACAGTCGGCTAGCGACGATGGATGCTTCACCGAGCATCGCGCCGATGGCGGCGCCCGCCGGATCCCCAACCGCTTTTCGGAACAAAGTCAGTAGGCAATCACGATGCGCCTCCACGAGACTCAGCAGGGCTGCGGGGGCAACCGCTTGCCGCTGCTGTGCAAGCATGCTCGTGACGACTGAAAAACTGTTCCAGTCGTCGTACTCGCCGCCATCAAGACGAGCTATCTCATCGGTGAGCACGTCGGAGAACCGCGGATCGCCGCTCCCTGTTTCGGCAGCTCGACTGAGGCCCATGCTGGCCGAGACCCGGCTCGTCGGCGTTCGTGGGACGGTTTCGTCACTGACGAAACCTTCGGTGCGGCGTGGGATGTAGAGGCCGAGCTCGCCGTCGGTGGTGGCGGCGAGGGCGCGCCGGAGGGCAGCGCGTCGCTCGTCGCTGGGCCAGCGGTGTTCGCCGCGTTCGAGCTTGCCGATCCAGCGGGCGTCGACATAGTGGGCGGTGAGGTTGCGGTTGGGGTAGAGCTGGTTGAGGGCAGTGTTGACCTCGTCGGCGAGTTCGCTGCGGGACATGCACTGGCCAGCTCGTCGGGGTGAGTGCATGCGTTCCCGGGCCGCGCTGAGCACCGTGTTAGGGGTAATGACAGTGTCGGGATGCCGAGGCATCGACCTTCCTCCCGTGCGAACGGACTCGGTGCATGCCTGGGGTGCAGCCGCCCAGGGCGCGAGCAGTGATGCAAGCGTATCGGTCGTCGACGTGATATGCGCACCCGCGGCGACCGTGCACATGCGTTCGGTTACCCCGGCGGTGGGTGATCGAAGAGCCACAGACCGGGTTTGAGCTGGTGGAGGTAGCGTGCGCGATGCCGGCAACCTCGGCGCGCGGGGGATATGGGTTGTCCGTGATGGATGGGCGAACGCGCCGTAGGCGTCTGACCTCTCGCTCCACGGTGATGCCCGTCAATCCGGTGAACAACGGTTCGTGACGGGCGGCTCGGAAGTCGGTCCGATGGGTAAGTGGGTCACTGCTCTCCACTTGTAACCGCGGTTCTGCTGTTCAAGCAGGACGAGTGTCACGTGGTCGACCAAGACGGAGGTGGTGGCGAGGTGGTGTAGGCGCTCGACGGCTGTGATGGCCGGCTGCGCCGGGACGGTCGCGTTGCAGTAGCCGATCGCGACATGCGGGTGGAACGATTGGTCCTTGACCGGCGCGCCTGGATCGACCGACAGTGTCGCGGCGCGCAGGGCGTCACGAAGATGCTGGAGCGGCTCGGGTGGAAACGCGATGAATCCGAGTGCTCCTGGTGTGCCGCCAAGACCGCCGATGGCGATGTTGAACGGCGGCACGCCGGCGCAGTTCGCGATCGCTGCAGCCGTAATCGCCCGGATGCGGTCGGGGATCGCTTCTCGGACGAAGGCGACGCGGTCGAGTGTCATGTGCAGGTCTTCTGATGGGGTGAAGTCGTAGTAGGAGAGCGGGATGTTGTCTTGGCAGTGTTTGGCGAGCAGGTGCACGGCTGTGCTGTGTTCGAAGGTCAGGTACCAGTAGTAGGCCGGTTCGGTGTGTCGGCTGGTCCAGTGGTCGCGCAGCTGTCGGATGCTTCGAAATCGTTCGAGCTCCGCTGCTGCTGTGGCGTGGTGAGCGGTTGGGAGGCGCTCGTTGCCGGCGTCGTTCATGGTGCTGGCATGGTACTGGTCGCGGCGTCGCGGACCGCTCGGACCTGCGTGGTGTCGCCCCAGTGTGTTGCAGCACGTTGGATGAAGTCCATGGTTCGTTGCCGCACTGCGATGATCGGGCGTCCGGCTGAGACGGTGAGTGCGTCGACCGCGAGGCGGCTTGCACGGTCGAGGTCGCCGTTCTTGGAGGCGGCGAGCGCGGCGGCGTGGTCGAGCATGACCAGGGAACGGCTCCACGGGGAGCCGGAGCGTGTCACGTCGGGCATGGCAAGGTCGATGAACGTCTCGGCGTGATCGGCCATGCCGAGGGACACGTACGCGGTGGCGGCATTGCCGGCCGTCTGGGCTTTGCTGTAGCAGCCGAATGACACGCTGGACGGCATGCCGCCCGGGGCATCGTGACGTGCCAGGAGATCGTGTGCGGTGTCGACCGCGCAGTGGACGCCGTCGGTGTCTCCGAGCTTTCCCAACGCTCGGGCTACACCGTTGATCGTGAGTCGTACGCTCTGCGGGCCGGTGCCGGCGTAGGCGAGGCCATCTTGCGCGAGCCGCAGCGCCTGCGGGTAGTCGGAGGCGTAGTACTCGCAGAAACTTTGCAGTGCACGTGCCCATGCCTGAAGGCTGGGCTGGGCAGCATGACCCGCAAGTGCGAACGCCTCAGCGCAGTAGGCGCGTGCAAGGGCGAACCGGGCACGTCCAACGGCCAGATAGCCCAGTACGCCCGAGGTTCCGGCGGCGATGTGAAGGAGCTGCATGCGCTGTGCGGAACGGTTGCAGTCGGTGAGCAGCGAATCCAGCGCTGCCCGCTGCCGGACAAGGATGGGAAGGATCTCCGCATGATCGAGGCGTTCGTATCGGGACACGATGTCGTTGGTCAGCTCGTCGTGCTGGGAGATGACGTCGGGATCAATGGTCCGATTGAGTCGATGTATCCGTTGCTGGATAGCCAGGGCCGCTTCGTCGCCGTCGAGTTCCGGCGCAACGCTCGTACGTGGGACCGCAGGCAGCACTGGTGCTAGTCCGTTACCCGCCACAGCGCCCCGCTCGTGATCGGTGCCAGCTTGTGGGTAGTTGGTGCGTCGTGGGCTGTAGAGGCCGAGCTCGGCGTCGGTGGCCACGTGAACGACGTGGCGCAGCGCGGCGCGGCGCTCGGCGCTGGGCCAGCGGTGTTCGCCGCGTTCGAGTTTGCCGATCCAGCGGGCGTCGACGTAGTGGGCGGTGAGGTTGCGGTGTGGGTAGAGCAGGTCGAGTGCGGCGTTGACTCCGTCGGCGAGCTCGCTTCGGGAAATGCGCTGTCCCGGCCGCCGTGGCGACGGTAGTCGCTCGCGTGCTGCGCTCAGCAACGTGTTTGGCGTGATGAGCGTTTCTGGATGTCGGGGCATTCACGCCTCCCTTTGCTCAGGTTGGCGGAGGTCTGCGAACGGCGTCCAGCGGATGTCGGGGTCGTCGTTGGTGATGGATTGGAGCCGGATCTGGAATTGTTCGGCGATGTAAGGGCTGCTGGCGAGTAGTGGCACGGCGGCGGCGACCATCTTGAGTTCACGGGCTTCGCGGAAGGTGGGCCAGTCCGGGTCGGTGGTGATGTCGTAGCCATAGGCTGCGGCGAGACCTGCGTAGGCGCCCGTTCGGCCAAAGCGGGATTCGCCGACGGCGACGGCGGCGAGGTCGACTTGCCAGGGGCCGGTGCAGGTGGCATCGAAGTCGCACAGCACGACGCGGTCAGGATTCTCGCGGAGAAGGTTCCCGATGTAAGCGTCGGCGTGGATGAGTCCTCCGGCAGCTTGCGCGTTGAGCCTGGCCACGCGCGGCGCCAGCTGGTCACACCATCGCAGCAGGACCTTGCGATCGCTGTCATTGAGCGCCTCGGCGTCAACGATCCGGCGGCGCGCGTCGCCGATCGGGTCCCAGGCGGGCAGGTCGAACGGCGGCGAACCCAGCGCGTGGAATTGCCGCAGGACACGGCCGAGATCGTGGCCGGTTGGTTCGGGCGGGCACGGCGGTACGTACGTCCAGATGGTGGCGAGCAGTCCATCGACGGTGAAGGGTTGTTCGTGTCCGGGGGCGAGCCGGATGGTGGGAGCATCGATGCCCGCGAACCAAACGCCCAGGCGAGCAAGCTTGTGGACCCGGTCGTGCAGACCGTGTGACCTGGTAATTCGGATGACGAGGCCGACGTCGGGCAGTGCGAAGACGGCATTGTTGGTCAGCCGTAGCAGCCGCGCCCCGTCGCTGGGGATTTGAAGGTCGCCGGTGACCTTCCGCATCGCGTTGGTCATGGCGGTTTCGGTGAACCGGCCGCTGGTCATCGTCATGCCGGCGTGCCTGACGGGCGAGGCAGGGCGTTGATGAACGCGGCCACCACCGGTATGCGCTGATACGCGGCTGCGTCGCGGCGAAGGTTGGTGACCCGGTCGGTGACGCGGCGGGAGGTGAGCCGGTTCGCGGGCACGAGCATGCGTTCGCCGAGGGCAACGGCGTGTTCAGGCTCGCCGGCCAGGAACAGGGCGCTGATGAGGCCGACTTCGTTCAGGACCATGCTGCGTACGTTCTGGGATCCGAATGCGGCGATGGCTGCGCTGGTTCTGTCTACGGCGTGGCCGCCGTGCCGGGGGTCGCGGCGGGCGAGGTCTCGGTAGACGCGGCCGTACTGGGCGAGCAGTTCGCCGTGGTCGTAGAACCGCATCCAGTCCGGCTCCTCGTCGGTCCGCCGACGGTCGAACGCGCTCTGGGCCTGGCCGAGCGTGGTGAGGGCGGCGTGTTGGTCGCCGAGTGCCGCCTGCGACGCCGCTTGCGCGCCGAGCAGCATGGCGGTGACGCCTGGAGTGGTCGCGGGATCGAGCTGGTGGATGGTCTGGGTCAGGACGTGGAGGGCGGCGCGGTTGCGCCGCAGGTGTTGCAGCTGCCGGGCGCGGCAGTATCGGATCCGCGCGGTCAGTTGCCGGTCTTCGGCTGCGGTCCGTTCGGCTGTGAGAAAGTGCTGCTCCGCGCTTGCGTGCCGGCCGGCGTCGAACGCGGTCCAGCCGGCGAGCTGCTGCACGGCGGCTACGGTGGCGAACAGTGACGGTGCGATGGACTCGGACATTCGGTGTTCGAGCAGCGTTGCGGAGCTGGCGGCGAAGCGGTTGAGTTCGTCGGCCAACGCGCCGCCCCCGACTTCGTAGTCCAGGGACCGGTACAAGGCGAGCACAGCGCCGAGGCGTTCGACGTCGGCGGTACCAAGTTGCCGCTGCTGCAGGATTGAACCGCCCAACAGCCCTGATGCGGCGGCGACGGCAGCGATGCAGCGCAGGAGATCGCGACGCGACTCATCGAGCTCGTTGCCGTTGGACGCCGCTTCGCTGTGCCGGGGGCTGTACAGGCCGAGGTCAGCGTCGGAGTGGCAGCGCAGGGCAGCGCGGAGGGCCGCGCGCCGTTCGTCGCTGGGCCAGCGGTGTTCGCCGCGCTCGAGCTTGCCGACCCAGCGTGCGTCCACGTAGTGCGCGGTGAGTATCCGGCCGGGATAGAGCCGGTCGAGGCCGGCGTTGACGGCATCGGCCAGCTCGACGCGGGACATGCGCTGTCCTGGCCGCACGGGTGAGGCCAGTCGTCGGCGGCCGTCGGCAAGCCGGGTGTTTGGGACAATGACCGAGTCGGGACGGCGGGGCAAGGCGCCGACCTCCCTATGAGATGCGAATCTGCCTGGGTGTGATCGCCCGACAACCTGAAGTGAATTGATAGGTAGCATCGCACCATTCGTGTGTATCTCGCCACCCGCAATTGCCGGTCGCGGGTGAACGGAGGTAGTTCTTCGCAGCCGTGTCACGTGAGATGAGATCGTCGGGTACGAACAACTGGCGGTCGGCCGGCCCGGTACCGCAGTTGGGTCCCGACGATCGCTGTGCGGTTGACCGGTGCGGTGACGTCGGACGATCGGCCTGCGCCGGTCACCCGTTCTGCTGGGTTACAGGTCGAACTTCCCGGCCCGTACGTTGTCCGTGAACGTTTGCCAGGCGAGCGGGCCGAACTCCAGAACCGGCCCGGCGGTGTCCTTGGAGTCGCGGAGACCGATGGTGCCGTCGTCGGCCCACGCCACCTCGACGCAGTTGCCGTCGTCACTGCGAGTGGATTTGCGCCAGTTGGTGTAGGTCCGTGTGGTCATGCTGCTGCTCCTTCGATCGGCAATAGTGCCTGCGCGGTCTTGTGCAGCAGGCGGAGACTCGGATCAGGGTCAAGGGCGGCGGCCTTGAGTTGGCGGTGGAGGCTCAGGTAGGGGGCGATCTCTTCCGGCTCGGTGTGAACGAAGTCCTTCCGGAGTGTGTCAACCGCGACGGCTCTGGAGCCGGCCGTGTCGCGATATCGGTAGATCGAGTGCGCCGACCGCGGAGCACTGTGGCCTCGGATGGACGCGTCCATCGGCAGGACGTGGACCGTCACGGATGCGTGAGTCACGCATACCTGGATGATGTGCCGCAGCTGGTCGGCCACGACGCCGGGTTCGGCTGCGCAGCGGCGGATCGCGACCTCGTCGAGGACCACTTCGTACCGCGGTCCTCCGCTGGCCAGCAGCAACTGTTGGCGGTAGGTGCGAGCGGCGACCGCGACGCGAGGGTCGAACGTGTCGGGATAACGGGTCGGGTCACTACGTAGCCGTGCGTCGGCGAACGCGGCCGTTTGCAGTAGGCCGGGAATGAGCGACAGGGCGTACTCGGCGATGGACGTGGTGCCGCTTTCGAGGTCGGCGTAGAGCGCCTGCCGGGCACCCATCCGTTCCGCGTCCGCAGCCCACCAGCCTTGCGCCCAGCCGTCGGTGGCGGCATCCATGATCGCCGTGCGTCGCCTGACGCCGACGGTCAGATACTCGCAGATCGCGCTGACCAGGTCGATGTCTGGACCGAGGTGCCCATTTTCCAGTGCGCTGAGCTGCTGGCGCGAAAACCCGACGTCATGCGCGAGTGACTCGGCCGTCATGCCGTGCTCGCCTCGCAGGCGGCGGATCTCACGCCCCAGCCATCGCCGCCGGACGTACGGACTGGGACGAGTCACCGGCAGCCTCCACGATGGTCCACGCGAGCCCGGATGGCGTTGAGGGCCGACCGGGTGCACTCAATGTAACCCCGGCTGCCGCCTCGATGATCTTGATGGCGCTGTCCAGTCCTGGCGAATGGGCAGTTCAAGGCTCGGTCGGACCGAAGGTCGGGATGCAAAGTCGGACCGCAGGTCGGCATTCCCGGCCGGCGGGGATTCCGTGATCGTTGAGATGCAACGAGTTATCCGTCGATGGATGACCGTGACGTCAGCTGGTCTGCCCCGCCGCTCACAGCGTCGAAGTGAAGTGAATGCCGCCGAGCTGGATGCGGCTGCGATGACACCGATCACCTGCGAAGGTCGGCGTTTCGAAGTCGCCTGATGTGGCGCAAGGAGGTGAGTGCGATGAGCTGGATGGTGTCGTGCGGTCAGATGTCGGCCGCAGTGCACGGCGTGGCATCGCGCCACTCCCGTGAGACTGGCCGGGGGCGGGTGCTTGCGTCGTCGCCGCCCGCCTCCGGTCGGCAAGCGCACGACCGCGACCCCGATCTGGTGCCGAGGGGCGGCGGGGTCCGGTCGTGCATTCCTGCGGTATCGGTCGGGCGGCTCGGGATGCTCCTCCTGCCGAGGACGCGACCACAGGTCGGTCTCTTGCCGCCTCGCCGGCGGTTCGGCGCGCATCCCCGCGCGGGTCCGGACCGGCGATCGCAGGAACCGCGGTGGCGTGACCGGTGGGCAGCCGGCACGCCACCGCCCGGGCCGAACATCCACGCACGTTGCTGCTCGACACGGCTCGGAACACGGATCAGCGCGCCATCCGCGGCTTGTCGGCACACCCGACGGCCTAGACCAACATGCCTCCAGCTGCCGAACGCCGACACGCAGCACGACGAAACACGAAACCTGGGGAGCTTCACATGCCACCGACGAGACCTTCGTCGAGAAACATGCCATCACACGACCTGGGCGGCAGCCTGCGCTCGCTGCTCCGGCCGGAACCTGGTGGGCCGGGTTTTGCGGTGCGGATCGACTGGCCCGGTGCGAGCGGGGGCGCGGTCAGTCACGACTTCGCGCAGTTCACGGCGAGCCTGCCGCGGGCTTTGCAGCGGGCCGTTCGCACGCATCGGTTCTGGCAGCGCAGCCCGGTCCGGCCGCTTGCGGTGACGGTAGCGCCGATGACCAGGTCGGTATTTGCCGGGCATCAGCACCGGTGCAGCTCGTTGACCTGCCCGACGGTGGCGTCGCTTCTCGGGATGGCGGGAGGTGACGGGGTATGCGTCCCGCAGCAGGCTTGATCCGCAGACATATCAACGGATTCAACGCGTGGCAGTTCATGGTGGGCGCGACGTCGCCGATGGCAGTGTTGGTCGGTGGCGTGGTCAACACGTACGGCACGACCGGCGTGCTCGGCACGCCCTTGGCGTTCTTGATCGTCGGCGGGGCCCTAGCCCTGTTGATGATCGGCTACCTGGCGATGACGAACCGGGAAGGCAACGCCGCACCCGCGTACGCGTTCCTGGGTCTGGGCCTGGGCCCGAGTTGGGGGATCGCCGGCGGGGTGTTGATGTTCGCTGCGACGAACGCCATTCAAATCTCGTTGTACGGCCTGTTCGGCGCCACCACCGCCGGCCTGACCGGGGTAGGTCACTGGACGGGCTGGGCGCTGGCGGCGTGGGGGCTGGTGGCAGTGCTCGGGCTGGCGAACTTTTCCTTGGGCAAGGTGTTCATCGCGATCGTCGGCGTCGCTGAACTGGTGATGATCGGCGCGGTGGTTCTGGCCGCGTTCACGCACCCGCACGACGGGCACGTCAGCACGGCACCGCTGACGGTCGGGGCGTTGTGGGATCAACGTGCCCTGATCGGTGGTGTGTTCGCCTTGGCAGTGGCCGCGTTCGTTGGGATTGAGACCGGCGCGGCGTATGCGGAGGAAGGCAAGACCGACAAGACGATGGTGCACGCGACGGTGGCGACGTTGCTGGTGTTGCCGCTGCTGTACTGCGCGATGGCGTGGGCGTTGCCGGTGTGGACCGGCCCGGATCAGATCGTCGCGGAGGCCCGTAACGCCGCACAGAGCGGGTTCCCGTTCACGATCGTGGCCGCCGGTTACGGCGGCGGCATGGTGGCGGTAGCGCAGCTGCTGATGTTGACGAGCTTCTTCATCTCGGCGTTGTCGTTCCATCAAGTGATCGGCCGGTACGTGCACGCGATCGCCCGGGAACGGGTGGTCGCGGCGTGGCTGGCCGACGTCGGTCGTCTCGGTGGGCGGATGGCGGGGGCGACGGCGCCGGCGTCGCTGCTGCAGAGCGGGATCGCGCTGGCCGTCATCGGGGTCTGCGCGTTGCTGCGAGTGGATCCGATCGGCGGGATGTTCATCTGGTTGTCGTCCGCTGCCGCGGTCGGGGTGCTGGTGACGCTGGTCGGAGTGTCGATCGCGACGGTGTTCTATTTCCGCAAGGGCGGCGGTGGCCGCCGCGATCCCTTGATCGTGCGCACTGCCGGCCCGGTACTGGGCGCGATCGTCGGCAGCGCGCTGTTGGCGGTCATCGTCGTCAACCAGGCGGCGTTGCTCGGGGTGACCAGCGTCGGGCTGCAGGCGGTGATCCCGCTGCTGGTCCTGGTCACGATCGTGGCCGGGTTCGGGTACGCACGCCGGGTTCGCCGGTTGTGGCCGGACCGCTATGCCGCGGTCGGGATGGGCCGCCCGGACGAGATCACGGTCCCGGACCAGCAGGTGGCCTTCCGTGTCTAGCCATCCCCAGCCGGATCCCGGCAACGACCCGAACTCCTCCCAGGAACACCCTCCGCGTCCGCTGTATCTGGTCCGGCACGTCGCCGCAGACCCGGACACGGGCGAAGCGCGGCCGCCAGCAAGCGAGGCACGCGGTACCGCCTCGGCCGGCGCGGAGAACAGGCGATTTGTCCCGCCGGTCCGCGACGGAGAACGCTCGGATCAGCGTCCCACTGGGATGCAGCGCGTCCCAGGTACAGAACGAGGCCAGGACCGCGGCGAGCACAACGGGCCCGAGCAGCTGCCCGCGCGACGCGGTTACCGGCAACGACCGACCCATTCCGGTACGGCGTCGGCGTTTCCGTCGGAGTACTCCGTACTCGCGTCTCAGGCAGCGGTCGCGGCCTCCGCATCTACTCAGACTGCGGCAGGTCACCCGACGCCGGCCGAGCAGGTGCAGGAGACCGAGGAACTGCCGAGCATGCAGACGGTGGGCATGCCGTGGCCGCGGCACCCGTACGAGTTGCGGCCCCCGTCGCCGGACCTGGTCGGTGCCGTGCCGCGCCGCCCGGACTGTGAACTCGACCCGGGGGAGCGGTCCGGGGTGGCTGACCTGCGGTGGGCGATGGTTCGCCGCCTGTCCGACGTCACGACGAACCATGCGGAGGCGGCATGGAAGCTTCGCTACAGCAAGCCGGTGAGCCCGATGCTGGTGGTGCTGTTATTCGCGGTGCCGTTCGAGCATCAGGGGCTGTTGCGGTTCGCGTTGCGCGCTGACGTGCGGACGTGGCATCTGAGCGAGCGGGTCGCCGACCCGGCGGCGGTGCTGCAGGAGATGGCGATCCTCGTGCACCGCGGCTGGCGGCAGCACGGCAGCGCGTTCGACGTGCGGACCGCGTTGACGAATCAGCCCGACGAAGGGTGGACGGAGCAGGAACTGCGGCAGCGGCCAGAGTTCCTGGGAGTGGCGCTGTCGACGTTGGACACCAGCGTCTACGGGCCGTGGAAACGGCTGCATGGCCGGATCGGTTCCGGAGACGACGTGCCCAGCGAGGTTCTGATCCAGCTCACCGACGGCGGCCGGATCAGGGTCATGCGACACGCCGGCAAGGAGTATCACCGCATCGAACGGCAGGCCAGCACGTCGCTCAACCCCGACGGGCGGCCGCCGTATCTGCCGTGGGAGTCCAAGCTTGCGCTGAACGACATCTGGCCCACCGACCCGACCGCGTACGTATGGCACTTCCTGGCCGAACTGACCCGGACCGTCTACTGGGGGTGGCAGGCGTGGCGCTGATGACTGCCGGGCCGCTGACCCTCGCCGATGTACGGGACCTGCACCAGCGGTGGCTGGCCGGGGCCGAGTTCGACATCGGCTACCCGAACGCCGTCGACTTCGACGTCTCGACGCTGTTGCGGCTGTTCGACGTCACCCTCAACAATGTCGGGCACCCGTTCGCGGCGACCACCGGGTTCTCCGGGCACACCCTGGGATTGGAGCAGCAGCTCATCCGGGAGCTCGGCGCCATGTTCCGATGCCCGCCCGACCTGGTGACAGGGTTCGTGACCAGTGGCAGCACCGCGGCGGTCAAGGCCGCGCTGCTGCAGGCCCGCCGCCGGTTCCGCCGCCGGGTCGTCGTCTACGCCTCCACCGCGGCACATACCTGTGTGGCGAAGGCCGCCGACGAGCTGTGCATGCGCCTGCAGCTGGTCCCGGCCGGCCTGGACGGGGTGATGGACGTCGCTGCGCTCACCGAACTGGTGGCGCAGCGTCCGGCAGGTGCGGCGGTCGTGGTGGTGGCGACCATTGGGACCACGATTGTCGAGGCCGTCGACGCGGTCCCGGCCATCCACGCCGCGCTCGACGCCGCCGGCGTCCCCGCCGACCGGCGGTGGGTGCACGCCGACGCGGCCCTGGCCGGCATCCCCCTCGCCACGCTCGATCCGGCCGACCGGCCGAGGTTCGACTTCGCTGCTGACGTCGACAGCCTCAACATCTCCGGCCACAAGTTCCTCGGTGTCCCGACCCCGTGTGGGGCTGTCGTGCTGCGTGCCGATCGCTGCCCGGCCCAGGACCAGACGACCACGTACACCGGCGCACCGGACCTGACCCCGGCCGGTTCCAGGTCGGGGCACACCCCGTTGCTGATGCTCGCCGCGCTGCACAGCTTCGGCGCGGAGGGCCTGCGCATGAGGGCGGAGCAGTGCCGACGTAACGCCGCCGAGCTCGTCGACCTGTTCGCTGCTGCGGACGTGCCCGCGTGGCGGCATCAGCTCGGCTTCACTGTCGTCATTCCGGCGCCGTCACCGCAGCTGCAGGCCCGCTGGCCGCTGCCGGTCGTGGGCGAGTGGGGGCACGTCATCTGCATGCCGGGCAAGCCCTTCCACTGGTACGAACGCTTCGCCGCCGAGTACGTCGCCGACCGCAACGCTGCCGGCCAGCACCCACCTGCCCCACATGTGCCCGGCCAGCGTGTAGTGGCCGACGCTGACCACGAGGAGGCGATCGCATGCTGACGCTGGAACCCTCCGGATCCGCTGGCGTCATGACGCTGCGGTCCCGCGCCAGCGTGCGGCTACAGCGCACCGTCGACGCGGACCTCGGCGCAGCACCTGGCGTGGTGCGCCACAGCGTCAGCGCCGGGAAGCTCGTTGCGGTCGTCGACGCGCTCGGTGACGGCCGCCGGCTGTGTCGGTCGCTCGGGGCGGCGCACACAACCGAGTGCCGAGCCGAGCCGGCGACCGACGATCCGGCCACCGCACTCACGCCCGTCCAGATGGACGCCGCCGGCCGCCCGGACCGCGACATCGACCGGGCCCGGTTCCTGACCGCATGGCGCCGCTGCGTGCTTGAAGATCACGGCCAGCGGGTCGGTGGAGCCGCCGTCATCGCCGCCGGTGCGCTGCCCGCGACTGTCGCGGCGTTCGATGGTTCGGAGGTGCCGCGATGATCGGACGTCTCGGCAGGTCCCGAATGCCGCAGCGCAGCGCCCGGCGCGCCGCCGTCGGCCGTGCGGGACGGCTGCTGGATGAGGGCCGGACGGTGGACGCGCGGTCGCTGCTGGAGGCGACGTTGCCGCCACAGCCGCCGATCGGCGCGGCACCGGACCGGTGGCTGATCGACGCCGCCGTCCTGTGGGTCCATCTCACCCACGACGACCCGGACACGTATCCGGCGCGGCTGGCGTGGGCACGCTACGCCTACGACGCCAGCCGCGCCCTGCCCGGCAAGCCTGCGGACCTCGACCGACGCCAGGCCAGCACCGACGCCTACGCCGACGCCCTCTACGGGCTCGACCGCCACGACGAGGCGTTCGCGGTGAGTCGGGAAGGCATCGACCTTGCGTTCGCCCGCGGCGACATCGACGACGTCGTGGACCGCCGCATCCTGCTCGCCGCCGAGGAGCACGAGCGGCGATGCGACGAGGCCAGTCATGACGCCCTCGCCGCGCTCGCCGAGCGGCACGCCCGCCACCCAGACACCAGCATCAGCAGGCTCGTGCAGACCCTGCCGATACTCCTCGGCCTGGAAACATGCCACCGTCACGACCAGGCCGAGACCGTCGCAGCGAACCTCCGCATCACCGACCTCGCCGACACCGACCAGCTCGACGCGCTCCTGGACAGCATCGAGTCGGACACCGGCATCGGCGTGCAGCACACCGCCCGCGTCCACGCCGAAGCCGTCTGCGACCACGGCGACTGCCCCGTCCCGGACCCGACCGGCGACACCCCACCCGCCGAACGACAACGAGCCATGACAGCCCGGCTGTTCGGCCTGATCCTGGCCGGCTACGACCCGACCAACGCAGCAGCACACCCGGCGCTGATCACGGTGGCCGCCCGGTACACGGCAGTCGCCGACCCCCACCCAGATCGGTGCACCGTGACGCCGCTGGACTGGGCGCACTACGCCCACGACGCTGTCCTCCACCTTCCGGGCATTGACTGCGCGCAGGCGGTCGCCGCGACCCGTACCGCCGCCGGTACATTCCAGCGGCTCAGCCAGCCGCAGGAGGCGGATCGGGCGTGGCAGCGCCTCGCCGAATACACCGACCACCTCGACGGCGGCAACCCTGACGACGCGGTCACCTGCCGCATGGCTATCGCTGAGGAGCACTACCGGCACGGTCGCTGCGATGCGGCACTCGCCACCGCCACCGCCGCCGTCACTGCCTGGCGAACCCGGCAGCACCGCAACACCCTCGCCGGAACGGTCGCCGTCGTGCGGGCACGTCTGCTCTTCGACGGCTGTCACCGCCACCACGAATACCCCGACAGCGACCCCGTCAGCCTTTTCGCGTTCAGCGACCGCGACACCGCCACCGCGCTCACGCTGCACTGCCATGGCCTGACGGTCATGGCCGAACACGCCCGCAGGTACCACCCCGACGACGCGTGCACCGACCAGGCGTGCCGGCAGACACTCGCCATCGCCGACGACATCGCACGCCGGCGTCGCGGCCCCGTCTGGCTGGACCTGCTGCCATGACCGACAACCGTCAGGCGCACGCCAGCGCACCAGACCCACCAGCTGACTTGGACCGGCTCGGCGTCGACGTCAGTCGACCGCATCCAGCCCGCCGCTACGACTACCTCCTCGGCGGCAAGGACAACTTCGCCGCCGACCGCGCCTCCGCCGACGAACTCGCACGGACGTTTCCACACATCCGCACCGCCGCACAGGAGAACCGCCGGTTCCTGATCCGCGCCGTGCGATGGCTGGCGCGGGCCGGCATCCGCCAGTTCCTCGACATCGGCACCGGGTACCCCACCGCACCCAACGTCCACGAAGCCGCCCGCGCCATCACCCCGGACAGCCGGGTGCTGTATGTGGACAACGATCCGGTGGTCGTCGCCCACGCCCGCGCCCTGCTGACCAGCCCGCAACCGGACGCCATCGGCTACCTGCAGGCAGACCTGCGCGACCCGGCAGCGATCCTGCACAGCCCACAGACGCGCGCCACGCTGGACTTCCACCAGCCGATCGGACTGCTCCTCGTCGCGGTCCTGCACTTCCTCGACGACACCGACCACCCCTACGAGGCGGTCAACACCCTCATCGAAGGGCTACCACCCGGCAGTTTCCTCGCCCTGTCCCACGTGACCTTCGACCCGCTGCCCGACGACACGACCCGCACCCTCACCACGCTCGCCCGACCGGCCGCCGGGCACGGAACGTTCCGCGCCCGCACCCGCACCGAAATCGCACAGTTCGTCACCGGCGTGGACCTGATCGAGCCCGGCCTCGTGTCGGTCGTCGACTGGCACCCGGACCAGGACCCGAAGCCGCAGGCACCCGCCGAACACGCCGCGTTCGACGCCGTCGTGGCGAGGCTGCCGTAAGAGGCGCGACCCAGCTGACTGAGGAGCCGGCTGAGCAGCTGCACGAGTCGATCCGGCAGACCGCCAAGCGAACGTCGCGCGCCATCGCAACCCGAAGCCGCGGTTCCGCTCATCGCTGAGCGGGCCGCGCACCATGCCACGCCGCTTTGCCGAACAGCACCGAGAGGGCCACAGATGCCAGTAATCGTCAGCCCGCAGGAGGACATCTTCATTGCCGTACGACCCGGCGCGCAGGCAGGGATGCAGCTTTGGCTTCGTTCGCGAGTTTGGGCACCAGATGTTCGTGACTTTCGGCACCACTCTGCTGCCACCGATCGCCGAGATGTTCGTGAGAACCGGCACCACTTACAGATCTTGGCCGCCGGGTGGCGCCGACGGCTCCTCGGGAGCCCTCTCACGCTGCGTGTAAGCGATCATGAAACCACTCGGGGCGCGGGTGCACGGATCTGCTTGATATGCCGATGTGCGGCCATCCCGCGCACGGCATCCGCTGTCCGTGCCTTTCGCGGCTGCCCTGACCACGCGAGCTTTCAGTCGGCAGTTCGTAGGTGTCGTTCCACGTCGTACGCCAGCCACCATGCGTGGCTGTCCTCCCCGGCCTCGTCGGCGAGTCGCCGCAGCTGTTCGTACGCTGGCGCGTCCCGGTAGCGGGCCAGTCCGGCCAGCGCCTCCAGCCGTACCTCCGGGTCCGGGTCGTCACGGCCTGAGGCCAGCAGCTGACGTGTCACCGGGCTGTCCGGCGCGTGGTCGCGCAGGACACGGACGACGGTCGATCGCACCTGGCTCGAGCTGTCCGATCCCAGCTCGGTCAGCAAGCGGATGGCCCGCGCTGCGGACGCGGCGTCCGTCACCTTGTTGATGAGCGCCTCCGCTACCTGCCGACGGACCCGCGGATCGGGGTGCCCGATGTGCGCCTCGACCTCGGGCATGTCGCCCGAGAGCTGGTAGTTGCCGAAGGCGTCGATCAGCGCGGACAGGATCTCGGCGTTCGGTTCGACCGGCATCCGGGCCCGCAGGATAGCCAGCGCTTCCTCCCGGCATGGCTCCTCGTTTCTGGACAGCATCGCCACGACCTCGGCGGCGAACCGCCTGACCTCGGGGTCCGAGTCGGCCAGCAGGCCGGCGGCCCAATGGTAGGTGGCCTCGACATCTGGCATGTTCCCGACGGAGAACCACGCCTGGGACCAGTCGACCGAGTCGGTGTCTGGATTGGTTAGGGCTCGGGCTAGCAACGCGTCGCGCGAGACAACGGTGCCGAGACGGTCCTCAATGTAGGTGACGATACCCAGGTGGGTCGTCTGTACCTCAGCCCATCGGCCGTCGGCAGTGGTCACCCGGACTCGATCGGCGTGGGTGAGATCGCCCTCGACGGGCACGGTCTCGCGCGTGACTACAGCGGCTTCGTCGCCGAGGCGGCGCCGCAGTTCGGCCACCGGGTCGACGCCGACCCAGCTACGGGCGATTTCCAGCACGGTCCGGACGGTGCCCTCCGACGCCCGGTCCCCCCAGGTCGGAAGATAGCCGCCGAGCAGGTCGTGGATCACTGCGTAGGCGCCGTAGTCCGCTGCCCATGACAGCAACTCGATGTTGTCGCGAGTCTCCTCGGTCGGCCAGCTGCGATTGTCGAGCACGTCGCGGACGATGTCGCCGTGCCCGGCCACGATCGCCGCGTGTAGCAGGGCGTTGTCCGTGATCGTCACGGTGTCGGGCGGGTGCACCAGCCGGTCTTCCACGGCCGTCATTGTGCTCTACGCGTCCACCACGTCCGCGGCGGGAGCAAATGCCGACGAAGGTTTGGTAGAGCGAAACGCCGACATCACCCGATACTTGGCGCCGGCGATCTCGCCCGGTGCGCGCTCATGCCGCAGACATGGCGTCCCCCGTCTCAGCCGCCCGTCACTGTGCGTGAACGATGCGGCCGACCGACGATGCCTGATCGCGTATCGCTCGGGGTGGGGCCCAAACTCGCGAACAACGAAATCGGTGAGATCTCGGTGGGGCCTAAACTCAGCGACATCTGGCGCCCAAACTCGCGAACAAAACCACCGGTTGCAACGCGCTGCCGTCATAGCTCGGCGCGGGCGGTGAATCCTCGGTAGATGACCCCGAATCGTTGCCGCGCTTCGGTCACAGCGGTGTGGCCGATGCCGGGGGAGCGGGGTGCGTTCGAGCAGCATGCTGTCTTCCATCTGACCTGCGTGCGGGGTGCGTCGCCGTTCCGCTGTCGCCCGCGGTTGCGGTGGCCGGCGCATCGGGGCCGGCAACCAAGCCCGGCGCCGTTTCCGCCGCCACACCGAATGGGTGTCATCACCGATGGACGGCCATGCTGCGGGAGAGACAGGCTGGATGTGCGTATTGGTTGAGGAGGCGGCCCAGGGTGTCGTTGTTCTGGCGGATCTTCCTGCTCAACGCGGCTGTGCTGGCCGCGGCGATGGTGCTGCTCATGCTCGGGCCGGTTACGGTGTCCACACCGGTGGTGCTGACCGAGGCGCTGATCTTGACCGGGGGGCTGGCGGCGATGCTGGTGGCCAATGCCGCGCTGCTGCGTGTCGGCCTGCGGCCGCTGGATCGGCTCACCCGGACCATGACCACGATCGACCTGCTGCGCCCCGGTCACCGGTTGGTGGTCACCGGGCAGGCCGGCATCGGTGGCCTCATCCGCGCCTTCAACACGATGCTCGATCGGCTGGAGGCGGAACGGGCGGCCAGCACCGCCCGCGCGTTGTCCGCTCAGGAGTCGGAGCGGCACCGGATCGCGCAGGAGTTGCACGACGAGATCGGTCAGACGCTTACCGCGGTACTGCTGGAGCTCAAGCATGTCGCGGATCAGACACCGCCGCCGATGCGCGCGCAGCTGCACCAGGTGCAGGAAAGTACACGAAACGGACTCGACGAGATCCGGCGGATCGCCCGGCGGCTGCGTCCCGGCGTCCTCGAGGAGCTCGGCCTGACCAGTGCGTTGAAGGCGCTGGCTGCGGAGTTCTCCACCGGCGGGCTCACCGTGCAGCACCGTCTCGACCATTGCCCCGATCTGGGCAGGGACGCTGAGTTGGTGCTGTACCGCGTGGCGCAGGAGTGCCTGACGAACACGGCCCGCCACGCCGGCGCCCGCCGTGTCAGGCTCGTGCTGGCCCGCCGGAGCGCGGCGGTGGGCGCGGCGGTGGAACTGTGCATCCGTGACGACGGCCGCGGGCTGGTCGGTGCCCCAGAGGGCGCGGGCATCCGCGGCATGCGCGAGCGTGCGCTGCTGGTTGGGGCCGACCTCACGATCGGACCGGCCGCTGGCGGTGGTACCGAGGTCAGGTTGTGGGTGCCCGTCCCGGCGGGGGAGCGAGTGATATGACCGGGCGCACGCGAATCTTGTTGGCCGACGACCACGCGCTGGTGCGCCGCGGGGTGCGGCTCATTCTCGACAACGAGCCCGATCTGACCGTGGTGGCCGAGGCTGCCGACGGCGCCGAGGCTATCGAGAAGACCCGCGCTCAGCGGCCGGACCTGGCGATCCTCGACATCGCCATGCAGCGGATGACCGGCCTGCAAGCCGCCCGTGAGCTTGCCCGGCTGCTGCCGGAGCTGCGGATCCTGATGCTGACGATGTACGACAACGAGCAGTACTTCTTCGCCGCGCTCAAAGCCGGCGCATCCGGCTATGTGCTCAAGTCTGTCGCGGACCGGGACCTCGTGGAGGCCTGCCGGGCCGCGGTACGCGGTGAACCGTTCCTCTACCCGGGCGCTGTCAGCGCCCTCATCCGCAACTATCTCGAGCGGGCCGCGGGCGGCGACCTCGGCACCGGCCGGATCATCACCGACCGGGAGGAGGAGGTGCTGAAGCTCGTCGCCGAGGGTCACTCGTCCAAGCAGATCGCCGACATCCTGTTCATCAGCGTGAAGACCGTTGAGCGGCACCGGGCGAACCTGCTGCAGAAGCTCGGGCTGCGCGACCGGCTGGAACTGACCCGCTACGCGATCCGGGCCGGGCTCATCGAGCCCTGAGGCGGCCGGGGCGACTCAACGCATCGTGACCGACGCCGTCTGCTTCGACGCATCCCGCCGGAGGGCTACGAGAGCATTGGCCAGCCAGCCTGAGCGGTCCGCGATGACGGGTCCCAGCACGGCGAGGACGAGGACGTACCCGGCGATGAACGGCGCCAGGCGCCGGTCAAGGCCGGCAGCGGCCGCCATGGCGGCCAGGATGAGCGCGAACTCACCGCGGGCCAGCAGTGTGGCGGCCACGTTCGCGGCTGGCTGCGGTCCGAACCCGTGCAGGCGGGCGGCGACGAGACCGGCGGCCAGGTTCATCGCAATGGTCAGGGCCGCGGCTGCGGCCACCGGTCCGGCTACCGACGCGACGTCACCGGGGTCAATGGCGAGCCCGAACGCGAAGAAGAAGATCGCGGCGAAGGCGTCCCGGAGCGGATGCACCAGGTCGCGGATCCGCGGTGCGGAGTCGGTGCCGGCGAGGATCAGCCCGACCATGAACGCGCCGATCGCGTCGGCCACGCCGAGTAGTTCCGACACCCCGGCGACCAGCACGGCCGCGCCCAGAAAGGTGATGACCAGCAGCTCGTTGTCGCGCACGGCGATCAGCCGCCCGACCAGCCGGGTGCCGAACCTGGCTACGGCTGCGAGGGCCAGCAGGAACCCGAACGCCTTCGCCGCCTGCAGGGCCATCTCCGCCGGCTCGTGCGCGCCGCCGAGCACTGGCTGCAGCGCCGCGAGGTACAGCGCGAGGAACAGGTCCTCCACCACGATCACACCCAGGATCAGCCGGGTCTCCGGCCGGGCCAGCCGACCGAGATCGATCAAGATCTTGGTGACGATCGCCGAGGATGAGATGCCCAGCACCCCGGCCAGGACCAGCGCCTCCCCGACGCCCCAGCCCAGCACGAACCCGAACGCGAGCCCGGCCCCGACGTTCAGCAGCAGATAGACGCCACCGGCGGCGAGCAACCGCCGGCCGCCGCGGCGCAGGTCGTCCAGGTGGAACTCCAGGCCGAGGTAGAACAGCAGCAACACCAACCCGAGCGCGGAGAGCATCTCAAGGTCGTGCGAGTTTTCGATCAGCACGACACCGGGCGTGTGTGGGCCGAGCAGAATGCCGGCGAGCATGAACAGCGGGATCGTCGGCAGCCCCACCCGGCCGCCGATGCGGGCCAGCAACGCGGCGGCAAGGAACGCGCCACCCATCGCCAGCAAAGTGTCAGCATGTCCCACCGATCAACCTCCCGCGTTCGTGTGCGCACTGCGGCAGCGGCCTCGCCCAACGATCTGGTACGGCGGCCGCGGCGACCATGGGTGCGTACGCCCATGTCGGCGGCTCAGCTGGAGAGTTCGCGCGTCTGTGGCGTCCCGGAGACCTGCGCCGCCGCGGCCTGAGCCTCGGCGTTCGCCGCCGCCGCGGCCTCTTCCGCAGCCCGGCGAGCCTCCCGCAACTCGTCTGACTCCGCTTCCTCGGCGGGCCGCCGGTCGATATGTCGACTGCGCTCATCGTTCGACATCTGGCTGATTCCGCCCAGGGTGCCGCCGATGCCCTCCAGCGCCTTGGTCAACTCGACCGGCAGGATCCACAGCTTGTTGGACTGCCCGGCGGCGATCTGCGGCAACGACTGCAGGTACTGGTAGGCCATCACCTTCGAGTCGGGGTTGGCCACGTGGATCGAGTCGACCACCGTGCGGATCGCTTTCGCCTGGCCCTCGGCCGTCAGGATGCGGGACTGCCGGTCGCCTTCGGCGCGCAGTACGGCGGCCTGCTTCTCACCCTCGGCGGTGAGGATCTGGGACTGCTTGAGCCCCTGAGCGTGCAGGATGGCCGCGCGGCGGTCCCGCTCGGCGCGCATCTGCTTCTCCATCGAGTCGCGGATGCTCGGCGGGGGCTCGATCGCCTTGAGCTCCACCCGGGTGACCTTGATCCCCCACCGGCCGGTGGTCTCGTCGAGCACGCCGGAGAGGTGGCGGTTGATCTCGTCGCGGCTGGTGAGCGCCTTCTCCAGGTCGAGTGAGCCGATCACGTTACGTAGCGTGGTCACGGTGAGCTGCTCGATCGCCTGCAGGTAGGAAGAGATCTCGTACGTCGCGCGGACCGAGTCGACGACCTTGAAGTACAGCACCGTGTCGATCGACACGACCAGGTTGTCGGACGTGATGACCGGCTGCGGCGGGAAGTTGACCACTGCCTCACGCTTGTCGACCTTGTTACGGACGGAGTCGATGAACGGCACCAGGATGTTGAGGCCCGGCGTGAGGGTCCGGCTGTACTTGCCGAGCCGCTCCACGACGTATTCGACCTGCTGCGGTACCACCTTCACCATCTTGGCCACGGTGATGACGCCGATCAACGCGGCAGCGACCACGAGCACCGCCATGAACGTGTCTGCAGTCATTTGGTTTCAGTCCTTCCATACCATCGCGGTCGCACCCCTGATCTCGATCACCCGGACCCGTTCGCCGTGCTCGAAGCGCTGCGTGACGTCGTACGAGCGGGCCCGCCATAGCTCACCCTCGATCTTGATCATGCCGTTGTCGTTGTCGACGTCTTCCAGTACCAACGCCATCGAACCCTCGATGGCGTGCACACCCATCGGCGTGTCGCGTTGGTCGGGGCGCATGTAGCGGCGCAGCATCGGTCGTACGGCAGCGAACGACAACGCGGTCACGGCCACGAAAACAATCGCCTGAACCGGTTCGTCGGCGCCCAGGGCGGCGGCCCCGGCGGCGGCGAGCGCACCGATCGCGAACATCAGCAGCACGAACGTGGTCGTGAAGATCTCCGCCGCGACGAGCGCGGCGCCGACGATCAACCAGACGATCAGCCAGACATCCACACCTCAACGGTGTCACGCCGATATACGTGGCGGCGCCTGCCGACCCGCGCCGCTCGCGAAATCCGCATCCTTCCCCCGACGAAATGCGTGCCGACCCCCACGACCAGGCCGATATCGCAGCGATCCGTGTCCGCCCACCGCACCATCGGGTTGCCTTCCCCGCGGGGCGCGGCGGTCGGCGTCGTGCCGGGCTGCGGCTGTAGGTCGCTGATGGTGCACACCGGTGCCGGTAGAGGGCCGTAATCAGCGTCGGCGGCGGCTGGTTGGTGCGCGGCCGGCAGGGTTGGCGGGCTCGAAGGCGGCGAGACCACGGACCGGGGTCGGCACTGTCCGTGGTGGTGTCCGCCCGGTGCGGTGAGGACGGCGACGGTGAGCACCGCCGTTGAGCGCGGGCCACCACGCCGGCGAACCGGTGCCACTGATACGCCGCACACTGATGCGCGCAGTTCGCCGGGCGCGCGGCGCCACCAGGCGTGCTGGCGTCTCGTTGGACGGGGTCGATGAGTGCGGCGACCTGGGATGCGGTGTACATGCTTGATGGTGCTCGTCAGCGCTTCGGAAACGACGTAGTGGGCGGCCACCTCACGCACTCGGGCAGCCGTTGCTGGGGGCGCGGGCACACGGCGGGGTTGGTCGTGAACGGGACCGGGCAGCGCCGGGCGAGCGGGTTGAGCGCGGGCCCGGGCCGCCCTGGGAGAGGATGGCTGTGACGATCCGAGCACGTGGCGTCTGCAGCTCGGCGCGGCACTCTGCGCTCGCGACGGCGGTGGCCACGAGTTCGGTGAGCTGCGCCAACCGCCCCTCGGTATCGGCCTGCCAACAATTCTTGCGCTGTCGTGGTCGCGGTCGTGGTCGCGGTCGCGAGTACGGGTCGGTGGGTGGCGGCGCCGCGTATCAGGGCGTGCCGCGGAAAGCGTTGACTCCGTTGCGCCATGTGGTGTCGACATCGGCGTGGGGTGGGAATCGATGGTTCAGCTCGAGGATGACCATCCCGTGCGCGAAGGCCCAGATGGCCCGCGCTCGTTCGAGATCGCCGCCTGTTGCGTTGACCAGCGGCATCGCGGCTGCCTCCTCGACGCCGGGAGTGATCAGGTCGCGGCGCAGGGGCCTTTCGGTCATCAGCCGGTACAGGTTCGGCTGGCGGCAGGCGAAGTCGCGGTACGCGGCGGTGAGGGAGGCGATCGGATCGTCGGACCGGTCGACGGCCCGGGTGAACAGTTCGGCTTGTTCCTCGAAGCCCACTGAGATCAGCGCGGCCTCCAGCGCCTGCTTGTCGCGGACGTGTTCGTAGATCGACGAGGCGCGGATCCCGAGGTGGGCGCCGAGGCGACGCATCGACAGCGCGTCAGGGCCTTCCCGCTCGAGAAGCTCGCGCGCGGTCTGCACAATCTCTCGGGCCCGCGGAGTGAGCTGACTCAGCGCTTGGGACGTCATCGGCCGTCCATGGTCCAAGGCCCAGATATTTCAGGGCCAACCAATTCGAGGTCAACAAATGGAGCACACATCCCACATCGCCCTTTCCGTGCCGCCCTAACGGTGTTAGGGTACCAGCCTAACACCGTTAGGGTCAGGATCTCGGGCAGTGATCCTGGCCGAGAAAGGAGTGCCGATGACCGTTCGTACCCCATCCGTAGCAGTCGGTGCCGTCGCCGACTCCGGGCGGGTCCGTGACCGCGTTGCGCAGGCACTGCTCGTCCTCACCGCATTGGGCGCCGTCGTCGCGGTGGTCAGCGCGGTCGGCGCCGTCGCGGACGCCGGACCGGCCACGCGCATGGTCGAGACGTGGCGCATGCTCGGCTTCGGCGTCTTCGCCGGCGTGTTCCTGCTGCTGGCCTACCGGCCCCGGCTCTACGCCGGGGTCTGGGAACTTTCCATACTCAACAAGCTCGGCCTGAGCCTCGCCGCGCTGTTCTTCGGAAGCGAGACCGCCGGCGCTCGCGCGGCCCTGATCGCCGACGGCGCGGTCACGCTCATGCTGCTGGCCGCATATGTCCTCGCCCGGGGCTGGACGGCATGGTCAGCCGCACGGACCATGGCGTGACGCAGGTTGATGGGCACCGACGTGAGCAATGAACACGGCCGGAGGCATCGAGGTCCTTCGACGCACGCAGCTATTGCCGCCCCGGACCCGCTGAGCGCGTCCGCACCGCGGTTCCTGGTCGAGATCATCGCCTGGATCGCCGCCCCCTGGGCACTCACGACCTATTCGATCTGGCTCGCCGTCCTTGCTGATGTCCTGCTCATCGGGCTGCCCACAGTCTTTGGCATGCCTGGAGCGAAGAAACAGCAGAATCCGGTCTCGATCCCCGCCCGGCCGGCGATCGCTCTCGAACTGCTCCAGCCGGTCGCCGCCTGCGCAGCCGCCGTCGCGGCCTGGCCAGCCGTCATGACGTCATTGGTCGTCGTCGCATCACTTGCGGCTTGCGTCCTTCAGCTGCGCCGATGGCGCTGGATGCTCGCCCAGTAGTCCGCACGCAATCTGAACAAGATGAACCATGACAAGGAGTACCACATGCAAGAACAGCTCGCGATCATCGAGACGGTAAATGCGATCTTCGATCTCGTCGACGCCAAGGACTGGGCGGCGGTGCGAGCACTCATCGCCGACGAGGTCGACGTCGACGTCACCAGCCTCGGGGGCGGCGAGCCCGCGCGCATCACCGGGGATCAGCTGGTGGCCGGCTGGGAGACCGGCCTGCACGCGCGGAAGCGCAGCTGGCACCTGGTGGGACACCACCGGCTGCGAGTCGCGGACGACGCGGCCACGGCCGCGGTGCTGCTGAAAGGCTACGCCTGGAACAGGCTGGACGAAGAACTCGGCAGCGGGATGTGGGAGGTCTGGGGCACATACCACCTGTCGTTCGAGCGCGCCGAAACCGGCTGGAAGATGAACCGCTTCCAGCTCGACGTCTCTGCCACGAACGGCGATGACGCAGTGCGCACCCACATCGCCTGACCGCGTCACAGACGTGGAGCGAGACGAAGTGGAGCACGCATGACGGACTTGGATGTCGCCTACTGCCTGGCGAAGATCAGTCAAGCCCGAGCGGACTGAAAGTCGCACGTGGTCGCGGGTTCCGGCACGTCCAAGGCGTCTCCGGCGCAGTTCTGGGCGGCGAGAGCGAGTGACCTTCGGCGAATTCGAGCCGGGCGCCCGTGCGTCTTTGTCCAGCGATCGCAACGGCGTGCGCAGCTGCCACCTCTCGCGGTTCGAACCCATGCCCAGCGCCGGCACGTGCATCCACAACATCGAGGCGTTCTCCGGAGTCGATGTAGGTGGCGACGCTGGGGTCCGCACAGCCGGTCGCTCACGCCAGGTGCGCCCAGGGTCGTCGGACGCCGCCAGCGTCGCGGACAGTCGCAGCGTTCGCTTCACTGCCCACACGGGTGAGCCCGGGTGGGCAGTGATGATCTGTCCGTCCCGCCATATCGTGGCCAGGTCCGGGCCCAGATGGCCGGCGCTGCGCTGGCCGACAATATGGCCGCCGTCGCTGACGTCGGACGCGAAGGTGGTCGAGCTCGAACCCAGTGCCGAGGTTTGGTCACCACCCCGCCCCGGAATGCGACCGCGTGCGGCGGCTCGGTCGCTGACACGTTGGAGCTCTGCGGGTCCGGAAGTCCTGGCCCACGCTTGAGCCCCTCATCGCCGAAGCGCACTCCCGGACCGAGTGGTTCGACCTGTTGACATCCACCGTTGATGGATCAGGCGCCGAGTACCAGCGGGCTGCAGTTGAACAGCTCGCCGGACCCGTGTTCGTGATGTCGGTCCCACCCGCATCGTCGACCTCGAAGTCCTCGATGTGCGTTGAATTCACCTACAGCAACGACCGGTTCACCATCCTGGCGGCAGAAGGGCTCGTGGCGGCATTCCAGGTCTTCCTTGCCGACATCGCGGCACGGCCCGCTGCGGCACCTCGCGCCGACCGTCGTCGTGGTCCATCACCTGGTCCTCATCAAAAGCACGGTGAAGGTGCACGTGGATGTGATAAGTGACGCGGGCCGCGAAGTCGACGAAGTCGATATCGATGGCTCCGAGCCAGAGCCTGTCGCCGCGTGCGGTACCGGAAAGACCGCCACCGCCGCCCACGTGGCGCTGCGGGTCTGCCCGCAGGCAGGGACGGTCGTGGTGGCCTGCCCGACCGTCGGCCTGGCCTGGCCTGCCCTGCAATGCGGATGCGGTGGTTGCGCGGGGTCTGTGCCTGTACACGCCGGCCGGGTATGAGGACTACTTCCGGCAGGTGCACGCGGCGGTGGCCGGCGGCGCCGAGGTCACGGACGAGTTGCTCGCCGAGTTCCGCGGCCGCCACCAGACCACGTCGCATCCGGCCGTCAGACGGTGATAGCGAGTTTGCCGACCGTGCCGCTGGTGAAGTCGGCGATGGCCCGGGCCGCGTCGGCGAGTTGGTACGCCCTGCCGACCGGAACGCGGAGCTGTCCGGTGACCACGGCGTCGGCAAGCCGGGCGAGCGTGGCCGGGCTCGGGTCGGCCATCACGGCGGTGGCCTTGATGTCCCGCTCGGCCAAGTCGCCGGGGGCGTAGTGCAGCGTTGAGGCCAGCCGGCCGCCCGGGACGAGGAGCCCGGCCACGGTCGCGCCGTCGCCGGCCAGGTGCAGGGCGGCATGCACGCCGCCGGGGGCATGAGCGCGCACCTGCGACACAAGGTCAGTGTGGTCCACGATGTGCGTGGCGCCGAGGCCGGTGACGAAGGCGGATTCCGGACCGGGTCTGGCGGTCGCGATGACCGTGGCGCCGTGGGCCGCGGCGAGCTGAATCGCATAGGCACCGACGCCGCCGGTGGCACCCGAGATCAGGACGGTCTCCCCCTCGGTGAGGCCGACGGCTTCGACCGCGTTGAGCGCCGCGGTGCCAGCCAGACCGAGGGCTGCGGCTCGGCGTACGTCGAGCCCGTCGGGTACCGGGGCGATGCCGTACCCGGCGGGGACTGCGACGTATTCGGCGAAGCCGCCCTGGCCGAGGGTGGGCCGCATGACAACGCCGAACACGGTGTCCCCGACGGCCCGGTCGGTAACGCCCGGGCCGATCGCGGTGAGCATGCCGGCGAAGTCCTTTCCAAGGACAACGGGAAACTCGTACTCGTAGACCCCTTGCAGGTGGCCGCCGAGCACGCCGAGGTCGAATCCGTTGACCGACGAGGCCTGCACCCGGATCAGGACCTCGCCGGGCCCGGGTTCGGGAGCCGGCAGGTCGGTGAGGGTCGGGGCGGCGCCGAAGCCGGCGAACGCTACTGCGCGCATGTTCAGTGCTCCTTCGTCGTGGTGTCGGAAGTGGCTTGCTGCCAGGACGCGTGCAGGGCGGCAGCGACGACGTCGAGTTCAGCCGGGTCGCGGGGCGCGTAAAGCATGACGATGGTGTCCGGCCACTCGGGACGGCGGCTGATTGGATGTGCCTCGAGCCAGCCCGCCTCGGCCAGCGGCGCGATGAGCGGTCGGGGCAGGGTGAGATGCAGGAAGCCGGCGCGGTGGATGTGGCCGAACTCGTCGCGGCTCGGAAGCAGGAACGCCTCCCACAGACCACCGGGCCGGTGCAGTCGCAGCGCGAGCGAGGATGGTTCGGACACCTGGCTCGGGCCGGTGAACACACCAGGCAATGCCTTGGCCCACCGGACCAGTTCGGCCCGGATCGCCGGTGGCGAGAACTGGTCGAGTTGGTCGTGGGGAATCTCCCGGCCGGTGGTGGTCGGCCGCGAGCCGGAACGTACCGGTGGCGCGGTCAGGTCGAGCGTCGTGTCAAGATCCATTAGATCACGCACTTTCTGTGTGCTGGTTACTTCTTGTGCGTGCCACCGAGTGTGATCGACAATGCCTCCATGGCGGAAGAAGGCACTTTGACCCGCGTACCGAACACCGATGTGCGCGAGCCGGTCAACGCGGCGACCGACACCTGCCAGCTGCGTGACGTGCTGGACCGGGTCGGCGACAAATGGAGCGTGCTGGTCATGGCGCTACTCGCCGACGGACCCCGCCGCTATTCCGAGCTGCAACGGGCCGTCGACGGCATCTCCCAACGGATGCTCACCTTGACCCTGCGCAGCCTGGAACGCGACGGCCTGATCACGCGTTCGGTGACGCCCACCTCGCCGCCCCGGGTCGACTACGCGTTGACCCCGGTCGGCGAAACCCTCGCCGTCGAGGTCAGCTCGCTGATGCGATGGGCCGAACAGCACCGCGCATACGTGGCCAACGCCCGACTCTGGTACGACGCGTCCAACTCCTGACCACCAGCTCCCCGGCGACGCCAAAGATCTGCCGAGAACGGTGCGTCGGTAGTTACGCGCCTCACCAGCGAGATGCCCGAATCGGCGTATCCGTGTCGGCCGTAGAACCGCACGGCGCCGGCGCTCCGGTGATGCATGCCCGCGGACAGATAGGCGATCCCCTGTTTCCGCCGCCTGGGTTCGTGGAACACTGCGGAGGATGCCACGTCGCTGGTCCTTCTGGAGACCTGGCGGCGTTTCGCCGACGACGATGGTGAGGGGCAGATCCGCGGCCATGCCCGCACCCTGGCCACCTACCGGCTGCTGTCCTATGGCACCGTGCCGGCCGGTAGCGTCCTGGGCGGCTGGCTCGGCGGTGTGCTCGGTCTACGATCAGCACTCCTCGTCGTGACCGCCGCACTGCCACTGCTGCTTTCACCGATCCGCTCCCTACGCAACCTCGCCGAAGGACCACATCTGTGACCACCGTCCGCGCCGCCCGCCCGGACGAGCTCCCCGGCCTCGTTGAGCACCTGGACGACCCGGACCGCAACGCCGCCACCGGCACCTACCTGGCCGACCTACTGGCCAAGGCCTGCACCCGACCCGACTGGTGCCTCGTCGCCGAGCAGGACGGCACGTTGACCGGCAGCGCCGTGCTGTGGACCCTGCCCGGCAACGACACCCCCTCCGACCTCGTCCTGATCGAGGCCCCGTGGGACGACCCGGACCTGGCGACCGGACAAGCCCTGCTCGAACGGGCGCTCGCCACAGCCAAGACGCTCGGCGCCGACGAACTCGGCCACGTCATCGACTCGCCGGCCCAGCCGCCGCAGGTCGAACGCCACCCCGAGCGGCGCATCGAACTGCTGCGCCGGGCCGGCTTCACCCAGGCCCGCGACGGCCGGCGGTTCCAATGGCTCACCGGCGCCGACGTGCCCGCCGAGGACCCGTGGCTACGCTTCCGGTCCCTGGCCGACCTGGGACCCGAACCGCTCATAGACCTGCTCGCCACGCTGCTGACCGGCACCGCCGACGCCCGCCTCGCCGCCGACGTGCAGCACCACGGCGCTCGCAAGGCCGCCGAACTGCTCTTGGAGGAGACCGCAGAGTTGCACCACGAACCACACTGGTGGGAAATCGGCTACGATCCCGATGGCAGCCCGGCCGCCGATCGACTTTCCTCCGCTGTTCACCGCAGCCCTGGCCTGGCTGACCCGCATCACCATCAATCGGGCCGCGGGACGTATACCGCGGAACCAATCTCGCTGACCTGTACGTGTTGCTATCCGGCCGGTGGCGTCACGTCCTTTGCCGGTACCAGCCAGATGCAGTCAGCTGGTTTGGCGGGCTCGTCCGATTCGGCTGTCGACGCATTTGGTTGTCGGATTGCCAGTGCCCATCTGCGGCGCCGCCAGAACCAGCCCGATGCCGTGAAAGCCTTGTTCGGTGGCGAAACGAGTGTTGATCACCGGCATCACCGATCGTGTCCCCGTCCCGGGTCTCCTCCTCGACCCAGCCGGCCGTCCCCGCCCGCATCGGCGGCATCAACGCCGTGATCGCCCGCAGCAGCCCCGGCTGGTTCCCGTCAGGCCGACAGCAGTTCGGGGGTGCGCAGGTTGGCGGCGCAGCGCAGGGCGTAGCCGAGCACCAGGTGGAAGTATTCGTCTCCCGCCGGGCTGTCGGCAAGTCCATGGGCGGAGCCGGCGAACACGCCCGCGTCGACGTAGGGCGCGTGCGCACGCAGCGCGGTGGCGAACTCGTCGATCAGCTCGGGGGCGACCTGCCAGAAGGTGTCGTACTGGGCGAGCCGGTAGTGCACCGGCACAGTGATGCTGGTGGCGATCTCCTTCCAGTTGCGTGCCCAGCCGCCGATGATCTCCATCATCTCGGCGCGAATGACCGGCGCGAACACGCCGGGCAGGGCGCTGGGGTCGAAGGCGTAGGTCGGGATCGTCCACAGCGGCGGTGCGTCCAGCAGCGGCTGCAGCGCCGCGATGTTTACGGATTCGGTCACCGGCGTGCCGTGCCAGGCGTCGAGCGCCTTCTGTGGCGGTTTCTGGGCGACGTCCGCGGTCGCGACGCCCAGCAGCGGCCACGTGGGTGCGCTCTGCTCGCTCCACTGGGAGGCCAGATGCAGCACGACGGCACCGCCGACGGAGCTGCCGTACACGACGACGCCGGGAGTGTTCCGCCCGTACCGTTCCCAGGCTTCGCCGATGGCGTCGATCAGGCGGCTCGCGTTCGCCGCCAGGAGGCCGTCGTCGGAGTCGGCGGGGAACCCGAGGGTGCTGCTGCCGCCGTAGCCGGGCCGGTTCAGTGCGATCGCGGGGAAACCGCATCGCGCGGCGGTCCCGATGAACGAGTGGCCGGGGATGTCCATGCTCAGCGCGTTGGCCCCGCCGCCGTGGACGAGGACCAGCATGGGTGTCTCCGCCGTCTCGTCGGGGACGGCGATCCGTCCGCTGATGGCGCCGTCGAGCAAGGTGACCTCGTCGCGTTTGAAACTCATCGTCGTTCCTCTCGGTCGTCCCGCGCCGGGCGGCGGGGGAAGTGCCACGTCCACCACGCTAGGCAGTGTTTCATTCGATGGCACGTAGAATGCCATTGAATGGCATACTGTTGTCCATGAGTGACGTGGGAACGGGTGCGGGGCGACGTGGACGCAAGCCGGAGCGGGGCGAGCCGGTGCTCGACCGGGCTTTTACCCTGCTCGGCACCTTCGATGGCGAGCACCGCGTCCAGACCCTCACGGAGCTGGCCGAGCGGTCCGGGATTCCGCGGTCGACGGTGCTGCGGCTGCTTCGCCAGCTCGTGGCAAACGGCGCCGTGGAGCAAATGAGGGACGGCGGGTACGTCGTCGGCCTGCGCCTGTTGGAGATCGCGTCGCTCGCACCGCGAGGGCATGGCCTTCGGCAGATCGCCATGCCCTACTTGGAGGACCTGTTCCACGTGACCCGCCAGCACGTGCTGCTGGCCGTGCCGGACGGGGAGGACGCGCTCCTGGTGGAGCGGCTGTCCGCCCGGCATGCCGGTGAGGTGCTGTACCGCGTCGGCGGGCGGCTCCCGCTGGTCAGTACCGGTGTCGGGCAGGTGTTCCTGGCCGCGATGGAGCCGGCGAGACGCCGCGCCCATCTCGAAGCGGTCGATGACGGAGAGCCGGTCGGGGAGTGGGAGCGCCTGCTCGCCGATGTGCGCCGGAACGGCTTCGCGACGACCGTACTCAGTGAGCCGTGGCCGCGGTTGAGCGTCGCCGCGCCCGTCCTCGGCCGCGGGGGTCGGGTCGTGGCGGCGGTATCAGTCGTCGTTCCGGATGAGGACGTAAGCGCGCGGCAGTTCGTCCCGGTCGTGCGGGCGACGGCGCTTGGCATCTCCCGCGAGCTGCGCAGCAGCACGCTGTTCCGCGGGGCGGAGTAGCCGCCCACCTTGCACTGCATCGACCCGTCGGTTACGGACGAGCGCGACCCTTTGCCTGATCACCGCCAAGCGGCGTGGTCCGCGTACCCGGCGACCGCGTTCGACGCCGGAACGCTGGACAGAGTCGGTCTCCTGCTCGCCGGCGTGCCCTTCTGGCCAGAACCGACGTCTACTTTTTCATTCAACGTTCTCGCCCAGTTCAAGCACCGCGAGAACGTACCATCAGCTCGAGCTGTTCGGCCGGGCCAGCCTGAGCAGTGTCGATGCTCTGAGCTGCCGGCTCCCTGCTTCGCGCTGCCCGACCACCGCGCGATCGCGCCGTGCTTGCGCTCCGGTCGACGACGGCCGGGTCGCCAACATCGCCGCGACCCGCAACATCGTCCACGTCTGCAAAGAAAAAGCAGCAACGTCTGACGAAGATCATCGCTCTCGGGAAAGTCAGATCGTCAATATTCACGCGCACAGAGATCGGATCGCAATGCCCCACGCCTCCCCTCCCGACGACTACCTTCCCCACGAGGACCTGCACGGAAAACGTGTCCTGATCACCGGCGGCACCCGGGGGCTGGGCGCCGCGACGGCCGCTCGTCTCCGCCAGTCGGGCGCGACCGTCCTGGTGACGGCCCGTACGGTCCCACCGGCCGAGGCGGCGCACCCGTTCTTCGTCTCAGCCGACCTGTCCACCGCCTCCGGCATTGAGACCGTGGCGCGTCACGTACGTGACCATCTCGGCGGTCTGGACATCCTCATCCACAACGTCGGCGGAACCTTGGCCACCGGCGGCTTCGCCGACCTCGATGACCAGCAGTGGGCCACGAGCCTAGACACTGTCCTGATGGCCGCTGTTCGTCTCGACCGCACCTTCGTGCCCGACATGCTCGCGGCAGGCTACGGCGTCGTGCTGCACATCACCACCATCCAACGTCGGATGCCACTGACGAACGTACGGCTGGATATGTTGGCTGGCGGCTTGCCGCAGAACAGCATCACACTGTCTGCCGCGAAGGCCGCTCTCACCGCCTACAGCAAGGGACTCGCCGCCGAGGTCGCCCCCGGCGGAGTCCGCGTTAACACGATCGCCCCTGGCTTCATCCGAACACCTGCCACCGAGGAACTGGCCGACCATCTCGCTCGTGCTACAGGAACCGACCAGGCCACCGTACTGCAGCAGATCGCCGACGCGCTGTACCCCGCAGGGATGCCCCTCGGCCGACCGGTGACCACCGCAGAGGTGGCCGAACTCATCGCCTTCCTCTGCTCGGACCGTGCACCCTCCATCATCGGCGCCGAGCACGTCATCGACGGCGGCACCCTCCCCACAATCTAGGCAGACGGTTTACGAACCAGGTTTCTCGGCCGAGGTCACGGGCCTGCATCGAGTCATGGATCTCCACGACGCCAGCACCACAGCGCAGTACCTGATCCGCGACCGCGACTGCAGGTACACCACCGCCTTCGACGCGGTCTTCGTAGACACTGGCATCGCTATCGTGAAGACCAGCATCCGCATACCGCGCAGGCCCGCGATCATGGAACGCTGGGTGCGCTCATGCCGAGCCGAACTCCTCGACCGGACCCTGATCGTGAACCAAGCCCACCTACTGCACGCGCTCCGCGAGTACGAAACCTCGGCACGCACAGGTCCGCACCCGGCGCCGGGGCCGGTCGGGACAGCCGTCCCCCGCGACGTCCCGGCCGGCAGAACTCACGGCAACTGTCCGTGCTCGGAATCAAATGACGTCCCCGTCGTGGCTGGGGTCAGAATGACACGGCGATCCCGATCGCGGGACGCTTTCGACGTCGAAGGACCTGGAGGAGCCAGACGGTCAGCCGTACCGCGAGGTACTTGCGGGCCAGCAGCAGGCGGACGTCGTCGGTTCCTGCGGGGTCCAGGAGCCGCGCCGTGCCCTCGGCGCTCGGTGCGCCCTCTGCGATTCGGCCACGCGCGCTGCACACCGTGACGACGACACGAGCGTTGTTGCGGATCCTCTTGACCTTCCAGGAGTCCGGGTTTGTCGAGAGGAACAGCTCACCGCCGTCCACGGCGTGCCAGACCGGCGTGGCGACGCTCGTGCCGTTCTTGCGGTACGTGGTGAGGCTGACGTAGCGGCTGCGGCTCAGTTCATCAAGGACGGTCACAGGGTGTCGATTCCTTCCTGCGGGGGGCGATCGGCGGTGCCGGGCGACGATGTTCCGCGCTCCGGCCCCGGGCGGCTCGTCGTGCGCTGCCGCCCGGGTGTGTCGCGGCAGCCGTTCAGGACGGCCATTCCTCTTCGACGAGGGTGCGCGTGGTGTGGGAGCTGCGGATCTTCCACTCGCCGTCGATCTTGACGTACTCCTGGGTGATGTGCCCCCAGCCCTTGAAGTTGCCCACCCCCGGGGACTTTATGTAGTCGTGGATGGCCCACACGGCCCTGGACGTCGTCGGGCTGGTGAGCGTGACCTCGGGCAGGGCTATCTGGTGCACGGCCACGACGCCGTCCAGGAGGTTCTCCATGGCGTCGACGAACGCGTCCCGCCCCTCGACGGCGATGACGGGCGAGGCATCTGCCGAGGCACGCGGCCCGGCGTCGGCGCGGTAGGTGAAGTCCTCGGTGAACAGTTTGCGGAAGGACGCCCAGTCGGCGGTCTCTCCGAATCGTGCGTAACGCGCCATGATCCCCTTGATGGTCTCGATCTCGAGAAGCTCCTGGATGTCTGCCGGAGTCTTCTGGATGTCTGCTGGCGTGCTGTTCATGGTGTCTCCTTGGTGGATGCGGGCTGGGCCGGACCACGGGGTGGTCCGGGTTGCGGGTGGTGCCTGCGGCGGTTGTCGGACGGCTTTCGTCCGGTCGTCCGCCGGCCGGCGGGGGGACGCTAGATGGTGGGCAGAGCGCCGCCGTCGACCAGGACACGCTTGCCTCGAAGGTCCTCGTCAGGGAGGGGCGGGTTCATCGGCCCCTGCACTGGGCGGGCAGTTTCCGGGCGAACTGCGGCATCAGGCGTTCGGCGTTGCGGGTGGTCAGGGTGCGCCACGTGTCCGGCGACGGCTGTTCGGCCGTCTGGAGGGAGACGATCTGCGAGCCCACACCCGCCCCCGGGGTCCAGCAGTAGTCACTGCCGTACAGGATGCGGTCGGTGCCGAAGCTCCCGGCCAGGGTGGGGATCTGGTGCGGGAAGGGGGTGCCGGCCATGTCGAACCACGAGCGGCTGATCTGTTCCTGGACGCTGGGGTAGGTGTCGTCGGCAGGGTCGGTGCCAGAGAAGACGGTACGGAAGAGTTCCATGCGGTCGGCGAGCAGGGGGAGCGCGCCGCCGCCGTGGGTGAAGACCCATTGGATGGCGGGGTGGCGGCTGAAGACGCCCGCGAAAACCAGGTCGCTGACGGTACGTGCGGAGTCGAAGATGAACTCCAGCATGGGCCGGGGTCGTGCCAGGTCCACGGCCTCGGCGCACGGGGGTGAGGTGGGGTGGACGAAGACGACCGCCTGGCGGCGGTCGAGTTCGCTCCACAGCGGTTCGTACCGCGGGTCGCCCAGGTACACGCCGTGGGTGTTGGTCATGACGGCCACTCCGTCACTTCCCAGAACGTCCAGGCAGTAGGCGAGTTCGTTCAGGGACCCCGCCACGTCGGGCAGGGGCAGGCAGGCGAAGTGGCCGAACCGTCCGGGATAGCGCCGTCTGACCCCGGCGCCGTATTCGTTGACCTCCCGGCTGAGCAGGCGGGCGGCTTCGTGGTCACCGAAGTGTGCGCCGGGCGAGGAGAGCGACAGCACGGCTGTGCGGATGCCGTGGCGGTCCATCAGCCGGAGGTGTTCGGCGGCGTCCCAGCGGGGCCAGGTCTTCATGCCGTCGGGATGGTGGTGACCCGCTGACCGGGCGGCCTCGATGTAGCGGTCGGTGACGAAGTGGGCGTGGATGTCGATGAGATTCTCGGCGGACGTGGTCATGCGACTGCTCCGTTTCGGATGCCGTTCAACGGCCGAGGAGTTGGGGGGTGCTCACGGCGGCGGCGCAGCTCTCGGTGAAGCCGAGGACCTGCAGGCAGTACTCGTGGCCGGCGATGCTGTCGGCGATGCCGTGCGTGGAACCGGGGAAGAGGGCGGCATCGACGTAGGGCGAACGGGTGCGCAGCGCGTCGGCGAACTCGTCGACGAGGTCCGGGCGGGCGGTCCACAGCGTGTCGAACTCGACCAGGCGGTAGTCGAACGACCTCGCTGTGGCGCCGCCGCCGTGCACGAATACCACCACGGGCTTGTCCGTCACCTCATCGGGCAGAGTGGCGATGCCGGTCGTCTTGCCGCCGAGCAGCGTGACGTCGCTGGACAGATCGTTCATGGATCACTCCTGAGTGGGGTTCGGGTGTCAGCCGGGCACTGCCCGTAGGTACGGAGCGATCGTAGGAACAGGTGCCATATATTGGCATCATGAATGCCATTGAATGGAATAGCAGGGTCCAGACATGACTCAAGCGACCTCGCCCGGCGAACCGGCCCCACCGCGAGGCCGCAGGCCTGCGCAGATTGACGCGGTCATCAACCGGGCCTTCGCGCTCCTGGGCGCCTTCGACCCCGCGCACCGGGTCCTGTCCCTGGCCGACCTGACGCACCTCTGACCGGAATACCGCGCAGCATCACGCTGCACCTGGCCAGGAAACTGGTCGAGACGGCGCGCTGGAACGCCGGGAGGACGGCCGGTACACCATCGGCCTGCGGCTCCTGGAGATCGCCGCGCTGGCGCCGTGCGGGCCACGGCCTGCGGGCCGCCGCCATGCCGTTCATGGAGGACCTCTTCACATCACCGCCAGCACGTCCTTCTGGCCATACGCGACGGCGACGAGGCGCTGCTGGTCGAGCGGCTGTCCGCCCACGACGCCGATCCGGTGCTGTACCACGTCGGCGGGCGTATGCCCCTGCACTCCACGGGTGTCGGGCTGTCCTGCTCGCCGGCGCACCGCCCTCCGTGCAGAAGCGGATCCTGGGCAACCTCCCCTCCGATCCGGCCGGCCAGGACGCGCCAGACGCCGCAGAAACTGCGCCGGGTCCTGGCCGACGTGCGCCATAGCGGATTCGCTACCGTGACGCTGACCGTCCCGTGGCCGCGGACCTCGGTGGCCGCGCCTCCCCTGGGTTTTGGCGGCAAGGTCTACGCCGCCCTGTCCGTCGTCATGCCGCGCGCAGCCGTCGACCACAAAGACGATGAACGGCGGTCATCGCGGGACCTGTTCTGCACTGCTGCGGCACCGGGAGACGCGACCGCACGGGTCGAGATCGAGGGGCTGTTGAGCGCGCCGACTTCCCGACCGTTGTGTCATTCCTGCGCCCTCCCGCCAGCGGATCTCGTGTGTTCGCACCTGTTGCATCCGCAGGTGACCAGCGTGACTGATGCTGGCGGGATCAAGTCGCGGGACGTGGTCAGCGCGCTCTGCGACCGAGGGCAGAAAGAAGTCGAGGAGCCGGAGGGCTGCACCGCCGGTGGCCACTCCTGCTGGCAACGCCGTGTCGAGGTTAAGCCGGTGCGGCCGGCCCGACTGCCGCCGCTGAGCGTTCCCGAGGCGTTCGACGTCACCGATCTCGCATGGCGACTTGCATTCGGGCAGCGCGAGCGCTTTCGCGGCAAACCAGGGTCAATGAAGAACACGGCCTCGTTGGCGGTGGACTGCGCGGATCTGGAGGAGTTCGAGTCACGGATGAGCGCGCTCGCGGACGTCATCGATCAAATCTGGCCCGGCGACGCCCTTCTGCCGGCCGACATCGATGTAGAGAAGGCGAGCAGGAGCCTCGATCGGCTGACTGAGGTGCTGCGGCATCGGCTGCCTGCGAGCCAACAGGCTCGCGTCGAGGAGGCGGTGTCGGCCTTGCGCAGAATTCGGCAGGTCCGCAACGCCCTCCAGCATAGTCGCACGCGAGGGGGCCTGCTGGCTGCGCTACGCAACCTTGGCGTCCATGATGCTTCACCGAGCTGGGACGACACGTGGAACATCGTCCGGGCGCAGACGGTCGATGCGCTGAAAATCCTACGGGAGGAGCTAGTGCAGTTCAGCGAGACTTCTGAGATTTCCACCTGAGGCGTTGGCGCTGGGCGGGGTTGCCCGGGCAGTGGCCGGGCCGAGACGATGGCCCGCGGCATCACCGATCCGGGCTGGCACGCGGGGCGCCGGCAGAGATCGCTGACTGTGCCGGAATGCCTCGCGCCTCGTACGCTCCCTCGGTCGCGACGCGAGGCCCGGGCCCGAGGCCATCGCCGCCCACGTCGCGGCCACCAAACCCGCCGTACGCCGGCGCTCACCGAGCAGATGAGTCACCGGCTGCCGCCGCCACCGTGGAAGCCAAAACAACCCGGCGCTACCGCGCAACCGGCCAACCCACGCGATGACGCTACGTGAACCCCGACTGCACCTGGCCGCGTCGCGTCGATCGTCCCCGACGCTGCACGAGCTGGCCCAGCCGGGATCTGGGTAGCCTGGCGCGGTGACTGGCGGGATCGACGGGGACACCTATTGAAGGTCGCGTAGGTCGAAGTCAAAGTGTCCGAAGCACGGAATCTGGACCCGTCCCACCAGCCACGACCTCCCGACCTTCCTATACCCGACCGGCCCGGCGCTCACCGGCGGATTGCGATCCGACCCACCGTTCTGAAGCGCCCGCCGCAGCCTGCTGCAGGGTGGGCCCCAATCTCACGGACAATGATCAAGGAACAGTGGCCCACCCGGGCCCCGAACTCACGCACGTCTGGGCCCGTTCTCACCGACGAAGCCATGCGTGGCTGCACCGGCACCGCACAGCCGACCTGCTGCTTCCGCCGTGAGGCACACACACGCTGCACGCGGCGCAGCTGCGTCCGATTGACGCCGTCAGGATCGGCGGGTTCGGTGTGGTCACGGACATGACCGTCGCGTTTGCGGTTCGTGCTATCGCGCAGGTGTCCGGACCCCGCCGGCCCCGAGGAGGTCCGCCACTTCGGTGACGGCCGCAGGATCGCCGGCGAGGATGAGGGTGTCGCCACGGTGGAGGACGACTGCCGGATCGGGGGCCGGCACCACCCGGTCGTCGCCGATGACCGCGACCAGGCAGACACTCGGATCGCATCGCGCACAGACGTCTCGCAGCGGCCGGTCGTGGTAGGGCGAGTCGGCCGCGATGCGGATGCAGGTGACCGTGATGCCGGCGGGCAGTGCCCGCGGCTCGACGAGGTGCTCGACGGTGGCGGTGGCGGCCAGCAGGTCGCCGATGTGGCGCGCCTCGTCGGTCCCGAGGACCACGGCGTGCGCGGCGGGCTCAGGGTCGTCGGGGTGGTACACGACCAGATCGCGGCGGCCGGTGCGGTGACAGACCACGCCGAGGCGCTGCCGGCCGGCGGTGACGAGCGTGTGGCAGACACCAACGCCCGGCAACGGGATGCGTTCGACAATTACGGCCTACGCTCCATCGGCATCAAGCCGGCGAGGGGTGACGCACGACAAGGCTGATGCCGATGTCCTGGCAGATCCGACCGGCGACGACAAGGGTGCCAACCCCGACGTCGTTGACCGACGTAACCGCTTGCAGGTCAACAACGATCAGCCGTGGCATGGGACGGCGGGCGACGGCGGCAGAGATCGCGGCGCGTAGCACCCGAGCGCTGTCATAGTCGATCACCCCGCGCAGCACGAGGACGGTGGATCGGTTCGTCGGATACCGCGCGGTGATGGAGAACGTCACCCATGCCTCCCGATGACCCGTGGGTGATGCCTTGGCGGCGATGCAACGGCGGCCGCCGGGTCACCCGGCCCCGCCTCCCTGTCCACGATGCCCGCGACGGCACACACCCCCCATCGGGGGCAGCACCCAATTTCCCTGATTCGGCGGTGTGTGAACCCCCCTGAGCGGCCGAAAGCCACGTGCGCGAGCCGTGCCCGTGCCCGGACATCGACAATCGCAGCTGGGGTCCTTATGGTTCCACTGCCATACCGGTCACGCGGCGGCACCGCGCCGTTTCAGGTGCCCGGCATTTGGTTGTGCCGCCTGGGTTCCCGACCGCGATCAGCCGTCCGCGGCTACTGCTAACCCTCACGAGGTAGTCCGCGCGCTACGCCCGCCGCACCATCGGGACTGCCACGGAGATGCCGATTTCGGATACAATCGACTTACCCAGAAATGTCGTATACAACCGATGCGTGTTTCTCCCGGGGCGCACGTTCAGCGTCGGGGCGTCGACGATCTGGTCCACGGGCTGGTCGGGGTACGGCGCGTTCCTGCCGTTGGAGGACTACGACGGTGACACCAACCCCGACATCATGGCGGTCGTCGGCCGACATGTACTTCCACCGCAACACCTCCACCGACGGTGTCGTGTCTGCGGCGGCGCGAGTGTTCTCCAGTAGCGTCTGGGGTCGGTCAACCTCCTCGTCGCCCGCGACTTCGACACTGACGGCAAGGTCGACGTCATCGGCCGTGAAGGTGACGTGCTGCGTGCGTGGTTGAACGTCGGAAGCCGGGGGAGCCGGTCTACGCGCCGTACTTCACCAACGCCACCAGCGACTCGTGCTGGCGGTCGCAGAACGCCACCGTGGTGTTCGATGGACACTCCGGTGAACTGGTCCTGGATGATGCGACCGGCATGTGGCGGTTGGCCAGCGATGACGGTTCGAAGTTCGAACTGCTGACCGGTGCGACCAAACGGCGACCAGTTCGCCGAGCACTGGAAGCTCACAACGACCGATGGCACCAAGTACTACTTCGGACTGAACCGCATTCCTGGGTGGGTGTCGGGGAACCCGGAGACGAACTCGGCGTTGCGGATCCCGGTGTTCGCCAACCGGGGTGACGAGCCGTGCTTCCAGGTTGGCGGGTTCGCGTCGTCGTGGTGTCACCGGACGTGGCGGTGGAACCTCGACTATGTCGAGGACCCGCACGGCAACACGATGTCGTACTGGTACACGAAAGAGGGCAACGCCACCGGTCTGTTCGGCAACCCGAACGCGACCGCGGCGTACGACGGGGTGTCGTGCTGGACCACATGGATTATGGCACGCGGAAGAATGGGTCGCTGTCGACGCCAGCGCCGATGCGGATGGGTTTCTCGACCGGTGACCGCTGCCTGGCGTCGTGCTGGTCCGGTGCGAACCCGGTGGCGGCGAACTGGCCGGATACCCCGCGGGACCTCAAGTGCGCCAGACCGCCGTGCAACACGAACGTCGCGCCGTCGTTCTGGACGGCGAAGCGGCTGACGGGTGTCACGACGAAGGTGTGGGACGGTAGCGCCTACCGCGACGTGGACGACTGGGCGTTCACGCACCAGTACCCGCCGACGAACGACGGTACGAGCCCGTCGCTGTGGCTGGCCAGCATCACCCACACCGGCAAGGTCGGCGGCAGCAAGGCGTTACCGACGATCACGTTCGGCGGCACCGCTTACGCCAACCGGATGGACTACAACGTCTCTGCGGGTGTGCCGCAGACGAACAAGTACCGGGTGACCAGGCTCAGCAACGGCACCGGCGGTGAGATCCGGGTCACGTATCTGTCGACGAACTGTCCCGCGCGCGGCAATCGTCCGCGCGGGTGGGGTCGAGCGGGAACACGTCTACCTGCAGACAACCTCGGGCAGGACCATCGACCTGGAAGCGTTGGTGGCAGGGGATTCACGGCGAGACCAGGGTAGGTGGCGTTGGCGGAAGACGGTGCGTCAGTCGGAACGGCTGATGGAGGCGATCCGTCGGCATCCCGGCTCGCCACCGGCATGGAGGTTGTGTCGAAACGGAGGGTCGTCCATTGGTCGATGCTCGCGATCGCCGGACTCTGGTTCGTGGTTGGTGCGGTACTTGTGTTCGCGGAATAACCCCCGGCCTGTCGTGGGTGCAGCGGACCTGGACGTGAGTGTGCAGCCGGGCTGCTCGCGAGCTTGGAGGAGAAAGGGAAGTATCGAGACCGGGCGGGGCGATCTGGCTGTCTCATTGTCACGGTCCCGTGGTGGCGCATCATCGCCGTCCACGACGCCTGGTAACCCGGCCGGCAGCTGGAACAGCCGCCCGGTCGTCGGTCGGCATGGACGTCGGCAGACCGCGGAGCGCTGCAGCAGACCACCGCCGCAAGTGTCGTTCGTGACGGCAGCGCTGCCCGGTCCTAGGGTCGTTCGTCGGCGCGGGGCGCGCGGACCAGGTCCTTGTAGCGGGGCGTACTGGCCCCGTAGATGCTGAAGTTGAGCCGAGCATCGGCGAGGCTCAGGTCGCCGTTGCGGCTGCCGGCACCCACATCGTCGTGCACGTCGCTGCGGCCGTCATCGGTCCAATAGCAGATCGGGCAGGTGGTGCAGCCTGTTCGGAAACCACAACAAGCGCACCGGGGCAAGGTTGGCTGACCCACGCCGGCAAGCCTTCCACATGCCCGGCAGCGCCGGGAATAGCACGAGGCCGTTCGGTGGCTGTCCGGTCCATTCCTGCGCGCGAGCACCCCCGCTGCGGTCATCAGCCGGTCCTCTCGCCGGCTGAACTCAACCCCGGCGTCGACCGGCTCGACGTCCTCGCCACACACCACGACCGCGCCAGGCGGTTGCTGGGCTGGGGGCGTACGCCCCCAGCCCAGCGGCGACGGTCGGTAGCAGCGATGAGGCCGGGCAATGCCCCCTGCGCAAGTGGCGAGTCCGCGCCGCGTGTCCCAGGGTTCTGACCTGGGCGGGTTCTCGCCCGAGATCCTTGCGCCGCGCGTGACTGGCCGGACTCCGGTCGCCTCAGCCCCCTGCAGGCGCGGTCCGGTGCGTCAGATGGGTACGGCGAAGTACCGCCGCGCCGAGCACGCCGGTCCATACCGTCAGGGTGTCGAATGCGAGGCGTTCCATTCCGCCGACGCCCAGACCAAGGTGGACACCGGCCAAGAACAGCACACACGCGGCTGTCGCTGTCGTTCCGCAGACCAGACTCAAGATTCGCGGCCAGCCGGTCTTGTCGGTCGCGAATCCGAGCAGCAGCATTCCCACCGCTCCCGGCACTTGAAGCAACGCACCTGCGGCATGCAGGGGTAGATTGGTGTCCGCTGGCGCTAGTCCAACCATGACACCGCCGATGCCGGCCGCCGCGACAAGGCCAAGCCCGGTGGTGACGACCCTGCCTCCCGGCCACCACCGCCGAGCCAGTATCGCTCCCGCAGCCGTCAGCGCCCCCACCGCGATGAACGCCGTGTTCATCACCGCATGCCGAGGAGAACACACATACGCTTCGGTACCGTCTGGTCGTACGAACGGCCCGCACGAGGCGTTACCCAGGTCACTGATCGTGTTGGAAACGAAGCTGTAGCCGGGATCAACCCACGCCGCCGCGACGAACGGCTGAACCGCCAAGTAGCCGATGGTCAGCAGCCAACACGTGCCTCCAGCCGCCAACACCATCGCGCTACGCGAGTTCGCCCACGCCCCGATCGTCATAGCGCCACATGGTACGAGCCGTGGCCCGCGCTCGCGCCGCGGTACGCCGCCGGGTACATATCGCGCGAGTTCCCGCAGAGGCGTTGCTGGGAGAGCCGCAAGTTCTGGACGCACTACCGGGTAGGCCAATACTTGCGCGCTGGCGTTGCGGGCTCACCGCATGCCGACGGGCAGGGCCGGGTGCACACCCGGCGCTGGTGGTCCACGGTCCACATCGTGGCGGTCGAGGACGTTCATGCGGCTGCGTGCGGTCGTCGTTGCTGACGCGGCGATGCACGCGCCAAATACCGATACGACATCGCCGGCACCGTCGGCGAAGGCCCGCAAGAACTACGCCGGGACCAGCCCGATCACCCGCGCCTCCGGCAAGAAGAAGATCGTCGCCGCCCCGGTTCGTGCACAACGACCGGTTCATCGACGCCCTGATGACGCAGGCGTTTACATCGCTGCGCAACTCTCCGGGCGCCAGGGCCTACTACGACCAGCAACGCGCCCGCGGCGCCAACTACAACGCCGCACTGCGCCAAACTCGCCAACCGACTCGTCGGCATCCTCCACGGATGCCTCAAAACCGGCAAGCCCTACGACGAGACGACAGCCTGGTCGCATCACCTCACTGAGGGCGCTGCTTGACATTCAAGCTCCTGGGTGTCCGCGGCCGGTGAATACTGGCTCTGGCGCGAAGTTCGGATGCTGTTGGTGATCTTGGTTGGTTGATCAGTTTGCAGCGCGTCGTTGCCAGGCTCGGAGGTGCCCCGATGTTGGGATAGCAGGATGTCGATGGGTCATAGTTCGGGTTCTGGTGTTCCGGTGGAGACGGCTCGGGTGGCGTGGGCGGCGAGCCCGAAGGGCACGCCGGCGATGTTGATACGGGATCGGCTGCAGGACCTGTTCACCGACGACGACTTCGTCGGCTGGTTTCCGGTGGACGGCCGTCGTGGTGTGGCGCCAGCCCGGTTGGCGCTGGTGTCGGTCTTGCAGTATGCGGAGAACCTGACTGATCGGCAGGCGGTGCGGGCGGTGGCGTGTCGTATCGACTGGAAGTACGCGTTGGGAATGGAGCTGACCGAGCCCGGGTTCGATCATTCGGTGCTCAGCGAGTTCCGGGACCGGCTGGCCGAGGGTGACCGGGCTGATCGGCTGCTGGCGGTGATGGTTGATCGGCTCGCGGAGGCGGGTTTGGTGCGGGCGCGGGGACGGCAGCGGGCGGACTCCACGCATGTGCTGGCGGCGGTTCGTCGGCTGAGTCGGGTGGAGTTGGTCGCGGAGACGATGCGCGCCGCGCTGGAGGCCTTGGCGAAGGTGGATGAGGTGTGGCTGGCCGGTGTCATGCCGGCGGGTTGGGCCGAGCGTTACGGCCGGTCGGCGCGGCACGAGCGGCAGCCGACCGGTGCGGCTGCGGTGCGGCAGTATGTGGAGCTGGTCGGTGCTGATGGTGTTGCCTTGCTCCAGGCCGTCTACGGCCCGACAGGGCCGGCGGTCGGGTCGGGTGCGGCTGCTGTCGAGGTGCTGCGCCAGGTCTGGGTGCAGCAGTGCTGGTTTGACGAGTCCGGGCAGCTGCGATGGCGGGAGGCGAAGCTGTCCCGAGCTCGCAAGAGCCGGGAGGGCACGACGCGGTGGCGGTTCGGCAGCACGCCGCCCGACGATGATCCGGAGCCTGTCGAGTGCCGTGGTCGGGCGTGGAGGTCGTGTCCCGCACGATCCGCAGGCCCGGTTCAGTTACAAGCCGGGCAAGGTCGAACGGGTCGGATACAAGGATCATCAGACGGAGACCTGTGACGAGGAACGGCCGAACGTCATCGTGCATGTCGTGACAACTCCGGCTCCGGAACAGGACATCAGCGTCGTTGCTGCGATCCATGCCGCGCTGGCCGGTCGGCGCATGGCACCGGCGGAGCACTTCCTGGACAGCGGCTACGTCACGCCCGAAAGGTGCACCGGGCGTCGATGGCTCATGGGATAACGATTGTCGGGCCGGTTCGTCAGGATCCGCGTGCTGTTGAACGGCCCGGCTTCGCCAAGGAGGACTTCCATGTTGACTGGCAGACCGAGACCGTCACGTGTCCACAAGGGATGGTCAGTCCGCCGTGGAAACCGGCGGTCGCGGACGGCAAGCCGCGACTGTCGGTGTTGTTCCGGCGGGCGGACTGCCGCGCCTGCACGGTCCGGCAGCAGTGCACGGGAAACGTTGATGGCAAAGGCCGGCACCTGCTGTTGCTGCCGGAACCGCTGCAGGAGATCCAGAACCGGAACCGAGCACAGCAGCTGACTCCCGAGTGGAAACGCCGCTACGCACTCCGCGCCGGATGCGAGGCCACTGTCTCAGAAACCGTCCATGCACACGGTTTGCGCCACTGCCGATACCGCGGACTCGCGAAGACTCACGTCCAACACGTCCTCACCGCCGCCGGCACCAGCATCATCCGACTCGCCCAACACCGGCCGGACCCGCGTCGACGACCACGGAGCCGTCTTCAACAACTCTTCCGCGCCATGACCGACGACTAACCCCAAGATCACCAACAGCATCCAAACTTCGTGCCAGAGCCAACACCAGATGTCCGTTGACAAAAGGATGGTGAGTCCGTCTGCCGTACTGGGGTGCACCACGGATGGGTGCACCCCAGGTCTCCGGACACC